>DATAOP010000001.1:0-17517 GCA_036265675.1 Solirubrobacterales bacterium
CGCCGCCCTAAAGCGCCGCCTCGTCCAGCTCGAGCGCAACCGCGGCGTGATGCGCGCCCGGCGTGAGCGCTCGTCGCTGCCGCGGGTCGCCCTCGCCGGCTACACCAACGCCGGCAAGTCGACGCTGCTGAACGCGATCACGGGGGCCGAGGTCGGAGTGGGAGACCGGCTCTTCCACACCCTCGACCCGACCACGCGCAGCTTCGAGCTCTCCGGCCGAACCTACCTGCTGACCGACACAGTCGGATTCATCGAGAAGCTGCCGCACCAGCTGGTCGAGGCGTTCAAGGCGACCCTCGAGGAGACCGTCCTCGCCGACCTGATCCTCCATGTCGTCGACGCAGCGGCGACTGAGGAGCGCCGGGTCGCCGACATGCGTGCCGTCGACGCGGTGCTCGAGGAGATCGGGGCGGGCGGCAAGCCGCGCCTGCTGGTCCTCAACAAGGCCGACCTGCTGGACGAGGACGAGCGCGAGGAGGCACTGATGGAGCATCCCGACGCGGCCCTCGTCTCCGCCCTCGACGGCGACGGCCTCGACCGCCTGCGCGCGGCGATCGAGACCGCGTTCGAGGACACCCTCGCCGAGGTCGAGCTGCTGATCCCCTACGAGGAGGGAGCTCGCCTGCACGAGCTGCACGAGCTGGCCGGCGTCCTCGAGCGGACCGAGCGCGACGACGGGGTCCTCGTCCACGCCAAGGTGCCCGTCGCCGAGCTTCACCGGTTCGACGATCTCGCCGTCCTCTAGATGGCTAGGCTGCCACCACCGTGGACCTGCCGGTGAAGAGACTCAACGACGAGGCGCGGCTCCCGCAGCGCGCCCATGACGGCGACGCCGGCCTCGACCTCTGCGCCTGCGAGGCCGCCCACCTCGGCCCGGGGGAGCGCTGGAGCGTCGGAACCGGGATCGCGATCGAGGTGCCCGATGGCCACGCGGGCCTGGTCCTGCCCCGATCGGGGCTTGCCAGGGAGCACGGGATCGCCCTCGTCAATGCCCCCGGCCTGATCGATTCCGGTTACCGCGGCGAAGTGCGGGTCCTGCTGCTCAACACCGACCCCGCCGAGACCTTCCGGATCGAGGTCGGCGACCGGATCGCGCAGCTGGTGATCGCTCCGGTTGCGGCGGCCGAGGTGGTCGAGGCCGAGGGGCTGACAGAGACCGCCCGCGGCGGCGCCGGCTTCGGGTCGAGCGGCCGCTAGCGGCGCCGGACCCGGAACCTGAACACGGCCGGGCTCGGGTCGGTGTTGCCGGCCGCGTCGGTGGCGGTCACGCGGAAGACGTGGCGTCCGACGCCGACCCGGTAGGCCCGCGGCGAGGAGCAGGGGGCCTGCCTGTGGCGGTCGACGCGGCAGACGAACGTCGAGCTCTCATTGGCGCCGAACCTGAACACCACCCGGCGCGGGCCCCTGGTCAGGGTCAGGACCTTGCGGGGGCCGCGATCGACCCGCGTCCGCGGCGGAGTGCGGTCGAGCGGTCGGCGCGGAGGTTCGGTGGTCGGGGCGACCGTCCAGCTGTAGGAGACGGGATCGCTGACATTGCCTGCGAGGTCGGTGGCCGTAAGCTTGAACGTGTAGCGGCCGCTCGGCAGGGCCGAATAGGCGATTCCCGAGGAACAGGGCGCGGCGGCAGAAGGCTGGGGCCCTTCGAGGCTGCACCGGAAGCCGGCGGGCTCATCGGCCGAGAACGCGAACGCCGCGCTGCCGGCGGGACTTGGGTCGGGGGGGCGGCCGGTCAGGCTCACGCTGGGGCTGACCGTGTCGATCGTCCAGGTGAACGAGGCCGGGCTCGGGTCGGTCCCACCGGCGTTCTTCGCCCGGACCTGGAAGGTGTGGGAGGTCCCGGTCGGCGCGCCGTCGCCGGCGAGGCCCGTGTAGCTCATCGGCGATGTGCAGGGGGTGAATGCGGCGCCGTCGAGCCTGCATTCGAACGCGGCGCCGGTCGGCGGGCTCGCGCTGAAGCCGAATTCGGCACTCATCGCCCTCGTCAGCGGCGCGGGCTTTGCGCCGATCGTGGTGTCCGGAACCGGTGGCGGCGGTTCGTCGATCGAGTTGTCGACTTCCCAACTGAAGGAGTCAGGGGCGCCGACGTTCCCCGCCTGATCTGTCGCAACGACTTTGAATGTGTAGAGGCCATCGGGCAGATCCGAGTAGGTGACCCCCGAGGCGCATAGGGTTGCAGCGGACGGTTTCGGCCCTTCCAGCGTGCACTCGTACGTCGAGGGCTCGTCGGCCGCGAAACCGAAAGCGACGCTCGTGCCGTCGCTGGGGTTCGGAGGAGGGCCGGTGATGTCCACCGTCGGGTCGACCGTGTCGACCGTCCAGGTGTAGGAGGCCGGGGTCGGATCGGTCCCACCGGCGTTCTTCGCCCGCACCTGGAAGGTGTGGGACGTCCCGGTCGGCGCGCCATTGCCGGCGAGGGCCGTGTAGCTCTTCGGCGAGGTACAGGCCGCGAACGCTCCTCCGTCGAGCTCGCATTCGAAGCTCGCGCCGGCCGATGGACTGGCGCTGAAGCTGAATTCGGCCGCCTGGCTGTCCGTCAGCGCCGGCGGCTCGGAGTCGATCGAGGTGTCAGGGATGCCGGGCGGGGTGTCCGGGGGCCTGAAGCTGTTGGGGTCACGCTCTTCGACGACCTCGCAACTGCTCGGGGCGGGATCGGGGCCATTCGCGGGGCGATCGATCTGGGCGGTGTCGAAGCCTTCGCCGCAATCGATCGTCGAGTCGGGATCATCTGTCGGGGTTCCGGAGTTGGCGAGGATCGAGTCGTTGCCCGCGCCCGCGTGGTAGGTGTCGGCGCCCGGGCGGCCGAGGAGCTGGTTGTCGCCGGCGTCGCCGACCATTACGTCGGCGTCGCTCGTCCCCTCGATGTCCTCGAGGCCGGTCAGCGAGGTGAGCGTCCCGCTCGGGCAGCTCGGTGTCCCGTTGCTGCCGACGAGACCTGCTCTGTGTGCCGCCATGTCGATCGAGATCGCGTTGCTGAACTGCGCCCAGTTCGCGTTGTCGCGGTCGGGGCCGCCGTCGAGTTCGTCGCCGTCGCAGACCGAGTTGTCGATGAAGAGGTCCTCGCCGGAGCCGGCTTCGAGGTCGTCGGAGCCGCCGTTGTTGGGGACCGCATCGTCCCCGGCGCCGGCGCTGACGACGTCGTTGCCGGCGCCGTCGATGTCCGCGTCTTCGGTGGCGCCGGTCGTCAGCCGGTCGGCTTCCTCGCCGCCGAGCAGGACGATCGAGGTCGCTTCGGGAAAGTTGGTGGCGGAGATCGTGTCGTCGCCGGCGTTGCCTGCGATCACGACCGAGTCCGGTTCGGCGACCGCGAAGGTTTCCGTCGGGTGGCCGCTGATCGTGAAGCTGACCTGGCCCGAGGCGTAGGAGGCGGCCACAGTGTCATCGCCGTCGGTCCCGGCGAGGAACAGGGCAGGGGCCGTGCCGGACTGCGGCGCCATCACCCCGGCCGAGATCGTGCCGGGATCCCTGGGCTGGATTTCCTCATTGGAGGACTCGCATTCGTGCGTCGTTGTGGCGACGCAGCCGTCGCCCTCGGCGCCGCCATAGGCGACGTCGGCGCCGCCGCCGCCATCGATCAGGTCGGCGCCGCCGCCGCCGTAGAAGGTCTCGGCGTCGGATGTTCCGACGATGTAGTCGTCGAACGGTGTCCCGATCACGACCTCGAAGTTGGATGCCCCGGAGCTGGCTTCGATTTCGTCGACCCCGCCGCCGGACGGCGCCAGGCCGTCGTTGGCGAAGCCTTCGCCGAGGTCGACGTACACGCCGCGCCCCGCGGCGCCGTCGGGGAAGCCGGCGTCTTCGAAGAATTCGCTCTGATTCGGGAACCCGGGGGTGGCCCCGGTCGCGAAGCTGAGCGTGTCGGTGCCGCCGCCGGAATCCCCGATCCTGTCGATCGTCGCGTCGCCGCGATCGAAATCGTCGCCGGCTTCGCCGTCGAGGGAGTCGGCTCCGAACCCACCCGAGAGGCGATCATTGCCGGGACCGCCGCGAAGGCGATCGTCGCCGACGCCGCCGTAGAGGCGGTCGTTTCCTTCGTCGCCGAAGAGGTTGTCGTTCCCCCGCTGGCCGTAGAGGATGTCGTCGCCGCCCTCCCCGTGGACGGTCGTGATGCTGCGCGGCAGACGGATCGTGTCGGCGCACGGCGTGCCGATGATTTCGCTGCCGACCGTTTCCGGCCCTTCGGCGCAGCTGGGCGCAGCACCGGCGGGCGGGGCGACGGCGAGGATCAGTAGGAGCCCGAGCAGGAGCCCGGCGGGTCGGACGATTCGCATCTTCTGTCTAAATACCCGAACCGGACCGGGCGCACTCAGTTGCGCATCGCCGCCGCCCGCGCGGACTCGGCCGCGGCGAGCTCGAGCCTGTCGTCGAGCGGCTCGAGCTCGTGGCGGCTGCCGTAGCGGCGCTCGAGCGCGAGCGCGATCAGGTGGTCGGCGAGCCAGGCGTTCTTCGGCAGCAGCGGGCCATGGAGGTAGGTGCCGATCAGGTTGCCGCGCTTCACTCCCTCGAGGCCGTCGTCGCCGTTGTTGCCGAATCCGCGGATCACGCGGCCGAGCGGCGTCGCCGAGGAGCCGAGGTGGGTGCGCCCGCCGTGGTTCTCGAAGCCGGCGATCGTCCGCGTTCCCTCGCCCAGATCGGCCTCGATCGCAACGTTCCCGATCAGCCTCGGCCCCGGCTCGCGCACCGTCGTGATGTCGGCGAGTCCGATCCCAGGCAACCGCTCGTCGCCGAGCTGGTAGCTGTGGCCGAGCAGCTGGTAGCCGCCGCAGACGGCGAGCATCACGGCGCCGTCGTCGACCGCGGCGGCGAGCGCGTCGCGCTTGGTCTCGACCATGTCGGCGGCGACGGCGCGCTGGTCGCGGTCCTGGCCGCCGCCGAGATAGAGCAGGTCGTGGGCAGCGGGATCGACGGACTCGCCCGGGCCCGCCGTGGAGTAGGCGAACCCGATCCCGCGCCACTCACAGCGCCGGCGCAGGAAGACGATGTTGCCGCGGTCGGCGTAGATGTTCATCTGGTCGGGGTAGAGGGCGAGGACCCGGAGCTCCATCACGGCCTCCTCTCAAGGACGACGGCGGTGGAGCCGACATGGTCCTCGGTCGCGGGGATCTCCTCGCGAGCGACGGCGGCGAGACCCGCCGCCATCGCCCCGCTCTCGAGCTCGGAGGCGGAGAGGGCGCTCAGCGCCACCTCGTCGACCTCCTCGCTGAGCTCACCGCGGGGCGAGACCGACTGCCGCAGGCGGCGAACGACGAGCTGCCCGCCGTCGGAGGCGGTCTCCAGCGGCAGGCTCGAGTGGACCCAGCCCTCGACCTCGCGGGCGTCGGGCAGCGGCGCCGGCCCGTCGACCGGAGCCGGCAGCGCCTCGACGATCGCGAAGGCGGCGCGTCCGCCCTCGCCGAGGTGCGCGGCGACCCGACCGAGGCAGCGCGCGATGCCGTCGGGGCCGCCGAGAAGCTGGACGAGCTGCATCGGGCCCAGGACCAGGGGGAACCTCTCGGCGAGCTCGAACTCGCGAGCATCGGCGGTCACCGCCTCGACCGGCAGCCCGCCGGCGCGCTCGTTCGTCGCCGCGACCAGCCCGGCATCGACGTCGATCCCGACGACGCGGTGGCCGCGGCGGGCGAGGTGGAGCGCGACCCGGCCGGTACCGCAGCCGAGATCCAGGATCGGCCCCCCAGCCTCCGCCGCGAGACGCTCCCAAAGCGGGAGGTCCGCCGCGTATCCGCCGCACTCTAGGTCGTGCCAGAGGACGGCGCTCACCGCCAGAACTCCTTGGCCAGGCCGCGCGAGGAGAGGAGGCGGTGCAGCTCGAGCAGGGCGGTGTAGGTGGGGAGGGCGAAGAGACGATCGCGGGCCGCGGCGACGGCGTCGTCAAGTGAGCGCTCGATGTCCGGCTCGACCTCGATCGCCTCCTCGGGCCAGCCGGCGTACTTGAGCCGCAGCGCCATCTCCGGCGCCCGCGTCCCGGCGCAGGTGACCCGCCGGACGCGGTCGGCGAGGAGCTCGAAGTCCGCGTCCCAGATCCAGGAGACGTCGCGCCCGTCGGCGATGCGGTCGTTGAGGCCGATCCAGAGGTCGAGCCCGCCGTCGTCCTCTAGCCGCAGCGTCCGCAGCACCTCATTTGTCCCGGCCGGGTTCTTGACCAGCAGGATTGAGGCCCGCCGGCCGGCGATCTCGATCGTCTCGACCCGCCCGAACGCCGACCTGGCGCCGGCGAGCGCCGCCGGAATCCGGGACGCCGCAGCGCCCAGCTCGAGCCCGGCGGCTATCGCGGCGAGGGCGTTGTAGACGTTGTAGAGGCCGGGGAGGGGGAGATCGAGGCTGAGCTCGCCCGCCGGCGTGCGGACCGCAACCGTCGATCCCTCCATCCCGTGCAGCTCGATCGCCGTCGCGGCGACATCCGGGGCCGGGCGCTCGGCGCCGCAGTTCGGACACGAGTAGTGGCCGAGGTGGCCGACGAAGGCGCGCTCGTACGCATACGGGTGGCCGCAGCGGCGGCAGTGCTTGGCGTCGAAGGCGTGCTGGAGCTCGGGGAGCGCCTGCGAGTGGTCCTCGATCCCGAAGTAGGCGACGCCCTCGCGTCGGCGCTCCTCGGTGTCGCGACCGAGGTCGGCGATCAGCGGGTCGTCGGCGTTGAGCACGAACCGGGTGCGGCCGACCCGGCCGGCGACGGTCTTCGCCCACTCGTCGGCGAGGATCTCGATCTCGCCATAGCGGTCGAGCTGGTCGCGGAAGAGGTTGCCGAGGACGATCAGGGTCGGGTCGAGCTGGGCGGCGACCTTCGGCAGCCAGGCCTCGTCGACCTCGAACAGGCCCTCGCTGCCGCCCTGCTCGAGCAGCGCCGTCGCGATTCCCCAGGTCATGTTCGAGCCGGCGCGGTTGTGGACCGGAGCGCGGCCCTCGGCCTCCAGCACGGCGGCGATCATTCCGGCGGTCGTCGTCTTGCCGTTGGTGGCGCTGATCAGGCTGATGCCGCGATCGAGGCCGGAGCCGAGACGTGAGATCGCGTCGGGCGCGAGCCGCAGCAGCACTCGTCCCGGCAGCGTGGTCCCGCCGCCACGGCCGCTTGCGCGGCTGGCGGCCCCGATCGCCCGCGCGACCGCGCGCTTGGCGCCGAACGCCGCCCCGTTGCGCCCGCTGGCGCTCAACTCAGCCCTCGGTCTGGGGCCGGGGCACGATCACGCTGAGGGCACGGGGCAGGACCCGCAGCGCCGCCGGCAGTTCGGTCAGGTGCTCGCCGTCCGCGTAGACCGGGATCGGGCGGCTGGCGCTCAGCTCGAGGTGGGGAGCCCGGAAGACGCGCACCTCGTCGAGATCGACGTGGGTTCCCTTGAACACCTTCGGCAGGTTACCCGCGAACCGCAGCTTGCCGCCCTCGCCGACCATCACCACGTCGAACATCCCGTCGTCGAGCTCGGCATCGGGGGCGACGAACATGCCGCCGCCGAAGGCGCGGTTGTTGGCGACCGAGACCGAGTAGCCGGTGAACCGGATCCGCTCCTCGTCGACCCTGACCGTGAACCTGGCGGGCTTCCACCCGACCAGCGTCCGGATCGCGGCGTAGGCGTAGACGAGGCTGCCGCTGAACAGCCTGCTCTCGTTGGCGAGCCGGTTTGCTTCTGAGTCGAAGCCGACGCTGACGATGCCGAGGAAGCGGCTGCCGTTCGCCTCGCCGACGTCGATCAGGCGCGAGTGGCCGGCGACGACCACCTCGACCGCCCCTTCGGGCTCGTCGGGGATTCCGAGCACCCGGGCGAGGTCGTTGCCGCGCCCGCCCGGAATGATCCCGAGCGGCGTCTCGGCTCCGGCCATCGCGCCGCCGATCGCCCCGATCAGGCCGTCGCCGCTGACCACCACGGGCACCTCTCCCGCCTCGATCGCCCGCAGCGCCGCGTTGACGCCGTGCTCGAGGTCCCTCGTCCTCAGCACCCGGAAGGCGACGTGGCGCTCGTCGAGGGCCGACTCGATCCGGGGCAGGAGCTTCAGCGACCTGCCGCCCGCGGCGGAGGGGTTGACCAGCAGCACCAGGGGCATGCCCGCTGACTCCATCGCGAAGCAGCCTAGTCGCGCTTGGGAAGGCGGCCCACGTAGAACGTGCCGCGACCGGCATCGCCGACCTCGACCGGCTCGATCCCGTGCTGGAGGAACTTCCAGCGCAGCAGCGAGGGACGGGTGTAGAAGGGCGTCTCCGGGCCCCAGCTGGAGGCGACGATCACCTGGCCGCCGGGGCGCAGGACCCGCGCGAGCTCGGCGAAGAAGGGCGGCATGTTGAGCTGGGCGACGAGGTCGAACGAGTCCTCGGCATAGGGGAGGGAGGAGGCGTCGCCGACCTTGAAGGCGACCCGCCCCTCCGGGTCGAGCCCGACCTTGGCGACCGCTGCATGGACCATCTCCTCGGAGAGGTCGACTCCGCGCACCCGCGCCTGCGGGAACTCGCGAGCCAGGAACAGCGTGCCGGCGCCGGTGCCGCAGCCGACGTCAAGGACCCGCTCCGGGGCGGGGGAGACGTGGAGGACGGCCGCCGCGAGCGGCTCGAGGTGCTCGACCCCGCCGGCGCCGGTGCGGTCGTCCCAACCAACAGCCAGCTCGGAGAAGTACCGACGCACCGGGCCTCGGAGGAGCGGCCATAGCCACGGCGCCCGGGCCGCGACGTTGCTCACCGCGCGGCCGACGGCGCGGATTCGCCTGGAGGGTGGAGTCGACTGCTCCGACACGCACCGATCATTCCAATTAGGCTTCGCCGCCGATGAGCGAGGGCGAGGGAAGCGAGGGGCGCCAGGTCGACCAGCGACTGATCATTCTCGGCGTCTTCGCCGTGCTCGCGGTCGCGATCGTCGCCGCGATCCTGATCGGCCGCAGCGGCGGCGACTCCGGCTCGAGCAGCGCGTCCGGGTGCCAGGAAGTCGAACCCCCACAGCCCAAGAACGTCAGCTTCAAAGCCCCGAAGCAGACGGTGAAGAAGGGCGAAGAACTGACCGCGGTGGTCGAAACCAGCTGCGGGACCTTCGACATCGCGCTCGACTCGCAGCGGGCGCCGAAAACCGTCAACTCGTTCGTCTTCCTCTCCGAAGAAGGGTTCTACGACGGCCTCGACTTCCACCGGGTCGTCCCCGAATTCGTGATCCAGGGCGGCGACCCGCAGGGCAACGGGACCGGGGGCCCCGGCTACACGGTCGTCGAGAAGCCGCCGGCGAACCTCAAATACACGAAGGGGGTCGTCGCGATGGCGAAGGGCGGTACCGACCCGGCCGGAAGCTCGGGCAGCCAGTTCTTCGTCGTCACCGGCGCCGAAGCCGGCCTGCCGCCGGAATACGCGTTGGTCGGGAACGTCAGCGACGGCATCGACGTCGTCGAAGAAATCGGCGAAGTGCCGGTCGAAGGCGAAACGCCCAAACAGACGGTCCTGATCGAACACGTCGAAATCGAACGCGGCTAAGCCCGGCGTCTAGGATTTCGCCATGGCCAAGGTCGAGGTCGGCGACGCGGCACCCGAGTTCGAGCTGCCCGGCACCGGTGGGCGCACCTACCGGCTCACCGACTACCGCGGCGGCAACCTCGTGATCGCCTTCTACCCGGGCGACAGGACCAGGGTCTGCACCGCCCAGTTCTGCTCCTACCGCGACAACGCCGATCGGCTCGACGGGCTCGACGCCGAGGTGATCGGGATCTCGCCCCAATCGGTCGACTCGCACGAGCGCTGGACGCAGGAGAAAGAGCTCAACGTGCCGCTGCTGGCCGACGAGGACCTCGAGGTGTCGAGGGCCTACGGGGTCGTCGGCTGGGCGTCGCCGCTGGCCAAGGTTGTCGGCCTGCCGACCACCTCGGGAGGCTCCTACGTCATGCGCTCGATCTTCATCGTCGACGGCGAGGGGATCGTGCGCCGGCGCCACATCTCGCGCACCGGCGCGAGCTTCCAGTCGGTGGGCGATATCGAGCGGGCGCTGGCCGCGGTCGGCTGATGGCCGCCGAGCCGGTCCAGTTCACGGCCGGCGAGGGGCTGACGATTCGGGGCGAGCACGGCGGCGACGGCCCGGCGATCGTCCTCTGCCACGGGATCACCGCGACCCGGCGCTACGTCGTCCACGGTTCGAGGGTGCTGGAACGGGCCGGCCGCACCGTCGTCACCTACGACGCCCGCGGCCATGGCGAGTCCGACGCGGCGCCCCCGGGCCGGGGTTATGGATACCCGGAGCTGGTCGCCGATCTCGAGTCGGTCGTCGCCGCGACCGTGGGCGAGGGCGAGTTCGTGCTCGGCGGCCACTCGATGGGCGCCCATACGGCGGTCGCCTACGCGCTTCGCCATCCCGAGCGCCTCTCGGGCCTGGTCGTGATCGGCCCCGTCTACACCGGCGGTGCCAGCCTGACCACGGGGCGGATCGAGTACTGGGACGGGCTCGCCGACGCGCTCCGGGACGACGGGGTCGACGGTTTCGTCGCCTACGTCGTCGAGCACGGGGAAGCCGACCCCGGCTGGCGCGAGATCGTCGCCCGGATCACCCGCGAACGGATGCTGCTGCACCGCCATCCCGAGGCGCTCGTCGATCCGCTTCGCGAGGTCGCCCGATCGCGCCCATTCGAGACGCTCGACGAGCTCGAGTCATTGGAGGTGCCGGCGCTGGTCGTCGCCAGCCACGACGAGGCCGACCCCGGTCACCCGCGCGCGGTCGCCGAGGCCTACGCCGAGCGTCTCCCGCGGGCGCGGCTGATCGGCGAGGAGGAGGGCGAGTCGCCACTCGCCTGGCAGGGCGGAAAGCTCTCGCGCGAGATCGCCGATTTCATCATCTAGGCTTCGATCTCGATGGACGAGGGCCACCCGATCCACTACATGGCGGTGCCGCGCGGCACGCCCGTCTACGGGTCCGACGGGGTCGAGGTCGGCCGCGTCGTCGAAATGCTCGACAACCGGCGCGAGAACATCTTCGACGGCGTCGTCTTCCGCGGCTCGGACGGGAGGACGCGGTTCGCGGATGCGCCCGAGGTGGCGCGAACCGCGGAACGCGCCGTAACCCTGACGATCGACTCCGACCAGGCAAACCAGCTCGATACGCCGCAGAGGCCCGGCCGCGGCGCAGGCCGGCTCAAGCGCATGTTCAGGGCCCGTTGAGATCGGCATTTGGCCTGCATACAGGCAGAAGAATTAGGCTGAGATCGATGTCGGCACCAAGCGAGGGGACCCTGCGAGCCGTGACGACGTTCGTCGCCGCGTTCGGGATCGGCGTCGCGACCTATATCGCGCTCGCCGAGTCCGGCGGCGGCGCGCCCGCCTGTCTCGCCGGCGGTGGCGGCTGCGAGACCGTGGCCGAAAGCCAGTACTCCGACCTGGCGGGGATCAACGTCGCGGTGATTGGGATCGTCGGCTATGTGCTGCTGCTGCTCACCTCGCTGCTGCCCGGCGACGGCGCACGGATGGGCGGATTCGCACTCTCGCTTGCCGGCTTCGGGTTCAGCCTCTATCTCACGTACCTCGAGCTGTTCGTGATCGAAGCCATCTGCCAGTGGTGCGTGATCAGCGCGATCCTGATGACCATCCTGTTCGGGCTGAATGCTTTCCGGATGCTGCACTACACGGGAAGGCCACAATGAGCGCGAAGAAGGATCGAGAGAAGCGGCGCGAGGAACGGCTGCAGCGCGAAAGCGAGGCGGCCGAGAATGCGCGGCGACAGCGGCTGATCAAGCTCGGCAGCGCCGCCGTGTTCCTGGCGATCGTCGCGGTCGTGGTCGCGGTCGTCGTCAGCCAGAGCGGGACCAGTGGCGGCGACACCGAACTCGAGAACGTCGCCGAAGTCGAAACCGGGCTCGCCAACATCCCGCAGCACAGGCTGACGCTCGGGCTGCCGACCGCGAAGGTGAAGCTTGTTGAGTTTGGCGATCTTCAATGCCCCGTTTGCAGGGACTTCGCGGTCAAGGTGCTGCCGGAACTGATCCAGAACAAGGTCCGCAGCGGCGATGCGCGGATCGAGTTCCGCAACTTCCCGATCCTCGGGCCGGAATCGATCGAGGCGGCGCCGGCGGCGATCGCCGCCGGGGAGCAGAACCGCGGCTGGGACTTCATCGAGCTCTTCTACAAGAACCAGGGAATCGAGCAAACCGGCTACGTAACTGAAGAATTTCTGACCTCGATCGCGAAGGGCGCGAAGGTCGTCGACATTCCGCGCTGGAACCGCGACCGAAGGAGCGCCGCCGCGAAGAACGAGGTGAAGCGGACGACCGGCGAAGCGGAACGGCTCGGATTCGGCGGGACGCCGTCATTTGCGATTGAAGGGCCGGGAACGAACGGGCTCGAACCGCTGGGGACGCTCGGGTCGCTCGGCGAATTCGAAGAAGCGATCGACGCCGCGGCCTAGCCCGAGTTCACATAACCGTCATTATCGTGCGTTGGCTGGGCGTGAGGGGCGGCGGAACCGGGCCCTAGCCGCCCATCATCATCCGCATCTGCACTTCCTTCGCCACCTCGAGGAAGCCGAGTGCGACGTAGGGCCTCGCGTTCGAGCTCATCCGGATGTTCGAGAACTCGCCGTCGGGGGTCACCACCTCGACGATCGTGATCATCCTCCCGATCTCGGCGTTGTCGGGAATTTCCTGATCGTCTTCGATCTCCTGCATCATCTCCTGGACGTGCTGGCCGAGTTTTGATTGGTCGATCGCCATGTGGGGCCCTTTCTGCGTCGCTCGACGGGACGGGCCAGAAACTACTGAGCGGCGGCCGCGCCCGCGACGGCGCTGCCGCGGATGAGCGGCCTGATCAGGGGCGGCGCCTGCGGCATTTCGTCGTCGGTGGCGCTCTCGACCGTGAATCCCGCGGCCTCGATGCCGGTCAGCGTGTCGCGGTTGCAGTGGCAGCCGTCGGCAAAGAACTTCCAGGGCCCGTGGAGGCGGTCCTGCCAGCGCGCCACGCCGGGGTCGTCGGCGCGAACGTGCTCGACGAACAGGAGCTTGCCGCCCGGCTTCAGGATCCGCGCGGTCTCGGCCAGCGCCGCGGCCTGGTCGGGGACCGTGCAGAGCACCAGCGTGTAGATGGCGGTGTCGAAGCTCGCGTCCTCGAACGGCAGCCGTTCGGCGGGCGCCTCGACGACCTCAGCGTCGATTCCCGCCTCGGAAACCCGCGGCCGCAGGCGCTTGACCATGTGCGGGTCGGGCTCGGCCAGCACCAGCTCGGTGACCGCGTCGGGATACAGCCCGAGGTTGGCGCCGGTGCCGCCGCCGATGTCGATCGTGCGCCCGCTCGCGGCAGCGAGCGTCTCACGCCGCATCTCGCGCAGCCCCGCTTCCTCGGTCTTCTTCGTGAGCCGGTCGTAGAGGGCGGAGAACGCCCGCCCCCAGGTCGCGTCGTAGATACGTCCCATGGATCGCTCCTTTCGGGAAGAGACTACGTGCGATTGCGCGAATCGTTCAATCCATGCTCAGGCCGCGTCGCGCTGCGCCGGCGCCGGCTCGGCGGCGTCGGTCTCGGAAGCGCCGCCCTCGGCGCGGCTCGCGGCCGCCCGATCCTCGTAGGCACGGCGACTGCTCGGGTCCGAGATCTCCATCACCTTGTTGACGCCCATCCAGCGCTGAACCGCCTCGCGGGCGCGGCGCGGGATCAGCGCGCCCATCACCAACGTCGCCTGCAGCGAGCGCGGGACGAAGGCATCGAAGCGGTTGAGCTCGAGCGCGTCGATGATCTCCTCGGCGACGTCCTCGGGCTGTACTTCTTTGACGCCCCAGCTCGAGGAGAGGCCTTCGGTCAGCGCGGTGTTGACGAGGACCGGCATCACGACCGAGACGTCGACTCCGGAGCCGAGCAGCTCCTGCCGGATCGCCTCCGAGAGCCCGACCACTCCGTGCTTGGTGGCAACGTAGGTGGCGATGCCCGGAACGCCGACCTTGCCGGCCGAGGAGGCGACGTTGACGATGTGGCCGGTTCCCCTCGGCCGCATCCGCTCGATCGCGATCTGGGAGCCGACGATGACGCCGTAGAGGTTGATGTCGAGCTGGCGGCGAATCGAGTCATCGCCCTCCTCGACGAACTCGGTCACCGGCATGATCCCGGCGTTGTTGATCAGGACGTCGATCGGGCCGAGCTGGCGCTCCGCCTCGTCGACGAAGGCCGTGAACGAGGAGCGATCGGTGACGTCGAGCGGCAGCGCGACGACGCCGCCCCCGAGCGAGCCGGCGGCCTCCTCGGCCAGACCGGCATCGAGGTCGCCGATCGCGACCCGGCACCCCTTGCGGACCAGAGCCGCCGCGGTTGCCTTGCCGATCCCGCGCGCACCGCCGGTGATCGCCACCACCTTCCCGTTCAGTGACCGCCGCTCCTTTGCCATCCTGACCTCCTCGATTCGGCGTCCCTCAGGACGCCGGCTTGTAGACGGTGACCACGGCGGCGCCGCCGAGGCCGATGTTGTGCTGCAGGGCCACCTTGGCCCCGTCAACCTGGCGCCTGTCGGCTTCGCCGCGAAGCTGCCAGGTGAGCTCCGAGCACTGCGCGAGCCCGGTCGCTCCAAGTGGGTGCCCCTTCGAGATCAGACCGCCGGAGGGGTTGACGACGACCTCGCCGCCGTAGGTGGTCGCTTCCTCCTCGACCAACCTGTGACCCTCCCCCTCCCCCGCGAAGCCGAGCGCTTCGTAGGTGATCAGCTCGTTGGCGCTGAAACAGTCGTGCAGCTCGCAGACGTCGACCTCCTCCGGGCCCACCCCGGCCTCGGCATAGGCCTGCTCGGCCGCGGTCTTCGACATGTCGGAACCGACGATCTTCATGCAGTCGGTGTCCGCGGCGAAGGTCGAGGAGAGGTCGGTGATCATCGACTGGCCGACGATCTCGATCGCCTGCCCCCAGAGGTCGTGCGAGTCGACATAACTCTCGGAGGCGACGATCGCGCAGGCCGAGCCGTCCGAGGTCGGCGAGCACTGGAGCTTGGTCAGCGGGTCGTGGATCATCTTCGCCGCCTTGATGTCCTCGATCGTGTACTCGTCCTGGAACTGGGCGTAGGGGTTGTTGACCGAGTGCTTGTGGTTCTTCCACCCGATCCAGGCGTAGTGGTCCGGATTCGACCCGTACTTCTCCATGTGGTCGCGGCCGGCGTTGCCGAACATCTGCGGCGCCGGCGGCGACTGCTCGGGGTCGCGGATCTCGAACATCCGCATCGCGTGCTTGTCGAGGGCGTTGGTGCGATCGGTGTACTTGACGCCCAGAGAGCCCGGCTCCATCTTCTCGAAGCCGACCGCGAGCGCGCACTCGGCGAGGCCGCCCTTGACCGCCTGGCGGGCGAGGAACAGCGCCGAGGACCCGGTCGAGCAGTTGTTGTTGACGTTGACGACCGGGATCCCGGTCAGGCCCAGCTGGTAGAGCGCCCGCTGGCCGTAGGTCGAGTCGCCGTAGCAGTAGCCCGCGAAGGCCTGCTCGACGTCCTCGTATGGGATTCCGGCGTCCGACAGCGCTTTCTCCCCCGCCTCCTTGGCCCAATCCGGGTAATCGCCCTCCTTGGTGCCGGGCTTCTCGAACTTGGTCATCCCGACCCCGATCACGAACGTGCGGTTGCTCAAAGTGACTCCCTAAAGCTGATTGGCTGGTCAGCCAGGAAATTTACAGAGTTGAGCGGATCGTCAGCGTAAGCGGAGCCGGTGCGTCCAGCTCACGAACCGGCCCCAGCCCGAATCGACCCCCGCCGGGCTTGGCCAGAGGAGGAAGATGACGAGGGTGATCGCGATCCCGATCGCGGTCGCAGCGCCCCGCTCCTCGGCATCGAGCAGCGCCGGGTCGCCGAGGGTGTCGGCCAGCAGCACCGCGAAGCTGGTGACCGCGGTGGTGAACAGCGCGTACTGAACAGGGAGCATCCCGTAGGCGAATCCGGCGGAGATCGTCAGCGCGATCGCGATCGCGATCCCGTCGCCGGCCAGCCACTCCGAGACCGCGGTCGCGATCACCAGGCCGGCCACGGTCCCGACCGCACGCAGCACCAGACGGTCGAAGGTCGTGTCGTAGTCGGGCCGGAGGACGAAGAGGACGGTCAGCGGAATCCAGAAGCCGTGCTCTTCGATCCCGATCAGCCAGTAGGCGGCGACGGCCGCCCCGAGCGCGAGGCCGAGCCGGAGGCCGTGCTGGAAGCTCTGCGAGCGCGGGGTCAGGTTGGCGCGGAGGGCGGCGACCGCCTTTGATGTGCTCCAGCGGTCCTCGAGACTGTCGGCAGCGCGTTCGCCTGCCGCGTAGACGATCAGCGAGAACGTCGCCTGCGCAAGCCCTCCCAGGGTCCCGAAGAGGAGCGCCTCCGGAGCGTCCGCGGCGCTGATCGGAAGGCCCTGTGTGATCAGCAGCGAGAGCGCGACGTTGAGACCGGCAATCGCAAACCGCAGCGAAACCGCCGAGCAGTAGCCGGCAATGACGCCGACGATCGCCAGCGAGGCCACCGCCAGCGGCGCCGAGTTCGCGGTCAGGGCTCCGAGCGCCGCGCCGAGCCCGATCAGCGGCGCCACCGCTGCCTGCCAGGCGGAGCGGGCCAGCGCTGGCCCGTCCATAGCGACGAAGCCGGCCAGCAGGGCGCCGGTCGCGATCCCGCCCCCCGAGTCCAGTTCGAGGCCGAGCTCGAGCAGGAGGAGGACGCCGATCGGGACCGAGAGCAGCAGCCCGCGACGGATCGCGGGCCCGGGCACCGCCGGCCCGATCGCGAAGAGCGGCGGTGCCTGGGTCTCAGCCGACGTGGCCAGCGGGCATCCGGTCGTCGTGGCCGCGGCACTCGTCCGGCTGCCAGCCCGGGACGGTGTTGCCTTCGGGCGGGATCGGATGCTCCTTCAGGATCCGCGCAAGGTGGGTGACGTTGTGGGCCATCCACTTCGCCGTCTTCTGCGTGTAGGGGTGGTCCGCGCCGCCCGCCTCGAGGAACGAGGGGCCGGGCCCGGCGTTGCCGACCCAGTAGGTGTCGGCGTTCGGCGGGACCGCGCAGCCGAGGTGGGTGAGGTTGAACAGGATCGACTCCGCGCAGCAGTGGGCGCCGTCCTCGTTGCCTGTCACGACGACGCCGCCGACCGTGTTGTAGAGCGGGTACTGGCCGACGTCGTTGGTCGTGTTGTAGGTCCCGTCGAGGCGCTCGATCACCATCTGGCAGACGCTGTTGCGGACCCCGAACCAGATCGAGGTCGCGATGATCAGGATGTCGGTGGCGAGGACCTTCTCGAGGATCCGAGGCCATTCGTCGCCGTCGCCCATGTCGGAGACGACCCCGAACGGGATCCTGTAGTCGGCCGGACGGAGCGTCTCGTGCCCGACGCCGAGCTCGTCGAAATGACTTGTGACGATGTCGATCAGGCCTTGCGTGTTGGAGGGCTCGGGGGACTTCTTCAGGGTGCAGTTGAGAACCAGCGCGTTGAGTTCCATGAGGCGGCAGTCTCTCCCGCGGCCGGGCCTATTTCAACTCCGCCGCAAGTACCCTTAGGGGTCGTGTTCATCGCCGATGTCAGCAGCGATCCCACCGCAGGAGTCGGGATCCTCGCGGCGCTCGCGGCCGGGATCGTCTCCTTCCTCTCGCCCTGCGTGCTGCCGCTCGTGCCGGG
>DATAOP010000002.1:0-92631 GCA_036265675.1 Solirubrobacterales bacterium
TCGAGAATCACCGAGGCGTAGTACTCGGCGGCGATGTCGGAGCCGCCCTCGACCCAGACCTGGTTGACGCGGAACGGCCCCTCGCCGCGTGGCCCGCGGATGTCCATTCCGAGGATCGCGCCGGCGTGCTCCTCGGCCTCGGCCCGGTCGGAGGCGATCTTTATCCCGCCCGCCTTGCCGCGGCCGCCGATCAGGACCTGGGCCTTGATCGCGCACGGATAGCCGATCCGCTCGGCCGCCTCGACGGCCTCCTCTACGGTGGAGGCGACCTCACCGCTCGGCACGGAAATGCCGTGCTTCGCGAACAGCTGCTTGCCCTGGTACTCGAGGAGGTCCATTTTTCGGCGCGCCCCTGCGGCGCGGGCGGCAGCCTATAATGCCGCGGCTCCGCGATGCCCCTTCCCGCCCTCAAATCAATCGAGTGGGTGACCACTGACTGCTACGGAACCCTGATCGATTGGGAGAAGGGGATTCTCGAAGCCTGCAAGAAAGAGGCCGAGAAGGACGGCTTCAGCTTCGACGAGGGGCCCTTCCTCGACCGCTTTCTCGAGGTCCAGGCCGAGATCATGGCCGGCTCATACGAACTCTACGCAGAGGTGCTGCGGCGGACGATCGTCAAAGTCGCCGGCGAGATCGGCTGGGAGATCGAGCCCTCGCGCGCCCAGTTCCTGCCCGACAGCGTCGCCTACTGGCTGCCGTTCCGGGAGGCGAACGCGGCGATGGACCGGCTCGCCAAGCGCTACCAGATCGGGATCGTCTCGAACATCGACGACAAACTTCTGGGCGTATCCCGGCGCCACCTGCGGACCGAACTCGACCTCGTCGTCACCGCCCAGCAGGTGCGCAGCTACAAGCCTGAACCGGTCCACTTCAAAGAGTGCGCGCGCCGGATCGGCGGCAAGAAAGGCTGGGTCCACATCTGCTCCAGCTACCAGACCGACGTCGCCCCGCTGCTGAAAATGAACGTTCCCGTGATCTGGGTGAACAGGCACGGCGAGAAACTCGACGGCCGGAAAGCCCCGAGCGCCACGGTAAAAACGTTGCGAGACGCCGCCAAAAAACTCGGCGCGTCCTGAACGACCAATAGCGTTTCGCAACTTCACGGCCGGCCCGTGTTTCGTGCCTGTGGGCCTGGCGAGCGCTTTGATGCACGAACCGAGGCAAATTCCGCTGCGAGCACGCACCCGCCTGACCGTCACGGCGGGCCTCTTTGCCCTGCTCGCGATCCTGTTTGCCGCCTTCAGCGGCGATCGGGCGGGCGCCGCCTCCGGCCAGCCTCCGAGCTTCGTCTTGATCCAGACCGACGATCAGACCCTCGACGGCCTCTACGCGGCAGCGAAGGCGTACCCCGGGGCGCCGGACACGCGGGCGATGCCGGCGACGCTCGACCTGATCGCGAAGAAGGGGATCACCTTCAACCGCTACTACGTCTCGTACCCGCTCTGCTGCCCATCGCGGGTCAGCCTCTGGACCGGACGCTATGCCCACAACAACAACGTCCGCGGCAACGTCCAGCCCAACGGCGGCTTCACCGGGTTCATGTCCCGGGCAGCCGCCTCGCACAACCTCGCGACCTGGCTGCAAGCGGCCGGCTACCGCACGGTGCATGTCGGCAAGGTGCTGAACGGCTATGGCGACGCCCCATATGACAGCGGAGCCGTCGTGCCTCCGGGCTGGGAGTCCTTCTACGGAGTCGAGCAATCAGACACGGCGCACTACTACTACGGCTACCGCCTCAACATCAACGGTCAGATCGTGGGCCCGTTCGGCGATCCGGGGAGTTGGGAAACCCGCGAATATGGGGTCCGTGACGACATCGGCTGCCCGTTCGCTCCGGCCAATGGGCAGCCCTGCTACCACATCACCGACGAGCTCACCAACATCGCCAGCAACGAAATCCGGGCCACTCCCTCCGATCGGCCTCTCTACCTGCAGGTCGACTACACCGCCCCCCACGGCGACTTCCGCCGTCCCGCAGGCCCCGAGCCCACCCCTCGGCACTACGACTGGTTCCTCGGCGCGAAGCTGCCGCACGACCGCGAAGAAGGCTTCGATGAGGGCAACGTCAAGGACAAGCCAAGGTTCATCAGGGAAGCGGAACACCTCAGCCCGCGCGATCGCCACACCTATCTCGTCTACTGGCAGAAGATGCTCGAGTCGCTGCGCGACGTCGACGACGGGGTCAGGCAGATCATCGGCGCCCTCAGCCAGGCGGGCAGGCTGCAGAACACCTACGTGATCTTCACCTCCGACAACGGGTTCTTCTTCGGCGAGCACCGCCTGCTCGGCGGCAAGTTCCTCGCCTACGAGCCGGCGACGCACCTGCCGCTGCTGATCCGGGGACCCGGGATCAAGAAGAACAGCTCGACCGGCGAGCTCGCCGCCAACATCGACATCGCCCCGACGGTGCTCCAACTGGCCGGCGCGGAAGCGGACAAGAGCATCGATGGGCGCTCGCTGGTGCCGTTCATGCGCGACCCCGACCTGCGTACCCGGAGACCGATCCTGTTCGAGTCATTCGTCGAAACGAACGACGTCGAGGCCCAGGGGGCGATCGCGATACCGGGCGACCAGAGCGGCGCGTCTCAGACGCATCGGAGCGGCGGCTCGGAATTGAGAGGCGGCGGCGCGCGGGCGTCGCTGCTGGCACCACCGAAGGACTACTCCGGAATCAGGCTCGGCCCCTACAAGTACATCGCCTGGCCGGACGGCGAGAAAGAGCTCTACAACATCAACCGCGACCCGAACGAGCTCAACTCGATTGTCAACGTCCCCAACTTCTTCCCGATCCGAAACTTCCTCCACCGCGAAATGCTGCGGCTGACCGAATGCTCCGGCAGGTCGTGCTCGGAACCGAGCGGGCCATTCCCGCTGACGCGCGTGGAAGCGCAGCGCCTCCAGGCCCAGAAGCGGCGCGAAGTGCGCGAACGGGAGCGGCGGCGCGAACGCGAACGGCGCGAACGCGAAAGATCGCGCAAACGCTAGCGGGCTACTCGATCACGGCGAGGACGTCGCCGCTCGAGACCGCTGCGCCTTCGGTGACGTTGAGGGAGGTGATCTTCCCCGAGCGGTGGGCGACGATCTCGTTCTCCATCTTCATCGCCTCGATCACGCAGATCAGATCGCCCTCGGAGACCTCGGCCCCCTCCTCGACCGCCACCTTCAGCACCGTGCCCTGCAGCGGCGAGGGCAGCGACTCGCTCGAGGCGCCGATTCCGCCGCCGGACCTGCGCTCGCGTTTCAGCGCCTGGCGGCCGCCCGCCGCGGGCGCCGCCGCGACAGCGCCGGCGACGGCGTCGCCGATCACGGTGACGTCGAAGAGCTTGCCGGCGACCTCGACCTTGTAGTCGCGCGAGATCTGCTCCGGAGCGCCGTCCTCGGTGGCGGCGGGCGGCGCCGCCTCGGGCGCGGTCGTCTTCAGCCACTCGCGATCCTCCATCAGGTCACGGCAGGTCTCGCCGTTTGCCCACTGCTCGGTCGCCAGGATCGCCCTGTGGAAGGGGATCAGCGTCGTCAGGCCCCCGATCTCGTACTCGTCGAGGGCGCGAATCATGCGCCGGGTCGCGTGCTCGCGGTCGACGTCCCAGACGATCAGCTTGGCGACCATCGGGTCGTACATCGGCGTCACCTCGGAGCCGGCCTCGACCCCTGAGTCGACCCGGACCCCGGGGCCGGCCGGCTCGCGGTAGCTCGTGATCGCGCCCGGGGCGGGGGCGAAATTCTTGTGGGCGGCCTCGGCGTTGATCCGGCACTCGATCGCGTGGCCGCGGATCTCGAGGTCCTCCTGACCCAGGCTCAGCTCTTCGCCGGCGGCGACCAGGACCTGCTCGCGGACGATGTCGATCCCGGTCACCATCTCGGTCACGCAGTGCTCGACTTGGACCCTGGTGTTCATCTCGAGGAAGAAGTACTCCTCGCCGACCTGCATCCCCTCGACGGTTCCGGCGCCCCGGTAGCCGACCGCCGCGGCGGCGTCGGTCGCGATCCTGCCGATCCGATCGCGCATCTCGGCATCGACCCGCGGCCCGGGCGCCTCCTCGATCACCTTCTGGTGGCGGCGCTGAATCGAGCAGTCGCGCTCGCCGAGGTGGATCACGTTGCCGTGCGAGTCGGCCAGCACCTGGACCTCGACGTGCCGCGGGTCCTCGAGATAGCGCTCGACGTAGACGCGGTCATCGGAGAAGAACTTCTCGCCTTCGCGGGCCGCCCCCTCGAACGCCTCCTCGAGCTCGTCCGGCGTCATCGCGACCCGGAAGCCCTTGCCGCCACCGCCGCCCGCAGCCTTGCAGGCGACCGGGTAGCCGGCGTCCTCGGCCTGCTTGCGGGCCTCCTCGACGTCCTTAGCCGGCTCGGTGGCGCCGGGGACGATCGGGACCCCGGCCTCGGCCATGATCTCGCGCGCGCGCGTCTTCGACCCCATCGCTTCGATCGCCTCCGGCGGCGGCCCGATGAAGACGATCCCGGCCTCGTCGCAGGCGCGGGCGAAGTCGGCGTTCTCGGCGAGGAAGCCGTAGCCCGGGTGGATCGCCTCGGCACCGGCCTGCTTCGCGGTCTCGATGATCTTGGCGATGTTCAGGTAGCTCTCGGCCGGCACCGCGGGGCCGATCAGGAAGGCCTCGTCGGCCTCGCGGACGTGCGGCGCGTCGCGGTCGATCTCGGAATAGACGGCGACCGAGCCGATCCCCATCTCCTTCAGGGTCCGCGCGACCCGGATCGCGATCTCGCCGCGGTTGGCTATCAGCACCTTCTCGAACATCGGCGCGGCAGTCTATTGGCCGCGCCGCCGGTGGCGACTAGCGCTTCTTGAGGACGATCGAGACCGATCGCTTGGCCGCGTGGTCGCCGCCGTCGGGCCTGAAGGAGACGGTGACCCTGACCTTCGCCTTCCCCTTCTTCTTCAGCTTCTTCCGCGCCTTGCCCTTGGCCTCGATCCGCAGCTTCACCGTGCCCGGCGTCGTGGCGTGGCGTGTCTTCCGCTTCACCTTGCTGCCCGAGACCGAAACCTGGCCGGGACCCGAGACATGGACGGTCAGCGTCGCCGTCCCCTTCTTCTTGTTCAGCTTCCACTTGCCGATTCTGAACTCGTAGGAGGGCGAGATCGCGATTCTGCCGCTGGCCGAAACGGGTGTGCCGGCGGCGTCGACCGCGGTCGCGGTGACCGTGTAGGTGCCCGGGACCGAGTAGGCATGTGAGACGGTGGTCCCGGGAGCGCCGGTCCCGTCGCCGAAGTTGAACCCCGTCGAGGCCAGCGGCCAGACGTCGAAAGGCGCCGCCGAGAACGTCACCGGCACGCCGACCATCCCCGCCGCCGGCACCGACAGCCCGCGCATCTGCGGCGGGCCGGCATCGTAGCCGGCCACCTGGGCGATCGAGTTCGCGCCGTCGGAGCGGTTCCAGATGACGGTCGCGTTGCCGCCGGCGTCGATCGCGACGTCCGGGTGAAGGAAGTCGGGGCTCGACGCCGAGACTTCAGCCGGGGCCGAGAAGGCGCCGGTGCCCGTGCGGATCGCGGCCCTGACGACCGGCTGCCCATTCGTGCTGCGGCCGGGCCAGGCGACGACCGCGTCTCCGGCGTCGTTCATCTTCAGGTCGGTGTCGACCGGCGAGACCGACTGTTCGGCCGCGGGGGTCACCTCAGCCGCAGCCGAGAAATCGCCGCCGGGCGGGCGGCTCGAGGTCTCGATCGAAAGCGCGCCTGTGTCGGCCACGGTCCAGACGGCTGTCGCCAGGCCCCCCGGGGTC
Organism: Solirubrobacterales bacterium; assembly: GCA_036265675.1. Classification (GTDB taxonomy): domain Bacteria; phylum Actinomycetota; class Thermoleophilia; order Solirubrobacterales; family 70-9; genus VRUE01. The sequence goes on from DATAOP010000002.1 coordinate 5,743, forward strand.
ATCGCGATCTCGGGCCCGAACGAGCTCTCGCCCGATTCGGAGAGGTCGTCGGCAGGTTCGAATCCGCCGGCAGGGGGACGCAGCGCGGCTTTGACCACCGAATCCGCGCCGTCGAACTCGCTCCAGACAGCGATCGCGTTGCCGGTCCCGTCCATCGCGACCTCCGGTTCGGAGGAGTCGGCAGCACTGCTGGAGATCACTTCGGGTGATGAGAAGGTCCCGCCCGCGGGGCGTGCCGCGGCTTCGATCACCGAGTGGGTCCCATCGAAGTAGCGCCAGACGACTACGACGTCGCCGGCGGGGTCGATCGCAACCGAGGGTTCGACCGCGTTCAGATGAAGGATCGTTTTTTCCCCTTCTTCTTCTTCTTCGATCGGCGGCGCGATCGGCAGCGACACGTGTTCCGCCGCCGAGAAGCCGCCGCCGGCATGACCGACCGTGGCCTCGACGAAGCTGGCGCTTTTGTCGACGCCCGATCCGGGGTCGTCCCGGGTCCAGGCGATCGCGACGTCGCCGCTGTCGTTGAGCGCCATCTGGAGCCCGTTCGGGAACACTTTCGACGGCAGTTCGGCGGCGTTGACCGGCGCCGCGAAGGCGCCGCCGGGGGGCCTGGCGGCGACCTGGATCATGTAGACACCTGGCGGCTGGACGAGTCGCTTCCACACCGCAACCGCCTGGCCGCCGCCGGTCATCTCGAGCTGCGGGTCGGTCACCCCTCCGACCAGTTCAGCCGGCGCCGTGAATCCCTGGCTGGGCTCGCGGGTCGCGACCTCGCCGTGAAAACCCGCGTTCTTGGTGTTGTCCTTCTCCCAGATCGCCGTCGTCGCGCCCGAATCGGCCATCGCCACCGCGGGGTTCGTCGCGTTCCTCCCAGGTGCCGAGAGGTCCTGCGGAGGCAGCCAGACGCCGGCAGACGCGGCCGGAGCTGCCACCAGGCACACCGCGCACGCGGCCAGAGCCGCGGGTAGGCGGCGGCCGATTGCTGCGCTTGCTTGAAGCGTGGATCTCATCCCATCCCAGCCCTCACCCGTCATGACACATCTCGGCGGGCAATGACTCGGTGACCTTACTCCGATATGCGCGCCCGCAGGCCCGGGTTCATCTAGGGTCAGCCACCATGCTGGTGGAGTTGCAATCCCATTCGACCGTCTCCGACGGCCAGCTGGAGCCGGCCGAGGTGGTTGCCAGAGCCGCCGAAGCCGGGGTGACGACGCTTGCGCTCACCGACCACGACGCGATCGCAGGCGTTGCCGACGCGATGACCGCGGCGCGCGAGCACTCGATCGATCTGGTGCCGGCGATCGAGATGTCATGCGTGCACGAGTTCGCCGAAGACCTCCATGTCTGCGGCTACTGGGTCGACCTCGGCGCGATCGCGGCGGCCTGCGAGCGCGCCCAGCACGAGCGGGTGACCCGGGCCGGCGAGATAATCGAGAAGCTCCGCTCCGAGGGATTCGACATCCACCTCGAGGACGCGGTGCGCGAGGCCGGTGACGCGCTCTCGATCGGCCGTCCCCACATCGCCCGCGCGGCCGGCGCGAGCGGCGACCTCGGCCCGTTCTTCGAGGAGTACCTGGTGCCTGGCGCCAAGGCATTCGTCCCCCGGGCCTGGCCTACGGCCGAGCAGGCGGTCGAGCTGATCCACGCCGCCGGGGGCGCGGCCGTCGTCGCCCACCCCTACTGGGACATCTCGGAGCCGGGAGAGGTCGACGAGCTGATCCGCGCCCTCGACGTCGACGGGGTCGAGACCTACTACCCGACCCACAGCGAGGAGCAGACGGCGCACCTGCTCGAGCTCTGCGGCGAGCTGGGATTGATCACCACGGCCTCATCCGACTACCACGGGCCGACCCACAAGACCTTCTCCAGCTTCGGCGCCTACGAGACCTACGGCCTCGGCGAGCCGCAGGTCCCGCCTAGGCCGTGACGGCGGCGGCCGGAATCAGATCGCGCTGCTCGAGGTAGGCGATCAGCTTCTCGGCCGACTCCTCGGCGCTTTCGTTCTCGGTGTCGCAGACGACCTCCGCGTTCTCCGGTGCCTCATAGGGGTCCGAGACGCCGGTGAATTCCTTGATCTCGCCCGCGAACGCTTTCGCGTAGAGGCCCTTGACGTCGCGCTCGGCGCAGATGTCGACCGAGGCCTTGACGTAGACCTCGATGAACCGGTCGCCCATCAGCTCGCGCGCCTCGCCGCGGATCTCGGCGTAGGGGGAGATCGCGGCGGTGATGACCGGCACGCCGTTGCGGCTCAGCAGGTCGGCGACGAACGCGATCCGGCGGATGTTCGTGTCGCGGTCCTCTTTCGAGAAGCCGAGCCCCTTCGAGAGGTTTTCGCGGACGACGTCGCCGTCGAGGATCTCGAGCCTCGAGCCGCGCTCCCGCAGGTGCCCCTCGAGCAGTCTCGAGATCGTCGTCTTGCCGGCACCGGAGAGCCCGGTGAACCAGAGGGTGAATCCCTTCTCGCCAGCCATGTTTGGTCCTAGTCCTCCTTGTATGCGTCGATCAGTATGTCGGCGACCTCGTTGCGCGAGAACTCCTGCGGCGGCCGTTCGCCGTTGCCGAGCATCTCGCGGACTTTCGTGCCGCTGAGGAAAACGTGCGCCTCGGCGTCGTGCGGGCAGGTCTTGCCGGAGGCCATCCCCTCGCACTCGTTGCACCAGAAGCTGTGCTCGAAGAAGAGCGGTTCGATCCCGAGGTCCTCGAGGTCGATCGTGTCGAAGATCTTCTGCGCGTCGTAGGTGCCGTAGTAGTCGCCGACGCCCGCGTGGTCGCGGCCGACGATGAAGTGGGTGGCGCCGTAATTGCGGCGGACGATCGCGTGCAGGATCGCCTCGCGGGGGCCGGCGTAATGCATCTTCGCCGGCTTCACGCCGAGCATCACCCGGTCGTGGGGGTAGTAGTTCTCCATCAGCACCTCGTAGCAGCGCATCCGCACGTCGGCGGGGATGTCGCCGGCCTTGGTCTTGCCGATCAGGGGCTGGATGAAGAGCCCGTCGCAGGTCTCGAGCGCGGCCTTGGTCAGGTACTCGTGGGCGCGGTGGATCGGGTTCCGGGTCTGGAAGGCGACGATCCGCTTCCAGCCACGCTCGGCGAACTCGGCCCTGGTCTCCTCCGGCGTCTTGTAGCGCCGCATGAAGGCCTCCTCGTGGTCCGGCAGCGCATCGACGTCGATCGGGCCGGCGATCATCCGGTTGCCCTCCTCGTAGATGGCGGCGACGCCGGGGTGGGCCTCGTCGGCGGTGCCGTAGACCTGCTCGGCCTCCTTCCGCACGTCCCGCTCCCAGATCTCCTCGACGGTGATCCGCCCGAGCGGCTTCCCTTCGTCGCTGGAGAGGGCGATCTTGTCGCCGACCTCGCACTCGATGTCGCTCGCGAGCGTGATCGGGATCGGCCATATATGGGCGCCGTCCGCGGTCCGCATCTCGGAGCAGACCCGCTCCCAGTCGGCGGAGCCCTGGAAGCCGGTCAGGGGAGCGAAGCCGCCGTTGCCGATCATCTCGAAGTCGGCGGTGTGGCGCTCGTCAAGTCTCAGGGAAAGCTCGGTCATCGTCTCAGTCATCGAAGAATTCTCACCAATCGGTCGAAGGGAAGGAAAGCGGTGCTAGGGGCGGGCGTGCGGTGACGCCCTCAGTTGATCCCGCACTCCGTCTTCGCGAGGCCGGCCCAGCGGCCGTCTCGAGGCGAGGCGCCCGGCCCGACCGGCTTGGTGCAGTGGGTGCAGCCGATCGAGGGGTAGCCATGGTCGTGAAGTGGGTTGTACGGGAGGTCATGCTCGTGGATGTAGTTCCAGACGTCGCTCTCGGTCCAGTCCGCGAGGGGGTTCAGCTTCCAGAGGCCGAACCGCTTGTCCAAGGCGAACTTGGGGGTCTTGGCGCGGCTGGCTGAGTCCTCGCGGCGGACGCCGGCGAGCCAGCAGTCTACGGAAGAGAGGGCCTGGCGCATCGGCTCGACCTTGCGGATCGCGCAGCAGGCGTCGGAATCGCGGTTCCAGAGCTCGTCGCCGTGCTTGGCGGCCTGCTCCTCGAGCGACATGTTGTGGTACCGGTCGAAGTCGATCCCGAGGCGCTCGGCGAGCCGGTCACGGGTCTCGTAGGTCTCCGGGAAGAGGACGTCGGTGTCGAGGTAGAAGAAGCGCGCGTCGGGGTTGACCTGGGTCGCGAGGTGCGCGGTGACCGAGCTCGTCTTCTGAAACGAGCAGGCGATGTAGTGGCTCTCGCCGAAGGTGTCGAACATCCACTCGATCGTCTCGGTCGCCCGCTTGCCCTCGAGCTCGGCTGCGACCGCCTCGGCGTCGACCTCCCGCTTGACCGCGATCGGGGCGCTCATATCGCGCACTCGCCCTCCCCGCGCTCGACCTTGTAGGGGCTGGCGCGGTTCCAGTCGATGAATTGCTGCATGGTCTCGAGGCTGAACTCGGCAGGAAGCGTCAGCTCCTTGACCTCCGCTTCGAACGGCTCGGTCCCGATCCGCTCCGCGAAGGCGTTGAACTCCTCGCCGTCGTTGCGCTCGGCCTCGTAGAGGCGGATCCAGCGCTCGACCGCCTCCGGCACGCGTTTGGCGGGAAGCCGCGATTTCAGCCGCTTGCCGAACTCGACCCCGCCCTCATAGCGGCCGCCGATGTGCGGGATGTAGGCCGGCATCTGGCGATCGCCGACCTTGAGCGAGGCGCCGTAGAAGCCGATCGTGCCGATGTGGTGCTGGCCGCAGCCGTTGGGGCAGCCGCTCATCTTGATGTGGATCCCCTTCGTCAGCTCGTCGGTGATCTCCATCTCCTCGACCCGCTGCTTGATCGCGCGGTTGAGGCCCATCGAGCTGGTGATACCGAGTTTGCAGCTGTCGGTCCCGGGGCAGCTGACGACGTCGGTGACCTCGCGCGCGCCGGCCTCGGCCAGGCCGAGCTCGTCGAGCCGGCGCCAGACGTCGTAGAGCGACTCGTCGCGCACCCAGCGCAGGACGAAGTTCTGCTGCACGGTGCTGCGCCCGTATCCGCCGGTGAACTCGCGCATGATCGAGGCGAGCCCCCTGAACTGCTCCGGGGTGAGGTCGCCGCGCTCGACCTTCACCTCGACGGTCGAGAAGCCCTCCTGGCGCTGCGGCTGGACGTTGCCCTGGACGAAGCGGTCGAACTCGGTGCGGTCGCCGTTGGGCGAGGCGGCCGCCGCCGGCCGCGCCGGCGCGTTGGCCTGCTCGTCATCGTCGAAGCGCAGCCGCTCGACGTCGAAGTCGCGATCCTCGACCCACTCGCCCTGGAGCTCGTCCTCGACCTGCTCGCGGAAGGCGTCGATGCCGATCTTGTCGATCAGGACCTTGATCCGGGCACGGGCGCGGTTGGGGCGCAGCCACTCCTGGCGGTCGAAGATCCGCAGAACGGCCTCGGCGACCTTGAGGTAGTCGCCGTTGTCGGCCTCGACGAACTCGTAGAGCGTCGGCGCGATCCGGGGCATGATCGAGGTGCCGCCGCCGACCCGGACCTCGAACCCCCTGACGCCGTCCTGCTCGCGGGCGAGGAAGGCGATGTCATGGATGCCGCTGATCGCCCGGTCGGCCTCGGAGCCGGTGAAGGAGGTCTTGATCTTGCGCGGCATCAGCTGTGTCGTCGGGTGGCGGACGAAGTAGCGGACGTAGGCGCCGGCATAGGGCGAGGGGTCGAAGAGCTCGTCGGGCGCGACGCCGGCCCACGGGTCGCCGGTCACGTTGCGGATCGTGTTGCCGCAGCCCTCGCGTGAGGAGAGTCCCGCCTCGGACAGCTCGCGGATCGCCACCTTGGCGTCGCGCAGCGGGACGTGATGGATCTGGATGTTCTGGCGGGTCGTGATGTGGCCTTTGTTGAGCGGCGCGTACTTCTCGACGACGCCCGCGAAGGCGTCCATCTGGTCCGGATTGACCCCGCCGTAGGGAAGCTTGATGCGGAGCATCTGGACATCGGGCTGGCGCTGGCCATAGACGCCCTGTTTGAGGCGGAACCCGATGAACTTCTCTTCTGGGAGCTCGCCGCCCAGGAACCTGTCCGCTTCGTGGTCGAAGTCATCGAACTCGCGCTCGATGATCGGGATCACGTGCCCGGGGACGTTCTCGTAGGTCTCCGGGTTCTCGAGGGTCCCGGTGCGTCCCTTGCCGTGCTGCTTCTTCTCTTGGTCGACGACCACGTCCACGGCGAAGAAAATAGCAAAACCTGACAGGGATTAGGGTATTTATGGACCTGCGGGCGACTTCCGTGCCTGGAGGATCGCCGCCGCCTCCCCCGACTCGGCGACAAAGGCTGCCTCCGGCTCGGCCGGGCCGCCCTGCTCGAGCCAGGCCGGGAGGCCCCCCTCGAGCACCACCGCCTCGAATCCCTCGCCGGCGAGGGCCTCGGCGGCCATCTCGGAGCGGCTGCCGCCGCGGCAGTAGACGACGACGGGTCGGTCGCGGTCGATCTCCCCGCTGCGCTCCGCCAGCGTCGACAGCTCGATGTGGGAGGCGCCGGCGATCCGGCCCGCCTCCCACTCGTGGTCCGCCCTGACGTCGACCAGCTGGGCGCCCTGGTCGGCGAGCCTGCGGGCCTCCTCGGGCGAGACCTTCGAGACCTCCGCGCTCAATCTACGTCCGTTCCTTCGACGAGGAAGGCGACGCGCACGTGGGCGCGGTACTCGTCGAGGTTCTCGCCCCGGATCCCGGTCGAGACGATGTCGACGGCGCGGATGTTCCGCAGCGTGCCCTGGGCCTGGGCCAGCGCCTGCCGGGCGGCGTCGTCGGTGGACGTTTTCGAGCTCCCGACCAGTTCGATGATCTTCACGACAGCCATTTCAGCCCTCCTTCTGAGTCCTGCAGGACGTCTCTCTTGGCGCTGACGCCCTCGGCCAGCGCGGCGCGCTGCCAGGGGCCGATCGCCTCCCGCCCCTCGTCTGCGGGCGGGGCCGTCTCGGCGCGGAAGCGCTCGATCGCCGCCGCTATCGCCGCGGCCTCGTCCGCTCGAGGGGCCCTGGCCATGAAAATGTCAGCCATCGACCTACCCTAGTTGAGTCGAAGCGGCGCTATCCCGCCGCGTCGCCGAGTCCCTTGACCGGGGTCCCGTGGGTGACGAAGGCGCAGGCCGTCGGCGCCGGATCGAAGGAGTCGGTCAGCGCATGGCCTTCCGGCGCGACCGGGTGGCGCCCGCACTGGATCACGAAGTCGCGCCTGCCGTCGCGGGCGTCGATCGTGTCTTCGCCCCCGTTCCCGAAGAACTCGTCCTGGCCGGGCTGGCCGAGCATCGAGTTGGGTCGCGAGTCGCCGATCAGGACGTCGTTGTCGAAGGATCCCTCCATGTCCTCGTTCGAGCGGTCGAGGCGGACGGAGTGACAGCCCTTGATCGCGTCGATCCAGGCTTTGTGCTTCGGGAAGGAGATGTAGAGGGTCCCGGGATGGGCTCCGGTCTCGGCGAACGAGGCGTCGTCGCGGCCCGGGCCGCCGACGATTTCGCCGCCCGCGCAGCCGCCGCCGGCCGCCAACAGGTCCCCGTTGCCTTCGCCGTAGAGGTAGGTCGGGCCGGGCAAATTTCCGATCAGCCCGTCGGAGCCGGCGCCCCCGTAGAGGCGGTCGGCGCCGCGGCCGGCCTCGATCAGGTCGTCCTCGGGGCCGCCGTGGATCGTGTCGTCGCCGAGGCCGCCGGCGATCCTGACGTTCTCGACCGCCGCCAGCGATCCCTCGACCCTGAGCTTGTCGTTGCCGGGCCCGAGGTCGGCCATCAGCCAGCGGGCCGGGCCGTTGGCGGAGCAGCTGACCTGGACCGCGCTGATCCGGAGGCAGCCGTGCCCGATCGCGACGCCCTTGCCGGTGGTGACGCCGAAGCTCGAGGAGAGCGGGTCGAAGGCGACGGTGAATTCGTCGGTGCCGCCGCCGCCGACGATCGCCAGGCCGCCGCCCCCCGCCGCCGTAGCGTCGAGTTCGATGTAGGCGCTCGCCTTCGGCGCCTTTTCGCGACCGCAGGACTCCGTCCCGCCCTTCGCACCCTTGCATTTGTCGCTTCCCTGCTCGCCGTTCAGAGTGTCAGCGCCGCCGCCCCCGATCAGGACGTCGTTCCCCGGACCGCCTTCGATGACGTTGGCGCTCTTGTTGCCGATCAGCGTGTCCTTGAACGGCGAGCCTTCGATGCTCTCGGCCCGGTAGATCCGGTCGTGGCCGTCGCCGCGGGCGAGGTGTTCGCGGAGCGAGACGTAGTCGCCGCCGTCGCGGCCGGCCGCGACGTCGGTCGCGAACGAGACGACATCGCCGATCCCGGAGCCGCCGTCCATCCGGTCGTATCCGTAGTCCCCGTGGACGAGGTCGTAGTCGCCGGCGCCGCCGTTGACGGTGTCGATTCCGAGGCTGCCGCCGACCTCGTCGTAGTCGCCGGGCCCGCCGAGCAGGGTGTCGTCGCCGAGGTCGCCGATGACGCGATCGTGGTCGCCGGCGCCGCCATCGGCGAGGTCATTGCCGCGGCCGCCGTGGATCAGGTCGGCGCCGGGCCCGCCGCAGAGCAGGTCGTTGCCGAGGCTGCCGAGGATCACATCGTCGCCGCCGCCGCCGTAGATCACGTCGCGGCCCGGGGTCCCGGTCAGCTTGTCGGGCCCTTCGGTGCCGACGATCTCCGCCTGGCGCCCATGACAGCGCGGGACCTCTTCTTCTTCGGGCGGGGCCGCCCCGGAGAGGAGCGCGACGGCGAGGGCGGCCAGCGCCACCGCGGCGCCTCTCCTCGTCCAGCCGCTCACCGCAGCAGGGTACCCGTCACCAGAGGACGTTTTTCCCGTGAGTCGTTGCATCTGCGATGCAAGAACTCACCGGAGGGGCCCCAGGTTCGGTCCCGGGCGCGGCGAGTCGGCTCTCAGGCGCTGCGAATCAGCTTCTTGTTGACGAACTCGTCGGCGCCGAGACGGCCCAGCTCGCGGCCGAAGCCGGAGCGCTTGTAGCCGCCGAACGGGAGCTCGGGGCTGTCGGCGAGGACCAGGTTGACGTAGACCATCCCGGCTTCGATCTGGTTCGCGACCCGCTCGGCCTGGTCCTTGTCAGTGGTCATCAGATAGGAGCCGAGCCCGAACGGAGTCTGGTTCGCGACCTCGACCGCCTCCTCCTCGGAGCCGACCCGGTAGACCTGGGCAACAGGCCCGAAGAACTCTTCCTGGGAGGCCTCGTCGCCGGGTTTGATCCCGGTCAGGATCGTCGGCTCGATGTAGTTGCCGTCGCGCCCGCCGCCGATGACGACCTCGGCGCCGTTGTCGACCGCCCTTTTCAGCTGGTCCTCGAGCTGGTCCGCCGCGGACTCCGAGGAGAGTGGGCCGAGCGCGGTGTCCTCGGCCGTGGGGTCGCCGGTCTTCGAAGCGCCCATCTTCTCCTTCAGCTTCTCGACGAAGTCGTCGTAGAGCTCGTCGACGACGATGAAGCGCTTGGCGGCGTTGCAGGACTGGCCGGTGTTGTCGAGCCGCGCTTCGGCCGCGGCCTGCGCCGCGCCATCGACGTCATCGGTGCCGAGCAGGATGAAGGGGTCCGAGCCGCCGAGCTCGAGCACGACCTTCTTCAGGTTGCGACCGGCCGCCTCGGCGACTGCGGCACCGGCCCGCTCGGAACCGGTGACCGAGACACCGTGCACGCGGGGATCGGCGATCACCTCCTCGACCTGGGCATGGGTCGCGTAGATGTTCTCGTAGACGCCCTCGGGAGCTCCGGCGTCGCTGAAGATCTGGGCGATCGCCTCCGCCGATTCCGGGCACTGGTTGGCGTGCTTGAGCAGGATCGGGTTGCCGATCACCAGGTTCGGGCCGGCGAACCGAGCCACCTGGTAGTAGGGGAAGTTCCAGGGCATGATCCCGAGCAGGACGCCGAACGGGCTGCGCCGGATCACCGCCGTGCCTTCGCCGGCGAAGCCCGCGACCGGCTCGTCGGCCATCACGTCCTCGGCGTTGTCGGCATAGAAGATGTAGATGTCGCCGGCGAAGTCGACCTCGCCGAGCGCCTGCTCGATCGGCTTGCCCATCTCGCGGACGATGATCTCGGCCAGCTCCTTGCTGCGCTCCTTGTGAAGCTCGCCGACCTTGCGCACGAGCTCCGCCCGCTCGGCCACGGTCGAGGAGGCCGACCAGGTCCGCGATGCCTCGTCGGCCCGCCCGATCGCCGCCTTGAGGTCGGCGTCCGAGATCTCCGGATACTCCTTCACGGTCTCACCGGTGGCCGGGTTGGTTACGGCGTAAGTGCTGCTCATATCGGGCTCTCCTCCTTGGATCTCTCAAGTGCTTTTTCGAGCGGTGTGTACTCCTCGCCGACGGCTTCGGCGACCGCCCGGTGCGTGACTTTGCCGGCGGCGACGTTGACGCCCCGGCGCAGGCCCGGGGCCTTCTCGATCGCACCGGCGACGCCCTCGTCGGCGAGGGCGATCGCGTAGGGCAGGGTTGCGTTGGTCAAAGCGTAGGTCGCGGTGATCGGCACCGCGCCGGGCATGTTTGCGACGCAGTAGTGGATGATCCCGTCGACGTCGAAGGTCGGGTCGCGATGAGTGGTCGGGCGCGAGGTCTCGAAGCAGCCGCCCTGGTCGATCGCGACGTCGACGAGGACCGCGCCCGGCTTCATCAGTGCCAGCTGCTCGCGGCGGATCACCTTCGGCGCCTTGGCGCCGTGGACGAGCACGGCGCCGATCACCAGGTCGGCGCGAGGCAGCATCTCTTCGATCGAGAGGACGGTCGAGTACACGGTCGAGCAGCCGCCACTGAAGACCACATCGAGCTCGCGCAGGCGATCGATCGATTTGTCGAAGACGAAGACGTCGGCCTCCATCCCGATCGCGATGAAGGCGGCGTTCATGCCGACGACGCCGCCGCCGACCACCATCACGTTCGCGGCGGCGACACCCGGGACGCCGCCGAGCAGAATTCCGCGCCCGCCAAGCGGCTTCTCGAGCATGAAAGCCCCGGCCTGGGTCGCGATCTTGCCGGCGATCTCGCTCATCGGCGCCAGCAGCGGCAACCGCCCGCGGTCGTCCTCGACCGTCTCATAGGCGACCGCGGTCACGCCCGACTGCATCAGGCCGCGGGTCAGACCCGGCGCCGGAGCCAGATGCAGGTAGGTGAAGAGGACCTGGTCCGAGCTCAGCATCTCGATCTCGACCGGCTGCGGCTCCTTGACCTTGATCACCATCTCGGCCGCGCCGAAGACGGCCTCGGCATCGGGGACGATCGTCGCCCCCTGCGCCTCATAGTGGGAGTCGAGGATCGCGCTGCCGGACCCGGCGCCGGTCTCGATCAGCAGCTCGTGACCGTGTTCGGTCATCTCGCGAACGCCCGACGGGGTGATCGCGACCCTGTACTCGTCGTCCTTGATCTCGGTCGGAACGCCGACCTTCCTGTAATCGCCGCCTCCTCTGCTCCAGCGAGGGCGCGCTCACAACCCCCGGAATGCTCGCGCCCTCGCTCCCGCGTCCGGGGGCGGCGGGCGAACCCTGGATCCGTGGAGGAGCAGAGCACGAGGGCGGAATTGATGCAGTTCATGTGCCGACAAGCTCCCGTGCTCGGAGGGCCAGCCAGAACTCGATCCGGTCGTGGGCGCGGGAGAGGTCGCGTCCGGTCAGCTCTTCCACCTTGCGCATCCGGTAGCGCAGCGTGTGGCGATGGCAGTAGACCTCGCGGGCGGCCCGCTCCCACTGCCCGTTCTGCTCGATGAAGGCTTCGAGCGAGCGCAGCAGCTCGCCGCCGTATTCCTCATCCCCCTGCTCGATCGGGCCGAGGACGCTGTCGCAGTAGAGCCGCAGCGCGTCGTCGTCCTGGATCGAGAGCAGCAGGGTGAACGCCCCGAGGTCGCGCCAGGAGGCGACCTCCGGTTCATTGCCGTTCGAGAATGCCGTCGCCTCGAGCGCGCAGCGGGCTTCGTGGAAGGAGTGGCGGAGCTCCTCGGGCGGGGCCGAGCGGCTGGCGGCAGCACGGACCGCGCCGCGCTCTTTGATCAGCTCGCGGCGGGCGTCGGCGGCGAGGTCGATCGGGTCGCGGTCGGCGGCGTCGACGACGGCGCAGAGCAGCTCGCGGCCGGCGCTGGTGTGCGGGGCGACGACGGCGGGGCAGGCGTCGGCGGCGAGAGCGCGCTCGAGCGCGCTCTCGGCCGCGGCCGGGTCGTCGAGGTCGAAGACGAGGACCGCCGCCTCGCGGCCGATCCCGAACGGCTCCAGTCGCCGGCGCAGCTCGGATGCCTCGAGCCGGCCGCCGAGGGCGCCGGCGAGGACGTCGCCGGCAAGCCGCCGCTCGGTCTCGCGGGCGACCCGGCGCCGCATCAGCTCGAGCGCGACGACCGCCACCGCCTGCTGCAGGATCAGCCGCTCGAAGTCGCCGAGGCCGCCGGAGTCGCGGACGATCACCACCCAGGCCTGCGGTGGCCCGCCGCCGGGCGAGATCACCGGGTGGGCGAGGGCGCGGCCGGCGACGGACGGGTGGGTCGGGACGAAGGGGTGGCCGTCGCCGGTGTGCGAGAGCGCTTCGTCGCCGATCGCGCTGACCGCGTCGGCCGAGAGCTGGCGCCGGAACCCGCGGCCGGCGAGGCGGTCGCCGCGCCCGTCGAGGATCGCGACCGTGCCGCCGACCGCCGAGGCGATCGTCGCGACGATCTCCTCGAGGCCGCGCTCTTCGAGGACCAGCCGCTCGAGCCGGCGCTGGACCGCGATCCCGCGCTGCAGCACCTCGTACTGCTCGTTGACGAGGCGGGCAAAGGCCTTCTCGGTGATCGCGATGAACGGCGTCGAGTAGGGGACCTCGAAGAGCGGGAAATCGCGCTTGTCGGCCTCGTCCACCACCGCTTTCGGCAGTTTTTTGTGGCTGAACCCGGTCCCGAAGCCGAGCCCGGCGAGGTTGTGTTCGGCGAGCAGGCTGACGAACGCACGCTGCTTGCTCGCAGTCTCTAGCGGGATGCCGGTGGTCAGCATCAGCTCGCCGCCGGAGAGCCACGGCGTCGGGTCCTCGAGCTCGGAGATGTGGACCCAGCGGACCGGGGCCGCGGCCCCGCGCCCACCCGCGGCAAGGTCTAGGCCAAGCTCGTCGAGCAGGCTCTGGACGGTGAGCATCCCACGATCCCTATCTGTGGACTCGCTTCAAAGCCTGACCGAGGACGTCGTGGAGGACGTCGTGGATCTCTTCGAACTGCTCGGTGTCGGCGATCAGCGGCGGCGCCAGCTGGATGACCGGGTCGCCGCGATCGTCGGCCCGGCAGATCAGGCCGTTGCGGTACAGCTCACTCGAGAGGAAGCCGCGCAGCAGCTCCTCGGACTCCTCCGCGTCGAAGGACTCCTTCGTCTCCTTGTCTTTGACCAGCTCGATCGCGTGGAAGTAGCCGGCGCCCCGCACGTCGCCGACGATCGGAAGCTCGAGCAGGGTCTCCAGCATCTGGCGGAACTCGCCCTCCTTGGCGAGTACGTGGCCATTGAGGTCCTCGCGCTCGTAGACGTCGAGGTTGGCCATCGCGACCGCTGCCGCGACCGGATGGCCGGCGAAGGTGAAGCCGTGGGCGAATGACTTGTCGCCCTCCATGAACGGCTCCGCGACGCGGTCGGAGGCGATCACGGCGCCCATCGGGGCGTAGGCCGAGGTCAGCGCCTTGGCGACGGTGATCAGGTCCGGCGTGTAGCCGAAGCGTTCGCAGCCGAACCAGTGGCCGAGGCGGCCGAAGGCGCAGATCACCTCGTCGGAGATCAGCAGGACGTCGTGGCGGTCGCAGATCTCGCGCACGCGCTGGAAGTAGCCGTCGGGCGCGACAAAGCAGCCGCCGGCGTTCTGAACCGGCTCGATGATCACGGCGGCGACCGTCTCCGGCCCCTCGAATTCGATCCGCTCCTCGATCGCGTTCGCCGCCCAGAGCGGGTGGCGGTCCTCGGGCCAGCGGTAGACGTTGGTGTTGGGGACATGGCACCCGCCCGGAACCAGGGGCTCGAACTGGGAGCGGAGGTCGGGGATCCCGGTCGCCGAGAGCGCCCCGAGCGAGGTCCCGTGGTAGGCGATCTCACGCGCGATCACCTTGTGCTTCTGGCCGTTGCCGCGCATCCGGTGGTAGTTGCGGACCAGCTTCAGCGCCGACTCGACGGCCTCCGAGCCACCCGAGGTGAAGAAGACGCGGTTGAGGTCGGCCGGCGCCAGCGACGCGAGCCGCGTCGCGAGCTCGATCGCGCGGGGATGCGCGTAGCTCCAGAGCGTGTAGAAGTCGAGTTCCTCGACCTGGCGCGCCGCCGCCTCTCCGAGCTCGGTGCGGCCATGTCCGGCGTTGACGCAGAAGAGCGCCGAGAGGCCGTCGAGGTAGCGGTTGCCGTGTTCGTCGTAGACGTAGCAGCCGTCGCCGCGAACGATGATCGGGATCTCCTTCTCATCGCTGTAGGCGCCCATCCGCGAAAAGTGCATCCACAGGTGCCGCCTGGCCATCTCCTGCAGACTTGTGCCTGTGTCAGAGCCCAAACGCTCCGCAACAGCCATGAAGACCCTCCTTACTCGCTACGACGATATGGACAACGCTAGCTCCGAAACGACTCACCTTCAAGTGGTCAATGGGTCAAGCAAAGGGATTGCGTATATACAAAATGTACAAGAGTGGGCCGGAAAATTGGGATATCCGCCCCTTGTGCGGGAAAGCACCTTGAGCGTACCGTCCAACGTGACCGCCGCCTTCTGTGGCGGCGGGAGCATTGGAGCCGGTGATGCCGACCAGCTGGGAGCGCTAGTTTCACCGATGGGTATATCTACGAGGCAATAGATGGAGAACGGGCAGACAAGCGTCGAGCTCAGCGGAGTCAGCAAGCGCTTCGCGGACATCCTTGCGGTCGACGACCTCAGCCTCGAGCTCGCAGAGGGCGAGTTCTTCACGATGCTCGGCCCGAGCGGCTGCGGCAAGACGACGACGCTGCGGATGATCGGTGGCTTCGAGCAGCCGACCGAGGGGGTGGTCCGGATCGACGGCGATGACGTTTCTGCCCTGCCCCCGCACAAGCGCCCGACCAACACCGTCTTCCAGAGCTACGCGCTGTTCCCGCACATGAGCGTCGAGGACAACGTCGCCTTCGGGCTGCGCCGCAAGCGGGTCGCGAAACAGGAGAGCCGGAAGCGGGTCGAGGCCGAGCTGAAGCGCGTCGGCCTCTGGGCGGAGGCGAAGCGGCGGCCGTCGCAGCTCTCGGGCGGCCAGCAGCAGCGGGTGGCGCTGGCGCGGGCTCTCGTCAACCTGCCGAAGGTTCTGCTGCTCGACGAGCCGCTTGGCGCCCTCGACCTGAAACTGCGCAAGGAGCTCCAGGTCGAGCTGAAGCGGATCCAGCGCGACGTCGGCATCACCTTCGTCTACGTCACCCACGACCAGGAGGAGGCGCTGACGATGAGCGATCGGATCGCAGTGATGAACCACGGTCGGGTCGAGCAGGTCGCCGACCCCGAGACCGTCTACGACCAGCCCGCGACCACGTTCGTCGCTGGGTTCATCGGCGTCTCCAACCTGATGCCGGCGAAGGTCACCGCCGAAGGCGAGATCCGCCTCGACCAGGGCCCGACCCTGAGCGCCGAAACCTCATCGCTCCGCCCCGGGGATCGCTGCCACGCGGTGGTCCGGCCGGAGAAGCTGCGGATCGACGGCCTCGACGGGGGCGGTTCCTCGAACGGGATGCCGAGGGTCGAGGGGACGGTCGAAAGCTCGCTCTACCTCGGCACCTCGACCCAGATCGCGGTCGACCTCGGCGACGGGGTGCGGATGACGGTGCTGGTCCCGAACGCGAGCGAGGCCGAACGGCGGCGGCTGCCGGGCGGCGGCGTCAGGGTCGGCCTGACCTGGGAGCCGGAGCACATGCATGTCGTGCGCGAGTCGGCGACAGAGAACTTGAACAGCGAGGCAAACGGGGCCTCCGGTGACGGAGAGCTCACATCGACCAAGAGAGGTGAGTTGGATGCGCAGCAGTGAGAAGGGGACCGGACGGGCCTCGCTGTTGGCGGCGACCGCGGTCGCGGCGATCGCGGTGGCGCTGGGCCTTGTCGCCTGTGGCAGCAGCGGCGGCGGGATCGAAGGCGGCGGCAGCGACGAAGCCGAAACGGTGAAACTCGAAAAGAAGGCGTCGGGCAGCCTCACGATCTCGAACTGGCCGCTCTACATCGACGAAAAGACCGTTCCGGACTTCGAAAAGGCGACCGGGATCAGCGTCAACTACATCGAAGACGTGAACGAAAACGACGGCTTCTTCGCCAAGATGCAGCCGCTTCTCGCGAAGGGCGAATCGGGCGGTCGCAGCATCTTCGTCGTCACCGACTGGATGGCGGCGAAAATGCGAGAACTCGGATACCTCCAGAACCTCGACAAATCGGCCCTCCCGAACGTCGAAAAAAACCTGCTCGAGTCGCTGCGGCATCCGACCTTCGACCAGGAACGCGAATTCAGCGTCCCCTGGCAGACGGGGATGGGCGGTCTGATCGTGCGCACCGATCTCGCGCCCGAAATCAAATCGATCTGCGACCTCTTCGACTCGAAGTACAAGGGGAAGGTCGACTTCCTCAGCGAAGTGATCGAAACGGTGCCGCTGGTCATGGCCTGCGAAGGGATAAATCCCGACGAAGCGAGCGAAGACCAGTGGATGAAGACGATCAACCGGATCAAGGAAGCGACCGAAGAAGGCCAGATCCGCCGCTTCACCGGCAACGACTACGCGCGTGACCTGACCAGCGGCGACGTCGTCGCGGTGATCGGGTGGTCGGGCGACGCGGTCCAGCTCCAGGCCGACAACCCGAACATCAAGTTCCGGATGCCGACCGAGGGCTGCTCGCTGTGGTCGGACAACATGGTGATCCCGGTCGGGGCACCGAACCCGACCGCGGCCGAGGCGTGGATGAACTACGTCTACGACCCGAAGAACCAGGCCCAGATCGCCGAATACGTGAACTACATCACCCCGGTCGAAGGGGTGAAAGAAGTGTTCGAAAAAGAAGGCCAGGACGAACTGGTGAAAAACCCGCTGATCTTCCCGACGGAAGAGTTCACCAAAAAGTGCTTCACCCAGCCGAAGATCTCGGCCGAAGAGCTGCAGAACGTGACCCGCGCGTTCAACTCGGTGGTGAACGGCTGATGAGGGCGGTGGCGGACCGCTGATGGGGACATGACAGCGGTTCGCCGCCGCCTCTCGCCTTACCTGCTCCTCGGACCGGGGACGATCTGGCTCGTCTTCTTCTTCGTCGTGCCGCTGGTCTACATGGTGAAACTGTCGCTGGAGTCGGGGCTGGTCGGCAATCTCGAATTCAACTGGCACTGGAAGAACTACTCCGACGCCCTCAGCCTCTACGACACCCAGTTCGTTCGCTCGCTCATCTACGCCGGGTTGGCGACGCTGTTCGCGCTGGTGATCGCCTACCCGCTCGCGTACACGATCGCCTTCAAGGCGGGGCGATGGCGCAACGTGCTGCTGTTCGCCGTCATCGCCCCGTTCTTCACCACCTATCTGATCCGGACGATCGCCTGGGAGACGATCCTCTCCGACCAGAGCCCCGTCACCGACGTCCTGAAGGCGATGGGGCTCGCGCCGAGCGGCCACGTTTTGGCGACCGGCGGCGCCGTGATCGCCGGCCTCACCTACAACTTCCTGCCGTTCATGATCCTGCCGATCTACGCCAGCCTCGAGCGGATCGACGAGCGGCTGATCGAGGCGGCGAAGGACCTCTACAGCTCCGCGACCCAGAGCTTCCTGCGGGTGACGCTGCCGCTCTCGGCGCCCGGTGTCGTCGCCGGCACCCTCCTGACCTTCATCCCCGCCGCCGGCGACTACATCAACGCACAGTTCCTCGGTAGCGCCGACAACCAGATGATCGGCAACGTCATCCAGGCGCTCTACCTGAAACAGAGCGACTACCCGGCGGCCGCTGCGCTCTCCTTCGTCCTGATGGCGGCGATCATGGTCATGGTCCTGCTGTACATCCGCTTCGCCGGCTCCGAGGCCCTGATGGGCGAGGAGGCAAGATAGTGGCCGGCAGCTGGAAATGGCTGCGCGAGCACGCGGTGAACATCGTCGCCGTGCTCGTCGTCCTCTACCTGCTGATCCCGATCGCGGTCATCTTCTTCTTCTCGTTCAACGATCCGGCCGGGAAATACAACTACACGTGGGTCGGATTCACCTTCGAGCACTGGCGCAACGCGTTCGGGCTCCCCGACCTCAACTCAGCGCTGTTCACGAGTCTGAAGCTTGCCGGGCTGGCGACCCTGGTCTCAACCGTGATCGGAACCCTGATGGCCATGGCGCTGGTCAGGTACCAGTTCTTCGGCAGGCGCACGGCCAACTTCCTGATCGTGATCCCGATGGCGACGCCCGAGGTCGTGATGGGCGCCGCGCTGCTCTCCTTCTTCCTCCTCGTCAACACGTTCTCGCTCGGCTTCGAAACGCTGCTGATCGCCCACGTCATGTTCTGCATCAGCTTCGTCGTAGTCGTCGTGCGCTCGCGTCTGATCGGGTTCGACCGCAACCTCGAGGAGGCGGCCAAGGATCTCGGCGCGAGCCCGTTCCACACCTTCCGCCTCGTCACCCTGCCGCTGATCATGCCCGGGATCTTCGGCGGCGCGATGCTCGCCTTCGCGCTCTCGATCGACGACTTCGTGATCTCGAACTTCAACTCGGGCACCACGGTGACCTTCCCGCTCTACATCTACGGCGCCGCCCAGCGCGGGATCCCGGTCGAGGTCAACGTAATCGCGATGCTCCTCTTCGGCACCACGGTGGCGGCGATGGGCTTCGCCACCTGGCAGCAGCGCCGGGCCGAAAAGATGACGGCGGTTCGGCCCGAACAGGAGACGACGATGGCGGTCCCCGCCGGATCGGCGGCGGCGGCATGAGCGGCTCGCGATGAGCGCGACGGTCGCGACGGCACGGCTCCGCAACTACGTCGGCGGGTCCTGGGCCGAGGTCGACGGGGTCGGGACGCTCGACGACGTCGAGCCGGCCACCGGAGAGGTGGCGGCGCTGGTGCCGCTGAGCGGCGCGACCGAGGTCCGTGCCGCGGCCGAGGCGGCGCGCGCCGCGCAGCCGGGCTGGCGCGCCGTGCCGCCGCAGCAGCGTGCCCGGGCGGTGCTGGCGCTGCGCGAGGGCCTGATCGCCCGCCGCGAGGAGCTGGCGGCGCTGGTCACCGCCGACATGGGCAAGACCCTGGCCGACGCCGACGGCGAGGTCGGCCGGGGGATCGAGTCGGTCGAGGCCGCGGCCGCGATCCCGCATCTGCTCAAGGGCGAGATGCTCGAGGGGGTCGCCGGCGGCGTCGACGTCGAGCTGGTGCGCCAGCCGGTCGGGGTCGTCGCCGCGATCACCCCGTTCAACTTCCCGGCGATGATCCCGCTCTGGTTCCTGCCGTTCGCGATCGCGTGCGGCAACACCTTCATCCTCAAGCCCTCCGAGCAGGACCCGCGGCCGGGGGCGCTGATTGCCGAGATCGTCGACTCGGTCGAGGCGATCCCGGACGGGGTCGTCAACCTGGTCCACGGCAGCCGCGACGCGGTCACCGCGATCCTCGAGGAGCCGGAGATCGACGCCGTCTCGTTCGTGGGGAAGGCGGAGACGGCCCGGATCATCGCCCAGGGCGGCGCCGCGAGCGGCAAGCGCGTCCAGGCGCTGGGCGGGGCCAAGAACTCGCTCGTCGTGATGCCCGACGCCGACCTCGAGCGGGCGGTCCCGGCGATCATGGGCTCGGCCTTCGGCGCCGCCGGCCAGCGCTGCCTCGCCGGATCGGTCTGCGTCGCGGTCGGCGACGAGGAGCGCCGCCGCGAGGTTCGCGAGGCGCTCGTCGCGGCCGCCTCGGCCCTCAACGTCGGCGGCGGCGCGGATCCCGCGACCGACGTCTGCCCGATGGTCTCGGCCGAGTCGCGCGAGCGGGTCGCGGCGGCGATCGAGCGCGGCGAGCAGCAGGGGGCCGAGCTGCTGCTCGACGGACGCGGCGACCCGGGGCCCGGGGGGACCCTGCTCGGGCCGACGATCGCGGTCGCCGATCCCGAGTCCGAGCTCGCCCGCGACGAGCTCTTCGGTCCGCTGCTGACCGTCGTCGACGAGCCCGACCTCGACTCCGCGCTCGAGTTCCTCAACCGCTCGCGCTACGGCAACGCGGGCGCGATCTTCACCTCATCCGGCGAGGCCGCCCGCGCCTACCGCTACGGCGCCGAGGCCGGCATGCTCGGCGTCAACATCGGCGTCCCAGCCCCGGTAGCCTGGTTCCCGTTCTCGGGCTGGAAGGACTCGATGGACGGCGACCTCCACGCCAACGGCAACGACGCGGTCGAGTTCTACACCCGCAAGAAGGTCGTCACCAGCCGCTGGTAACGACGATCGAGGGGGGCCGAACGCCGGTCTGACGTTCAAGCCTCGCCCGCGCTCCGCCGATGGACCGGGGATGGCGGAACGCGGCAACCTCAGGTCGTTGGCGCGGATCGCAATCGTCCTGCTCTGCATCGGCACCGCGGTCCTGCTCGTCGCGATCCTGCGGTCCGACCGCTTTGACAACGAGGCCTACGGCAAAGCACTCGAGAGCGCCGTGTTCCTCTCGTTCATCTCCCTCCCCGTGGCCGCCGGCGCCAACCTGATCGCCCGCCAGCCGGGGATCGCCCCCTTCGGGTACCTGACCATCCTGGTCGGGGCCGCCGCTCTCCTCCTCAGCGCCGACCTCATCTGGCTACAGGGGATCTCGGTAGAAGGATTGGGCACGACCCTGGAACGGTGGACGTGGTACATGCTGATCGCGACGCTGGCGTCAGGCGTCGCATCGATGCTGCTCGCCGGGCACGACGGCGACGACGCCAACATCGTCAAGCTGGTGCGCGGGATGACGGTCTTCGTCCTCTTCGGGCTCTTCGTCGCGATCATCGAGGAAATACGGGTTCGCGGCCAAGACGTCAATCCGTACCTGCTCGGAGCGCTGTCGGTCTTCTTCGTGCTCGGAGTCCTCGTCCTGCCCCTGCTGAGGATCGTCACCGCTGGGCCCGACAATTACCCTACGGCGTTCTTTCCGGATGCCAGATGATCTCCCAGAGGTGGCCGTCGGGGTCACTGAAGTAGCCGGAGTAGATCCCCCAGGGTCGGTCGTGGGCCGGTGTGACCGCTGCCCCTCCTGACGCCGCCCTATCCAGCAACTGGTCCACCTCGCCGCGGCTGCGAACGAGTTGCGCGAGGCTGAACTCGCCGCTATGGGGAGACGGAGCCGGGATCGCCGCATCCTTGGCGAGATCGGCCCGGGAGTAAAGGCTGAGGATCGTGCCGCCGTCGAGTTCGAACATTGCGATGGCGCCGTTCGCCCCGGTCACCTCATCCGTCCACTCCGTCCCGACGATCCCCTCCGAATGGAATCCGAGATCGCGATAAAACGCGAGCGCGCGCTCAAGATCGGCCACGGCCAGTGTGATCACATTGACGCGCGGTTCCAGGGTCTTGCTCCTCCCGAATCCCTCGCCTAGCGCCCGATGTGGAAGCCGATCAGGTCGGGGATCCTGGCCAGGGTGGCGGCGGCCGGGTGGGGGTCGTGACCATTCGCCTCGGCGTTCTCCTTGCTCATGATCGCGGTGCGGATCAGGCTGCCGCCGATCCAGTGGAAGGGCTCGGGCGGGACGCGCTGCGGCGAGGGGTCGACGAAGGCCAGCCGGGAGTGCTCGTCGCTGCGGTCGAGGGCGAGCGAGGCCATGGTCCGTCCGACCATGTTCGACGGCCCGACCCCGTTGCCGGTGTAGCCGGCGGCGACGAAGGCGCGGCCGCCGCGCAGCGGCATCACCAGCGGCAGGTGGGTCGGCGAGACGTCGATCGGGCCGCCCCAGGCGTGGGTGAGCTTGCGCCCCTCGAGGGCCGGGAAGTAGGCCCGCAGGCGCTCGGCCGCCAGCTGGGCCACCCCGGGGTCGACCTCGACCCGGCCGTGGAGCCCGGCGTTGAACGAGATCTGGCCGCCGCCGAGGCCGAAGGCGATCCGGCCGTCCGGCGTGGTGCGGAAGTAGTGGAGCATCGTCCGGCTGTCGGTGATGCACTCGCCCCCGGTCCAGCCGACCTCCTCGAGCACGTCGGGAACCGGCTCGGTGAGGATGATGTGAGATGAGGTGACCGTGAGCCGGTTGCGCAGCGGTCCCCGCCTGCCCGCGGCCGCGCCTCCGATCGCGATCACCGCGGCGCCGGCACGGACCGTGCCGCCATCGGTCCGCGCCTCGACGCCGTCCGGGGCCGCCCGCAGCGCTCGCACCGCGGAGGCCTCGTGGACGTCGACGCCGACGGCGCGGAGGCGGTCGCGCAGCCCGAACGCGAGCCGCGCCGGCTGCACCGTCGCCGAGTCCTCGTAGAAGGCGCCGCCGCGGAAGGCGGGCGAGCGGCAGTGGGCGGCGACGCCATCTGCGTCGAGCGCCTCGACCACCCCCTCGATCCCGAGCTCGCGGCAGGCATCCACCGCCTCGGTCCAGATCCCGTCCTGGGCGGGCGCGGTCGAGACCTCGAGATAGCCGCCGTGGCGGTACCAGGCGTCGATCCCCTGGGCCTCGCAGAACTCGCCGATCGCCGCCACCGCGTCACGCGAGGCCTCGGCGACCGCAACGGCGGCGGCATCGCCCCAGCGCTCGCGCATGTTCTGGAGCGAGAACCACATCACGTTGCAGAAGCCGCCGTTGCGCCCGCTCGGGCCGTGACCGCAGGTCGAGGCCTCGAGCAGGACGACGCGGGCGTCAGGCTCGAGCGCCTTCAGGTGCCAGGCGGTCCACATCCCCGTGTAGCCGCCGCCGACGACGACGACGTCGGCGGCGACGTCGGCTGCGAGCGGCGGCGCCGCGTCCGGCTCCCCGGCCTCCTCGAGCCAGTAGCCGTGTGGCGTGTGCTTCATCGTCACTAGTCTCCAACAATGGCCGCTTCGGGTCAGGAATCGACACCGTACGTCGACGCTCTGCTCGGCTACGCGGAGCACGACCCCGGGCGCTTTCAGGTGCCGGGCCACAAGGGCGGTGCCGGCGCCGACCCGGCGATGCGCGAGCTCGTCGGCGACACGGGACTGCGCAACGACGTCCCCTCGATCACCGAGGGGGTCGATATCGGCCCAGAACCGACGCCGTTCCAGCAGTCGCAGATACTCGCCGCCGAGGCCTGGGGCGCGCGTCGCACCTGGTTCCTCGTCAACGGCGCCTCGCAAGGCAACCATGCCGTCTGTCTCGCCCTCGCCCACATCGGCGACCGGGTCCTCGTCCAGCGCAACGTCCATTCCTCGGTCATCGATGGGATGGTCATGAGCGGCCTGCGCCCGGACTTCGTGGCGCCCGAACTCGACCCGGAGCTGGGAATCGCACACTGCCTGACTCCGGAATCACTCGCCGCGTCGCTCGACGCGACCCCCGACGCGGTCGCCGCGATGGTCGTCTCGCCGACCTACTTCGGCGCCTGCGCCGATCTCGCCGGCCTCGCGACCGTGGCCCACGACCGGGGCCTGCCCCTGGTCGTCGACGAGGCCTGGGGCGCCCACCTCCACTTCCACCCCGACCTCCCTCCGGACGCGCTCAGCTGCGGCGCCGACCTCGTGATCTCCTCGACCCACAAGATCGTCGGCAGCCTCACCCAGTCGGCGATGCTCCATCTCGGCGGCGGCGATCGGCTCGACCCCGCCGTGGTCGACCGCTGTGTCAGCCTCGTCGAGTCGACCAGCCCGAGCGCGCTGCTCTCGGGCTCGCTCGATGCCGCCCGCCGCCTCGCCGCGGTCCACGGCGCCGAGCGCCTTGACGAAACCCTGGCAGAGATCGCCCGGGCGAGGGACGAACTCGAGCAGATCGGCGGGCTCGTCGTGCTCGGGCCGGAGCTGACCGGCCGCTCGAGCATCGCCGGTTGGGATCCCCTGCGCGTCGCGATCGACGTCCGCGGCACCGGCACCAGCGGCTACCGGCTGGCGAAAACCGCGTTCGACAGCGAGGGCATCGACCTCGAGCTTCACTCCGAGAACGTCGTCGTCGCGATCTTCGGCCTCGCCGAGCCGGCGACGACGGCGAGAGAGCGCCTCGTGGCCGCGATGCGCGGTGTCGTCGCACGGATCGCGACCGAAGCCGCCACGCCCCAGACCCCGCTGGCTCCGCCGCCGCCCTGGGGCGAGCCGGAGGTGACGCCGCGCGAGGCCTTTCTCGGCCCGCAGGAGGTGGTGCCGTTCGATGAGGCCGTCGGACGCATCGCCGCCGAGTCGCTCGCCGCCTACCCGCCCGGGATCCCCAACGTCCTGCCCGGCGAGCGGCTGACCCGCGAGACGCTCGACTACATCAGGGAGAGCGTCGCCCACGGCGGCCACGTGCGCGGCAGCAGCGACCGCGAGCTGAGGACGCTGCGCGTCGCCCGTTAGGGTTCCCGCGATGGCCACCTTCGACGCCCTCGCCGATCTGCCGCTGGAGGTCGAGGGCTACGAGCTCGAGGGGCTCGAATTCAAGACCGGGGAATTCGAACGCCTGACGACCGTGATCCACCTCAAGGGCGCGGGCGAGGAGGGGCTGGGCGAGGACGTCATCTACGAACCGCTCGAACACATCGCCCTCCGCGACGCCGGCACCTACCTCGACCTCACCGGGCACGCGAGCCTCGGCGAGTTCTGCGACTTCATGGGCGGCGTCGACGCCTTCCCGCAGGAGCCCGAACGCGAGGTCTCGCGCCGCTACCGCCGCTACGCGTTCGAGGCGGCGGCCCTCGACCTCGCTCTGAGGCAGGGCGGCATCAACATCGCCGAGGCGCTCCGCCGCGACCCGCAGCCGGTTCAGTTCGTCTGCTCGATGCGGCTCTCGCCGGGCGAAGGGCAGCCGTCGACGATCGAGACCCTGCGCCGCAAGCTCGAGCCCTACCCGACCCTACGCTTCAAGCTCGACCCGACCAACGACTGGGACGACGCCTTGATCGCCGAGCTGGTCGCGACCGGCGCCGTCGACTCGCTCGACCTCAAGGGCTTCTACAAAGGGACGCCGGTCGACGTCGAGACCGATCCCGAGCTCTACGCGAAGCTGATCGAGGCCTTTCCCGAGGCTTGGCTCGAGGACCCCGACGTCACCGACGAGACCCGGCCGATCCTCGAGCCCGTCCGCGACCGGCTCACCTGGGACGCGCCGATCCACTCGATCGCCGACATCGAGTCGCGGCCCTGGCCGCCGCGGATGGTGAACATCAAGCCCTCGCGGATCGGCGGCCTGCGCGACCTCTGCGACACCTATGACTACTGCGCCGAGAACGGCATCGGGGCCTACGGCGGCGGCCAGTGGGAGCTCGGCGTCGGCCGCGGCCAGATCCAGGTCCTCGCCTCGCTCTTCCACCCCGACACCCCGAACGACACCGCGCCCCGCCCCTACAACGAAGCCGAGCCGCCGCCCGGCCTGCCGACCAGCCCGCTGGAGCCGAAGCTGGCGGCGACCGGGTTCCGCTGGGACGGCTGAAAGGAAGGAGCCCCCGATGGCCAAGAAAAAAGGCTTCGCCCCCGCCCTCAACGAGCAGATCGCGAATGAGTTCGCGGCCTCCCAGCAGTACGTCGGAGCCGCCGTCTACTACGACGCCGAAACGCTCCCGCGGCTCGCCCAGTTCTTCTACCGGCAGGCGCTCGAGGAGCGCGAGCACGCGATGATGATGGTCCAGTACCTGCTCGACGTCGACGAGGAGGTGCGCATCCCCGACATCAAGTCGCAGGAGACCAAATACAAAGACGGGGTGGCGCCGGTGAAGATGGCGCTCGAGCAGGAGCGGCGGGTCGGCGCGGAGATCTACGCGCTGTTCGAGCTCGCGCGCGAGCTCAAGGACTACCGGGCGGAGCAGTTCATGCAGTGGTTCGTCAAGGAGCAGGTCGAGGAGGTCGCCCTGATGCAGGACCTGCTCAACGTCGTCGAGCGCTCGAAGGAGAACCTGCTGCTCGCCGAGGACTACATCGCGCGCGAGGCGCCCGGCGAAGGCGGGGGCGACGCGACCGCACCGCCCGCCGCCGGGGGCTAGAACGCCCTAGGGGCAGTAGGGCGTCAGTGTGTGCCCCCGGCGGCGTGCCACACGCCGACGTCCCGGAATCCCTCTCCGGAGACGTCGCCGGGCTTGGTGTCTCCTGTGAAGCGGTAGAGCGGCAGGCCGCGGAAGGTGACCTGGGTGCGGCCGTCGGGGCGGACGATCGTCCCCAGGTGGACCGGGCCGACCGGCTTCACGCCCGCCGGCACCGTCAGCGGCTTCCAGAGGGTCAGGCAGGCGCTGACGTCACAGATGAACCTGCCCTTCTTCTCGACGCTGAGGCTGTAGAGGGTGTGGCCCTTCCGGTTGGTCAGGATCATGTGGCCGAGCTTCTTGCTCCGGGCCTCCTTGACGACCCGCATCGTGCTGCCGGTTTCGGTCGCGGGCGGCTGCGGGGTCGGGCTCGGGCTCGGGGTCGGATAGGGGTTCGGGCTCGGGCTCGGAGAGGGGCTCGGGGCCGGTTCTTCCGGATACGGATAGGGGTATTCGATCGCCTGCCCGGCCGGCGCATGGATCAGCGCGAGGGCGCCGAGCACGGTCAGCACGGCGAGGGAGAGGAGGATCGGGTTGCGCGGGCGGTGTGTGGAGTGGGGGAGCATGCCTTCCTCGGGTAGAACGTCGGCTCTCCCCTGTCTACGGACGAGCGCCCCGTCGGGTTCGGTCGAGGCGCGGATCCGAGCCGGCCCCTTCCGTGCTCAGAAGATCTGGCCGTCGAGGAATCCGGCGACCAGCGCCAGCCAGCCGCCGATCTCGGCCACGATCAGCGCGACCATGAAGCCGCGCAGGGACCCGTCCGGCTCGCGGAACTGGTTTTCGGTGTCGCGTCTCCAGCCGTGGTACGTGTAGCCGGCGACTGCGGCGAAGAAGAACACCGACATCGCGCTGGCGGCGAGCAGGTTGATGACCGTCCCCCAGCCGCTCAGCTCGACGAAGGTGGCGACCAGCAGGAGGGCGAAGCTGTAGAGAAGGGCGGCCCGGTGGGCGATGTCCGTGTAGGGGTGGGCCTGTCCCTCCTCGGAGGCGAGGATCTGTCGGTACTTCATGACGCCGAGCAGCAGCGCCCAGAGGAACATCGCCGCGGCGGCGAGGAGGACCGCCTTGGTGTCGCCGCCGAGCTCCACGGAAGCGATGCTACATTCGCGCGGTGAGCACGACCACATCGCTCGTCACCGGGGTCGATTTCGTCACCCTCCCGAGCCAGGACCTCGGCAGGGCGATCGAGTTCTACGCTGACGTTCTCGGCCTCGAGCGCTCGAAGGTCTGGGGCAAGAATGACGCCGAGGCGATGGGGGCGGAGTTCGAGACCGGCACGGTCACGATCGCGCTCGCGCTCGGCGAGCGGATCGGGATCCCGTTCCAGCCGAACACCGTGCCGGTCGCCCTCCACGTCGAGGACGTCGATGCGGCGCGCGCGGAGCTCGAGTCGAAGGGCGTCGAGTTCGACGGCGACATCATCGACAGCGGCGTCTGCTTCATGGCGATGTTCCGCGACCCCGACGGCAACGCGCTGATGCTCCACCACCGCTACGCGCCGAAGGGCTAGCGCGCGCGGCCTTCCTGAGCGTCGGTGATCAGGACCGAGGCCCGCGCCCACCTCCGCTTGATCTCCGGTTCGACCGAGGACAGCTCGCACGATTCGGCGAGGCAGTCGCCCCAGGCGTTCGCCGCCTCGATGTGCTGGTTCAGCGCCCGCTCGGCCGGGACTCCGGCGCCGACCACGCACCGCACCGGTTCGACTTCGACCGGGATCGCACGGTAGGCGCGCTGCAGCTGCCTGACGTTCTCGAGGTACTGGTCGTAGGTGAGGCCGACTGCGAGCTGGTCGCGGAGGGCGTCGAGCGAGCGGATCAGCCGCGTCAGATCGCGTCCGCACCCCTTCGCGGTGACCACCCGGGTCTCGGCGGGCCCGCGGGGGGCGGCGCGCACGGTCGCGTCGCGCGCGCCGGAGGCGCCGCCGCCGCCGCACCCGAAGAGCGTCAATCCCACACCCAGAGCCATGCACGCGACCACCCCTGCCCGGCTTGCGTGCATGTTCCTAGTGTAAAAGTCATTCGATGCGCAGGACCGTGTTGCTCGCGGTGGCATCGGCGATGCTCGCGGTCGCCGGCTGCGCTCCGCCCGCGAGCGCGAGCGGCGGCGGCGGCGTCCTCGTCGTCGGCGACAGCCTCGAGGAACTGACCTCTCCCTATCTCGGGCGCTACCTCCCCAGCGTCCCGCTCACGGTCGACGCGGTCGGCGGCTCCAACAGCTACCAGATCTACGAACTGTTCGAACAGAGCTACGACCCGTCGCAATCGGTGATCGTCTTCGACGGCGGCACCAACGACAACCCGGCCTATCCGCAGATACTGGCCGAAAACCTGAACAAGGTCAGCGACGTGATCGGCGACCGCTGCATGGTGGTGCCGACGGTCCACGGATACACCGTCAACGGGATCGACAACAGCGGCAAGAACAGGGTCGTCCAAGAATTCGCCGCCTCGAGGCCCGGCACCCAGACGCCGGACTGGGCCGGCGCGGTCGCCGCCCATCCCGAGCTGATGCAGGCGGACGGGCTGCACCCGACCCCGGCCGGGGGCGAACTGCGCGCGCAGCTGATCGCGCAGGGGATTCTCGGCTGCCTCGCGGGTGAATCGACGCCGAGCGCCGCCCCTCAAAGGCAGGAAACGCGGCCGCGCCCCGAACTGGAGATGGTGTCGCGGTTCCAGCAACGCCAGGCGGAACTGGTCGAGGTCGGGCTGCTCGGGCGGCTGGCGGCGGAAATGCTCGGGTGAGGGGGACCGGTGCCTAGGCCAGTCGAGGAACGCCGCCGCTACATGCCTGGGCTCGACGGCCTGCGGGCGATCGCCGTGCTCGCGGTCATCGCCTACCACCTCGGCTTCCCCTGGGCCGAAGGCGGGCTGCTCGGCGTCGGGGTCTTCTTCACCCTCAGCGGCTACCTGATCACCGACATCCTCCTCAACCAGGTCAGGCGCGGCGGGATCAGGCTCAAGGCGTTCTGGCTCGCCCGGGCCCGGCGGCTGCTCCCGGCGCTCTTCGTCGTCCTGATCGTCGTCCTCGCCTGGGTGACGCTGATCGGGCCCCACCAGGCCCCGGCCTTCCGGATGGAAACGATCAGCTCAGCCTTCTACTTCAACAACTGGTGGCTGATCATTCACAACGCCTCCTACTTCGAACGCTTCAAACAGTCGCCGCTCGACCACATCTGGTCGCTCTCGATCGAGGAGCAGTTCTACATCCTCTGGCCGTTCCTGCTGATGCTGGGGACGAGGTTCATCCGCGAGCCGGCGGGCTCCGGCGGCGTTCGGCTGCGTCTGGCCGGGGCGACGGTGCTGGCGGCGATCGGGTCACTGATCCTGATGGCGGTCCTCTACCAGCCGTCGATCGACCCCTCGCGCGTCTATTACGGGACCGACACCCGCGCCTTCGAGCTGCTGGCCGGCGCAGCGCTGGCGATGGTCTGGCCGAGCCGGCGCCTGCGGACCGACATCGCCCCCCGCGCCCGCAACCTGGTCGACGGCGCCGGGGCGCTCGGCCTGGTCGTGATCGGGGTGATGTTCTGGCGGGTCGGCGAATTCTCGCCATTCCTCTACCGCGGTGGATTCGCCCTGCTCTCGATGGCGACCGTCCTCGCCGTTGCGGCGCTGACCCATCCCGCGGCGCGGATCGGCGAGGTCGTCGGCTGCCGGCCGATGCGCTGGATCGGCGAGCGCTCCTACGGGATCTACCTCTGGCACATGCCGATCATCGTCCTCACCACCCCGGAAGGGCTGCACGCGGTCGAGCCGCTGCGCGCCGCCATTCAGGTCGCCGCGACCTTCGCGATCGCCGACCTCTCCTGGCGCTTCATCGAGAACCCGATCCGCCACGGCGCCCTCGGCCGGCTCTACCGCCAGGTGCGCGCCGGCCGCCTCCGGCGTGAGAGCGTGACGCCGCAGGGATGGGCGCTGGCCAGCGCCGCCGCGATCGTCTTCGCGGTCGCGGTCGCCGGCCTCGCCGGGCTCGGCACCAGCGCCGAGAGCGCGATCGGCTCGGCTCGGGTCCAGGAAACCGTCACCGCGAAGCGCGCTGCGAACGGGCCGCTGGCGACGAGCTGCTCGGCCGTGGTCCACATCGGCGACTCGACCTCCGAGGGCCTGGTCGACCCCGAATACAACCCGCCGAGCAAGCTGATCGCGGCCCAGTACGCGAGGGTCGGAGCGACGACCGCCCACCTCGACGTCTCCGGCGCGCGATCGATCTACGAGAACTTCGAAGGTCTGCCGAACGCGCAGGAAGCGGCCGAAGGCTGGAAGAACCAGGGCTTCAAGGGGTGCTGGGTGATCGCGATGGGGACCAACGAGGCAGCCAACGTCGCCGCCGGCTCATCGTTCGGCTACGACGACCGGATCAGAAGCATGATGGAGACGATCGGCGAGGAACCGGTGCTGTGGGTGAACACGAAGACGCTGGAGACGACCGGTCCCTACGCCGAGTCCAACATGCGCGATTGGGACAGGGCGCTGCGCGAAGCGTGCGACTACTACCCCTACATGCGGGTCTATGACTGGGCCTCGGCCGTGCACGACGACTGGTACATCCCGGACGGGATCCATTTCACCTCTCACGGCTACGCCGAACGCGGGCGGCTGATCGCCGACGCCCTGCTGAAGGCGTTCCCGAACACGCATCCGCTCGTAATGAAGGACGCGGACAACTGCCTGATCACGACCCCCTGACCGCCGGCGACCCCGTCCTCGTATGCTGCATGGTCTGGCTCGTCCGCCGACGGATGGATAAGAAGATCAAATGGCATAGGCGGCTCCTGCCGGCGCTCATCTTGGCCTGTGCGACGGTGCTGGTGGCCGCGGGATGCGGGGGAAGCGGGTCGGACTCGACCACCGACGCGAGCGCCGATGCCGGTGGCCACGCCAAGTTCGCCGGCGCCGAAGCGTCGCCGCCGAAACCGGCGGCCCCGCTCGCGCTCGACAACTCGCTCGGGGAACCCGTCAACCTGCGCGAATACAAGGGCAAGGCGGTGCTGGTGACCTTCATCTACACCCACTGCCCCGACGTCTGTCCGCTGATCGTGAGCCACCTGAAAACGGCCCAGGCGCTGCTCGGGCCGAAGGCGGACAAGCTCCAGATCGTCGCCGTCTCGACCGACCCGCGGGGGGACAACCCGAAGACGGTCGCTTCATTTCTACACGACCACGGCATGACGGGGCGGATGCAGTACCTGATCGGCAACCAGGCCGAACTGGGGCATGTCTGGAAGAAATGGAACATCGTCTCCCACCCGGCCAAGGCCGGCCGCGATCTGGTCGAGCACTCGGCCCTCGTCTACGGGATCGGCGCCGACGGGAAGATCACGACCCTCTACCCGGCCAACTTCGCCCCCTCCGAAATCGCTCACGACGTGCCCCTGCTCGAGCAGCAGTAGCCCGATGTCGCGGCGCCTGCTCCTGCCCACGCTGGCGGTCGCCGCGGTCGTCGCGATCGTCCTCGTCGAGGTCCTGACGTCAGGCTCGGGAGGCACCGCCGGGAAGCCCGCGCCCGAGCTCCCGACCGCGGTCCTGCAGCCGCCCAAGGTGACCCTCGCCGATCTCCGCGGGGCGCCGGCCCTGATCAACTTCTGGGCGAGCTGGTGCGATCCGTGCCGTCACGAGGCGCCCGAACTCGAGCGCCTCAGCCGCTCGCTGCCGGGCGGCTCCCACCTCGTCGGGGTCGACTACACCGACCAGGAGGACTCGGCCCGCGCCTTTATCCGCAGCTATCACTGGACCTTCCCGATCCTCAGCGACCCCGACGGGATCTACGGCGCCCGCTACGGCTTCAGCGGTCTGCCGGCCACGGTCGCGATCGACGCGAGGGGCCGGATCGTGCAGACGCTGCGCGGCCCGCAGACCATCAGCGACTTTCGCGAAGCGCTCGCAGCGGCCGGCCGCGACTGACGGGCTGAGGGCGGGAAGAAATCAGCGCCCCGCCGCGTCATTCATCGATGACCCACTACGCGAAGGAGGCGCAATGGATGTCATCGAACGAGATCGAATGGCTCAGCTTCTCGACGCCGTGCGAGAAGTGGACGAGATCCCCGCACCCGAGGAGACCGAGGAGCGCAGCGGCCGTGCCTGGCTCGGCGTCCGCGGCCTCGGCGCGCTGGCCGTGCTGGCGGTGGGCATCGTCCATCTCCAGCAGTACCTGAAGCTCTACTCGGCGATACCGACGATCGGAACCCTGTTCGTCCTCAACTTCGCCGGCGCGACCGCGATCGGGCTCGGCCTGCTGGCGCCGGTCGAACGGCTGCTTGGTCGTCGCCGGGGGAATCTGGCCCTGATCCTTCTCGCGCTGGCCGGAATCGGGCTCGCCGCGACCGCACTCGTCTTCCTGGCGATCGCCGAACAGACGCCGCTGTTCGGCTTCATGGAGCCGGGCTACGACCCGACGGCCATCCTCGTCGCTCGGATCGCCGAGGGATCCACCGTGGCGCTGCTCGGCGCCTACCTGGCCGCCCGGCTCGCCGGCGCGTCGGATCGCGGGTGGTGGTAGGCGACAGGTGACAGAGGCGGAGGAAACGGGGAATTTGGTGGTATGAACGAGGCGATGGGCGAGATGGGACCTGGGCTGAGCAACGAGGAGATGGCGGAGCTGACCGCGCTTGCCGATGGGACGCTTCCCGCCGACCGGCGCGCCGCGGTCGAAGCGCGCGTCGCCGCATCGCCGCAGCTCCAGGAGCACCTCGAGCGCCAGCGCCACTCGCTGGCGGCGACGAGCGCCCTGGCCGACGATCCGGTGCCGGACTCACTCCGCGCAGGTGTCGACGAGCACCGGCCGGCGCGAAGTACGGGCGGGCGTCGCAACTGGCTTCTGGCGCCGGGCCTGGCGGCGGGCGTCGCGGCGGTGGTGGCGGTTCTGATCGTGGCGTTCAGCGCCGGGCCCGCAGGCCCGACCGTGGCCGACGCGGCGCGGTTCGCCGGCCTGCCGCCCAGCGGCCCAGCCCCGCCACCCGCCGCGGGCAGCCGCACGGAGCTCGCGATCGGCGTCGAAGGCGTCAGCTTCCCGAACTTCCTGCATTCCCACGGCTGGCGCGCAACCGGCGTCCGCCACGGTCAGATCGACGACCGCGACGCGACCGCGGTCTTCTATGCCAAGGGCGCACGGCGGGTCGTCTACGTGATCGTCGCCGGCTCCGGCCTGCCGCAGCCCTCGGATGCGACCCGCTCGACCCACGGCGGAGTCGAGTACAGGTCGCTGCAGATCGAAGGCAGGGCGGCGGTGACCTGGCGCCGGGCCGGGCACACCTGCGTGCTGATCGGCCACGCCACGCCCGCGGAGCTGCTCAGCCTCGCCGCCTGGCAGGGCAACGGCGTCCTGCCCTACTGATCGCCGTCGCCCGCGAGGCGGCGCGCGACCCGGTCGCGCGCCCTGAACAGGCGGCTCGTGACGGTCCCCTCGGCGACCTTCAGCGTCCGCGCCGCCTCTCCGTATGAGAGGCCGGCGACGTCGACCGCGATCAGTGCATCGCGGAAATCGTCGGGAAGCTCGGCGATCGCGTCGTAGACCTGACGGATCTCGGCGGCCTCGGCCGGGTCCTCGCTCGACCTCGCCCCGGCGGAGACCTCGTCGATCAGCGGCACCGTCACCGGCCGGCTGCTCGCCGCGCGGCTCTGACTGATCAACGTGTTCCGCATAGCGCGCAGCAGGTAGGCGAGCTCGTCCTGGCCGCGAAGGAAGCGCGGGCGGGCGAGAACCCTCGCGATCGTCTCCTGGACCAGGTCCTCGGCCTCCTCGCGGGACCGCGTCCAGGCGCGGGCGGCGCGGTAGAGCCGCGGCAGCACCTCGGCGACGCGATCGGGATCGAGCCGGCGCGGCATCAGCTGGGGCCCCGCCGGGAAGGAATCGGGGCACGGCGGCGTCCTTGAGGGGCAAAGGACAACCTCTGACTGAGGAGAACAGCGATGAAGAAACTATTCACATTCGGGGTGGCGATCGCGATCGCCGTCGCGCTGGCCGCCTGTGGCGGCAGCAGCGGTGGCGGCTCCGCGACCGCTGCCTCGAGCGGCGGAGGCACCGTCTCGGTCGCCGAAATCGAAGGGGCGGGCAACGTCCTCGTCGATTCGAGCGGCCAGGCCCTCTACGCCTCCGAACAGGAGACGGCCGCCGGCAAGGTCCTCTGCACCGGCGCCTGCAACTCCTTCTGGCAGCCGCTCACGGTCAGCGGCGGCACACCCAGCGGCTCCGTTCCCGGCCAGCTGGGCGTCATGAAGCGCCCCGAAGGCTCGATGCAGGTCACGTTCGACGGCAAGCCCCTGTACACGTTCACACAGGACGGCCCCGAAGAAGTGACCGGCGACGGCTTCAAGGACGCCTTCGAAGGCGAACATTTCACCTGGCACGTGGTCAGCACCGGCGGTGGTTCCGCCCAGTCAAGTGAATCGAGCGAAGCCGCCAGCAGTGAATCCGGCGGCGGCTACTCCTACTAGCCCTCACCCCGATAGCCCGGGGCTCAAGACCGGAGCCCCGGGACGTCAGGCGTCGACGACGGCGGCCAGGGCCGCCGCCACCCCGGGGTCGAACTGGGTGCGGTCATTCTCATCGTAGCCACGCCTTAGCTTGTAATCCGTGTAGATCTGGGTGGCATAGTCCTGGAATCGCGCATCGGGTGCGCGAACCTTCTCGAACATGATCAGTGCGCCACCCCAGTGAAGACGTTCGTAGATGCGGTCGATCAACGTCTGACGCACACTCGTGGGGTACGAACTGCACTGTGTAGTAACTGGTGACTGTTGATCTCGTCTCCCGCCTTGGCCATTCTATCTTCCCCTCACGCTCTCCCAGAGCCGACTCAGTCGAGCTCCCCCGCCGTCTGACGTTCCTTCCGTATAGGTCAGACCGAAGAAGCGAAAGCAACGTGCGACCTGGTCCTTCCACTCCGGCGACACACCAAAGGCGATGAGATTGCCAAGGGTTTCGTAGTCGTGGATGAACTTGTGTCGGGCCGGCGTGGACTCGGTCAGGGAATCGAAGAACGTCATGTTGTGCTCTCGCTGAACGTCGTCCACGATGATCAGCTTCGCATCCCGTGAAGCCTCGCGAATGATCTCCTGGCCGCGCTCGTTTCGCCGCCCGTCGCCGACCGGGCCGTCGATGAACACCAGCTCGTACGTTCGGTCGCCGATCAGCCGCTGTACTTCGGTGAACTCGTACCATCCGGTGGGACCGGCGCCCTCCTCTAGGGGGACATGATGGACGTCATAGCCGGAAACGTTCATCAGTCTCAGATCGCTCAGGATCTTCTGATGCCATGCCTCCGATTGCTCGATCGTCAGGCCCGACTTGCCGAATCGGAATGCATAGTCGGCCAAAAATGTCGTGCTGCGGCCGCCGCCGAACTCCAGCACGCTCTCCGGCTGCAGCTTGACAAGCATCGCTGAGAACAGTGCCCAGAATGTGATTCCATTGGTCGCCCAAACGTCCTGCGGCTCTTCACTCTCCATGTGCCCGCTCCTTCCGGTCTCCCGCGTCTCTGAAGGCGCTTACGGTCGCGACGACAATGCGACGTCGGCAGAATAGTCGCGACCACTCCTCGTCGTCGGGCTCAGGACGTATGTATCACGTAGCGTGGCTTCGCGGATTCGCCTGCGCCGAAACGACAATGCTCAGTCCCATGCCACCCAACTGCGTCGAGGCGTGCGTTGTCGCGGCGGTGATCGCCTACCTGCGCCGGCGGTGGACGGCTCCCTGAGCCTGCCAGGCCAGAGAGCGCCGGGGTCGCTTCGCCCGGACCTGCCGCCGACCTGCCAGGTTTGCGGCAGACCTCAGAGCGGGGGTGCCCGTTTTCGGCCCTAACCCGGACGGCGACGCCACTAGTGCCAGCTATCATCTCTCGCCGCAGTCTTACGGGCGCTATCCCACTCCAAAAGACAAGGGGGCAAGCGTGGAAGGGGACGAAAGGACTCGAAGCGGCAGGCGTCGAGCGGACAACGTCTGCCGGAAGCACTCCGCGAGACGCTTATCCTTACTCCTGATTGCGTCGACGACGCTTGCAGCCTTCACCTGGGCGAGCAGTTCCCAGGCCACGGTGGTGACGGTCGGCACGCCATTGCCGATCCACCTCGCTGAAAACGTTTCGCTTGGCTGCTCTGAAACTGATGGCTGCGTGGTAACAAACCCCGATGCTCCTAAAGGAACCGGTGACGTTTCGCCGATCGATGGCGTCATCCTGCGCTGGCGCGTCTATGGTGCGACGGTCCCAACCGACGGATATCCTGACCCGAGATACAGGCTGCGCGTGCTGTCTCGCCAGGGATATCGCTATCTCGGCGCCGGAACCAGCGCCACTGTCGGTCCGGTGAACAGTGAACGAGCCGTATTCACCTTTCCAACGCATCTCCCTATTAGAGCTGGCCAGATCATTGCGCTCGAACTGGCAAACCGGGATGCTGGCCTGAATTTCGGCTTCTCTCCTGAAGCGAATCCCGTGTTCATTGAACCGGCGATGAGAGACGGCGAAAGCGCCTCCCCGAGTACCGCATGGGGAGACACCTTTATCTTTCCGTTCAATGCCGATGTGTTACCTCCGCCGATGGTCTCTGGCATCAGCCCCTCTGGGAGCTCATTCGCGAGAACAGCCACTGTTGTGATCTCAGGTCAAAACTTCGCCGAAGTGCAAAGCGTTGCTTTCGGCTCGACACAGGTGGGCTTTACGGTGAATTCCGATTCCCAGCTCACTGCTACCGTGCCGGCTGGCCCCAGGCTTGCCGCGGTTCCGGTGAAGGTCGTTACTGCGGCTGGCAGCGCTGAAGCTCCGGAGACATATACCTACGAAGCCTGCGTCGTTCCGAAGCTGAAGGGAAAGATGCTGGGCGCGGCTAGGAAGGCTCTGCTGCGGAGGAAATGCCGCCTCGCCGCAGTCTCGAGGCGCCGTCATGCACAAGCCAAGTTCGGCCGGGTTAGGCGACAGAGCCCCCGCGCGGGAAAAGTGCTGCCGCTCGGGGGAAGAGTGAAGGTAACGCTAGGACTGGAGTCCGACAACCCGGAACGGGAGCGACGGGACTCGAACCCGCGACCTCCGGCGTGACAGGCCGGCGCTCTAACCAACTGAGCTACGCCCCCGAGGGATGGGCGGCAGCCGCCCGGCCGGTGATTATCTCAGGGTCGCGCGCTCGGTGGGAGGCTCAGGGAGCGGATCCGGGATCAATCTCGTAGCCCCTGGCCGGGAGCGATGCCGAGAGCGGTCGGTGCGGCGCCAATTGGGCGCGGCTGGCCGCCGCACCGCGCCCTCGCTTCGCCCGGCGTCCCGCCCAGAGCGGGCTCACCGGTTCGAAGGTGAGAAGTTCGCGCCAGGTCGTCTGGCCGATCACGCCGTCGGCCGGCAGCGCCTGTTCTGCCTGGAAGGCCCGCACGGCGGCGGTCGTCAGCTTCCCGTAGACCCCGGTGATCGGCAGCCGCAGCCGGCCGGCGCCACGCAGGTGCATCTGCGCCCAGACGACGATGTCGCCGCGGCTGCCCCGCTTGAGAACCGGGTTGGTGACGATCGGCCGGTAGCCGAAGACCGGGCCGACCAGTCGGGCGCCGAGCGCGCCCCAGCCGCGGGAGTTTGTTTCGTGCCAGGCCCACCAGCTCACCTCCTGGCCGCCGTAGTTCTCGGCGAAGCGGCGGAAGCGGATGATTTCCCGTCGTGCCGGCGACATGTAGGTCTGGCCGAGCGGGTACAGGGGACGGTCCCAGAGCCGGTTGAAGAGATAGGTGTGCTCGTAGACGCCGCGGACCGAGGTCCCGATCGCCTTCCAGTACATCTGGGGCTGGTTGTACTGGGCGCCGCCGGGAGCGAAGAAGGCCGAGTACGGGAAGGCCGGGTGGTAGTCGACGTACGGGAAGGCCGCGAGTGCGATCGGGTATTCGGTGCCGACCCTGGCGCGGAGGGCGCGCATATAGCGTTCCGCCGCCGCGTACTTGCCTTCGTACTGGCCCTCGGCGTCGATCACGAAGCAATCGGCGCCGCGCTTGATCGCCGCCGCCGCGACTCTGGCCTCGGCGACCGGGGAGTCGCCGTAGACGAAGGCCCAGGCGCAGACGCTCAGCCCCGCGGCATGGAGCCGATCGACAAGCGAGCTGCTGAACTGGCTCCAGTAGCTGCCACCGTCGCCGGACTTGATGTAGAGGGTGCCGATCCCGTAGCGCTTGGCGCGGGCAGCGATTCGCGCCGGGTTGCCGCCTTCGGTCCGGTCGACGTACCAGATCCACATCCCCTCGCGGTCGAACGCGGTCGCCGCCGGGGCCGGAGCCGGGGCGGTCGTCGGTGGAGCCGGGCTTTCCAACGCGGACGTGCGTGGACCGGCGCCGCCGGTCGAAGCCTGGGCGGTCGCGGGGGCGATCAGAGCCATCGCGAGGACGATCGCCAGGAGCACCTGCGTGCTGCTGACCCTCACATTCGCTGTAAACACGGCATCGGCCATGGGGTGCGGTCGAGCCGGGCCTAGTATGGAGGTGTCGACCACGATCGGACTTCCGGTCCCGCTGATACGCCGCTCTCGCAAGATCCTTTGCATTTCTGCCCTCTTCGGCGCCGCGCTCCTCACCGGCGCGCTCGGGGCCGCCCCCGCCGAGGCTCGGGCCGCGGATTCCGCGAGCCAGGGATCCGACCTGATCGAAGCGGGCATTTCGCAGGCCGGTGACCGCCTGATCCTGACCGTCAACACCGCGCGCCCGTTGCCGCTGGCGCGACTGGATCGGCTACCGGCCTCCGGCCACGCGACGAGGTTCCTTTGCTTCTCCCTGCGGGCGCTGCACAGGCGCGGCACCAAAGAGCTCTGTGCCGGCGGACGGAGCCATGCCCACCTGCGGGTCGGCGTCACCCTCTTCAACGCCGCAGGGAAGGCTGTCGGCAGCCGCACCGTCGCCGCCCGCGTCACCCGTCCGAGCCCGTCTAAGCTCGCGGTCGCCCTGCCGCCGGCCCGGGCCGGCCTCGCCCCCCATCGCTATCGCTGGCGGGTCGTAGAGAGCCGCGGCGGCTGCAGCAGCTGCGAGGCGAGCCTCCCCTCCTCGGGCGCGCGGCTGTTCCGCCTGCGCCCGGTCCGGGTTGTCGGCTGCACCGGCGGCGGCGACGGCCTGGTCACCAATGGGCCACGCGGCCACAGGGTCGTCGCCCTCACCTTCGACGACGGGCCCAGCCCCTACACCGAAGCCTTCGCCGACGTGCTCCGCGACGAGCACGTCCACGCGACCTTCTTCGAGATCGGCCAGGAGATCGCCGGCCGGGAGGCGACGATGCGGCGCCTGCTCCGCGAAGGCAACGAGATCGGCAACCACACCACCCACCACCAGGCCTTTCCGGGCTACGCCGACCTCCTCACGACAAGCGGCCTGATCGAGTCCGCGACCCATTTCCGGCCCTGCCTCTTCCGGCCGCCGGGCGGGGCCGTCGACGCCGCCGTGATCGACTCCGCCGCCCGGGCCAGGATGTCGACGGTGACCTGGGACGTCGACCCGAGCGACTGGTCGACCCCGGGCAGCGACGCCGTCTACGCCCGCGTCGTCGGCGCCGTCCGCCCGGGCTCGATTGTCCTCATGCACGACGGCGGCGGCACCCGCGCCGACACCCTCGCGGCGCTGCCGCGGATCATCGAGACGCTGCGCGGCCGCGGCTACCGCTTCGCAACCGTCACCGAGCTGCTCGGCCACAGATTGATCTACAGGCCATACGGTTAGGAGAGGCCGAACGAAGGAGGAGCGCAAAATTGTTCGTCGAGAGGACCGAGAACCCGCAGTGGCTGTCGAACGCGTACCTGGTCGCCGACGAGGAGTCGGGGAAGGGCGTCCTGATCGACGGCAACGACGTCCTCGAGCCGCTGCTCGAAAGGGCCGAGCGCGATGGGATCGAGATCACCCACATCCTCATCACCCATCCCCATGCCGATCACGTCGCCGGCCTCGCGGCCGCCCGCGAGCGGCTCGGCGGTCCGCCGCTCGTCGCCCATCCCGACGCAGCGGCCGAGGTCGAGGAAGAGGTCGCGGAGCTGATCGAGGATGGCGGCAAGCTCTCCAGCGGCGGCCTCGAGATCGAGGCGATCTCGACCCCCGGCCATGCCGCCGGCCACCTCGCCTTCCTCGTCGACGGCGGCGACGTGTTCACCGCCGACGTCCTCTTCAAGGGCACCGTCGGGGGGACGATGGCCCCAGGGGCAAGTGGGCTCGACGACCTCAGGACCTCGGTGATGCGATTGATGGAGCTGCCCGCCGACACCGCCGTCCATCCCGGTCACCGCGAGCCGACGACGATCGGCGCCGAGCTCGCGGAGAACCCGTTCATCCGCGTCTGGCGCGGGGTCGATGAGCTCGGCGAGGAGCAGTGCACAGTCTGGGGACGCGACGCGACGCTGCTGCTCTGGGCCCCCGACTACGACGGCGGCAACAAGGCCTGGGTCCGGTTCGCCGACAGCGGCGAGGAGGCCATCGTCGGCGGCTCGCAAGTCGACCGCGGCTGAGCCGTTCTTTCTTTGGGAGAGCTCAAACCCGTTCTCAACCTTTAGTCCATTGGACGCATATGCGATGGGAACTCGGGGGACTTTTACAGAGACTCCCTCACCCAATGCCAGCGGCCGACATCCAGAGCTTCTTCTTCGACTGGTACCCGATCTTCGGGGTCTTCTTCATGTCGGCCCTGCTTATCGTCTTCGTCACGCTCCTGCGCGGGACGCTCGGCGCGACCAAACCTGAGACGGTCAAGGCGAGCAAGACCAAGCCCGTCCTCTGGGACGAGGTCCAGGGCGTCGACGCGGCCAAGGACGAGCTCCTGGACGTCGCCGCCTGGCTCCGCGACCCCGACCGGTTCGCTGCGCTCGGCGCGCAGCCGCCGCGCGGCGTCCTCCTCTTCGGCCCTCCCGGCACCGGCAAGACGATGCTCGCGCGCGCCGTCGCCGCCCAGGCCGGGGTCGACTTCTTCTCCGCCTCGGGCTCGAGCTTCGTCGAGATGTTCGTCGGCCGCGGCGCGGCGCGGATCAGGCGCCTGTTCAAGGAGGCGCGGAAGTCGGGTCGCGCTGTGATCTTCATCGACGAGCTCGACGCGATCGGCGGCGCCCGCAGCAGCAGCGGCGGCGACGGCGGCACCAGCGAGCGCGAGCAGGCCCTCAACCAGCTGCTGGTCGAGCTCGACGGGTTCGAGCGCGACCCAGGGACCGTGATCGTGATCGCGGCCTCGAACCACGTCGAGAAGCTCGACCGCGCCCTGCTCCGCCCCGGCCGCTTCGACCGCCAGGTCCTGGTCGCGCCCCCCGACCGTGAGGGGCGCGAGGCGATCCTCCGCGCCCACTCGAAAGGCAAGCCGCTGGGGCCCGACCTCGACCTCACCGACGTCGCCCGCAAGACGACCGGGATGACCGGTGCCCAGCTCGCCAACGCCCTCAACGAGGCGGCGATCATCGCCGGCCGCGCCGGGCGCGAATGGATCGCCCGTGTCGACCTCGACGAGGCGTTGCTCCGCCAATCGGTCGGCTCGCAGCAGGCCCGCCGCCTGAACCAGAAGGAGCGCCGCATCGTCGCCTACCACGAGGCCGGGCACGCGCTCTGCCGTCGCCTGCTCGGGCTTGACCCGCCGGAGATCCTCAGCATCGTCCCGCGTGGGCCGGCGCTCGGGTTCGTCGGCCACTCGCCCCAGGAGGACACCTACCTGCGCTCCCGCGAGGAGCTGCTCGACGAGATCGTGACGCTGCT
This sequence comes from Solirubrobacterales bacterium, assembly GCA_036265675.1. Lineage (GTDB taxonomy): Bacteria > Actinomycetota > Thermoleophilia > Solirubrobacterales > 70-9 > VRUE01. The sequence goes on from DATAOP010000002.1 coordinate 47,324, forward strand.
GGGTGGCCGCGCCGCCGAGGAGGAGGTCTTCGACGCGTCGTTCTCCGGCGCCGTCGATGACCTGCAGCGGGTGCACGCGGTCTGCAACCAGATGGTCTCCGAGTTCGGGATGGGGGTCTCCCTCGACGCCGACGGCGCGCCGCCGATCGCGCTTCCGACCGGCGACTACGCGCTCTCAGACCGGACCCGGCGCGACGTCGACATGGCGGCGATGACGCTCGCCCGCGAGGCGCACCGGCGGGCCCGGGCGCTGCTGGCCGCCAACCGCGACTGCCTCGACGACCTCGCCGCCAACGCGCTCGAGCGCGAGACGCTGACCCGCGAGGACCTCGACGAGATCTTCGCCGCGCACGAACTGCAAGACTTGCCTCCGGCGCCGTCGCTGGCCGCCTCGGCGACCGCACTCGTGGTTGCAGCCGAAGCGCCGGCCGCCGAGTAGCATCCCGGCCGAGATGCTCGAGGCCGACTCCGAGGCCTATTACTTCCCGCCGGGTCGATCGATGGCCCGCCGCGTCCACGGCGACCGCGCCGTCGGCCTCCTCTACGGCCAGCGGGCGCTTCTGATCGGCGCCCTCGAACCGCTCACCTACACCGGGACGATGCTCAGCACCCGGTCCAGCGACCGCCCGTTCAAGCGGCTCGCGCGCACCGCGCAGATCCAGGAGTCGGTCTTCCTCGGCACCAGGGCCGAGGCCGACGAGGAGCTCGCCAAGGTCCATCGCCTGCACGAGACGATCAACGGGACCCTGCCCGAGGCCGTCTCCGGCCACCCGGCCGGCACCTCGTACTCGGCCTTTGACCCCGGCCTGATGCTGTGGACCCTGGCGGTGATCGCCGACTCCGGCCGGGCGATGTACGAGACGATGGTCCGCCCTCTCTCCGCTGACGAGCTCGAGGACCTCTGGCAGGACTACGTCCGCTTCGGCGAGCTGTTCGGGCTGCCCCGGACCGAGGCGCCGGAGAGTTACGTCGAGTTCAAACGGTGGTTCGACGGGAAACTCGCCGCCCCTGAGCTGCACGCGACCGAGCACGCGCTCGAGATGGCGCCGCTCTGCGCGTTCGAGCAGCCGGTTCCGACGGCCGCGCGGGGCAACCTCGCGGTCCAGAACCATCTGATCAAGGGCACCCTGCCGCCGCGGGTCCGGGAGATCTTCGGAATCCGCTGGACGCCGGCCCACGAGGCGACCTTCAGGGCCGCCGCCGCCACCCACCGGCGGGCCAGGCGCCTGTTCCCACGGCCGGTCCGGCGCGGCCGCAACGACTACTTCTTCGAAGTCGTCATTCGCTCGGAGCAGGAACGCGGCGGCACCAGGACGCCGGAGCTGCACCCCGGCGCGCCGTAGCCCGCGGGGATCAGTCGCCTCTCACCTGGCAGGGTTTGAAGAAGGTCCCCCGCAGGACGATCCCGTCCTTGAAGGTGAACAGGCCGCGGGCCTGGAGGCGGCCGGTTTCGCAGCGGGCGTTGACATAGCTGTGGCGGGTGCCCTTGAAGGTCCAGCGCTTGCCGATCGTCAGGCTGCCCGCGATCGGGATCCCGTACCCGTTGGCGATCCGCGGGATCCTTGCCTCGGTCCGGTAGCCGTAGACGCCTTTGTGGATTTTTTCGATCACGACCGGGACGATGAAGGTAGTCGGCACCGGGACCGTCGTGTAGGCGTGGGCGAGGACCGTCGGGTTGCCGCCCTTGCGCGGCCCGTTGAAGACGGTGATCGGCGAGGAGACTTTGAACGGCGCCTGTTCGGGGAACGTGACGAGGGCGCTGCCCTTGCCCTTGCCGATGATCGCCCCCGGGCACATGTGGCGGGCGCCCTGGACGGTCGTCGCCTCGAGCCTGCCCTGCGTGCAGACCGGCAGGCCGGTGGTGTCGACCGCCCCGTGGCGGTCGAATTCGAAGGTGATCGTGTCGATGACCGGCGGCGGGTCGCCGGTGACGGTTTCGATGTGGCCGCCGCCGTAGATCGTGATCGGGGCGTTGTGGTGTTTCGGCAGCTTGGTCGGCCGGAAGCCGCCGTCGCCGATGACGAGCAGGTTGCCGGCACGGATCCTCAGCGCCTCGGCACTGCCGGCGCCGAGCACCAGGACCAGTAACGCGGCGCCGATCAGGATCTTGGTCTTCCTCTTCATCCGTCCCCTCCAACACTCATGAGCTGACCGAGAAGCGCATCCCGGCAAGCTCGAATCGGTCGAGGGAACCGGTGCCGAGTGCCACGGCGGGCGTCAGGCAGCCGCCCCGCTCCGGCGTCGCCCCCTCCTCCGAGAGCAGCAGGCCGGCCTCGCCGAGCATCCTCGCCGTCGTCAGGTAGCCGGGATGGCCGTCGGCGTCGAGATCGACGCGGACGAAGTGGTCACCGGCGGTGCGGGCGTCGACCGCGAGCTGCCAGGACCAGTCGTCGAGGCGGGCCCCGGTCGGCCCGAAGCCGGAGGACGGCAACAGCCGCCGCAGCAGCGAAGCCGCCCGCTGCCGGAAGCCGGGCTGGGCCCGGGTGAGGAGGGTGAAGGACGCCTGGACGCCGCCGAGGGCGCCGGCCGCGGCGTAACGGAGCGGCAGCGTCGCGGCGCTGCCCGGGATCGCCATCCCCTCGCGATAGCGGAAGGGGGCGTCGGCGGCGAGCAGGTGGGCGGTCCGCTGGATCACGGCCGGGTTGATGAAGGCCGCCGGCGACATCGGCGCGATCGCGTCGCCGCGGGCGCTCGCGCGCGGGGCGAGTGAAATCGGGCTCGCGCGCCGGACCTCGGCGGCGAAGTCGGGATCCGGGATCAGCGCCGCCGGGTCGGTCACCTCGCCCGCGCCCTCTCCACCGAGCGCCTCGGCAAGGCTCTGCAGCGTCCCGCCCGAGATGATGTCGCCGGCGCCGATCCGGCCCGAGGGTTGCTCGGTGGTGACGACGGCGTCGGCTTCGACGAGCTCCTCGCCCCAGCGCTCGCGCGCCGTCTCGGCAGCCAGCAGGACGCTGAGATCGGGCGGCAGCGCCTCGAAGCCGCTGACCTCGACGATCTTGACCCCAGCCTCCGCGGCGCGCTCGTGGAAGGCGTCGATCGTCCGCCGCACGAACGGGATCTCGCCGGTCAGGTCCATGTAGTGGGCCCCGTTCTCGATGCAGGCTTCGATCACAGGGGTGCCGTGCAGCGTGTAGGGGCCGACGAGGTTGAGGACGACACGCGTCCTCGCCGCCATCGCCGCGAGCGAGGCGGGGTCGCCGACATCGGCGACGAGCGACTCCGGCGGCGTGCAGCCGACCTCGCCGAGGACCCGGGTCAGCTTCGCCGCATCGCGTCCGGCGACGGCCCAGCGGAAGTCGGAGTCGTCGGCCCTGCTCGCCAGGTATGAGGCGACGCCGCGGCCGGTGATCCCGCTGGCGCCGAAGACGACGACGGATAGGTCCCTCTCGCTCACGCACTGACCATTACATCAATTGACGACCAGATCGGGCATCACCCGCTCCGCGACCAGCTCCAGCTGCGCCGCCTCATCGCCCAGCGGCCAGAGGAACACCCGGTCGAGACCGGCGTCCGCGTAGCGCGAGAGCAGCTCGAGGCAGTGGTCGGCGGAGCCGACGCAGACCCGCGGCCGAAGGTAATCGGGCTCCCGATTCACCGCCGGGCCGAGCACCTCGGCGAGGATCTTCTCCGCCTCGGCCCGGTCGTCGGTGATCCAGGTCCACATCGTCGCCAGCGAGCTCGGTATCTCGGGCGGCCTTCCCTGGCGCTCGAGCTCCTCCCAGAGCCGCTCCTGCGCCTCCCCGAACTCCTCCGGAGTCGTGTTGTAGCCGGAGGCAAGCCATCCGTCCGCCAGGCGGGCGACCCGACGCAGGCCGGCCTCGGACCCCCAGCTGCCGATCCAGATCGGGATCGGTCGCTGGGGCCGCGGCTGCAGCTCGGCGGTGACCGCGGAGGTCGCGTAGCTCGCGCCGTCGACCGGCTCCTCGCCGTTGAAGACGCGTCGCATGACATCGACCGCCTCGTCGAACCGGCCCCAGCGCTCCTCGAACGGGACGCCGACGGCGGTGTAGTCGCGGCTCGAGGACCCCGGGCCGAGCCCGGCGATCAGGCGACCGCCGGAGAGAGCGTCGATCGAGATCAGGGCCTTCGCCAGCGGCAGCGGGCCCCTGATCGTCGGCAGCGCGATCGTCGTGCAGAGTCGAAGCTCGGCCGAGTGCGGGATCGCCATCGCCAGCGCCGTCGGCCCGTCGACCCAGGGGCGGGAGAAGATGACGTGGTCGTTCGCCGAGATAGCCCAGAGATCTAGCCGGGCTGCGGCCTCTGCCGTCTCGAGGATCCGGGCTCGCGTGACCGCGGAATCGTCGAACTGGATCAGCGGTAGATGGGCCGCCAGTTGGAGAGGCACGCTTCCGCGACCATAATCGACACCGTGCACTCGTAGGAGTGGACGATCGCCGAGCGCGTCAGGCCCTATCTCGACCGGGCGGACGAGTTCGCGCACCGGGCCGAGGGCGAGGCCGTTCTGCTCGATCAGATGCCGGTCGAACTGCGCCGCACCTCGAGGACGAGCGCAAGCGATCGCTGGTCACCGAGGTATTCGACCTGCTCGAGCCGGCTGCTACTGGAAGTGGCCGGCGATGGCGCTCCTGATCGGAATCAGGCCCGCCTAGGAGGCCTTGCGGATCCCCTTCTTGACCTTGTTGGCGCTCTTGTCGGCGCCCTTCTTTACCTTGCCCTTGGCCTTGTCCGCCCGTCCTCGGTCGGCAAGGCTTTTGTTGCCGGTCAGCTCACCGGCCGCCTTTTTGGTGCGCCCCTTTGCCTCATCAACTTTGCCGGCCATCATCGTCCCTCCGTATTAGTCGTTTTTCTTGCCCTGCTCCTGAATGGCCGAGGCGACGTGGCTGATCTCTTCGCCAACGGTGCCGGCGCGACGCGCCGCCGCAACCACGGCATCGAGACCGGTACCGCTCCGGCGCCGCTTCTTGCCCTTCCGGCGATTGATCACCGCAATGCCGCCGGCGAGTCCAGCAGCGGCCGATGCCCCGGTGATCAGAGGAACCTTCGCGCGGGAAACGGCAAGTGAGACCGCCTTCCCCGCGGCCCGAGTTCCCTCTGCCGCGGCTTTGCTCGCCAGCGCCGCGTTCGCCGCCGCGTCGACCGGGCTCGGAGCCTTTTTGGCCGCTTTTTTGGCGGTTTTGGCGGCGGTCTTTTTGGCCGCGCTTTTTTTTGCAGCCGATTTTTTCGCCGAGCCTTTTTTCGCCGACGAGGCTTTTTTTCGTTTTTTCGTCGCTGCCTGAGCCATCGGATCTTGCACTTCTGGCGTACCCCTTTGATTTGCGGGGTAAACAGAGTGGTGATGGCGGAGCACGACGAATTGCAATCTCGAGTTGCGGAGCGAAACCGGCGGCAGCGGGCTCACGCCCGCGAATTGAGGCAGCGGACCCGCCTCAGGCACCGCCTGAAGCAGATCGCGGCGCAGCAAAAGCTGCTTCTGTCACGAGAGAGGATTCGCCGTCAGGTCGCCGAGAGCAGGCGCAAGGGGCAGGCGGCGAGGGACAAGGCCGCCAAAGGGGCGGAGCGCGCCGCCAAAACCGCCGCACAGGCCAGGCAACGCGCCGCGGACTCAGCTCGGCGTTGATTGCCGCGCCCCAAGCCGGGTAGCCGAACCTCATGAAGAGCTTTTACATCGCAGTGACCCAGCGGCTCACCGGCGATCGCCCGTCGGCGATGCGAGCGTTTGCGGGAGCGGCTGCAGCAGGGACGGCGGCCAGCGTCGTCGTCTACAAGCTGCTCCGCCACGAGAGCGAAGACGACGACGACTAGGTCGCCGACCTCTCACGCGGCCGTGTCGTCTTCCAGCGCCCTCCGCCGCCCGGGAAACGGAAACAGGATCCGCTCGACCCTGTCCATGATCTGGTGGCTGGGGTAGCGGACGTTGTCGATCAGTGAGATCAGATACACGACAAGCCTCTCCGCCTGCTCGCGCTTATAGACGATGTTTTCCGCGCGATCGACCAGCTCGAGGCTCGGATACCGCACTTCGGTGATCCGATCCAACAGAGAATCGACGTACGCGTCGCGAAGACGCTCTCCGCGAGATTGCTCTCCATTCATCGTGCGACCACTCCTTTCATCCTTCACATCAGTCGGCCCAGCGGCCCCAGATCGAGGTTCAGGTCCTCGTCCTCCAACCCGAACGTCTCCTTCAGCTCCTCCATCCGCTGCTCGAGCAGCATGAACGTCCGACCCAGCCTCTCGACCTCCTCTGGGGTCAGGCTGTTGCCCTCGATGCGGCGGAGAGCCTGGCGCTCCATCAGCTGCCGGAGCAGCTCGATCAGGGTCAGGACGAGCTGGGCGAGCCCTTTCTCGAGTTCGTCGCTGTCGGCGTTGACGCGACGCCGCAGCGCTCCGTCGAGCCGATCCAACTCATCGCCGAAGAGGCCAGGGTCGGCATCGCCCGCCAGGCGCTTGTTGCGCCTCCTCCGCTCCTCCAGGCTCGAGGCTGTCATCGCCTCTCCAAAGAGCTGAAGCTGTAGGGCGGCCAGGGGCCCGTGCAGACGATCTGCGCGTCGACGATCTCGGACTCGAGCTCCTCGACGCGCGCCCGGAACTCGTCAACTCGATCACGATCGACGAGGTATGCCGCCTTGAACGACGTGCGGGCGAGACCGCTCCCGCCCTCGGCGGAGCGCCGGGCGACGTCGGCGAGGGGCTCGTGGACGCGCGCGGTGAGGTCAGCCACAGCGCGCTCGCGCTCGGCGCGCGCGAGGAGGTAGGCGGTTCCCGTGCCTCCGCTTCCGGACCCTGCCTCCGAGACCGTCGTCGCCGCGGCCGTGGCCGGCACTGCCGGCAGCAGCGCGCGAACCCCGAGCTCGACCGCGCCTCGGACCTCCTCGAGGAGGGCCAAAAACTCGTCCCTGCGCTCGGCGAGGATCCGCCGCAGCGACTCCTCGTCCTCGACGGATCCGTCGAAGCGCATCGGGAGTGCCGTCGCGACCTGCATCAGATTCTCGACGACCCGCTCGTGCTCCCACAGATCGTCCTCGTTCATCTGCCGTGAAAGGTCCTCGTGCTCGCTGACGAGTGCGAAGGGCGCCTCGTCGCCGACCGTTCGGAGCGGTGCCCCGTCGAGACCCGCGCAATCGGGCGGGGTGGCGGAGTCGGTGATGGCGTAGATGTAGAGCATGGTCAGAGGGCGTCCGACTTGAAGGCGTCGGACCCGAGAGCGTCCGAGTCCAGGGCGTCCGACTCGAGTGGGCTCGACCCGAAGGCGTTCCTCTCGAGGGAGCTCGACTCGAGGGCGCTGGACTCGAGGGAGGGACCGCGAGCCGTGAGCGAGACACCGAGGTCGCGCTCGAGCGTCTCGACCGAGGCGACCATCGCGCGAAGCCCGACGTAGAGCAGGTCGACGTCAGCGACTGCCAGGGTGATGTCGCCATAGATCACGACGCCACCGTCGAGCAGCCGGTCGACAAGGTCGAGGAGGGAGACTTCGCGGTCGCGCAGGGCGCGGGACACGCCCCTCTCCTGGCGCTCGCGCGACGCCTCCCGGCGGGCGCTCCACGCTTCCCGGTCGCGGGCGCGGCGGGCGGACGCGACTTCGCGCTGGAGCTCAGAGCGTTCCTTCGCCCGCGCCCGTTTGGCCGCCGCGAGCTGCTTCGTGCGCTCGGTCGGCTCCGGGGTCATCGCGCCGACTCGATCGAGCTCTTGACGAAGTTGTAGGGCGGCCAGGGGCCGGTGAGCTCCACCGAGACGCCCCGCCCGCGGAACTCCTCGGCAAGGCGATCGACCGTCGCGCGGAAGGCGCCAATCTCCTCCTCGTCGACCAGGTAGACGCCGTTCAGGAGCATGTCCCCCTCATGACCGCTGACCTCGGGCCTCTGCAACGGGTTCAGCAGGGCCTCCGCGGCCCGCCCGGCAAGCCGCTCATGGACGGTCTGTGCCCATTCCTCCGCAACCCGATCCCGCTCCTCGTCGACCTTCGCCTCGCGCTGCCGCCGTTTCATATAGGCGGTGCCCTGAGGTTCGTCGTGATCCCCGGGGACCGCACCCGAGCTCTGAGCCGCGGCCCGCTCGAGCGCCCCCTCTTCGGCGATCGCTTTCACGCCCCACTCCGCCTTGCCTTCGAGTCGCTCGAGCGCGTCGATGAAGACCTCGCGTTCCTGCGAGAGCATCTCCTTCACATGCTCCTCAGTGGAGTAGATGGTGCAGAGGCGCATCGGGACGACCGGCCCCTGCTGGAGCGCGAGGTCGAGGACGTGCTCGTGCGCGCGGGCCTTCTCCTCGAGCCAGCCGATGTCGTTGAGGTTGTCGTGGAGCGGCTCCTCGCCGAACTCGCTCAGCGATACAGGGCTGACGATCGCCGCCAGCCCGCGGTCCGTCACCAGGGTGATCTCGTGACGGGAATCGACTCCGGCGGCGTCGTAGCTGGCCTCGGAGGCGACGCCGACGCCGTAGACGTAACAGGCGAGCTCGTCCTCCCCGGCCTGCTCCGGCGGCGTCCGTTCCGGCGGCCTCGGTTCCACCGGAACCTGCTCCGCCGGCTGCTCCGCCGGCCTCTGCTCGGGAGGCCTCTCCACCACCCGCCTCCTGGGTCGAAGCGCCCTCTCGGACTCCGAAAGAAGGGTCTCGGTCATCGTCTCCGTCAGCGCCCTCCGCACGCGTGCCCGGGCATCGGCCCACGCGTCCTCGACCAGGTCCGCGGCCTGTTCGCCGGCCAGCGCTTCGATCGCATCGCGAAGCTCGTCGGTCGGATCGCTGCGGCTCATCGCGTCGCCTCGCGCTGGGCTTTCTCGACCGCCCGCACCAGCTCGTCCTTGGTCATCGAGGAGCGGCCCGGGATGTCGAGGGCCTGCGCCGTCTCCATCAGCTCGTCCTTGGTGGCGTCCTCGTCGCGCACCCTCCTCCGACCGCCCGGGCCCTGCTCGACGACTTCGCGGCGGTGGGTCTCGACTTCGACCTCTTCACCGGCCCGCGGGGCGGGCAGGCCCGCCATCTCCTCGAGGCGGTCGAGCCGCGAGCGGAGGTCCTCGTTCTCCTCCTCCAGCTCCTTGGCGCGGCTGCTCAACGAGGGGTCCGACTCCCACCAGTTGATGCCCATCTCCTGGGCGCGCTCGACGGAGGCGACGAGGAGGCGCAGCTTGATCGTCAGCAGCTCGATGTCGAGGAGGTTGATCTGGATGTCGCCGGCGATGACGATGCCCTTGTCGAGCACCCGCTCGAGGATGTCCGCCAGGTTCGCCGGCCCGCCGGCGCGCTGCACCTCCATCCGCGGCTGGTCCATCGGGCGACGGTTGTAGAGGCTCGGAGAGGACTCACGCTCGTCGGCCATCCGTCACACCTCCCCCGATTCGGCTCGCGGGTAGCGCCGCGTGCGCTGAGTCCCGGTCATCTCGCCGTCTTTGTCCAGCGTCACCTCGTACTTGCCGAGGACGTCGGTGGTGGTGGGCACCCGCTCCAGCTCGAGCACCTCCAGCGTCACGGTCCACTCATCGCCGTCGCGCTCCACACCGGTGATCGACTCGACCGGGCGCCCGATCAGGTCCTGGACCTGTTCGACGGCGCCGGCCGCGATCTCACGCGTCGTCGGCCCTTTGGAGTTGCGGGAACCTGAGGAGCCCCCCGATTTTCGTCTGTCTGATTTGGATTTGTCTGATTTGGACTCTGATTTTTCAGATTTCGACTCAGCCATTCTCGGGTCCCTCCTCGGCCCACAGTTCCGCTTCGAGCAGCTCCTGTTCTTCGCGCTGCCGCTCGCGCGCATTCGCGAGGCGCTCGAGCAGTTCGTCCTCCTTCGCTTCGCGTTCTTTCGGCCCGACCCGGCCCTCCTCGACGTCGATTTCAAGCTGCATCAGCTCGCGCATCACGTTCTCCTCCGAGTAGAGCTGGCGATCAGCCTCCTCGGCGACCTTTTCGGCGACCCAGGCGGTGCCGCGGACGGGAGCCAGCGGCAGCAGGGCGATCTCGCGGAAAAGGCCCATCTCAGGCTCCGACCTCGAGCTCGACGAAGCTGTGGGGCGGCAGCGGCCCGGTGTACTTGACGCGGACTCGACCGCCCTGCTCCTCGGCCCACCTCTCGACCTCGGCGTCGAACCGTTCGAGCTCCTTGCGCTCGACCAGGAACGAGGCGTTCAGCGCCATCCGCTCGTGGACGACGTCGCCGAGCTGGATTCCGACCGCGAACGGGCTCAGGCGCTCGACGATCGCCGGCCCGGTCTCCTCGCGCTTGCCCTCGAGGCCCTGCGAGACCAGCTCGCCGAGCCGGATCCGCTCGTAGTAGGTCGCGGCCTCGGGCTTGCCCTGGATCGCCTCGCGCAGCCCGGCCGCCTCGGGGTTCTCGGCCAGGACTTCGCGCAGCACTGTCTCCTCCTCGTGGATGCCCTTGAGGTTGACCTCGACCTTGCCCTCCATCTCCTCGAGGAGCTCTTCGAGCTGCTCTCGGTGGGGGGCGAGGAGCTCGGCACGGACGGCGTCGGCGTCGGGGAGGATGACGCCGAACCGCATCGGCAGCACCGCGGAGGCCCATCCCATCGCCTCTTCGAGCACCCGCATATGCGCCAGCAGCTCGTCGCGTCCCGCGACCGAGAATTCCTCCGCCACGTCGGTGGTGAGCGCGGCGAGGTCGTCCATCGTCACCAGGCCGAGGGGCTCGTCGTCGATGCCGACGGCCTTCGCTCCCGGCGACTCGCCGGCGCGGATCACTCCGTAGACGTACTTCGCCCTCTTCTCACTCGACTCGGCCATCAGGAGCCTGTCCGGCTAGCTTTGGCTTTTCGAGCGTTTTTTGCTCGATTTCGACCCCGAGCGGCTGCGACGTCGGGTGGTCGTGGTGCTCGACCGTTTGCGCGAGGGTTCTTTTTCCTCTTCGTCTTCTTCTTCATCCCCGAAGAGAGCCTCTTTCGCGCCCTGGAGCATGCCTTTGGTTTTGCTCGAGGCGCCGCCTTCGGTGATTCCCTCCATCAGCTCCGGAAGCCCGGAGGTCTCGGTCGCCATCAGATCGAGTCGGTTGACCGCCTCGGCGAACCGCAGGTAGGTGTCGACGCTCGCAATGACGATTCGCGCGTCAATGGTCAGGATCTCGATGCCGATCAGCGAGACGCGGACGAATACGTCGATAACGAGCCCCTTGTCGAGGATCAGCTCGAGGACGTCGTACAGGCCACTCGAGGACGACCGCGCCACGTACCCGCTGCCTCCCCGGTAGGGCATGTTTCCTCCACCGCGGCTCTGCATTGAGGTTGCCATCAGAAGTTCCTTTCCTAGTGGGTCGATTCCGCTCAGGCGGGCTCGAGCTCGTCCTCCTCGAGCTCCTCCTCGTCCTCGTCCTCGTCGAGAGGCTCCTCCTCGTCCTCTTCGAGAGGCTCCTCGTCCAGCTCCTCCTCGTCCTCGTCGAGAGGCTCCTCGTCCAGCTCCTCTTCATCGAGAGGCCCCTCCTCGTCGTCTTCGTCGTCCTCGACGGGCTCCGTGTCCTCCTCGTCAGCCTCCTCTTCGGAGACTGGCGGTTCGTAATCCTCGAAGTCCTCGTGGGCGAGCTCGGCATACGCTTTGAAGCGATGCAGCTCGGCCTCGATCGTCCGGTCGGGAACCTTCAGCAGCCGGGTCAGCCGCTCGTAGATGCCCTGGGGCTCGCGCTCGATCGTCAGCTCGATCCGGGTGAGGCGCGGTGCCATGGGGTGGAAGGTGACGACGCCGGTGTGGGCGAGATCGCCGGCCGCCTCCCAGTCGATCCGCTCGTCCTCGCGTTCGTCGACGATCTCCAGCTCGACCTCATCATGGAGCCCGCCGACCTTCGAAACGTGGAAATTGAAATGACTGTCGTCCTCTTCCTCGACGTCGAGCACGTGGTGGAGGAAGTCGGGGTAGTCCATCAACAGGGAGGTGAGTTCAAACGCGCCGGAGAGCGGGACGCCGACGTCGATCGACTCGACGATCGGGGCAAGCCCGCCGCCGTGAGCCGTTTCCGCGGGATCAGAGCCGTTGTCGGCACTCCCGTTTTCGCCTCCGCCGCCGGCGGCGAGCGGGCCGCCGATTCGCTCGACGAGCCTGCTGCCGAGACTCACCTTCGAGGCGAGCTTCCCCGGAGTCCCCATCTTGGACAGAGCCCTGTCGGCGAGATCGCCGGTTTTCCCGCCCTTCTCGGTCTGGGCCGGGTTCAGCTTCTCCTTCAACGGAGTCCCACTGGCCCGTTCCTGCCGCCGTGCCGAGAGCGCCCGCGCTCCGTAGCGGATCGCCTCTCCCCAGTGGGAGAGCGCCTCCCGCCCGTAGGCGACTGCTCCCTTCTCGTTGGCCTCGGTCGCCACGTCAGGTGCCCTTCTTGGCCACCTGACCGGCCGTCTCGCCGACGCTCTGGACCGAGCTCGCGACCTTGCTCACGCGCTGGCCGATGCTGTCGGCCCGCTTTGCGGCGTCGACGATCGCCCCGCTGATCTTCTCGGCATCCGGCTTGAAGCCGTTGCGCTTCGGCATCGAGACACCGAGCACCTTGCGGCGCCTGCCCGATCGCGTGGCGACGATTGCGCCGGCGACTCCGGCGATAGCCGCTCCGGTCGCAAGCAGGGGCACGGCGGCTTTCTTGGCGATCGGGGCCACCTCGCTGGCACCGCTGCTGACGGCGCTTTTGACGGAGTCGGTGACGCCGTTCGGCGAGCTGGTCTGTTTTGCTTTTTTCTGCGTGCTCGAGGCGGCTTTTTTTGCTTTGACGCGGGAGCCGCCACCGGCGCCGTTGGTTTTGCTGTTCGATTTTCCGCTCGACCTAGATCGTTGCGATCTTTTTTTGGTCGAACCTTTCGAAGAGGATTTTTGTTTGGTCTGGGCCATGGTGAGTCCTTTCCCGGCGTGAAGGGCTGTGAAGGGACCCGCTACCCGCTTGTTGGAGCAGATAATCAAGGTGGAGCGGATGGGCGTTTCATTGCGCCTGCGCGGTCGGACGTCAGTGAGCGGACATCGACGGATTGCTTTCCGCGATTCGAGGTAAACCTGTCGCGGGAAGCGGATCGGATGGGGCCGGCCACGGAACGCGCGGCCGTGCCGCAGGTTCTAGCGGCGCCGCTTCTTCGCCGCCGGCCTGCTGCAGGCCGTCTTTACCTTCACCCGGCGGGTCAGCCGCTTCCCATTCTGGGCCTTGAACTGGATCTTCGCGACGGCGGGCGTCGCGCAGAGCTGCCGCGTGTTCACCAGGTATCCCTGCTTGCCACCGAGGAGATTGAGACGGAAGTGGCCGATCGGGGCGTCGGGGATGACCGGCACCACGGTCCGCAGGTGACCCTTCACCGAGGAGGATTCGGCTTCGGGGATGATCGTCACCTGGCCGGCGAGGATGAAGGCAACGTGGGGGAGCTTGCCGAAGCCCGAGACCGCATAGGCGGGACCCTTGAGCGGGGCATCGAGGAGCGGGGTATGGGTTTCGGCGGTCCCGATCGGCTGGCGGCCGGCGCAATGTTTCGCGACGAGCTCGGCGCGGCTGCAGATGTTGCCGAGGTGGCGCTGATCGATCGCGAAGGCCTTCGGCAGCGTTACCGCAAGCGATTTGATGTTGGCTTCGCCACCGCGCGTCCTGAGGTCGAAGCGCAGGGCGGGGTTCCTGGATCGCTTGGTCTGCTTGCGGCCGCCGATCTGCCGGATGCTCATCCGCGGCTTGAAGGGCAGCGTTTCGCAGTCGACCGACTGGAAGTAGGAGGAGAAGTCGGCGACCGTCCCCTGGTCGCCGACGCCCTGCGAATCGACCGAGAACGGGCTGCAGTTGGTCGGATTGACCATGAAGTTCGGCTTGTCGACATTGACCTGGATCGAGCGCATCCGGATCGGGATGCCGCCTATGATCGAGGGGACCGTGTCCGAGAGGGCCGTCACGTGGGCGTCCAGCGGGTCGATGTGGATTGCGACGCGGACGACGACGACGCCGTAGTCGTAGGGGCCCGCCAGAGCGGGGGTGACGGCGACCAGGCTCAGCGGAGCGCCCTTGAACGGCCCTGCAAGGTACATCCTCCCCACCGCGTGGAAGGGGTGATGGCCGGGGCCGGCGGCGACGTTCGTCGTGCCGATTTCAGAGGACGCCGGGCAGCTCGGGCTGGCCCGCTCGGCGCGCCCCTGATTATTAGCCGCGGCGACGATGCTGCCCTCCGGGCAGTAGGTGAGGCCGCGCAGCCTGGCGGTGAGCCCCGGCGGCATGACGAAGTTGAGGTCGCCGAGGAACTGGTCGCCGTCTTCACGGTCGAGTCGCAGGTGGAAGTCACTGAATGCACCGGCAGCCGGGTTCGACGTTCCCGCGACGAGCCTCGGGTGGAACGGACGCTGCAGACCCGGGCATGAGCTCTTGTTGGGGCCTTCGTCGACGCTGAGGATCGGCCGCGAATGCTGCGGGGCCAATTCCGAGTTCCAGGGGGTGAAGACCGAGTCGGCTTCATAAATGCCGCATCTGGTCGGCGTGGCAATCAGGCCGCGGTCCGAGGAGAAGAGGTGCAGGTTGAACTCGGCGAAGGGCACCTGCGGCAGATCGGTGACGCGCCAGGTGAGCTGACCGGTCCGCGGATTCGGATGCACGCTTGCCACGAACTTGACGTGAACGCCGAAGCCGTCGGCGATCATGAAGATTCGATACTGATTGCCGGGCAGCGGCTGGCCGATGTAGAGCGAGCCAACGAGCGGCCCTTCGATTGCCGGAGTCCGGACGTCGAAGGTCCCGATCTTGGAGTTGTCAGGGCACTGGCCCGCCGCGTCGTTGTTGAAGTTCGCCTGCTGGTCCGTGCAGGACAGCTGGCCGTCGGCCGCGTCGGGGTTCACCGAGAGGCCCTCGGGCAGGGTCACCACGGCCGATCGCAGCTCGGAGGGCGACGGGGGTGCGGCGAGGAACTGGTCGGATTTCAGCTGCAGGTCGAGACCTGACGGCGCATCGGCTTCCCCGGTCGTGAGACCGACGTTGAGGCTGGGGTCGAAGCGCTCGTGTTCGCATTCGCTGGTCGGCGGAAAGTCCGCGTGCGCTTCCGACGGATGGGTCGGATCCTGATAGGTAGTCACCTTCAAGGAGACCCTCAGCGGGCTTCCGGTGCAGACCGTCGGGTTGTTGATGAAGGGATGAAGCAGGGCGGCCCCGGCTTCGGGGAACGGACCGGGAATGCAGCCGGTAGTCGTCAGGCCGGCGCAACCGGGGGGCGACCCGGGATCGCCCGCCGGGAATCTTTCCGAGTCGTGTTCGTGGTCGGCGGGGAAGCCCCACACTTCGAACCGCACTTTGCTCAGCGGCACGCTCTGGGGGATGCCCTGGATATTCATCGTCAGGCCGTAGTCGGAGCCGCTGCGAACGGAGATCGGCATGATGATCGGCACCTTGACCGTCGGCGCGACGAACGCGAGGCGACCTGACTCGTTTTCGCTCTGGCGCTCCATGTTGTAGACGGGAGCGGTGCCCATGATGTGGTTCGGGTTGCCTTCGTAGTTGGCGAAGATGGTGATCACCCCCGCCTGCGCACCCGGAGCGCAATGGTTCAGCGCGAATTCGGCCGCCGAACAGCGGAGGATCGCGCCCGGGTTGCCGAAGACACCGGTCGGAAGATGAACCCCGACTTCTCTTGCGATTTCAGGTTCCCCGGGGCTTTCCAGTTCGAACGAGGCTTCGATATCAGGGTGTGCGCCGGCGTCCTGCCTGTTCGATTCGAGCTTGTAGTCGAGGATCTTCTGTTCCGCCAGCGCCGGGCCGGCGAGTACCCCGCCGGCGAGGAGGGCGAGGAGCAGGGCAATGGTGCCGAACACGGCCCGGCGCGCCGAGCTCGGTGAGATGCCGGTGATCATCGACGCATCACCCATGGCGGCCGGAGGTCGAATGGTGCTTGTGATGCTTGCCGTGCCTGCGGTGGTGGCGGTGGTGCCTGCGATGACGCCGCTTCACGCATTTCCTGTGCCTCTTGACGAAGCCGCGCTTGCAGGCGCGCTCGCCCTTGGGCGGGAGGCCGCTTCCGGCCTTGGTGTTGATCGGCGGCGGTTCCGCGGCCTGGGTACCCGGGCCGTGGCACTCGTCGGACGCTTTGCAGGGGAAAGGCGGAGCGATGTAGAGGAAGCCGCCTTCTTCGCGGGCGTCGTAGATCCTCACCGGCGAGCCGTTTTTGTCCTGCGGCGCCAGGGTTTCGCGGGTGAAGAAGAAGGCGTCGCGGCCGTCCGCGGAGGCGGAGGCGAGGATGCTCCCGTCCGGAGCTATGCCGGAAGAAACGAGCTGGACATTGCCGTTCTCCCACTCGTAGACATCCGCAGCTTCATTGGTGTCACGGAGCGCGAGCTGTTCCAGCGTGGTGAAGAAGACGCGACCGTCGTTGGTCAGGTTCAGCCCCATCGGCTCGAGATGGGTATCGGGATTGACGCTCGGGCCGCAGGAGACGCATTCCACTTCGTCCGCTTCGGCGGCATAGCGGTAGATGGCCGTGTGACCATGGGTCACGGCGCCGGCGATCGGCCTCGCCGAGTTGAAGACGGAGAAGCGGCCGTCCGGGGTCACCTGGAAGTCGCCATAGCTGTGGACGCCGGAGCGGTGCACGCCATGTTCGATGCCGACGTTCGCCGTGTCGATCGTCGCGACAAAATGGGGCGCCGAGCCCGGCCGGGCGATGTAGAGGTTCGCTTCGTCGGAGACGCCGTTGGTGCTGCCGTCGAGCTTCTCGGGGCTGACGAAGTAGATCGCTCCGCTCTGGGCGGCAACGCCGGAGCCGCCCGCGAAGGCGACGATGTTGCACTTGCCTTCCCCTTCGACGGTATTCCACGCCGGGCTGCCGGCGGGACTGCAGGTATCCACGTTGCCGGTTCCTTCGATTCCGGTCGAGACCCGGGCGACCGCCGCGCCGCCTGGGCTGACGTCGGCCCGGTAGAGATCGACGCTCGTGTCCTGGTCGCCGGCGAGCGCATCCGCAGTTGAGAAGTAGACCGTCGAGCCGTCGGCGGTCATCCCGTCGTAGATGACACCGCCCGGCGTGTCGGCGACCTGGACCGAGTTGGAGGAGCCGGCGAGGTGCATGTAGAGGTCGAAGAACTCGTTGCCGGCGGAGTCGGTGTCGATGAGCTTCCCGAAGAGGACGCGCGAGCCGTCGCTGGAGACGTCGAGCTCGGAGATGCCGGTTCCGGTCATCGCCGAGCCGGCCGGCGTCGTCGAGACCACTTCGGTCGGCCCACTCGGCAGCGGACGCTCATAGATAGTGACGCTGCCGTTGTCGTCGTTGCCCCCGTCGGCGACCAGCTGTTCGCTGCCGAAGACGAAGTGGGAGCCGTCGGCCGAGAAGGCCTTGCGCACCTCGCCCGCGGGATCGGCGTTGCTGCCGAGCGGCCCGGAGATTCCCTTGACGAGCGAGCCGTCGGACAGCCGCAGCGGCATGTTGATGGAGCCGTCGCCGAAACATGGTTCGCAGATGTGTTCACCGCCGAAGACGAACTCGCCGAGGCCGGCGTCATGCCCCGCCAGGGGCGAGCCGTAGGGCGTTGCCGAGGGCATGCCTTCGGCGGGCAGGCCGACGTAGGTGGTCACCCAACCGTCTGCGGTCCGCGCGGCGACGTACGGGTCGTGCCCGAATGTGGTCGGGCTCCCGGCGATGCCCGGCAGGGCGCCGAAGCGCACCGAGTAGAGGAAGCGGTCGTCGGCGTTCGGCGCCGCCTCGAGCGGGGTATCGCCCGCGATCGCTTCCGAGTCGACGTCGTAGCCACCCTGGTTTGCGGCGGAGACGATCTCGTAGGCACGGCAGTCGAGCAGCAGGGATGCGGCGGTCTGCTTGCGGACCAGGGCGTTGGGGCAGGGGTCGTTTTTCGGAGGCAGCGGGAAGGTCTTGAAGTGCCGGTCGGGCCCCAGCGTCGTCCCGGCGTCGTTTTCCGCAACCATCCGGTAGTGGTATTCGGTCTCCGCCGAGAGACCGAATACGAGGTGGGTGAAGGTTTCGATTTCAGACGTCGAGTCGAGGAAGCCGTCGGGCACCGGTACCGACTGCCCGTATGAGCCGGCTTCGGTCCCGTATTCGACCCGGTAGTGGGTCGGAGATCCGTTCGGGTTGAGCGTGAGGCTGAACTGGGCCGCGTCGGTGTTGACCTTGGAGATCCCTTCTTCGACGATCGTCGGCCGTTCGGACGCGTAGAAGCTGTGAATGCGCGTCCGCGGGCTGCCGTTGAGGTTTTCGCCGCGGAGGGCCCAGTAGATCTTCTCGCCCTTGGCCAGGCCGCTGATTTCAATCGACACGGCCTGCGCGCCGGATCCGGTCAGGATGTTGCCCTGATCGCATTCTTCTTTGTTCGAGAGCGATTCGTCGGTGCCCCATTCGAAGGTGCAGGCGGTGGTCGGAAGCCCTTCCGGGTCGACCGTGCCGCGGAGGATCGCGGTCGCCGGCGTGACGTCCGGTTTCGAGGCGGTGACGGTCGGCACGACGACGGCGGTGCCGGGCATGAAGACGTCGACCTCCGAGTGACCGGGGTTGGCGGCGTAGACCGCATGCGTGTGTTCGTTGACCGCAATCCCCCGCGATTCCGAGAGGCCCGGATACAGGCCTTCGGCTTCGCCGAATTTCTCGATGAAGTTGCCATCGGAGTCGTAGTGGTAGATCGCGTTCTCGCGGTCCACGTAGATGTCGTTGTTGGAGCGGTCGATCGCCATCGTCGGCGCCGGGCCGGGATCGACGCGGAACAGGATTTCACCGTCCGGATTGCGCTTTTCGACGGAGCCGCCGCCGAACCCGCTCGCCGTGAGGAGGTTGTTTTCCGTGTCGGCGTCGATGTCGCAGATTTCCTGACCGTGGAAGCCGTCGAACGTCTGCCGGGTGAATTCGCCATTCGACGTGTAGCGTTTCTCGGTGCCGAACGCCGAGAACCAGAGGTCGCCGTCGGTGCGAACAGCGATCCCGCAGGTGTTGCTGACTTTGTTCGCGGTGAGGGGCCATTCCCCGGCGACGAATTCGGCGCCGGAGGGCAGGAAGGCGTGGAAGAACGGCCCGAACTCGTTGAATGGATAGATCCTGCCCTGCGTTTCGGTGCCGCTGTTGTCGACCTCGAGGTCGCCGTTGAAGTCGACTTCCTGTTCGATGACCGAGTGACCTCCGAGCGATTCCGCGTCGAACGGTTCAGAGACACCGTTTTCGTTGAGCTTGTAGACGTAACCACCGCCTGTCCCCACGTAGACGAGTCCGTTTGACTCGTCTACGTCGACTTTGTTGATCGAGCCGCCGAACGCCGGCGCACCGATGGCATCGGATCCGTCGAAGGATGAGCCGAAAGTGTGCGGCTGGACCGTGATCGCCGATGCGGTCGCGGCCATGAGGAGGGCGCAGAGCAGGCCGACCGTGGCAGTGACCATCCCAAAGGCGAGGTGCTTGCTCGTGGTCCTCATCGCCTACCGCCGCTCCCACCGCATCCGGTGAGCAACTTGACCCTGCGGTTGAGCCTGGCTCCGTTCTGACCCGTCATCTTCACGGCGGCCCTGGTGTGCTTGGACCGGCAGAGGTTTTCCGAGTTTTCGAGCAGTCCCTTGGAGCCGCCGGCCATGTCGAGGACGAACTTCGACACGGGAGCATCGGGCACCGATGCGAAGGTCGTCCTCAGGCCGCCGTGGATGCTGTCGATGCGGCCGATGAGGTTGACGTCGATCTGGCCATGCATCGCGGCGACGAGATCCGGCAGCTGGTGATTGGATGACCTCAGGTACACCGGCCCGCGCAGCGGCTGGTCGAGCAGGGGCGTGGTCGCTTCCGCCGTGCCGTACACCGACCCGGCCGGGCAGGCGTTCGCCGCGAACTGCACCCGCGTGCAGATCGTCTTTATGTGCCCGTTGTCGAGCAGCTCGGAGGAGGGCAGGGCGACCACGGTCCTCCCGATGTTGGCTTCGTCGCTGCCAGTGGTGAGGACCGCGTGGAGCGCCGGGTTGCCCCTGCGCTTCTTCTTGCCCTTGAGGCGCAGCGCCAGCTTCGGCTTGAATCCGAGCGCCGTGCAGTTCGATGCCTGATAGTGGGCCCCGAGGCTGACCGCCGCCCCTTCGGCGCCCACGATCGACGCCCTCACGGCCGCCGGTGCGCAGTCCGTCGGGTTGAGCGTGAAGTGCGGCCGGTCCAGGCTCAGCTGGATGCTCCGCGTGCGCAGCGGAATCCCTTCCATGATCTGGGGCAGGGGGTCGGAGACGGCGGTGATCTTCGTCGTGTCCGGATCCACACGAAGCGCGACCCGGACGGCGACGTTGCCGAGGTCGTAGGGGCCCGAGACCGCGGGGATGACGACCATCAGGCTGAGCGGCGCGCCGTGGTACGGACCGGCGAGGTAAACCCTGCCGTCGTTGTAGACGGGGTGGGTGCCGGCGCCGGCGCCGCTGACGACGGTCCCCACCTGGCTGGCCGCCGGGCAGGAGGGAGACGCCAGCTCGGCGAGACCTCCGTAGCTCGGCAGGGAGATCTGGTTGAGCGCGGCCTGCGGGCAGTACGGGATGCCCCTGAGGCTGGCGAGGACCCCCTTCGGGGCTTCGACGGTGAGCCGGGCGAGGTTCTGATCGCCGTCCGGGCGGCGAACCCGCATGTTGAACGGTGAGTACATAGCGGCGGTCGGGTTGTTGGAGCCCGCGCCGAAGTCGGGAGTGAAGGGCCGGCTCGCGCCAGGGCAGGGACCCCCGTCGGGTCCGCGGTCGATCGTGAAGTAGCTCGTCGAAGCCTGCGTCGGCAGGACGCCGTCCCAGGGGACGAATTCGCTTTCCACCGGGTACGTGCCGCACTTCGTCGGCGTCGCGAGCAGCCCCCGCTCGGAGCCGAAGATGTGCAGGTTGAACTCCTGCATCGGCGACTGCGGCAGGTCGGCGAATTCCATCGTCAGCTGGCCGGTGTTCGGGTCGGTGCGCACGGTGCCGGTGAACTTGACGTGTGTTGCGAAGCCGTCTGCGGCGAGCACCACCCGGTACTTTTCGCCGGGCAGGGGTTCGCCGAGATAGAGCGCGCCGTCGATCGGCCCCGGCAGCGCGGCCACATCCAGCGTCAGCGTCCCGATTTTCGAGGCCTCCGGGCAGTGGGCCGGCCCCAAGGTCCCGATCCCGGTCTCGGACTGGGCACACGCCACCTTGCCGTCAGCCGCGCTGGAGTTGATCGAGAAGCCGGCGGGCAACGTCGTCCTCGTCGTGCGGATCTGCGACGGGGAGGGCTGGGTCGGACTCTGCGCCTGCGGCACTTTCAGGTCGACGTCGACGCCGGACGCGGTGTCCGCCTGGTCGGTGGTCGGCGTCACCGAGATGCTCGGGTTGAATGTCAGCAGCGTGCACCCGGTGGTCGCGGGCCAGGGTTCTTCGGCGTGGTACCTCTTGCCGTTGTAGTAGACGAGGTCGACCGAGCTCTCGAGCGATCCGCCGCAGGTCGTCGGGTTCTCGAGATACGGCTTCGGCGGCGCGGGTGAGGGGAAGTTGGTAACGGTCCCGTCGCCGCAGATCGCGAACAAACCGCATTCGCCAAAGACGGTCAGCGGAGTTTTGAAGCGGTAGAAGTCGTTTTCCGGGAAGGCGGGAACACCCCAGATGTTGACCCGGATGGTGTCGAAGACGATCGGGTGTGGAATCGGGAAGGTGGCCGAATCCAGCCCGTAGTCGCTGTCCGTCCTGGCTCGCAGATCAATGAAGTTGGGGAACGGGGTGAGCGGGAAGATGAAACCGATCTGCCCGGCCTGGTCAGGATGCGTTTCCAGGTTGTAGAGCGGCAGAACGATCCGGTTCCCGAAGAGAAGCGATTCCACCTGCCCGACCTGCGCGGAGATCGGGCAGGCCGCCAGCGAGAACTCGGCGAGCGAGCAGATCGCCTGCGAGTGGGGATCGCCGATGAAGCCGGTCGGGAAGTGGAAGGTGATCGTCTTGACGTCGTCGCAGAAGCACGTTTCGGACGGTGGGTTGTTCCGGTTCAGGTAGTGGACGAACATGGTGACGTTCGGATGACCGCCCGCCTGGGTTGTGGTCGGTGACATCCCGAATTCGAGGATTCCGCTCGAGGCACTGGCACTCCCGGGCGCGGCCGCGATCACCGCTGTAAGCAGGGCCAGACAGATGAGCCCGAGCAGGCCTCGGCGTCGAGTGCTCGTCGTCGACTGATCAATCACGGCGACCGGCCCCCGAACGGTGGACGCGCGCATGACGCTTTGCCTTGTGATGCTTGCGGCGGTGCTTGTGGCGGCGATGCTTCTTCCTGTGGTGCTTCGGGTGAGTCACGTTCCCACCGTTTCCGAGGGCGGCGCCGGTGCCGAACACCGGGTTGGGCGGCGGCTGGGTGCCTTCGTTGTGGCACTCGTCGGCGGCTTCGCATCCGGCGAATTCAGGTTCGAAGGCAAAGCCGCCGTTGGTCCGCGCGTCGTAGAACTTGACGAAGTTCCCGTTCTTGTCCTGCGGCACGAGTGTGTCGTAGGTCGAGAAGAAGACGTCGTTCCCGTCGGCGCTGACCGACTCGAGCCCGGTCTTGGCGTTGCGCGGGATGTCGAGGAGATTGACCAGTTCGCTGCCTTCGGTGCTGTCGCGCGAGGCGGTGCCCGAGCTGATCAGCTGCGGGCGGCCGTTGACGAACTCGTAGACGTCGGTGATTTCGCCGTCCACGTCCTGCGCCACGAGCGGATCCTTGGTGTTGAAGAACACGCGGCCGTCGTTCGACATGAAGGGCCCGCCCTCACTCGCGGTGGTGTTCGAGATCGGCGGCAGCCCGTCGGGGCGGCAGGAGGCACAGCGCACGGTGCCGGTCTCGCTGTCGTACGTGAACATCTCCCGTTTGCCGTGGGCGTCGTAGCCCGTCAGGTTCGCGGCGGTCAGCAGGCCGGCATGGGTGCCGTCGGGTGAGATCTGGATGCGGCTCACCTGGGTGCCCGGCTGCAGAGTCGTGACCAGGCGCGGCGCCCCGTCGTGGAACTCGTAGAGGTTGCGCTGGTTCTTGATTCCCGGGCGGTCCGGATCGAGGTTCTCGGGCGAGTAGAAGAAGACGTCGCCGTCCCCTTCGGCGATCGGGTCGTCGAGCGGCGGGGTGCTGAGGAACCCATAGGCGTTACCGCGTTCGGTGGTCAGCGGCACCGCGCTGCAACCCGACCCGAAGCCGACCGGTGAGCACTGATTGGAGTCACCGTTGCCGTTGCCCTGCGAGAGGACCGTCAACGTCGGGCTGCCCCCGTTTTCGTCCCACTGATAGATGTCGGTGCCTTCGTCGGTATCCGCGGGGATCAGTTTTTGGGTGGCGGCGAAATCGACCTTCGTCCCATCGCCGGTCATCCCGAGGAAGGTGACCCCGTGGCCTCCCGAGACGTCGTAGGTTTCGCCGTCGCCGCCGCCGACCCGGAGGTACAGGTGCTGCGGCCCGTCGGAACCTTCGATGCTCATCAGGACGTGCGAGCCGTCCTTGGAGATCGCTGGGAGCTGGATGTACTCCTGCGGGTTGGAGCCGTCCTGGGGGATCGGGTTGGTGGTGCCCGGCAGGTAGGAGATGGTTTCCACTTCGCCGGTTGCGATGTCGTCGATGTATGCGGAGCCGGGAGCGCCGGTGATGCCTCCCGGCGCGAATGCGGTGTTGAGCGAGCTGAAGGCGTAGTGCGAGCCGTCGCCGGAGAGCTGCTCGTCGCCGTGGACGTCGGGTTCTTCGTATTCGGCCCCGGGAAAGCTGTCGATGTTCGAGGGCAGCGTGCCGAGGCGGCGGCCGTTGAAGTCGAAGAGATTGGCCGCGAACTGGACCGGCCCGATGGGGTTGAAGATCGCTTCCCCGTCGTTGTGGTCGATGCAGCTGTCGAGCCGATCGTCGCAGCGGGCCCGATCGACGAGGAGTCCTTCGTTGCCTTTGAGTCCGGGCAGGGCGGTGGCCCACCCCGTCGTGGTCCGGGTCGCCAGATAGAGGTCGAAGAAGAAGTTGGGCGGTTCGGTCCCGTTGACTGCGCCCAGCCCCCCGAAGTACGCGAAGCGCGGGGGGGATGTCGCCAGCCCGGTGTTGACCGGCCACATCTTCCCGACCCTGCCTTCCTTGAAGATGATCTCGTGCACGGCGTCGGTCGGCATCAGCAGGACCGAGCCCGCGTTGGTCGGGGACACCAGCTCGTAGCCCCGGCAGTCGGGCAGGTACGCCGCGTGCGTCTCCTGACGGATGTGACCGTTCGGACAGGTCGGCGGCACGAAGTCGAAGGTCGCGTCGGGGCTGCGCGTCGTGCCCCATTTGTTCGTGGCGACGACCCGGAAGTGGTAGGTGACGTTTTCCTCGAGGCCGCCGACCTGCTGTGAGACAGGCTGCGCATTGGTGCCGATTGCCTGATCCGGCACCGGCACGCTCTGGCCATAGTCGGGCGTCGGCCCATATTCGAAGTGGTAGGTCGTGTCGAACCCGACGGGGTCGATGCCGGCGTTCAGCGTCGCCGAGCTGACGGTGATTTTCGTCGCCCGGGTTCCTGAGATTTCCGGCGGTGAGGCGGTGCGGAACGTCTGATCCTGGCCCAGGGTCGTGCCGAATTCTTCGTTTTCGGCAACGAGCCGATAGTGGAGGGTCTTGCCGGACGGCAGCCCTTCGATCGGAATGCTGACGTTGACGACCCCTGAGCTGGGATTCTGAGTCCGGACTTCTGTCTTTTCGCCGTAGCTGGTGTCGAGGCCGTATTCGAACCAGTACTTGGTTTCCTTGCCATCGGGGTCGAAGGACCCCTCCAGCGTGCCGCCGTCCATGCCGACGGTGCTCTCGTCGACCGGAAGCGTGTTCAGCTTGAGGACGGCGACGGGGACGAATTCGCGGATCGCGCCGAGGTTGGCGCCGTTGGCGTTCGCGGCCTTGAAACGGACGTAATACGTCTGCCCGGTGGTCAGCCCGCTGAGCGTCGCGCTGACGTTCGTCGTGGTCGAGAACGGTGAGCCGACCGACGGTTCGGGCGTGCAGCTCGCGGTTTCCGGGGTGCCGAAAATTCCATAGACCGCTTCGTAGCTCGTGCCGTAGATGACTTCGCATTCGGTCACCGGGGCGCCGGCCGGCGGTTCGATGACGCCCTCCACCACCGCGTCGGTGTGGCCGACCTTTTCCTTGTCCACCGCCAGCGTATGGACGTCGGGAGCCTGCGGCCCCCGCTTGAATTTGAGGATCACGTTTCCGCCTTCGGCGGTGACGTAGACGTTGCTTTTGTCGTCGAGGGCGATCGATTCGGAATTGCCAGGATGGCTTTCGAACTCGGCTCTTGCGAAGGGCGGGGCGTTTTCGTGAGCCGGTTCGGCGGCGTTGCCTTCGCTGAACGTTCTGATGTCGCCGTTGGTATCGACGAGCAGGTCGTTGTTGGTCGGGTCCACGTCGAAGTCGCCCGAGGCAAAGATCCGCGGGACGTAGGGCGAGGTCGGAGGCGGGATCGGGATTCCCGCTTCTTCGAGTTCGCTCGGCGGATGGTTGCCGCCGTAGAGGTCGGTCCGTTTGCTCCAGGCTTCCGGTTCGAACTTTTTCAGACCATCGGAGAACCGCTGAGTCCAGGCCCCCCCATTGGAATCCACCTTGACCCTCTCCATTGTTTCCGGCCGGAAGATCACTTCCGTGCGCCTGAAGAACGGATCGAATTTCTGCCAATTGAAGGTGGCGCCGTAGATGTTGCCTTCGTCATCTACGTCAATCGCTTCCGGCGCCTGCGAATCGAACGTTTTGGCGGCGACCAATTCGCCGCTCGGTTCGAAGACGACGATCTGACCGCCATTCAGCTGCACCGTGTCGCCCGGGACCATCAGCCGGCCCGAGTTGATGCTGTCCGAATTGTCCACCGCCATATGGACGAAGTTGTAAAATTCAGGTCGAGCGTTGGGTGCCGGGTTGTAGAGAATTTCGTTCCCGGAGAGGTACGGCTCGCTGGCGCTGAACGGAGCTTCGTTGCCTTCGAGGTCGAAGCGCTTGACGCGGCTTTCGCACAGCACGTACAGGTATTCGTGCGCGTAGTCGATCGCCATGTTGTGGACCTGGCAGCCGGGCGAGAATTCTTCGTCTAAGACATGCGTGTAGGCGGCGGATGCCGGGCTTGCCGCAGCCATCCCGGCCAGGCTCACGATCAGCGCCAGGGCCAGGCTCACCTTCACCCTCGAAAGACGGATCGCGGACGTTGCCGGTCCGAGCCTCAAGCTCTATCTCCCTTATCCGCCGCTTTCACGGTCAGTCCCCTTGGTTCTTGCCCTTGCCATCTGTGCTGTACGAGAAGCTCCCCACGCCCGGTCACCGGCCGCGAAAAGGTCCCACTCCCCCCTGGATCCCTTGAAGCGGAGCGGACTGTAACACCGAAGGACAGCTATGTCTATGGAAATTTGGTAGACGTTCCCAGACCAAACTTTCCTGTCTATAGTGAGGTTCCTAGACACTTCTCTAATGGTCAGATAGTTCGTAGTGGTGGCGGGAGACTCGGGACGAGGCCGTGACAGCGAAGTCGAGAAGCGAAAGCAAACCTCAGCGACTGTTGAAAGCCGTTGCGCATCCCGTCCGCGCGAAGGCATTCAACGTCCTGATGGAGGAGGAGGCCAGCCCGAAGCAGATCAGTCTCTTGACCGGGGAGGAGATTCACACGGTCGCCTACCACGTGAAGGTCCTCGAGGAACTGGAGGTCATAGAGCTGGTCGACACCGCCCCCCGCCGGGGGGCCACCGAGCATTACTACCGGGCCACCACCAAACCCAACTTCTCAGAAGAGGAGTGGGCGAACTTCGACCGGGACGAACGCGAAGCCGTTTCTCTCGCCGCCTTCCAGCTGATCATGGCCGACTTTGCGCGCGCACTCGAGGAGCGGACATTCGACAACCGGGCCGACCGCCACCTGATCCGCATCCCCACCAGCGTCGACGAGGAGGGCTGGAACGAACTGTACGAGGTCTTCCAGATCGCCTACGAGGGCATCAAAGACGTGCAGAGAGCCGTCGACAGGAGGCGCGAAGAGCAGAGGAGCGGCCATCTGACATTTCCGATCTCGGCGATCCTCTGTTATTTCGAACTCCCCAGCATCTTTTGAGCGCCTGAGCCCTTTGAAACGCGTACGATAGGAGGCGCCGATGGGAGCGAGGGTGCACAGGCCGCGGTTCGCGATCTTCACCGCCTCGCTGCTCGTCGCGCTCGTGAGCGCCGTTCCGGGTCAGGGCGCGGCACCGGCCGCGGCCGCCGGAGGCTGCACGCGTGTGAGCAACATCGAGGCGATCATCGATGACTCCGGGTCGATGACCGTGACCGATCCGAACCGCCTTCGCGTCCAGGCGATGGACCTGCTGATCAACGCGCTCGACTCCGGCACGACGCTGGGTGCGATCGAGTTCGGCTCCGCTGAGGAATTTCTGACCCCGCCGAAACCGGCCGCCGACCCGGTCTTCAATCCGGAGCCGGTGGGCCCCAACGCGTCCGCGATGAAGAGCGCGCTTGACAGCATGATCCAGGCCGATAACGGGGCGACCGACTACAACGCGGCGTTCAACACCGCCCGCGCCGCCAACCCAGGTGCCAAGGGCCGGATCTTCCTCACCGACGGGGGACACGACGAGGGCACGTACACCAACACGCACCTCAACCCCACGCCCCCGCAGACTCCCACCTACGTGGTCGGATTCAGCCCCGGGCTCTCCGCGCCCGAAGACCAGGCACGGCTGCAGCAGATCGCCGCAGATACCGGCGGCCGCTACTTCCCGCTCGCCGACAGCAGCGGGCTGCAACCGGTGATGGACACGATCGAGACGATCCTGACCTGCCAAACCCCGCCGCGCACCTTTCAGGACAAGCTCGCTCAGGGTCAGAAGAAAACTCACTCGCTCGCGATCGGCGCGGCGACGAACAAGGTGCAGATCGCGATGAGCTGGGCGAGCGCGGGTGACCGCTTCAAGATCGGCGGCCTCCGACTCATCTCCCACGGACGGGTCGCGGCCATAAGCCGCTCCCACCCACGCAAGCTGCATGTCAAGCGGAGTTCCGGCAAGACGTTCGTGGTGCTCAAGGTCTCGGGCCTCGCCAAGGGGCAGCTCCGGTTCCAGGTCAGGGCGGCGCGCGTCGCCTCCGGCTCGACCGCCGTGCTCACCACACAGGTGAGCCAGGCCGGCCGCCGCTGAAATCGGCTTGCTAGCTGGAAGCCGATCCCGGCGATGGGCGGTACCGGGCTCGAACCAGTGACCTCCTGCTTGTAAGGCAGGCGCTCTCCCAACTGAGCTAACCGCCCGGGGAGGTCGATTATCGCCTGAGGGCCGCCTCTCCGCGGAGAAGGTCGGCCTTCAGGCCTCTGACGAGCTGCCCGTCAGCCGGGCGGGTTCTCGTCGTACTGCGGCGCGTCGCCCCCGATCTCGTCCCAGTGGGCCTTGTAGGCGACCTGCATGTGGAAGTCCGGTTTGAGTGGGAGCTCCCGCATCAATCCGGCGGCGACGAAGTATTTGCCGCCGAGGTCGTCATAGACGCTGGCCCCGCAGTTGCTGCAGAAGTGGCGTGGGGCCAGCTCACTCTCATAGCGGGAGACCAGATCCTCGCCCTTGGTGATCCGGAAGTTATCCGGGTCGACCAGCACCGCGGCGAGGCTCGAGCCCGTCCACCGCTGACAGCGGCTGCAGTGACAGATGCCAAATCCCTCGGGATCCGTCAGCTCATACTCGATGCCGTCACACAGGCATTCGCCCTTGAGCGTTTCGGACATATCGACCTCTCTTCGAGTCGGCGTGGACGGCGCCTCCTCGGCAACGCTACCACCGACTGGAATACGCGCCGGTGGGTAACCGCAGGGCTGAGAATGCTTGGTACGAGCGAGGATCGGGATCCCGTCATCGGCGTCGGGGAGCTGCTCGCGCTCGCGCGTTCCGGTCTGACGCGGGTGACGCCGGCAGAGGCGCTCGCCGAGTCGAGGAATGGAGCGGTGCTCGTCGACATCCGGCCGGCCGAGCAGCGCGCTCGCGACGGATCTCTGAGCGGCGCCGAGGTCATCCCCCGCAATGTCCTCGAGTGGCGCCTCGACCCCTGCTGCGAGCAGTGCCACCCCGACCTGGCCCGGCCGGGCGCGCGGGTGATCCTCATCTGCAACGAGGGCTACCAGTCGAGCCTGGCGGCGGCGACCCTGCGCCGCTTCGGCCTCGATGCGACCGACGTCATCGGTGGAGTCCAGGCCTGGCTGGCCGACGGGCTGCCCCTCGACCGCCAGGCCATGGCGTGATCCATCTCAGCTTTCCGCCCCGAACGTGACTCCACTGAGGGAAACGACGTTTCCCGGCGCGCCGGTGAACAGAAGGACGACGCCGCTCCCCATTCCTCCTTCGCCGACATTCGAGCCCGCGACTATCAGGGGTTTTTCCGACTGATTGAAGAATTCGATCAGTCCGCCGGCGGGCCGGAAGCCGGCAGGCAGACGAAAGATCGCGCCGGCGGTGCCTGATTTGACGAGGCCGACGAGGTGAACGATTCCCTCATGGTCCTTGTAGTAACCGGCGGCCTGAGTGCTGACGCCGAGGAACGGGCCGACGTTCGTCGCTCCTGCTTCGAAGGGAGGCTCGCCGGCGGCGCCGACCCTGTGGATCGCTTCAAGCGGGGTCAGGCCCTGAGCGACCGTGGCCGTGTTCGCGCTGTTCGCCGACGGCACCGTCCCCAGGGTGGTGAGATTGATGTTCTGGCCGGTCAGCGTGTTCTTCTTGATCTTGGCGCCTGTCACCGCTTCCTTCTTGATTTTGTTCGTGACCACCGCGTTCTTCTTCAGCTGCTTGCTGCCTACGCTGTTCTTCGGCAGATTGGTGGCCGCGAGCGCGGTGCCGATCGTCGCCATAACGAGGGCGATGATCGAGATCACGAGGGCGGGCGAGGGGCGATGCTTAAGGCGGCCTTTCATGCGTGGTCCTCTCTCTGAGTGGCGGATGACACAGGACCAGCCTAATCTGCGAACGGTCTACCTGGCCAGGGGAGAAGGAGGAATCGATGAAGCAGAGGATCGTCCCCAACCTGTGGTTCGACACCGAGGCCGAGGAGGCCGCCGAGTTCTACACCTCGATCTTCGACGACTCGCGGATCGTCAACGTCACCCGCTACACGGAGGCGGGGCCGCGTGAGGCCGGGATGGTGATGACGGTCGAGTTCGAGATCGAGGGCCAGCGCTTCATCGGCATCAACGGCGGCCCCGAGTTCAGGTTCGACGAGGCGGTCTCGTTCGAGATCGAATGCGAGACGCAGGACGAGATCGACTACTTCTGGGAGAAGCTGACCGACGGCGGCGAGGAGAGCCAGTGTGGCTGGCTCAGGGACCGCTTCGGCCTCTCGTGGCAGGTGGTGCCCAAAGGCATGGAAGAGGTCTTTGCGGATGACGATCCTGAGCGCGCCAACCGCGCCATGAAGGCGATGCTGGGAATGCGCAAGTTCGACCTGGCGGCGCTGCGGGCCGCCGCCGACGGAACGCACGCCACCTGACCGCCGCTCGTGCCCCGGGGGTGGGAAGATCCGCCCCGTGGACTCGGAGATCCTCTGGCGGGTGGCTCTCGTCCAGCTCGCGGCGGTCGCCGTCCTGTCGCTGATTCTCGGCCTGCTCCTGCCGCACTCGTTCTTCACCAGCTGGGGCTGGCTGAGCGGTCCCCTGGTCTGGCTTCTGTGCGCATGGTTCACGGCTCGGGTGGTCGGACTGCAGACCGAGCCGGTGGTGATCCGGGCGATCCTGGCAGGCATCCCCAGTGCCCTGCTCGTCCTCCTCGGCCTGCATTGGCTCGGGATCGCCGTCGCGATCGGGCTCTTCGCCTGGCTCTGCGCGCGGCTTCGCCGCCCGTTCGCGGGCGGCGCCGCCTGAGCGCCCGGCGATTACCCGACAGGTTTCCGGGAACAACCGAAAAGACGGGCAAACCGATCGACGGAGGCAGCGCTCTTCATCGGCCACGGCTGGCAGAAGCTGTTCGGCATCTTCGGCGGCAGCGGGCCGGCGGGAACCGCCGAGATGTTCGAGCGGCTCGAACTGCGGCCCGCCCACCGACATGCATTGATGTCGGGTGGCGCCGAGTTCTTCGGCGGTGCCCTGCTGGCGCTCGGGCTGCTGACGCCGCTCGCGGCCGCGATCCTGATCGCCGTGATGACCGCTGCGGTGATCACGGTTCATGCCAAGAACGGGATCTGGAACGGTGAAAAAGGGTTCGAGTACAACCTGGTCCTCTCGACGGTCGCCTTCACCATCGCCTGCATCGGGGCCGGCTCCCTGGTCGTTCGACTCGGCGCTGGGGCTCGACCTGGGCGGCGTCGGTTGGGGGCTTGCCGCGCTTGGCGTCGGCATTCTCGGCGGCATCGGCGCGGTGATCAGCGGCCGCCTCAACCGCCACGGCGAGGCGCACGGTCCGAGGGCACATCCGGCCTGAGCGAAATCCCTCGGCGATTCGGACCGCGGGCGCATTGGCACTGCTGAGCCTGGGCCTGACCGCTACGAATTGGACCCGGACCGCTGCAACGCGTCGGTCGATCGGTGGCGCGCGAGTGCGAGTGCGCGTTCGATTCCCACCCATGCCGACGTGACGACAAGGGCCAAAATGGCAAGGACGGCTACGACCGCGATCCCGGCGGCGACCGCGATCGCGAGAATCGCGAGGAGGACGCCGCACGTCATGTCGGCAAGCAGCGCCCGCTGTCTCGCGACCCTCGGCGACACTCGCCGGCGGGAGCTCACCACCGCTGTCCCTTCCGGAGGTAGACGGCAAAGAAATCGCGTTCATCCGGCACCAGGTAGCGTTCGGGCGGGCGGATCATTTCTGGCAGCAGGTTGCTCGGAGATTCGGCGCCTGGATTGCGGTAGGAGATGAAGCTGGTCCAGTCTTCGTTGATGTCGAGCTCCAACGCTCGCACCGCGCCCGCTCGTTTGAGGATCTTCGCCAGGGATTCCACCGTCTGGTCGTTGGCCGCCGCATACATGAGGTTGCCGTGGGCGTCGATTCCGAGGCCCGAGCGCCAGACGCGGATCGCGTTGTTGACGGTCTCTCCCCATTCGGGGCCGTCGCTGAGGTTCGGGTTCAACTTTCCTTCGTAGAGGATTGGCGGCAGGTTCTGCTTCGCGAACCAGACGCCATGCGGCGCGCCGCTCCCCTGGTGCCAGCGGACGATGTCGATGCGGCCGTCGCGGTACTCGACCACCGTCGCGATGCCGTCGACCATCGCTTCGACGACCTTGCCGCGGTAGATCAGGCCCGAGTTCGAGGTTTCCAGCGGGAAGCCGCCGTTGAAGGTGGCGACCACCCGCTTGCGGCTTCCTGGCGGCACCTCGCCCGTTCCACGGTGGGGCAGCGGTTCGGGTGGCTCGTCGAGTCCCGGGACGTATTCGAGCTTGGTCCGGGCCGAATTGAGCCAGGCGACGCCGGCGACGAACTGTGGGTATTCGGGGTCGCTGCGAAAGGTTGTGAGCATCACCGGGGGGCGCGGCCCAACGCCCGCGCCGGCCTTCTTCCACACTCCCTCGCCGGGCAGTGCGGGATGGATCAGCGGCTTGACGTCAGGCGGCCGGTAGGCGCCGGCGGCCGGGCGCGAATCGGCCCCGGTCCCGGCGACACCAACCCGAGGGAGGGCCGTCAGCGGCGGCCCTCCCTTCGCGGGCGCGTTGAGGCTGTAGTAGGCGTTCTCGATTTCGGAGACGAAAGAATTTCCGCCGTGTTGCCGCAGCCACTCGACACTCGAGACACCGAGGCCGACATTGTGCCTTTCGCGCATCGCGCTCAGGTAGGAAACGCCTGCCGGCACGAGGCAGATGCAGGCGGCGAACATCACGATTCGGCGTGCCCGTCGCCACCCGGGCGGCGCTCCTCGTTCGGTTCGTCGCCGCCGACTGGTTGGGACCGTGAGGGGGTACCTTGAGCTCGACGTCTCAATGGGCCCAATGCTTGATCCGCCTCTTTGGGTCCGCCTAAGTGTTCGGTGAGAGTTTTCTCACCGGCGCCGGAGGGCAGGCGCGCATCGCGTCTTGGCGAATGGACGGACCTCTCCATGGATCTAAATGGATTCTGGGATGCGCCCGACGGGAATCGAACTCGCGACCTTCGGCTTGAAAGACCGCACCGGACAGTCCCGCGCTGAAGGATTTCCGAAAGATGCTCCAAGAGCTTGAAGGCGGCGGCGCGGTCCAGAAGTCCGGTGGCGGTGGCGACGGGCGCATGACACCCGAACCGATATTTACCGAACTTCACCCCCTGGCCAAAAAGGGGGGCTGGACGGAGTCAGTAGCTCACCCAGCCCCCCAACGGGTGGTCGGGCTGGTGATGCCGACCACCCTGGACTACTTACTGATTCTCCGGGTTCGTTCCCCGTGCGCACGTTCCGTGGCCCGCGTCGCCGGGGGACCCCTGATTATGCGGCGTTTGAACGATGCTGTCGATTTGCCCCTGTTCCGGATCCATGTCGTTCAGCCCGTTGTACGAGCAAATCGACTGGGAGTGCGCGGGTGCTCCGGTGCGAACCCCAGAACCCGAAAATTCTTCCCCCGGAGTGCCGGGTGGGCCGGTGACCTCGCCAGCGAACGCGGTGGTAGCGCCGAAAGCAGCAAAGGCGGCGGCGCACATCGCAGCTGCGAACCTCTTACGCATGGTGACCCCCTAGAGCGGTGAGCGATCGTCGGGATGGCGACCGCCCGCAGCATAACCTCCGCCGACCGCTGCACTAAGTGAGGATCATCACGATGTCGCTCTCGCTCCCAACGAGAGCTGGTCCAGCGGCCGTCCGACGGTCAGACGGTCCAACCATCGCCTTGTATCGCTCGGGCTTCGCGGTGGAGGCGAGAAGCGTCAGTCGGAGGGCGTCAGCGAGCGTCAGACGGGGCAGGTCCTTCGCGACCGTCAGGGCCAAGCTGAAAGAGCCAGTTATGAGAGCCGTCTGGAATTCGCCGTAGCGGGTGCCCGGGTTGCCCATGCGAACGTCTAGGGTCGAAATCGTTCGCGGTCGGACTCCGGTGGCTTCATGGCGCTCTAGGAAGATCGGGACGAACTCGGCCAACGTCAGGTCCGGAAATGCGGTCGGGTCTCCGCGCAGTTCCGGCTCGATCATGTCGTGGAATGGGATGCGCCCGACGAGAATCGAACTCGCGACCTTCGGCTTGAAAGACCGACGCTCTTTGGACCCCGTGAAGGGTCCGTTGACCACTGAGCTACGGGCGCAGAGCGCTGAACTCTAACGACGCGGTGAGAGAATCGAAACCATGAGCATGGACCTCGGCCTCGACGGTCGCGTCGCCCTGGTGATGGGGGCGAGTCGCGGGATCGGGCGTGGGATCGCTGCGGCATTGGCGCGCGAAGGAGCGCGGGTCGCGATCGCCAGCCGCTCGGAGGAGCGGATCGAGGAAGCGGCGGCCGAGATCGACGGGGACGTCACCGCGTTCGTCGCCGACACGACCGATCTCGAGCGCCTGGGGGCACTGCCGGATGAGGTCGCGGCCGGCCCCGGACCGGTCGAGATCCTCGTCGCCAACAGCGGCGGGCCGCCGTTCGGCGGCGCCCTCGACCAGAACGTCGAGGAGTGGGAGGAGGCCTACCGGTCGCTGGTGCTGGCGCCGATGACGCTCGCCTCGGCCGTCGTCCCCGGGATGCGCGAGCGCGGCTGGGGACGAATCGTCAACGTCGGCTCGACCTCGACCCGGGAGCCCATCCCGGGCCTCAACCTCTCCAATGTCCACCGCCTGGCCGCGGTCGGGTTCCTCAAGACCCTCGCTCGCGAGGTCGCCGGGGACGGGATCACCGTCAACACGGTCGCCACCGGCCGCTTCGCGACCGAACGGCTGGCCGGCGAGGACGGCTCGCTCGAGGCGGCCGAAGCCGCCGCCCGCACCGAAGTGCCGGCGGGGAGGCTGGGCACCCCCGCAGAGTACGGCGACCTCGTCGCATTCCTCTGCTCCGAGCGCGCCGCCTACATCACCGGCGCCACAATCCCGATCGACGGCGGTCTGCTCCGCTCGCCGTCCTAGGAGCGCGCGATGGCGGAAACCCACCACGGACACACCCACGGCGCCTCGGCCGACGCCGACCGCGGCCTGCTCTGGATCGCGCTGGCGCTGATCCTCGGCCTGATGGCGGGCGAGGTGATCGCCGGGATCATCGCCAACTCGCTGGCGCTGCTCTCCGACGCGGCCCACATGCTCACCGACGCCGCCGCCATCGGCCTCTCGATCCTCGCCCTCCGGCTCAGCCGCCGCCCGCCCGGGGGCGCGATGACCTTCGGCCTGAAACGGGTCGAGATCCTCTCGGCCCAGGTCAACGGCGTGACGCTGCTGGTGCTGGCGGCGGTGATCGGGGTCGAGGCCGTCCGGCGGCTGATCGACCCGCCCTCGGTCGAGGGAGGCCTGGTCCTGTTCGTTGCCCTCGCCGGGATCGTCGTCAACCTGGCCGCGACGGCGGTGCTCGCCCGCGCCAACCGCGAGAGCCTCAACGTCGAGGGCAGCTACCAGCACATCCTCACGGACCTCTATGCCTTCATCGGCACCGCGATCGCCGCGATCCTGATCATCGCCACCGGGTTCGAGCGAGCCGACCCGATCGCATCGCTGCTGGTGGCGGGACTGATGCTGCGATCGGCCTACGGCCTGCTGCGCGAATCGGGCCGGGTCTTCCTCGAGGCGGCGCCGAAGGGGGTCGACCCGGACCGGATCGGTCGCAGGATGTGCGAGCTGCCGGGGGTCGTCGAGGTCCATGACCTCCATGTCTGGGAGGTCACCTCTGAGTTCCCGGCACTCGCCGCGCACGTGATCGTCGGCCGCGACGCCGACTGCCACCGGGCCCGCCTCGAGCTCTCCGGCCTGCTCGAGAACGAGTTCGGCATCCACCACACCACGCTCCAGGTCGAGCACGAACCGTCCAAGATCCTTCAGATCCAGCCGCCCGACGGGACGGAAACCGACGCCATGCGTCGGTCCTAGGCCCGTCGGCCTCAGTCGCCCGGTCGCTCGCGCATCGCCGGGAACATGATCACGTCGCGCAGGGTCTGCGACCCGCTCATGATCATCAGCAGGCGGTCGACTCCGAGGCCGCACCCGCTGGCGGTCAGCATCCCGTATTCGAGCGCGCGCACGAACTCCTCGTCGTGCTCGTGCGGGTTCTCCTCGGCGCCCGACTCCCGCCGCCGCCGCTGCTCGACGAACCGCCGCCGCTGTTCGACCGGGTCGTTGATGTCGGTGCCGCCGCCGAGAATCTCGATCCCGGCGACGATCCCGTCGAAAGCCTCGCCGAGCAGCTTCGGGTGCTCGGCAACCGGCTTGACCAGCGGCCAGATGTCCAGCGGCAGGTCTTCGATCCAGGTCGGCTGGATCAGCTTCGGCTCGAGCAGCTTCCCCTGCAGGGTGTCGACGAGGCCGGCCCAGTCGTCGTCGGGGTCGGCATCCTCGCCGGCGAGCTCCGCCAGCTCGTCGCGGCCCGCCTCGGTGATGTCGACCCCGGTCTCCTCGAGCAGGGCGTCGCGCAGCTTGACCCGCTTCCACGGCGTCGTGAAGTCGATCGTCTCGCCGTCGCGCTCGACCTTCGTCGTGCCGAGGACGCGCTGGACGACATCGGCGACCAGCTCTTCGCCGACCTTCATCACACCGTGGTAGTCGGCGCCGCTGACGAACCACTCGAGCATCGTGAACTCGGGGTTGTGCTGGGGCGACATCCCCTCGTTGCGGAAGAACTTGCCGAGCTCGTAGACGTCCTCGAAGCCGCCGACGATCGCCCGCTTCAGGTAGAGCTCGGTCGCGATCCGCAGGAAGAGATGGCGGTCGAGGGCATGGTGATGGGTCTTGAACGGGCGCGCCGCGGCGCCGCCCGTCATCCGCTGCAGGATCGGGGTTTCGAGCTCGACGAAGCCGCGGCCGTTCATGTGCTCGCGGATCGCCGCCAGGACCCTGGCGCGCATCAGGAACACCTCGCGCGATCGCTCGTTCGCCATCAGGTCGAGCTCGCGCTGGCGATAGCGGACCTCGGGATCGGAGATGCCGTGAAAGAGGTCCGGCGGGTCCCGGAGCGCCTTCGCCAGCAGAACGCACGCGCGCACCTCGACCGCCAGCTGGCCCCGTTTCGTCACGTAGAGATCGCCCTCGACGCCGACGATGTCGCCGATGTCGAGGTCCTCGATCCGGCCGTAGTCCCTCTCGCCGATCGCGTCGACTTTGGCGTAGGCCTGGATCGTCCCGGAGAGGTCGCGGACGTCGAGGAAGGTGGTCTTGCCGTGGCCGCGCCGGCCGGTCACCCGGCCGGCGATCCGGTAGGAGAACTCGCCATGCTCGCCCTCCCCGAGCTGCGCCGGGTCGTGAGCCTCGAGGATCGAGGAGATCGGAACCCGGTCGGGGAAGGAGCGCGGGAAGGGATCGATCCCCTCATCGCGCAGGCGCTCGGCCTTCGCCGCCCGCTCCGCCTCGGTCGATCCGGCGGGGCGCTCCCCCTCGCCTGGGGTCAAGGACTTGCTTCGCGCTTTGCTCGCTGCGCGAAGAGACAGATATGGACCCTTGCTCGCTCCGCGCTCATGGCACTCGGCCGACCGTCACCCGCTCGCCGCCCATGTAGTCGGTCAGGGTGGTCGCCTCGCCGAGCATCTCGCGGAGCGCCGGGCCGTGGTGGGTGTCGTGCTCGAACGCGACCTGCCACCCGGACGGGATCTCGGCGAGGACGCCGCGGATCACGCCGAGCCCGTCCTCGCCGCAGTCGCCGGTCACCGCGATCCGCGGCTCGCGCCGGATCTCCGGCGAGCGGTCGAAGATCGTCGAGTCGGTCACGTAGGGCAGGTTGGCGAGGACCATGTCGACGTCCTCCTCGAGCAGGGCGTCCGGTAGCCCCTCCTCGACGGTCACCTCGAGGTCGATCCCGAGCCGCTCGGCGTTCTCGCGGGCGACCTCGGCGGCTTCCGGCGAGAGGTCGGAGGCGGTGACCCGAAGGTCGGGACGCTCGTTGAGGAGCGCGAGGGCGACGGCACCCGAGCCGGTGCCGATCTCGTGCACGCGGGCGCCCTCGGGAAGCCTGTCGGCGGCCTCGACCAGGAGCCCGGTCTCGCGGCGTGGGATCAGTACCCGCGGGTCGACCGCGACCTCGATCCGGCGGAACCCCTCGCGGCCGATGATGTAGGCCAGCGGCTCGTGCTCGGCCCGGCGCGAGACCGCCTCCTCGATCGCCCGCGCGACATCGGCCGGGACCTCGCCCGACCCGTCGCGTGAGAGCTGCTCGGGATCGATGCCGAGCGCGTCGGCGACGAGCGCCTCGGCGTCGGAGCGCGGCTCTTCGCAGCCGGCCGCGGCGATTTTCTCGGCAGCGGCCTCGACGACGGCCTCAACTGTCGCCACGGGCGACTCCTCCTTGCCTGTGTCCACTGCTGCCACGCGCGCGCTCCTTCTCGGTTCGGATCATCTCGGAATTGGTCAAGTCGAAAGGCACTGGGTTCAGGCGGCGGGCCGTGGCCGGGAGCTGGCCGTCGCGTCGGCGCGGGAAAGCGTGCCATGGCGGCGCTTCACCGCGAGAATCCAGAGCAAGCCGACGAACATGATGACAAGACTCTCGAGCTGCGGCCCCGTCAGCCCCAGAGCCGCAGTGTCATTGCGGCGCAGGAACTCGACCAGGAAGCGCTCGACTCCGGCATAGACGAGGTAGATCGCGAACAGGATCCCGGTCCGGAAGCGGTCGCGCAGCTGCCATAGGAGCCAGGCGCCGAGGCCCATCGCGAGCGTCTCGTAGATCGGCGTCGGGTGGACGGTTTCGTCGGTCGGCACCGTCCCGTTCGGGTACGACATCGCCCAGGGGCCATGCCAGGCGGTGCCGTAGTCGCCGTCGCCGGAGAGCTGGCAGCCGCAGCGCCCGATCGCGTATCCGATCGCCAGCGCCGGCGCCGTCAGGTCCAGCAGCGCGAGGCCGAGGAAGTCGCGGTACCAGGCCCAGAGGATCACTGCGAGGGCGCCGCCGATCACTCCGCCATACCAGACCAGCCCCGAGCCGGAGAAGAGGTTGCCGAGCAGGTCGTCCTTGACGCTGTCGTAGTTCTGGACGATGAAGTAGACGCGCGAGCCGACGATGCCGCCGATCAGCGCCGCGAACACCATCTCGTAGGCCCAATCGGGCGGCTTGCCGAGCTCGCCGAACCGCTTCCAGACCAGCGCGCCCGCGGCGAGGAACCCGAGCGCGAACATCAGCCCGAAGGTCTGGAGGGTGAGCGGGCCGATGTTGATCTCGGGATACATCGCCTAGGCGGTCAGCAGCGCCTCGAGCAGCGCCTTCTGCGCGTGGAGGCGGTTCTCGGCCTGGTCCCAGACGGCTGAGCGCTCGCCGTAGAGCACCTCGGCGGTGATCTCCTCCCCGGGGTGGGCGGGGAGGCAGTGGAGGACGATCGCCGTCTCCTTGGCCGCGCCGAGCAGGTCCGCGTCGATCCGGAACGGCGCGAGGTCGGCGCGGCGGCGCGCCGACTCCTCCTCGTCCCCCATGCTCACCCAGACGTCGGTGTAGATCGCATCGGCGCCGGCGACCGCGGCGCGCGGGTCGTCGGTCAGCTTCGCCCCGTGCCCCTCCTCCAGCTGGTATCCGGCGGGCGCCGCGACGACCACCTCGACCCCTGTGAGCTCGCCGGCGATCGCGAGCGAGCGGGCGACGTTGTTGCCGTCGCCGACGTAGGCGAGGCGGAGGCCGCCGAGCTCGCCGAAGCGCTCGCGCAGGGTCAGCATGTCTGCGAGCGCCTGGCATGGATGATGCAGGGGGGTCAGCGCGTTGACGACCGGGACCTCGGAGTCGCGCGCCAGCTCGGCGACGTTCTCGTGCGAGCCGGACCGGATCACGATCGCGTCGACGAAGCGGGAGAGGACCCGGGCCGTGTCGCCGACGGACTCCCCCCGCGAGAGCTGCAGCTCGTCGCTGCGGAGGACGATCGGCGTCGCGCCGAGCTCGGCGACGCCGATCTCGAACGAGATCCGGGTCCTGGTCGACGGCCTTTCGAACACCAGCGCGATGCTGCGCCCGTTGAGCTCGGTGGCGCCGGCGCCATCGCGGCGACCCGCTTTCAACTCGGCCGCCCGCTCCAGCAACCTGCCGAGCTCGAAGGCGCCGAACTCCTCACCGGTCAGGAAATGTCGCTCCAAGCTGCGGATACTAAGCGCGTGCGACTCACCGCAATCTCCTGGAACCTGTTCCACGGGCGCGACTTCCCGCCCGATCCCCGACTGCGAACCTGGCGCTCGCGGCTGCTGCGGATCTCCGAGCGCAACGCGACCCACATCCAGGTCAACCGCAACCTCGAGCCCGAGTTCGCGGCGATGCTCGCCGGTTGGGATTGGGACGTCGCGCTGCTGCAGGAGTGCCCGCCGCGGTTCGCGGAGCCGCTCGCTCGCGCGAGCGGGGCCGAGGGGCACCGCGTCCTCACCTCGCGCAACTCGCTGGCGCCGCTGCGGTGGTTCGCCGCCGCGCTCAACCCCGACCTGATCGCCTCCGGCGAGGGTGGCTCCAATCTGACCCTGGTCCGCGCGGCGGGGCCGCTCGGCGCGATCGCCGAGCGGCGCGGGATGGCGATCCACGAGGGCCGGCCGGAGCGGCGCGCGATGGCGTTCGTCCGAACCGAGTCCGGGATCTGCGTCGCCAATCTGCACGCGACGAACGACATCCCGGACCTCGCCGCCGAGGACGTCCGGCGGGCCGCCGCCGCGGCGACCGAGTGGGCGGCGGGGGCGCCGCTCCTGTTCGGCGGCGACCTCAACCTGCGCCCGGGCGAGAGCCCGGCACTCTTCGCCGAGCTCGAGGAGCGCTTCGGGCTGACCGGCAGCACCGGTCCGGACGCGATCGACCACCTCCTGGTCAGCGGCCTCGAGCAGGTCGAGCCGCCGGTCCGCTGGCCCGGGCAGCGGCGCGAGGTCGAGTGCGGCGGGCTGGCACTGCGGCTCTCCGACCACGCGCCGGTCCAGTCTCGCCTCGAACGTCCCGATGATCGCGTCGTGAGATAGTCATCTCTCGACGAGCCTGCATTTGCGTTCGCCATCCGGACGCAATCGCAGACTCGGCGTGAATCGGTGGCCAACGACAGGAGGCGAGGAGCAGTGGCCGAGAAAAAAGCGAAATCGGGCAAAGCAACGAAAAAAGCCAAAAAAAACTCGCCTCCTCGCAAAAAAGCAAAAACCAAAGCGAAAGCCAAACCCAAAGCGAAACCGAAAGCGGCGTCGAGCCGGACCAGCGGCCTCGACAAGAGCGTCGAGCAGTTCCGCGAAAGCCTCGAGCAGAGCGTCACCCTCAGCCGCGACCGGCTTCAGGAGGTCGTCGACGACGCGGTGAAGCGTGGCCGGCTGCAGCGCAGCGACGCCGAAAAAATGCTCTCCGACCTGATCAGGAAAGGCCGCCGCCAGACCGACAGCCTGCTGAAAGAGCTCGAACGGCTCGTGCGGCAGGCCCGCAGAGGGGTCGGCGGCCACACGGCGCCGGTTCGCAAACAGGCGACCCAGGCGGCGCGGAGCGCCCGGAAAAAACTCGGCTAGGCCAAGATGGCGGCGCCGGGTGAGATCGCGGCGGCGCGCCCGCGCCGCGGCGAGCGCCTCGAGGTCGAGGTCGACTCGCTGGCGTTCGGCGGCCGCGGCGTCGCCCGCGCGGAGGGATTCGTCGTCTTCGTCGCCGGCGGCCTGCCCGGCGATCGCGTCGTCGCCGAGGTGACGAAGGCGAAGCGGAGGTTCGCCGAGGCGCGGGCCGTCGAGCTGCTCCGTCCCGCGCCCGACCGGATCCCGGACCGATGCGTGCACGAGGGCGAGCCCTGCCCGGGGGCGCCGTGGCAGGGGCTGCCCTATGAGCAACAGCTCTCGCAGAAGTCGGAGCAGGTCGCCGACGCCCTGCGCCGGATCGGCGACCTCGATGGGTTCGAGCTCGAGCCGATCGAGCCGGCGATCGAACAGTGGCGCTACCGCAACAAGCTCGAGTACACATTCGGCGAGCGAGACGGCGAGGTCGTGCTCGGGTTCCACGCCCGCGGCCGCTGGGACGTCGTCGTCGGCGTCGAGGACTGCAGGCTCGCCTCTGAGCGCGGCAACGAGGCGCGAAACCGGATCCGCGACTGGGCCCGGCTCGAGGCGATCCCAGCCTACGACCGCCGCGCCCGCGACGGGGTGCTGCGGAACCTCGTCGCTCGCGAGGGCTGGCGCACCGGCCAGATCCAGACC
Source organism: Solirubrobacterales bacterium (assembly GCA_036265675.1). Lineage (GTDB taxonomy): Bacteria > Actinomycetota > Thermoleophilia > Solirubrobacterales > 70-9 > VRUE01. The sequence goes on from DATAOP010000002.1 coordinate 89,252, forward strand.
CGGCTCGTCACCTCCCCGGCCGGTTTCCCGAAGCCGCCGGTCGACCTCCACACCGTGATCGAGGGCGACTCAGGCGGCACCGACGGGCCGACCGGCGTGCTCGGCGAGGAGCGGCTGCGCGAGGAGCTCGCCGGGCTGCGCCTCGAGATCTCCCACGACGCCTTCTTCCAGACCAACACCGAGATGGCCGAGCGCCTCTACGCGGTCGCCGCCGAATACGCCGGCCTGACCGGCAGCGAGCGGGTCTTCGACCTCTACTGCGGAATCGGGACGATCGGCCTCTCGATGGCGGGCCGTGCGGGCGAGGTCTGGGGACTGGAGCTGGTCGATGATGCGATCGCCGACGCCCGTCGCAACGCCGAGTCGAACCGGATCTCGAACGCGACCTTCGTCGCGGGCTCCGCCCGCACCGGAGTCCGGCCGCTGCTCGAGCGCGCCGGAAAGCCCGACGTCGTGATCCTCGACCCACCCCGGGCCGGGCTCTCGCAGAAGATCGTCCGGCGCGTGATCGAGTGCGACGCGAAGCGGATCGTCTACGTCTCCTGCAACCCGACGACGCTCGCTCCTAATGCCGCCCAGCTCGGCGAGGCCGGCTATAGGCTGACCCGGGTGAGGCCGGTCGACATGTTCCCGCAGACCCCGCACATCGAGTGCGTGGCGCTGCTCGAGAAAGCCGCATGAGCCGCGGGTTCGGGGTGGCGGCGGGGCTCGACCCCGAGGTCGCGAGGCCGCTCGCAGCCCGCTGCGCCGAGCTCGGCTACGGGTCGGTCTGGTCGAACGACCATCCCGGCGCGAAGGGCCTGGAGACACTGGCCGAGTTCGCCGGCGCCGCGCCTGCGCTCGACCTCGGCGTCGCCGTGATCGCGCTCGACCGGACGCCCCCGGCCGAGATCGCCGCCGACGTCGAGACCCTCGACCTCGACCCGGGCCGGCTCTGGCTCGGGGTCGGTGCCGGGTCGGCTCCGCGCCATCTGACCCGGGTGCGAGAGATGCTCCCGGATCTCCGCGAGCGACTGCCGGGCGTGCGCCTGGTCCTCGCAGCGATGGGGCCAAGGATGTGCGCGCTCGCCGGCGCCGAGTTCGACGGCGCCTTCTTCAACTGGATGACGCCGGAGTTCGCGGCCGGGGCGCGGGCGAAGGTCGAGGCAGGTGCCGCCGCCAATGGAGGTCGGGACACGCCGCCGGTCTTCGGCTACGTCCGCACCGCGGTCGGCGCCGACGCCGCCGAGCGCCTGACCAAGGAGGAGTCCTTCTACCGCGACCTCCACGAGGGCTACCGGAATCATTTCGACCGCCTCGACGAGCCTGTGGGCACGGTCGGGGTCGCCGCCACCGACGCCGACGACGCCCAGCGCCGCCTGGCCGCCTACACGGCCCTCGACACGATCGTCGTCCGCGGCCTGGCCAGCGCCACGGTCGAGGCGATGACGACCCTCGCCGAGGCTGCCGCCCCACGCGGATGAAAGCTGCATTCGCCCCGCTCAGTGGGGCAAATGCAGCTCTCGTCTTGATCGCGGTGATCGCGACGGCCCTGGCGCTCCCGGCGGGCGCGCTCGGGGGCGGCGGGCCGCCGCCGAAACGGTGCCCCCAGGAAACGGTTCACGACTACCTCGCCCAGACCCGAGCCTTTCCTGAGCTGAGGCAATTCCCGGTCGGGGAGCTGCCGCGTAGATTCGGCCCGCTCGGGCTCGACACCAGCCCACCGCCCGAACTGCCGAACACCGGCCAGGTCCTCGGCCCGACGTTCAGGTGGCTGGGCGCAGGCTCGCGGGTCGCGCTCGACCTTCGCCTCACCTTCACCCTGACCCGCCTCGACGGGCGCGGCCGGTCCGTCGGGCTACCGGTGATCAGGACGGTCCGCCTCCGCGGCATCTCCGGGGCGTCCGAACCGACCCTGGGCATCGGGGTTCCCGGCCGGCCCGCCCTCTACAGGATCGAGATGCAGGCCCGGGACGGCTCCGGCAGGTCCCTCGGCACCTACGGTCAGTACTCGCGCGTCGTCCGCCGAAAGCGGGACTCGCGGCTGCTTCTCGGCATGGGGTCGCTGCGGCCCGGGGACACGACGTCGATCGGGATCGCCGAATTCGGAACCGGCTTCCTCGTCTACAGGCCGCACTTCCGGGTCGAGGCCTTCGACGGCGCCGGCTGGATCCCGACCACGATCCAGGCGCGGGTCCCGTCCGACCTCGAGATTCCGCTGGCCGATGCGGGCGCCGCCGCCGTCTGCGCGAAGCTCGCGATCCCCGCCGGCACGCCGCCCGGACGCTACCGGATAAGCCAACCGGTCGAACACCGCTGGGGGGTTCCGCGTCCGGAACCCGTCCAATCCGTTCTCAGCACCAACTTCGAAGTGACGCCGTAGCGCCGGAGCTCAGTACGGCGGCAGGTCCTCGTACCACTCGCCGAGGGTCCTGAAGGCGCGCCAGAACCGCTGCTTGGCTCCCTCCTCGTCGAGGGAGTCGTCGATGTCGGGGGTGTAGAGAGCGTCGATCGTCGGCGTGAACGCCTGGATCTCGCCCTCGCGCGCCTCGAGCTTGCGCGACAGCGGCAGCTCGAGCCCGTTGACCTCCCGCAGCGCCGGCTCCCCCATCACGACCAGGATCTTCGGCTGCACGATCGCGATCTCCTCGACCAGGCGGCGGACGCACTCTGGCGCCGCCAGGTCAGGCTCGGCGATCGGGCACTTGACGCAGAGCGTCCCGTAGACGACGAGCGGATCGATCCCGAGCCGCTTGAAGCTCTTCATCAGGGCGTTGCCGGCGCGGCCGTAGAAGGCGACGCCCTCTTCGATCTCGGGCACCGCGGGGGCGTGCTTGACCATGAATACGTCGGCCTGCGGGTGGCCGGACCCGAGCACCGGCATCAGCTTGCCCCGCGGGCAGTGGGGGCATTCCTGCAGGTCGTGGGTCAGCTGGTTGAGCTCGCGGATCGCGCGCTCCAGATACTTCTCTCTGATCTCGTCGTCGGTCGCCGGCACGCTGGCCGATCTCTTTGACGACTCCGCCGCGGCTCCTTTAGCGCGCCTCGCCTGCATCAGCTCTTGCTCGGCGCCCGCCGCGCCGGGGGCGCCCGCCGCGCACCGGTTTCGCGTTCTCGACCTTGCGCTTCGACGCTTTCGGCCGGCCCGTCGTCTGCAGCAGCTTCAGGGCCTGGACGTAGACGAGGTTCTTGTGCTTGCGAGTGATGTCGGCGTCCCTCATCGCCTCGAGGAACTCCCGCGGCCCGTCGAACTCGTGGATCCGCATCCGGACGCTGCCGAGCGCCTGCGCGACGTGGCCGTCCGAGCCGGCGCCGGGGACGATCCGGTACTTGCGCGCGAACCGCTCCGCCTCCTCGTTGAAGGCGGTGACCGCGACCCGCGGGTTGAAGACCTCGAGCAC
>DATAOP010000003.1:0-1867 GCA_036265675.1 Solirubrobacterales bacterium
TCGCGGCGCAGGTAGTGGACGTCGGCGGTCGCCACCAGTGGGCGGCCGAGCTCCTTGGCGGTGCGGACGATCCCTTCGTTCGCCTTCTCCTGCTCGGCGACTCCGTTGCGCTGGACCTCGAAATAGACCTGCTCGGGGCCGAAGGCCTGGATCAGGTCGTCGATGTGGGCGCGGGCGTCCGCCGGCCGGTCATCGACCAGACGGCGGCAGAAACGTGACTGCAGGCAGCCGGTGAGCGCGATCACCCCGTCCGAGTGGGCGGAGAGGAGCTCGAGGTCGACGTTCGCCTTGCCGCGCGAGAAGCCTTCGAGGAACCCGGCGGAGCTGAGCTTGACCAGGTTGCGGAAGCCGGCGTCATCCGAGGCCAGCAGCGTCAGGTGGTTGCGTTCGTACCGGGGCTGAGTCGGGGTGAGGTTGCGGTCGTCGACCAGGTATGCCTCGAGCCCGATGATCGGCTTGATCCCGGCGGCGACGCAGGCCTTGTAGTGCTCCACGGAGCCGTTCATCACGCCATGGTCGGTGAGGCCGAGCGCCGGCATCTCGAGCTCGGCCGCTCGCGCCGCAAGCGCGTCGATCTTGCAGGCACCGTCGAGCAGCGAGTACTCGCTGTGGACGTGCAGATGTACTGCTCCGACTCCGCTCACGTAGCGATGATTTCGTCGCTAGCGGCGGAAAAAGTTCGGAACCCCGCTTGCACCGAAGAACGAGATCGGCGCGAAATCCGCACTCGCCGGAGAAATCCTCGACCGTGGCGACTTACCCACCTACGTGGGGTGGGTAAGTCGCCAAAGGGGCTGACATCACCACGACTCGGGCCTGCCCTCCTCGAACAGCCAGACCTTGAAGAAGTGCTCCAGGTCCTGGCCACTGATCCGCTCCGCGAGTTCAATGAAGTCGCCGGTCGTGACGCTGCCGAATTTGTTACCCGCGTACCAGGCGCGCAGGATGTCGAAGAAGGTCGGGTCGCCCACCTTCTCCCGCAGCGCCTGCAGGGTCATCGCCCCTCGGTCGTAGACCGGCGTGTGGAAGAGCTGGCTCGGATCCTCGAGTGCGCCCGGCGCCGGGAACCACAGGTCCTCGAAGGCCGGATCGTCCTCGGGGATCGCGTAGAGCTCGTCGAACCTGTCCTGCGCGGGCGGGCCGCCGTGCATCTCGTCGTAGATCCACTCCGACCAGGTGGCGAATCCCTCGTTCAGCCAGATGTCCGGCCAGATGGCCGGCGTCACCGCGTCGCCGAACCACTGGTGCGAGATCTCGTGGACGACCGTCGTCGCCGAGGGGACGCGGTCGTAGTTCGGGCGGGTCTGCGACTCGAGTGAGTAGCCGACGTCGGGCGCCCAGTCGATGATCCCGCCCCCGCTGCTGAACGGGTACGAGCCGTAGAGCCTCGAGAAGAAGGAGACGATCTCCGGCTCCGGATCGAGCCGCTGAAAGGCGAGCGTCGGGTTCGGCGGATCGGTGTCCGATTGCCGCGTGTTCGGGTCAACCGCGTCGTAGAAGGGCAGGCCGCCGGCTCGGCGGAACTCGGTCAGGAAGTCGCCGTTGGTGACGGTTGCGAGATAGGGCGCCATCGGGTTGTTCTCCGCCCAGCGCCAGGTGGTCCGGCCGTCCGCGGTGACCGGGTGTCCGACGAGCTCACCGTTGGCGATGACCTCCCTGCCGGCGGGCACACTGATCGTGAAGTCGAAGGTCGCCTTGTCGCGCGGAGTGTCGTTGACCGGGTACCAACCCGGCGAGCCCTGAGGCTCGTTGACGACGAAGGCCCCGTCGTCGGTCGGAACCCAGCCCTCGATCGACTCGTCCGGATCCGTGATCGGCTCAGGCTGGCCGGAGTAGACCACCTTCACCTCGAACCGTTTGCCGTGCT
>DATAOP010000004.1:0-15571 GCA_036265675.1 Solirubrobacterales bacterium
CGATGCCGTTGTGGTCGAGTGGTCCTGCGACTACGGTGACGGACGCCTGTACCGGAACGTGACCATAGGCGAGTTGGAGGGCGGGAAGGCCGTGCGCGTAACTGACTACTGGGGTGAGCCCACCGAGACACCCGAATGGCGCAAGCGAAGGACGGACCGGCTCGACATGCCCGGTGACGGCATCTGGCCGGATGGCGAGCACCTCGCCCACCATTAGGGGGTTGAATCAGCCGGTTGGGCCGAAGCGCTCTGTGCGGACCTGACGGGGCTCCCATCCCGCCGCGAGGAGCAGCTGCGAAACGGTCTCGACGAATCCATTGGAGCCGCAGATGAAGGCGATACCGGGCTCGATCCCAGCCGCGGCGATCAGCTCTCGGTCGATCCGCCCGCGGTGCCCTTTCCAGCTCTCCGGCGCCTCGCGGGTGAAGGTGAGCAGGGAGTCGTCGTCCAACTCGTCCCCGTAAATCACGTCCTCGGTGGAGCGGACCGAGTAGACCAGTCGCATCGGCAGGGTCGGCATCGTGCGGCGCCGATGGCGGAGGATCGCCATCAGGGGCACCACGCCCGAGCCGCCACCGAGCAGCAACACCGGTTTCTCCATGCGCCACACGAAGTAGGAGGCAAAGGGCCCGCGCACCTCCACCAGGTCCCCCACCTCGACCACGTCATGGAAGTAAGGCGACACCTCGCCGTCCTCGAGCCGGTCGATCGTCAACTCGACCCCACCCTCATCGAGAGGGGAGGAGGCAACCGAGTAGGAGCGCTGCGCTCGATACCCGTCAGGGTCGGTGAGGCGGACGTCGTAATGCTGGCCGGGAAGGTGCGCTATCCACATCGGCAGCTTGATCCGAAAGGATTTGGTCCGCGGCGTCTCGGCCTTGATCGACGTGACGGTCCCGATCTGCCAGCCGCCCGGGGCGCGCACCTCGACCGGGGTCATTCGCTCCGCCATCAGTCCGTCCAATATCGCTCCTCCTTCCACGGATCGCCCCGATCGTGGTAGCCGTTGCTCTCCCAGAAGCCGGGCTCGTTGTGATCGATGATGCGGATGCCCTTCACCCACTTGGCGCTCTTCCAGAAGTAGAGGTGAGGGACTAGAAGGCGGGCCGGGCCACCGTGCTCACGGGGCAGCGGCTCGCCCTCGTGCTCGGTGACGACCCAGGCCTTGCCGTCGCTGACGTCCTCGATTCCCAGGTTGGTGGTGTAGCCCCCGTAGGAGTAGACCATCGCGTAGGCATCGAGGGGCTCGGCCTGTTCGAGGAGGACGTCGACGGAGACTCCTCCGAAGCTTGTGCCGAGCTTCGACCACTTGGTGACGCAGTGGATGTCGCACGGGATGTCTTCGAAGGGGAGCCCGCCGAACTCCTCCCAGCTCCACTCGCGTGGATTGGCGACCATGCCGTCGATCCGGAACGTCCAATCGCCTTTTGAGATCTCGGGCGTCGGCCCGGCGGTCAGCACCGGGAAGCCCGGCTCGCTGTACTGGCCGGGAGGAAGCCGCTCTTCGAGCTCCTCGGAGGTCTGGCGGCGACGCTTGAACCCTCGTGAGACGAACCCGTTCAAGGAGATCGCATCTTACGCCCGGCCCTCCGGGCTGATCGTTCACTAGGACGTCCGGGCCGCTTCAAGGATCGCTGCAGCCGCCCGGTCGACGTCGTCTGCCGTTGTCTGCCAGCCGACGAACGACACCCGCATGACGGCACGGCCGCGGAAGCTGCTGCCTCCCAGCCAGCAGGTTCCATCCTGCTGCGTGCGCTCGATCACGGCGTTGGTGGTCTGATCGTCGTCGTCGAAGCGAACGAGAACCTGGTTGAGGACGACGTCGTTCAGGACGTCCACTCCGTCGGCCTCGCCAAGGCGGTTGGCCATGCGCGCGGCCTGATCGCAGCAGCCGTCGATCAGGTTGCCGAGGCCGGTCCGCCCCAGCGAGCGCAGTGCGGCATAGACCGGTACGCCGCGGGCGCGCCGCGAGAACTCCGGTGTCCAATCGAGGCCCCAGGGCAGGTCCACGTCGTGGTCGGGAATGTAGGCCGACGTCGACGTCATCGCTGCCCGGTGCGCGGAGGGATCGGCGACCACCGCGATTCCACAGTCGTAGGGCACATTCAGCCACTTGTGGGCGTCGGTCGCCCAGGAGTCCGCATGCTCAAAGCCGGCCGTGAGGCTGCGGCGCGTCGGGCTGGCGGCGGCCCAGAGCCCAAACGCCCCGTCGACGTGGCACCAGGCGCCGTGTCCCCGGCAGAGCTCCAGAATCGCATCGATCGGGTCGAAGGCGCCGGTGTTGATCTCGCCGGCCTGGACACAGACGATCGTCGGGCCGTCGTGCTCAGCGAGCGCCGTCTCGAGCTCCGCGGGCAGCATGCGGCCCTGGTCGTCGGTCGGCACATGCCGAATGCGCTCGGCACCGAGACCGAGCATGCGACACGCGACGGTGACCGTCACATGGGCTTGTTCACTTGCGATCACGCGCAGGGGCGGTCCGCCCTGCAGGCCGTGGGCCTCCACATCCCACCCCGCCTCGCGCAGGACGGCGAGTCGCGCCGCCGCGAGGCAGGTGAAGTGGGCCATCTGGCAACCCGTGACGAAACCCACGCTGCAGCCGGGCGGGAGACCCAACACGTCGCGAATCCAGGCAGCGGCCACTTCCTCGGCGATGGAAAGAGCCGGTGACGCCGGGTATCCGCCGGCGTTTTGATCCCAAGCCGACGTCAGCCAGTCGGCCGCCACCGCGACGGGCAACGCCCCGCCGATCACGAAGCCGAAGTAGCGAGGCCCCGCAGAGGCGATCAGTCCGGGATCGACATCTCGCGCCAGATCCTCGATAACCGTTCGGGCATCCTCACCGTCGTCAGTGAGGGGCCGGGACAGTCGGGAGCGGAGGTCTGCAGGGCCGGCCGGTGTGCCGACCGGACGCGAAGGCAGGCTGTCGATGTATTCGCGGGCGAGGCGCGCCGCATCATCGAGGACTTCGTATCGGGGATCGATTCGCCAAATGTAGCGTCCGGTCGACACCCGATCGGCGTGCGGGCTGGCGCTTCGGAGCACCGCTCTCAGTTGTTCTGCGTCTTTCCGGCGCGGCCTTCAGCGTCCGCGCCGCAGCCGTCTGGCCATCCAACCGTCGGTCGAGCCGTCGGCTGTCTCGGTCCGGCGCAGCGCGTCCCCAATGAGCCAGAACATCGGCGGCCATAGGCCTACGAACAACGCCCGCCTTTCGGCGTTGGCGCGTTCGTCCTCGCCGATCGTCTTCGCCCTTATCCAGAGGACGATGCAGAGGCAGATCGAGCCCAGCGAGAGCCCGTAGAGGTGAAGGCTCTTCGGCCGTAGCGCTCCGGGAACCGAGTCGAGCATTGCCGAAGTGTGACGGATCGACGGTCTTGTTCCGCGGGGCTGGGGGCGGGTAGATCGAGGAGGATGCCCGTCAAGCTTCCCGCTCGCCGGCGCTGGTCGACCGCAGCACGCTGGCCGGCCGGCGTGCTGCTTGCCGCCTGGCGCTACATGTGGAGCACGACCCCGGTCCACCGCTGGGTGATGGCCGGCTCCTGGCCCGAGGACGCCCCTCCCGACCTTCCCGAGAAACTCGACCGCAGCGATCTGCAGACCTGGCAGGACGGCGTGGGACCGCTGCTCCACCGGATCTACCGGACGAGGTTCACGGCCTCGCGCGCCGGGGCGCAGGAGGTCGTCGGGCAACTCGTCGAGAGGATGGACCGGGTGGCCCCGACGGAGTTCGCGACCTTCCAGAAGGTCGACGGCGACGGCCGGATGCGGGAGGGCGACGATTACGTCGTTCGCATGCCGGGACCATGGGACGGCCCGGTCCGGGTGGTCGAGGTCAGCGAGACCTCATTTCGGCTCGCCACACTGCGCGGCCACCTCGAGGCGGGCCAGATCGAGTTCCGCGCGATCTCCGACCACCGCGGAGTCACCTTCGAAATCGAGTCCTGGGCGCGCAGCGGCGATCGACTCAGCGACCTGCTCTACAGCCACGTGCAGATCTCGAAGGAGGTCCAGCTGCACATGTGGGCGTCGGTGCTTCGCAACGTCGTCGATCTCGCCGGCGGCCAGATGCACGGCGGCATCGTGATCACCACGCGGCGGGTCGATCCAGCTGCGCTGCCGGGCGCCGAGGAATCGAGCGGGCTCGACCGCCGAGACGAACGCCGGCTCGCCGCCCTGGCGGAGCGGGCGACGAACTTCGACCCCGGCGAGCTCGGCTCGGGCCAGGACGACGCGAACTGGCGAATCGACGAAATGACGGAGGCGCTGCCTCATGAAGTTCCCGGGCCTCCGCGACCCGGGGGCAGCTGGGACATCGGCCGCGAGATCATGAACCGCTACCAGCTGGCGGACCCGCGAAGGGTGAATGGCGTCTTTCCCGAACATGCTCCGCTCGCGGCCCGGGACATGCTGCTGAAGATCCATTACGGCCCGCTTCGTTTTCGGGTGGGGGTGCGAGTCGGAGAGCCATACGAGCAGACGGTCGTCCTCGACGGGCGCGAGGTGCTGCGCTACGGGTGGTCGTATCGAACCCTCGACGGGCATTTCGAGGAGGGGGAGATGCGCTACGAGCTGCGCAAGTGGCTGGACAACGGGGACGTCGAGTTCCGACTGCATGCCGAATCAAGGCCGGCGCGCAGCGGCCCGTGGCTGCCGCGGACGGGCTTCCGCCTGGTCGGCCGAAATCAACAGCTGCGCTTCTACCGTCAGATCTGCCGCCGGATGCGGCGGCTCACGGAGGCGCAGCTCGAGACCGAGCGGGCCTCCGCCTCGAGAGAGGAGCTGGCCGGCGCAGAAAGAGCTGGAATCGCCGCCGCCGGGTAATCGTCTCGGGTGGCCCACCGACTCGGCCCGAAGTCCGTGCCCCACCTGCGGGTTTCTCTCGAGCGGCGGGTCGAGCGCAGCCTGGCGCTGCCTTCACCGGGGGCGGCTGATTCGCCTCCGCGATCAGCTCGGCCGCCCGGGGCTTCGGCTGGAGCGCGGGGCAACTCGTTCTGCCGGACCGGTGATACGACAGGTGGGAAAGGAGAAGAGTCAGCCCCCGCCGGTCAATGCGCATACCGCGGTCGTCTGGACGTGGCGGAGCCGGGCGAGCAATCTACCCGTTGGGGCGGGGATGTTGAGCGAGGTGGTGACGGCCCGGCGGCCGTCGGCGGTGGCCGCAGCGAACTGGACGTAGCCGGGGAAGTTGCCGGTATGGCCGTAGACGGTCCCGCACCTGGTCCGGTAGCGGAAAAGGGCCAGGCCGGCCGAGTTCCTGCCCGGCCCGGGCGGGCTCGATTCACCGCCCGGGAAGAAGCGCATCTGCTCGAGCTGCTGGGCGCGGTCGAAGAAGCGGAGGCTGAGGTCGGCGCGGATGAACGCGTTGAGATCGCGGGGGGTGGAGACGATCGCGCCGGAGGCCCAGGCGCCGCTCGGGCTGAGGAAGGTGGAGACGTCGACCGGTGGGCCCGGGGAGTCGGTCAGGTACCCGTGGATGAAGGGCCGGGGAAGGGCGACGCCGGTCGGGAAGGAGGTCTGGCGCAGTCGCGCGGGGCCGAAAACGATCTTCTTCAGTGCCGCGCCGTACGGCTTGCCGGTGAGCGCCTCGACGATCAGGCCGACGACGATGTTGTCGGTGTTCGAGTACTCGTATTTCGATCCCGGCGCGAACTGGAGCGGCTTGGCGCGGACCCAGCCGATCACGGTCAGGGGCGAGACGAAGCCGCGGGGATCCCGCCGCGCCTGCACTGCGAACGGCTTTGACTGCGTGTAGTCGGGCAGGCCGCTGGTGTGGTTGAGCAGCTGCCGCACGGTGACCGCCCCCCAGGCGGCCGGCATCCCCGCCAGCCGCTGAGCGATCGTGTCGTCGAGCCCGAGCTCGCCTGCGCGCACGAGGTTGAGGACGATCGCACCGCTGAACGCCTTGGCGACGCTGGCGATCCGCATGTGGTCGGTCGCCCGCGGCGGGCGCCGGCGTTTGACCTCGGCGGTGCCGGCGCGGAGCACGGTCAACTTGCCGCCGCGGTATAGCGTCGCGATCGCCCCCGGGGGCCCACCGGGAGCCGCGACCAGCCCCCGCAGCCCGCGCTGGACGTCGTCCGCGCTCGAGGAGGCCGAGGCGATCGGTGCCGACATGGCGGCGGCGGCGGCCAGGACGATGATCGACAGGGTTAGCCGTGGGGTTTGCACGCGGTCCTCTCTAGCCGGCTGCTCGGTGACAAGTGGCGATTGTAGGTCGGAGCGATAATGGTTCCGCTCAGATGTCGGGTGCGGAGAGATACGTCTACGGTTTCGCCGAGGGTGGGATGGAGATGCGAGATCTCCTCGGCGGGAAGGGCGCGAACATCGCCGAGATGGCGCGCCTCGGGCCACCGATCAGGGTTCCCGCCGGGTTCATCGTGACCACGCAGGCCTGCATCGCCTATCTGGATCGTGGCGAGCTGCTCCCCCGGGTCGAGGAAGAGATCGACCAGGCCCTGGCGGCACTCGAGGGAGAGGCGGGGAAGCGGCTGGGCGACCCGACCGACCCACTCCTCGTATCGGTGCGGTCCGGGGCCCGCGAATCGATGCCGGGAATGATGGACACGGTGCTCAACCTCGGCCTCTGCGACGAGACAGCCGGCGGCCTCGCGGCACGTCCTGGAGCCGAGCGCTTCGCCTGGGATTCGTATCGGCGCTACATCCAGATGTTCGGTGACGTGGTATGCGGCATCGACCATGACCTCTTCGAGCGCGCCATCCGCGACCTCAAGTCCGAGCGAGGCGTGACCCTCGACACGGAACTCGGGTCCGAGGATCTGCGCGGCCTGGTCGCGGAGTTCAAGCGGATCTTCGCCGAGCAGACCGGCGAAGTGCTTCCCCAGGAGCCGCGAGTGCAGCTTCTCCGGGCGGTGGCCGCCGTCTTCGACTCTTGGAACGGTGACCGGGCGATCGAATACCGCCGGCTCCACGGCATCCCCGACGATTGGGGGACCGCGGTGACCGTGCAGCAGATGGTGTTCGGCAACCGGGGTCAGAGCTCCGGTTCGGGAGTCGCCTTCAGCCGCGATCAGATCACCGGGGCTCCCGGCGTCTCGGGCGACTTTCTGGTCGATGCCCAGGGCGAGGACGTCGTCTCCGGGACCCGCGATCCAGAAGACCTCGCCGAGATGGCCGGGGTGCTGCCGGAGGCCTACGACCGGTTGGTCGAGATCACGACCATGCTCGAGCGCCATTTCCGCGACATGCAGGACGTCGAGTTCACGGTCGAGGAGGGGACCCTCTACATGCTGCAGGCCCGCTCCGCCAAGCGCCCGCCTCACGCGGCGGTCAGGGTGGCGGTGGACATGGTCGGCGAGGGCCTGCTCGAACGTGAGGAGGCTCTGGCCAAGCTGGATGCTTCGAGACTCGATGCGCTGTTGCATCCTTCCTTCGACCCCGAGTATGTGGTCGAGCCGGTGACCGTCGGCGTGCCGGCGTCGCCCGGCGTCGCCAAGGGCACGATCGTCTTCGCCACCGAAAAGGCGGTCGACCGGGCCGCCCAGGGGGAGGAGGTGATTCTGGTTCGACCGATGACCGAAGCCGCCGACGTCGCCGGTTTCAACGCCGCGAAGGGAATTCTCACCTCCGAGGGGGGCAAGGCGTCCCATGCCGCGCTGGTCGCGCGCGGCATGGGGAAGCCGTGCGTTTGCGGAGCCTCGGCGCTCGACATCGACCTCGAGAAGATGGTCATGCAGGTCAATGGCAAGGTCCTCGGGGAGGGGGACCTGATCGCGATCGACGGCAGCAGCGGGGTCGTCACCACGCAGGACGTGCCGCTGGTCGACGCGGAGCCCGATGAGTACTTCGAAAAGGTGCTCGAATGGTCCGACGAGCTGCGCAGGCTGGGGGTGCGAGCGAACGCCGACAGGCCCGTCGACGCGGAGAAGGCTCGCCGCTTCGGCGCCGAGGGGATCGGCCTCTGTCGCACCGAGCACATGTTCCTCGGCGCCGACCGCCTGGCGAAGATGCGGGCGATGATCATGGCCGAGAGCGAGGCCGACCGACGAGCCGCGCTGGCCGCACTCGAGCCTCTTCAGCGGGCTGATTTCGAAGGCCTGTTCGCGGTGATGGCGGGGCGTCCGGTGACGATCAGGCTGCTCGACCCTCCCCTTCATGAGTTCCTGCCGCACGCGGAGGACCTCGTGCTCGAGATCGAGCGGCGCCTGGCGGTGTCCGGGGGGGAGCCGAGCGTCGACCTGGAGCGCCAGCTGCACCGGGTCAGAGAGCTCGAGGAGGCGAACCCGATGCTGGGAACCCGCGGTTGCCGACTGGGCCTACTGTTTCCGGAGATCTACGAGGTCCAGGTCAGGGCGATCGTCTCCGCGGCGGCCGTGATGCGGCGGCGCGAAGGGGACGCTCCGGAGCTCGAGATCATGATCCCGCTGGTCGACTTTGCCGAGGAGCTGAGGGCAATGCGTGACTTGGTCGAGCGCACGGCGGCCCAGGTGGCCGAAGAGCTAGCCACCAACCCGGTGCCGTTCACGGTCGGCACGATGATCGAGCTGCCGCGGGCCTGTCTGATCGCGGACAGGCTCGCCCGCGACGCGGCGTTTTTCAGCTTCGGCACCAACGACCTCACGCAGACCGCCCTCGGCTTCTCGAGGGACGACGCGGAGGGGCGCTTTCTCACCGAGTACCTGCAGCGGAGGATCGTCGATCGCAGCCCATTCGAGACGATCGACCGCGAGGGTGTCGGCGAGCTTCTGACGACGGCGGTCGAGAGGGGCCGCCGGAGCCGACCCGAGCTCGGTTTGGGGATCTGCGGCGAGCATGGGGGGGATCCGGACAGCATCGCCTTCTTCCACGAGGCAGGGCTCGACTACGTCAGCTGTTCGCCGTTTCGGGTCCCGATCGCCCGCGTTGCGGCGGCCCAGGCCGCGATCGCCACGTCGTAGCTGAGCGAGCTCCCGGCAGGGAGCCTTCTGGGCGCTACCCGGTCCACCAATCGCGCCGACCCTCGACGTCTTCGCGCGGATTCTCGCCGAGATTGGGGGCGCCGAGGACGAGGATCTCGAGGCCCTGCGGCCCGGCCTCGTAGCCTCGCCATGTACCGGGCGGGACGCGAACCGCGTCCCATTCCTCGAGCTCGACGATCTCGTCCCCCAGCTTCATCCGCCCGCTCCCGCCGACGACCACGTACACCTCCTCCTGTTCCCTGTGCGTGTGGCCGTACGGAAAGCGATAGCCGGGCGGGACACGCTGGTAGCTGAGGCCGGACTTCTCGAGCCCGAGCGCCTTGGTCGCCATCCGGAACTCCAGATCCGACGGGCCGTCGAAGTTCGACCCGACGTCCTCCAGGTCCTGCTTGAGGTTCCTGAGGGTGAACGGCACGGCGCAATCCTATGGGCATCGCTCGACGCACGCCAAACGGGTATATACATGGCTACTGTCGGTGAAAAAGAGCCTTTTTAGCTGGTGCTGCATAGGTAAGAGTTCACGGCAGGTCGTGCTGCGAACCCTCCCCGCCCTGCTCCTTGCCCTCGCCCTCTGCGGAGTGGCTGGGGGCTGTGGCAGCGCCGGCGAATCGGAGCTGACGGTTCTCGCCGCCTCCTCGCTGCAGGACCCGCTGACCGCCTACGGAGCCTCCTTCGATGGCGCCGAGGTGCGGTCGTCCTTTGCCGGCTCCGACACCCTGGCCGCCCAGATCCGTCAGGGCGCGGCTGCCGACGTGTTCGCGTCCGCGGACACGGACTACCCGGCCGAACTGCGCCGCATGGGGCTGGTCGAGCAGCCCGTCGTCTTCGCCGCCAACGAACTGGTGATCGCGGTTCCGGCGGGCAGCGACATCTCCTCGCTCGCCGACCTGGCCGAGCCGGGCCGGACGATCGTCATCGGTGACCCCAGCGTGCCGGTCGGCTCCTACGCCCGAGAGGTCCTGAGACGATTGCGGGCGGCGGAGAGTGAGAGCATCCTCGCCAACGTCCGCTCGGAAGAGCCCGAGGTCAGCTCGATCGTCGCCAAGCTCGGCAATGGCGCCGCCGACGCCGGCTTCGTTTACGTCACCGACGTCAGGGCGGCGGCGGGTGGACTGCGCATGATCCGGATTCCCGAGACCCTACGGCCCAAGGTGACCTATGCGGCCGCGGTCGTGAAGGGGACAGGTCAGCAGAGGCTCGCGCAGCGCTATCTCGACGAACTGCGGAAGGGTCGCGGCGCGATCGATCTGCGCCGCGCAGGATTCCTGCCGCCGCCATGACCGGTCGCACCTGGTTCGGGCTGGCCGCGTCGCTCGCGACGCTGCTCACCCTCGTCTTCCTGGTGGTCCCGATCGTGGCGATCTTCACCAACGCCAGCCCCGGGCGACTGCTCGATGCGCTCGGCGAGGAGAGCGCACGTGACGCGCTCTGGCTCAGCCTCCGCACCTCGGTCATTGCGGTCGCGATCATTACCGTCGTCGGCACCCCGGTCGCCTATCTGCTGGCGATGCGGAGCTTTCGCGGCCGTGCCGCGGTGCTGACCCTGATCGAGCTGCCTCTCGTGGTGCCGCCGGCCGTGGCCGGAATCGCCCTGCTGGCCGCCTTCGGCCCCGAGGGCATCGCCGGCCCGCTGGTCGCCGACGCCGGCGTCGAACTGGTCTTCCAGACCGCCGGCGTGGTCGTGGCCCTGATCTTCGTCGCCTCCCCGTTCTTCCTGCGGCAGGCGATCTCCGCCTTCGCCGCCGTCGACCGCCGCCAGCTCGAGGTTTCGAGGACGCTGGGCGCCGGCCCCTTTCGCACCTTCATCACCGTCGCCGTCCCGGTTGCCCGGCCCGGTCTCAGCTCTGGCCTGGCACTCGCCTGGGGACGGGCGCTCGGCGAGTTCGGGGCGACGCTGATGTTCGCCGGCTCGCTGCAGGGCGTGACGCAGACGGCGCCGCTGGCGATCTTCGCTCAGTTCAGCGAGCCCGATGGGTTCGTCGGCGCTCTGGCGCTGTCGGCGGTGCTGATCGTGGTCTCGGCGGGACTGCTGATCTCGGTCAAGCTGATCGGCGGGGAGCGGGCGATCGAAGCCGAGGGACGACCGTGACCGGCGGCCTCAGCCTGCGGGTGATGGCGCCGCTTCGTGAGTTCGCCCTCGACCTCGACCTGGAGGTCGCGCCGGGCGAGCGGCTGGCCGTGGTCGGGCCCTCGGGCGCGGGGAAGACCAGCACCCTCCGCCTCGTCGCCGGGCTCCTCACACCGCGGACGGGGCGAGTCGCCCTCGACGATGAGGTCTGGCTGGACACCGAGGCCGGCATCGACCTGGCCCCGGAGAGGCGCCGCTGCGGCTACGTGTTCCAGGACTACGCCCTCTTCTCGCGGATGAGCGTCTGGCGCAACGTCGCCCACGGGATGCGGGAAACACCCCGATCCGAGCGCCGCGCCCGCGCCGCGGAGATGCTCGACCGCTTCCGGATTGCGAACCTCGCCGGAGCCCGTCCCGGCGAGCTCTCGGGCGGAGAGCGGCAACGCGTCGCCCTTGCCCGCGCCCTGGCGGCGGCACCGCGGGTGCTGCTTCTCGACGAGCCGCTGTCGGCACTGGACTCGGCGACCAGGAAGTCCTCGGTGCGGGAGCTCCACGCCCTGCTCGGCGGCATCGACATCCCGATCGTCCTGGTCACGCATTCCTTCGACGAGGCCGCTCTGCTCGGCGACACGATCGCCGTGCTCGACCGCGGGTCGATCGTGCAACGGGGCTCGGCCGCGGAGATCTCGGCCAAGCCCCGGTCGGCCTTCATCGCCGACTTCGCCGGGGCCTCAGTGCTGCGCGGGACCGCGTTCGCCGGCTCGGGCGGCCTCACGAGCGTGCAGCTCGATGGCGGTGGCGAGGTGCGCAGCGTCGACAGCGCGGCCGGCCCGGTCGCGGCCTGCGTCTACCCGTGGGAGATCGCCCTCGAGCCGCCGGGCATGCCGCGCCGGGACTCGGCCCTGAACCGCGTCGAGGGCCTGATCGATTCGATCACCGCGGTCGACAACCGGGTTCGGGTCGGGCTGCGGACGCCGCAACCGCTCAGCCTCGAGATCACCGGCACGTCCGCATCGGCGATGGGCCTGCGGCGGGGCGGGAGGGCTGTCGCCGCCTGGAAGGCGACGGCGACGAGGCTGATCCCGCTACCGCGGGCCGGGGAGACGGTCAGCGCTCGCTCGTGATCATCACCGAGGTCGCCTTGACCAGCGCGGTCGCCCTGGCCCCGGGGGCCAGCTTCAGCTCCTCGACCGAGTCGCGGGTGATCGCCGCCGTGATCAGGTGCGGGCCGGCCTCGATCTCGACCAGCGCCATGACGTCGCCGACCTCGATCGAGCGAACCACGCCGGGGAAGCGGTTTCGCGGCGAGAGCCTGTCGCCGGTCGAATGACGCTGCGGAGCGCCGCGCAGCCTCTCGACCTCGCTCTGCGGGACCCGCCGGTGATTGCGCTCGTCGCGGGTGACGTCCAGCTTCCCTTCCCGGTCCCAGCGACGCAGGGTGTCGGAGCTGACCCCGATCGCCCGAGCCGCCTCGCCCATGCTCATGTCGGCACCCATCGGCGGCCAAGGATTGCACAGGGTCCCTCGCCGGCCGGCGGCCTTTCAGGTGCTGCGGGCAGACCGCACAACCACGACGGTCTTCTACGGAGGTAGCGGCGAGGTGGGACTGCGAGCTTGTCCTCGAGAGTGTTCACGCAACCGTCGAATCGCCAACAGCGGGAGGCAAGATGAGAAAAGGACTGGAGATAGGAGGGGTCATCGCGGGGATCGTGCTGATCGCCTTCGGCGTCGCCGCGGTCGTGCTCGGGGCAGGTGGCAAGAGCACGGTGTCGACAGAATTGGAACGGCAGAACATCATCGGGACGCCGGACATGACGCCAACCGCGATCGCCGCCGAGGCGAAGGAAGCGGGTCTCAACGAGAGCGTCGACCTTCCGACCTGCGACGTCGCCGAACAGGCGATCGACAGTGGCAGCAAGGCACGTTGTTTCGCGGGCTACATGCGCGTCCACGCGCTCGAGGCGACCGGCGGGTACACCTACGCGGAAATGGGTCAGTTCGAAGCCAAGCCGGGCACGCCGAAGGGCGAACTCTCGCCCGGCGGGGGTACGAGCAACGAACAGTTCGCCGCCCTTGACGCGAAGACCGGCGAACCGGTGGAAAACGGCACCCGCGAGGTCTGGGTGACCGAGACGGCGCTCTCGACCGCCCTGAACGCCAGCTACATGGCCGACCAGATGGGCACCTTTGGCATCGTGGTCGGGGTCGCCCTGCTGCTGATGGGGATCGGCTTCCTCGTGCTCGTCGCGGGCGGAGCCGTGCGCGATCCGGAGACCGTGCTCAGGTTCCTCCGCTCCCACCGCCCGCATGTGCCTCACCGCGAGGCCCCTGCGGACAACTGAGCTGAGCGTCTGCACCCGAGGCGCGCCGGCCCGCGTTGCGGACGCCGGCGCGCGCTCGGCGGCGCGCGGTGCGGATAGGGTGCTTCGCGATGTCTGAGGAGCGGAACCGCAACCTGATCCTGGGGACCCTGGCCTTCGCCCTCTGCTTCTCGGCTTGGGGGATGCTGGCCCCGATGGCGCCCAAGCTGCAGGACGAACTCGGGCTCTCCAATACCGAAACGGCGCTGATGGTCTCGATCCCGGTCGTGCTCGGCTCGGTGCTGCGAATCCCCCTGGGGCCGATCACCGATCGATTCGGGGGCCGCATCCTCTTCGCCGGGATGCTGTTCTACTCGGCCGGCGCGGCACTCCTGGTCGGCTTCGCCTCCAGCTACGCGGCGCTGCTCGGCGCCGGCTTCCTGCTCGGCACCGCGGGCGCCGCATTCGCGATCGGAGTCCCGTTCGTCGCCGCCTGGTTCGAGCCCGAGCGCCAGGGATTCGCCCTCGGTGTCTACGGGGCGGGCAACATCGGCACCGCGATCGCCGCCTTCTCGATCCCGGCGCTCCGCGACGCCGCGAGCCAGGAGGTCGCGGGGGCGGTCTTCGCGGCCGTGATCGCGGCCTACGCCGTCGTCTGGCTGTCGCTCTCACGCGACGCCCCCGGCGAGCGGCCCCCGGTCCGCTACCGCGAGGTGCTGCGCTCGGGCTGGCGGCTGTGGCGGCTGGCGCTGTTCTACTTCGTCACCTTCGGCGGCTTCGTGGCGATGGCGATCTTCCTGCCGAAGCTGCTCAAGGACTGGTTCGACTACTCGCTGACCAGTGCCGGCCTGCGAGCCGGGGGCTTCACCCTCGTCGCCACCGCGGCGCGCCCGCTCGGGGGGTGGCTCTCCGACCGGGTCGGGCCCAGCCGCGTCCTGATGGCCTCATTCCTTGGCGTCGGGCTCGACGCCGCCGGGCTCGCCTGGCAGGCGTCGGACCCGGCGATCGTGCCGGTGACGATCTTCTGTCTGACCCTGGCGGGCTTCCTCGGCCTCGGCAACGGCGCCGTGTTCAAGATGGTGCCGAACGAGTTTCCGGAGGCGGTCGGGGCGGCGACCGGAATCGTCGGTGCCGCCGGCGGCCTCGGCGGCTTCTTCCCGCCGCTGGTGATGGGCGTCGTCAAGGACGCCACCGGCGATTTCGTCCTCGGCTTCGTCTTCCTTGTCTGCTTCGCCCTGCTTTGTGTGGCACTCGTGCTGCCGCTGGTCAGGGCAGGGCCGCGGGCGGTGCCGGATGCGACCTGAGGACGGCCGGTTGCGCGACGGGCACGGCCGGGTGATCTCCGACCTGCGGGTCTCGGTCACCGACCGCTGCAACTTCCGCTGCCAGTACTGCATGCCCCCCGAGGGGGTGCCATGGATCGAGCGCGAGCAGATCCTGCGCTTCGAGGAGATCGCGCGGCTGGTGAGGGTCTTCGTCGAGCTCGGGATCGAGGATGTCCGGCTGACCGGGGGCGAGCCCCTGGTCCGCCGCGATTTCCCCGCACTGGTCGGGATGCTGGCGGCGATCGCCGGGATCAGGGACCTCTCGATGACCACCAACGGCTACCTGCTCGAGCGCCACGCGGACGCGCTGGTGACCGCCGGAATCGGGCGGGTGAACGTATCGATCGACTCGCTCCAGCGTGACCGCTTCTTCCAGCTGACCCGGCGCGATGCCCTCGATCAGGTGCTGCGCGGTCTCGACGCGATCGCCGCCCATCCCCAAATCCGGCCGGTGAAGGTCAATGCGATCGCGATGCGGGGCTTCACCGAGGCGGAGGTAGAGCGCTTCTGCCGGTTCGCCCGCTCGACCGAGTTCCAGGTTCGCTTCATCGAGTTCATGCCGCTCGACGCCGATCGCGCCTGGAAACCGGAGTCGGTGCTCGCCGGCGAGGAGCTGCGGCGGATGATCGAGCGCCTGCACCCCCTGCGCGAGCTGCCGCGCGAGCCCTCGGCCACCGCGCGCGTCTACCGGTTCGCCGATGGGCGCGGGGAGATCGGATTCGTCAATCCGGTCAGCGAACCGTTCTGCGCCGAATGCAACCGGGTCCGCCTCACCGCCGAGGGCAAGCTGCGCACCTGCCTCTTCTCGCTGCACGAGACCGCCCTGCGCGAGCCGCTGCGCTCAGGGGCGAGCGACGCCGAGCTGGCGAGCCTGATCCGCACCGCGGTCTGGCGCAAGGAGCTGAAGCACCGGGTCAACGAGTCCGGCTTCCGCCAACCGGCCCGGACGATGAGTGCGATCGG
>DATAOP010000005.1:0-7741 GCA_036265675.1 Solirubrobacterales bacterium
ACGTCTACCTCGGCAGCAAGCGCCACGTCATGGAGCGGATCTTCAACGACGCCAACGAGCCGTTCTGGCGCAGCGCGAAGACGATCGAGCTCGGGCCGATCCCGGCGGAGCCGTTCGCCGCCTTCATCGCCGAGCGCTTCCACGCCACCGGCAGGAGTGTTGACAAGGCGACGCTCGGCGAGGCGCTGGCCCTCACCGGCGGGCATCCCTATGCGACCCAGGAGCTCTGCTACTTCCTCTGGGAGAGGACCCCCGCGAAGGAGGTCGCGACGCCGGAGCGGCTGCGGGAGGCGGTCGAGGCCGTGCTGCGCTCCGAGCACGCTCACTTCAGCCTTCTCTGGGAAAGCGCGTCCACCGTTCAGAAGCTCGTCCTCGGGGCCCTCGCCCAGGAGCCGGGCCGGCCCTTCACCGCCGCCTACCGCAGCCGTCACGACCTGCCCCCCGCAACCAATGTGCAGAAGGCGCTTCGGGCGCTGACGCAGCGCGAGCTCGTCGCCGGCGAGGGCGGCGCCTACCGGATCGTCGAGCCCTTCCTGGCCGAGTGGGTGCGGGGGAGGGTCGTCGCCGGCTAGCGCAGTTCCGCCGAGGTCTTGCCGAGCAGCTGGCGGGCGACGATCAGCAGCTGGATCTGCTGCGTGCCCTCGAACAGGTCGAGGATCTTCGCGTCTCGCGCCCACTTCTCGAGCAGCTCGTTCTCGCCGTAGCCGACGCTGCCGCAGAGCTCGACGCAGCCGAGGGTGACGTCGACGCAGGTGCGCCCCGCCTTCGCCTTCGCCATCGAGGCCTGGAGCGAGTTCGGCTTCCCGTTGTCGGCCATCCAGGCGGCCTGCAGGGTCAGCAGCCTGGCCGCCTCGTAGTCGGCCTCCATCTCGAGGAAGCGGGCGGCCGCGGCCGATTGCGAGAACGCCGGCGCGTCGTCGTCGAGCTCGACCCCCGCCTCGGTGAGGAGGCGCTGGGTCTCCTCGAGCGCCGCCCGGGTGACGCCGACCGCCATCGCCCCGACCAGTGGCCGTGTGTTGTCGAACGTCTGCATCACGCCGCCGAAGCCGCGTTTGGTGTCGATCTCGGGGCTGCCGAGCAGCGCCTCCTTCGGCACCCGGCAGTCCTGGAGGATGAAGTTCGCCGTGTCCGAGGCCCGGATCCCGAGCTTGTGCTCGAGCCGGTCGAGCTTCAGGCCCGGGTTGTCGCGCTCGACGATGAACGACTTGATCGCCGCCCGCCCCTTCGAGCGGTCAAGCGAGGCCCAGACGACGATCAGATCGGCGCGGTCGCCCGAGGTGACGAAGATCTTCTCGCCGTTGAGGACGTACTCGTCGCCGTCGAGCTCGGCGGTGGTGCGGATCGCGGCCGAGTCCGAGCCGGCCTCCGGCTCGGTAATCGCCATCGCCGCCCACTTGCCGCCGTAGAGCTCGAGCTGCTCCTCGTTCGCGACCGAGGCGATCGCCGAGTTGCCGAGCCCCTGGTTGGGAAGGGAGAGGAGCAGGCCGACGTCGCCCCAGCACATCTCGATGATGCTGAGGACGGTCGCCATGTTGGAGCCGTTGCGGTTGCCCTCGTCGGCCCCGTTCTCGGAGTCGCGGCGGACCCCGCCGGCGCCGGCGCCGCCGAGTTCGCCGCCCTCGTTCACGCCCTCGATCACGGCGGCGAGCATGTCGAGCTCTTTCGGGTAGGCGTGCTCTTCGGCGTCGTACTTGCGCGAGATCGGCCGCAGGACCTCGGTCGCGACCTGGTGCGCCTGGCTGACGAGGGGCTTGAACTTCTTCGGTGTCTCGAGGTTGATCATCGTTCTGCCTTTCGCTCTTTCGATCGCGCTTAGACGAGCAGGGCGCCCTCCATCACGCCCGCTGCGCGGAGGTCTCGGTACCAGCGCTCGACCGGGTGCTCCTTGACGAAGCCGTGGCCGCCCAGCAGCTGGACACCGTCGGAGCCGATCTGCATTCCCTTGGCGGCGCTGAGGCGGCGGGCGAGAGCGGCCTGGTGGCCGAAGTCCTTGCCCTGGTCGGCGCGGCTTGCCGCCCGGTAGGTGACGAGCCGCATCGCGTCGGACTCGATCTTGATGTTGGAGACCGCGAATGCGACCGCCTGGCGGTTGGAGATCGGTTCGCCGAAAGCCGTCCTCTCATTGACGTAGGGGATCACATAGTCGAGGACCGCCTGCGAGGTGCCGACCGCCAGGGCGCACCAGGCGATCCGCGAGCGCTGGACGCACTCGGCGTAGGCGCCGGGCTCGCCCTCGGCCATCAGCGCGCCGGCGGGCACGCGGGCGCCGTCGAGCACGAGCCGCCCGGTGGCCGCCGGGCGCAGGCCCATCGCCGGCTCGTCCTCGATCGCGAGGCCGTCGCCGCCCGACTCGATCACGAACAGCGCCGGACCGATTCCCTCGGCCTCGGCCGCGACGACGAACAGCTCGCAGTCCTGGGCCCGGGCGAGCAGCGACTTGGTTCCGTCGATCACCCAGTCGCCCCCGTCGCGGCGGGCCTTTGTCGCGAGCTCGAACGGGTTGAAGAGCGCCGCCGGCTCGAGAACCGCGAGCGCCGCCGCCGGCGTGTCCTCACCGGTGAACGCAGGCAGGTAGGTCGACTCCTGGTCGGCGGTGCCCCAGCGCCCGATCGCGGTGGCGACCGCGCCCGGGGAGAGGGCCGCATAGGCGATTCCCATGTCACCGTGGGCGAGGGCCTCGGCGATCAGGACGCCGGCCGCCGCCGACTGCTCCTCCATCACGCCCTCGAGCTCGGCCGGGACGCCGAGCATGTTGATCCCGAGCTCGTTCGCCTGGTTCAGCAGCTCGCCGGGAACCGCCCGCTTCGCGTCGGCGTCCCCCGCGGCGGGGCGGACCTTCTCGGCAGCGAAGTCGCGGACCGCCTCCTGGAACATCTGCTGCTCGTCGTCGGGGCTGAGGTCGAAGAGGTCGCGGGCCTTGCCGCTGCGCTGGCGCGCCGGTTTGCCGAGCGTCTGCGCGGCCTTGAACGTCCGCGCGGCGGCCGTCGCCGAGCGGAACCCGCCCTTGGTGGTGCTGAAGATCATCCGCTCGAAGGGCTTGCGGATGCCGACCCGGTCGAGCAGGGTCGAACCGGCGAGCCGGTTGAGGCTGCGAAGGGCGATCCCCATCCCGCGGTCGCCGGCGCTGACCTTGGTGCCGTTTTCGTTCACTGGTCCCTCTTCCTCTCGGTTCTCTTTTTGGCCTCGATCCGCTTCACGCGGCCGTCGAGGTGTGGGGTCTCTCGTCCTGCGTCGCGGACCGCGAATGCGATCTCGCCGTCGCCTCCGGCGTCGGCGAGGAACTCGACCCGGCCCGGCAGGAAGATCGGCTTGCGGAACCTGACCTCGACGCGGAAGGCGTCGGGAAGCCGGCTCTCGAGCGCGGCGAGGCAGCGCGCCTTCGTCCACATCCCGTGCGCGATCGCGCGTTTGAAGCCCAGCGGCTTCGCGGTCCAGGCGTGCATGTGGATCGGGTTGCGGTCGCCGGACACGGCCGCGTAGCGGCGGCCGAGGTCGCCGCCGAGGCGCCACTCGCCGCTCACCTCCTCCGGCCGATCGGCCGAATCCCGACGTGTGGCGTCGCTTTTCGGCCCGTCGGCGGAGTCGGCCGGCTTGCCGCGGCGCAGCATGGTGCTGACCTCCTCCCAGGCCTTCTGGCGCCCGACCCATGCCTCGGTGACGAGGCTGAAGGTGCGGCCGCTCGGGTGCGGCTCGAGCCCGGTCGGGCGGACGGTCAGCCGCAGCTCCTCATCGAGCCCGATCGGCCGGTGCTGGGTGATCACGTTCTCGATGTGGACGAGGCCGACGGCGCCGAACGGAAAGCTGCCGTCGGCCATCACCGCCATCTGCAGCGGGAAGGCGAGGATGTGCGGGTAGGTGGCAGGGAGGTCGTCGCGGAGCGTGAACCCGCAGACCCTGGCGTAGGCGGCGACCTCACCGGGCTCGGCGCGGGCGCCGGCCAGCTCGAGCGAGAGCTCCGGGATCTCGCCGCCGCCGCCGGGAATTCCGGGGAGCAGCGAGGCGCCCGGGATCATCGGCGCCGCCGCGCGCGCGTAGAGCGGCAGGATGCTGGGCGGGCTCTCGAGCGTCCGAGTCGCCATCAGGCCCCCAGCAGGTTCTGGCCGCAGACGCGGACCGTGTTGCCGTTGACCCCGGTCGACGCCGGGCTCGCGAACCAGGCGATCGTCTCGGCGACGTCGACCGGCAGGCCGCCCTGCGAGAGGCTGCTGAGCCGGCGGCCCGCTTCGCGCGGTCCGAACGGCATCGCCGCGGTCATCTTCGTCTCGATGAAGCCCGGCGCGACCGCGTTGATCGTCGCCCCGCGCCCTGCGAGCTCCGGCGCCATCGCTTCGACCATCCCGATCACGCCGGCCTTCGAGGTCGCATAGTTGGTCTGGCCCGAGTTGCCGGCGATTCCCGACATCGAGGAGACGCAGACGATGCGCCCGTTGGAGCGAAGTAGGCCGCGGTCGAGCAGGGTCTCGTTGATTCGCTCCTCGCTGGAGAGATTGATCTCCATCAATTTCGTCCAGCGCTCCTCCGGCATCTTCGCGATCGTCCGGTCGAGGGTGACGCCGGCGTTGTGGACGAGGACGTCGAGCCCCTCGCCGACGCCGTCGGCGATCCGCGCCGGCGCGTCCTCGGCGGTGATGTCGAGGTCGATTGCGTCTCCGCCGAGCTCGTCGGTGAGCTTGCGGAGCTCCTCGGCGGCGGGCGGGATGTCGAGGCCGATGACATGGGCGCCGTCGCGGGCGAGGACCTCGGCGATCGCCGCGCCGATCCCGCGCGAGGCTCCGGTGACCAGCGCCCGGCAGCCCTCGAGCGGCCGCTCCCAGTCGAGCTCGGGCGGCTCGGCAACGCCCGGGCCGACCCGGACGACCTGTCCCGACACGTAGGCCGAGCGGGGCGAGAGCAGGAAGCGCAGCGTCGAGGCCAGCTGCTCCTCGCCTCCGGGCGAGACGAGGACGAGCTGCGCGGTCGAGCCGCGGCCGCCGATCTCCTTCGCCAGCGAGCGGGTGAAGCCCTCGAGCGCGCGCTGCGCCGTGTGGGCGCGGGTCGAGCCCGCCGCGCTCGGCTCGGTACCGAGGACGACCACCCGGCCGCAGCGCTCGAGGCGGCCGACCGCGGGATAGAAAAAGCGCTGGAGCTCTACCAGCTCGGTCGAGTCCGAGATGCCGGAGGCGTCGAAGACGAGTGCCTTGACCCTGCCCTCGGCGCTGCCGCGTTCGACCCCGATCTGGTCGAGAGCGGCGCGGGCGTGCTTGATCAGGCGGCCTTCGGGGGCCGATCCGGAGAGGACCTTGCCGGAGACGACGGGCGCCCCCGGACGGTACCGCTCGAGCTCGACCGGCTGCGGCAGACCGAGCTGCTTCGCCAGCGTCGAGGCGACCGGGGCGTTGACCAACTGCGCGTAGCGGTCACTCATGACTGCGCTCCTTCCATCATCGCGACGACTCCCTGGCCTCCGGCGGCGCAGATGCTGATCAAGCCGCGCCCGCCGCCGTTGGTGCTCAGCTGCTTGGCGAGGCCGGCGACGATCCGCCCACCGGTCGCGGCGAACGGGTGGCCGGCGGCGAGCGAGCCGCCGTTGACGTTGAGCTTGGCGCGGTCGATCGACCCGAGTGGCTCGTCTCGTCCGAGGCGCTCGCGGCAGAACTCGGGGTCCTCCCAGGCCTTCAGCGTGCAGAGAACCTGGGCGGCGAAGGCCTCGTGGATCTCGTAGTAGTCGAAGTCGCCGAGGCCGAGTCCCGCCCGGTCGAGCATCCGCGGCATCGCGTAAGCCGGCGCCATCAGCAGACCCTCGCGCTTGTGGACGTGGTCGACCGCCGCGGTCTGCGCCTCGGTGATGTAGGCGAGGACCGGCAGGTCGTGGGCGGCCGCCCACTCCTCGGAGGCGAGCAGGACGGCGGAGGCGCCGTCGCTGAGCGGGGTCGAGTTGGCGGCGGTCATCGTCCCCTCCGGGCCGCCGAAGACCGGCTTCAGCTTCGCCAGCTTCTCGGTGTTGGAGTCGGGGCGGAGGTTCTGGTCGCGCTCGAGGCCGAGGTAGGGGGTGGTCAGGTCCTCGAGGAAGCCGCGCTCGTAGGCGCCGGCGAGGGCGCGGTGGCTGGCGACGGCGAGTTCGTCCTGCTCGGCGCGGGCGATCCCCCAGTCGCTCGCCATGATCGCGCAGTGCTCGCCCATCGAGAGGCCGGTCCGCGGCTCCTTGTTACGGGGGATCGCCGGTACGACGTGGCCGGGGCGGACCCGGGTGAGCGCCTTCAGCTTGCCCGTCGTCGAGCGCTGCCGGTTTGCCTCGAGCAGCGTCTCGCGGAGCTGCTCGTTGAGGCCGATCGGGGCGTCGGATGTGGTGTCGGCGCCGCAGGCGATGCCCGAGTCGATCTGCCCGAGGGCGATCTTGTTGGCGACCAGGATCGTCGTCTCGAGCCCGGTCCCGCAGGCCTGCTGGACGTCATAGGCGGGCGTCTCGGCGGCGAGCCGGGTGCCGAGAACGCTCTCGCGGGTCAGGTCGCGGTCGTGGGAATGCTTGAGCACGGCGCCGCCGGCGACCTCGCCCAGCGTCTCGCCCTCGAGCCCGAAGCGGTCGATGATGCCGTCGAGGGCGGCGGTCAGCATGTCCTGGTTGGACGCGTGGGCGTAGGCGGAGTCAGACCGCGCGAAGGGAATCCGGTTGCCGCCGAGGATGGCGACCCTGCGGGGTTTGTCGATCAACTGCGATCACCTTTCGATTTCGATTTGGAAGAGCGTGCGCGGAGGCCGGGCTCGATCGTCGAGATCAGCAGCTCGGCCGCCTCCTGGGCGGAGACCGCCTCGGTCCGCAGCCACCAGCGGGCGAGCGACTCAGCGGCGCCCATAAGGGCGGTCGAGAGCGCCTCGACCTCGGTGCTGGCGGCGTCGCGGCGGCGAGGGGGAAGCTGGGCGAGGAGCGATTCGGCGACGAGCTCGAGCAGGCGGCCGCGGTAGTCGGCGACCCGATTGGCGACGACGCCGCTCTGCGGCAGCGTCTCGTCGAAGAGGACGGCCCAGGCGGCGCGGTCGGCGTCGAGGAAGGCGAAGAAAGCCCGCAGCCCGTCGTTGAGGAGCTCGCCGGGGTTGGAGCTTGGGCGGACGGTCTCTTCGATCGCCGCGAACAGCGCGTCGCCCGCCCGTTCCATGCAGGCGACGTAGAGGCGCTCCTTGTTGCCGAAGTAGTTGTAGAGGAGCGGCTTGGTGACGCCGACCTCGGCCGCGATGTCGTCCATCGTCACCGCCGCGAAGCCGCGCGCAGCGAAGAGGACGTGGGCGACCTCGAGGGTCTGCTCCATCCGGTCGGCTCGCGAGAGCCGGGTGCGCTGGGTCGGCGTTGCAGCCATCGGTGACAACATTACCGATCTATAAATTTATATGCCAGTAATGTGACCCAACTCACTTAGAGGGCCAAAACCGCGCGCACCGCCGCTGTGCTCGAGGGCGATTGGGCGCTAGCGCTCGTAGAGCTTGATGACGTTGACCGCGCCGTCGGGCGCGGCGTCGACGCAGAGGTAGCAGAGGACGCACTCGTCGAGGTTCTCGACGACGATCTCGACCCCGGAGTCGCCGGCCTTGAAGATGTCGACCGGGCAGACCTCCTCGAGCTTCGCCGCCAGCTCGGCGTCGCCGGCGACGGCCGAATCGACCTCGACGTCGATGAAGACCCTGCTCAGAGTCTCGGCCATCACGCTGCCACTCCAAGCTTCTCCTTGACCGCGTCGGGGATCTCGTCGATTCGCTCTACGACCCTGATCCC
>DATAOP010000006.1:0-8709 GCA_036265675.1 Solirubrobacterales bacterium
GTGGTCGTAGCGCTCGTTGTAGACCTGCTCGGACTTCGGCAGCAGCGCCTCGACCCGCTCGCGCAGCTGGACCAGCGTGTAGCGCTTGTCGGACTGCTGGATGATCCCGGTGATCAGCTCGCCGACGCGGTCCTGGTACTCCTCGAACATCATCATCCGTTCCGCCTCGCGGATCCGCTGCAGGATCACCTGCTTCGCCGTCTGGGCGGCGATCCGGCCGAAGTCCTCGGGGGTGACGTCGCGGGTCGTGATCTGGCTCTCGTAGGGGGCGATCATCTCGGGGTCGAGCTCGGGCTCCTCGAGCTCGCGCAGCTCGCCCGTCTCGGGATCGATCTCGCGCTCCTCTTCTTCCTGCGCCTTGGCAGCCTCGGCCAGCAGCTTCTCCTCGAGCTCCGGAGGCAGGATCAGCTCGAAGACGCGAAAGTCACCCGTCTCGTGATCGAGGTCGACGCGGGCGTATTTGGCGGCGCCGGGCGTCTTCTTGTAGGCGGACAGCAGGGCGTCCGCGAGGGCGTCCATGAGGGTGTCGGCCGCGATCCCCTTTTCCTGCTCGAGGGCTCTGATTGCGTCGACGATCTCTTTACTCACTGGACCTCCTCGGGCTCACCCTCGCCGCTGTTCTGCGGAGGGTCGGTGACTGGGCTGGGACGGCGGTACTTCGGGCCGGGTGAGGAGACCTCGAGCGAGTAGTCGACCAGCAGGTGATTGAGGTGCTTGGTCACCCTTTCGCACAGCGCCAGATCCACCCCGTCGGGGTGGTCAACGAAGAGTCGGAGCGCTTCCGATCCGGGTCGCTCGAGCGCGACCAGGTCGATCTCTTGGTCGAGCTCGTGGAGCTGTTGCTGGATGTCGTTCTTGAGGTCTTCCATGTGATTTGGGCGAAAAAAAAGTGGGCCAGGCCCACTTCTCGAGACTGCTAGGCACGAAAAAGCTTAAATTCAGTATAGCCCGCTCCTTGTGCTCGGCTGCCGCAATCTGTCGACCCGGTCGAGGATCGCTGCGGCGATCTCCTCCTTGGAGGAGATCGGCACCTCCGACTCCGCCTCGGCATCGATCAGCGTCACCGCGTTGTTCTCGCTTTCGAACCCGATCGCCGGGTCGGAGACGTCGTTGAGGACGATCAGGTCGATTCCCTTGCGGTCGCGCTTCTCGCGGGCGCGCTCGCGCGCGCTCTCCCCCGCTTCGGCCGCGAAGCCGACGATCGTCTGCTCGGGCGAGCGGCGCGCGGCGAGCCCGGCGAGGATGTCCTCGGTCGGCTCGAGCCGCAGCTCGAGGGCCCCCTCGCGCTTCAGCTTTCCGGGCTCGACCGCCGGCGGCCTGAAGTCGGCCGGGGCAGCCGCCATCAGCAGAACCTGGCTTGAGCTGAACTCGGCACGCGCTGCCTCCGCGAGCTCGGCGGCGGTCTCGACATCGATCCTGCGCACGCCCGCCGGCTCGGGCAGGGAGACGTTGGCGGCGATCAGCGTCACCTCAGCACCGCGACGGGCCGCGGCCGCCGCGAGCGCGAGGCCCATGCGGCCGCTCGAGCGGTTGCCGATGAAGCGGACGGTGTCGATCGGCTCGCGGGTGCCGCCGGCGGTGACGAGGACTCGAAGGCCATCCCACGGCCGGTCGCCGTCGGGCAGAACGGCCTCGATCCGCTCGAGCAGGCGCTCAGGGTCGGGCAGCCGACCCCGGCCCTTCTCGCCGCGCGAGGCCAGCAGCCCCTCGTCGGGCTCGATCACCGCGATGCCCCGCTCGCACAGGGCCGCGACGTTCGCCTGCGTCGCCGCGTCGGCGTACATCCGGTCGTTCATCGCGGGCGCGACCAGGCGCGGCGCGGTGCAGGCCAGGAACGAGGTCGTCAGCATCGAGTCGGCCATCCCCGTCGCGAGCTTGGCGAGGGTGTTGGCCGAGGCCGGCGCGACGAGATAGGCATCGCAGTTGGCGGCGAGCGCGAGGTGGCCGATCGGGTCGTGCTCGGGGACCGGGTCACCCGGGAACGCGCCGCGCAGGGGGTCGCGCTCGAACTCGGAGGTGAGGACCGGAGCCCCGGTGATCCCCTCGAACGACGCGGCGCCGACGAAGCGGCCGGCAGCCTCGGTCATCACGACCCGCACGCCGTGGCCGGCGAGCGTCGCCAGCCGGGCCAGCTCTAGCGACTTGTAGGCGGCGATCCCGCCACTTACGCCGAGCAGGATGCGGGCCATCTGCGACCTCCTGGGCTGCGGTGCGCCTAGGCGCGGTACTCGTATTTGAGCTTGCCCTCGGCGAGCTCCTCGAGCGCCATGGAGAGGTAGTTCGCCTCGCCCTGGGTCTCGACCATCGGCGGCGGGTACTCGCCGAAGCTGCCTTCGCCGAGGCTGTGGAAGTAGCTGTTTATCTGTCTTGCTCGCTTCGCCGAGACGACGACCGCGGCGTAATGCGAGTCGGCGTGCTCGAGGAGCTTGTCTACGCGTGGCTTGATCATTCGGCGGGGGAGTCTAGAGAAAGGCCGAGCTCGGCGCGCACGATTCCCTCCAGCTCGTCGGCAGCCTGCTCGAGATCGTCGTTGACGATCCGGTGGGCGAACTCGTCCTGAGCCGCCAGCTCCTGCTCGGCGACCTCGAGCCGGGCGTCGATCGCCTCGTCGGAGTCGGTGCCGCGCGTCTCGAGCCGCCGGCGCAGCTCGTCCGGGGTCGGCGGCCCGATGAAGACTTGGACCGACTCCCGCATCGCGGCCCGCACCTGGCGCGCCCCCTGGACCTCGATCTCAAGCAGGACCGAGACGCCCTCGTCGAGGCGACGCCGGACCTCGGAGCGCAGGGTGCCGTAGCGATTGCCGCTGTAGGTGGCGAACTCGAGGAAGTCGTCGGCGTCGACCCGCTCGTCGAACTCCTCGGGGCTGAGGAAGTGGTAGTCGCGACCGTCGACCTCGCCCTCGCGTGGCTCGCGGGTGGTCGCCGAAACCGAGAGCTCGAGGTTGGGGACCCGCTCGAGGAGCTTCGCAATCAACGTCCCCTTGCCGACCCCGGACGGCCCGGTGATTACGAAGACCTTGGACATGGACGGCCGGATACTGACCGGCTGCGCGGTCGCTACCTACGGAGCTGCGAGACGAGCTCGGCGCGCTGCCGTTCGGAGAGCCCGCCGATCGTCTTCGAGGGCGAGATCCGGCACTGGTTGAGGATCCGATTGGTCTTCACCCGGCCGTACTTCGGGACCGCGAGCAGCATGTCGAACACCTTCGCAGTGAGCACGTATTCGGGCGGGTCGAGGAGCAGCGCGTGGATGCTCGCCTTGCCGGCCTTGAGGTCCTTCTTCAGCTTGGCCCGCGAGGTGCGGATGTCGTTGGCCCGCCGCAGAGCGTCCATCCGCTGGTCGAGGGACCTCTCGGGGGCCGCGGATGACATCTTGACTGGGGTGGGCATGTGGGCGGCGAGTATAGCCGCGGGGTGCGGGCGCGCAAGGGGGTGTTTGCCATTTTCGGCGAAATTCACCTAGACCTGGACCTGAGGTCGAGGTCTGACTTCTCAAAATCGATGATGGCGAGCTCGGCGGCGACCCGATTGCCGGCCCGCGGATCGCGAAAGTTCTCGGTCCCGACCGCCACCAGTGCGGCGCCGGCGGCCAGCAGTTCAGTCGCGTCGGGGCCGCTTTCGACGCCCCCCATGCCGACGATGGGAATCCGGGTCGCGGCGGCGACGGCGCGGACCTGGGCGACTGCGATCGGGCGGATCGCCGGGCCGGAGAGGCCGCCGTGACCTGCCGCGATCCCCGGCCTGCCACCGGCTGGATCGATCGCGCTTGCCTTCAGGGTGTTGATCAGCGAGACCGCGTCCGCCCCACTCTCCTCGGCCGCGACCGCAACCGACGCCGGATCGGCGACGTTCGGCGTCAGCTTCACGATCAGCGGCTTCGCGGTCAGCGGCCGCAGGGCCTCGAGCAGCGCCGATGTCTCCTCCGGCTGCTCGCCGACGATCAGCCCGGAATGGACGTTGGGACAGGAGACATTGAGCTCGATCGCCGCGACCTCATCGCGTCCCGCGACGCCTTCGACGAGGTGGGCGAAGTCCTCCCGGCTCGTCGCCATCACCGATACGAACAGCGGTACCGGCAGCTGCGCCAGCTTCGGAAGGTCCTCGGCGAGGAATCCATCCAGCCCCCGGTTCGGGAGCCCGATCGAGTTGATCATCCCGGCCGGCGTCTCCCAGATCCGCTGCGGCTCGTTGCCCGCACGGGGCTCGAACGTGATCGTCTTCGAGACGAAGGCGGCGAACGGGAACTGCTCGATCAGCGCGTCTCCGTAAACCCGTCTGGCGGCGATGGCGTCAAACGTTCCCGATGCGTTGATGACCGGGTGCTGCAGCTCGATTCCACAGAAGCTGACTGCCCCAGGGGGGTGCGCGGACGGGACCGGGGGCCCTTCAGCGGGAAGTTGTGAGCCGGGGGGGCTTGGACCCTCGCTCTGCGACCGTCGCGGGTTCCAGCTGGAGGGCTCCCGGTCTTGCCCCGGAACCGCCAGGACAGGACCGTCCACGCAGAGGCGCAGGTACCCCTGTCCGTCTGCTCGCGGGACGGCGCAGCCGTAGCAGGCGCCGTAGCCGCAGGCCATCGGGGCCTCGTGGGCGAGCTCGCAGGGGATGCCGGCCGAGGCGCACATCTCGCTGACCGAGTCGAGCATCGGCGGCGGGCCGCAGGCGTAGACGGCGGCGCCGACGGCGTCGTCTCCCTGGAGCATCGTCACCAGCAGGTCGGTGACGTAGCCGCGGTGGCCGGCGTGCCCATCCTCGCTCGCGAGCCGGACCTCGCAGCAGGCAAAGAGGTCGTCGAGGCCGCCGGAGTGCTCGCGGTCGCGGAACCCGAGCAGGAGCCGGGTCGGGACGCCGCGGTCGGAGAACTGACGGCGCAGCAGGGCGAGCGGGGCGATCCCGATCCCGCCGCCGACGAGGATCGCCCCCGCGGCCCGCGGGTTGAGGCGGCGCGGTTGCGAGAAGCCGTTGCCGAGGGGCCCGTTGACCCAGACCCGCTCGCCCGGCTCGAGCTCGCAGAGCCGCTCGGTCCCGGGGCCGATCCCCTCGATCAGGAAGTCGAGGCGCCGTGCCCCGTCCTCCTCGACCGCGTCTGCGACCGAGAGAGCCCGCGGCAGGAAGGGGCGCTGCCCCTCCCCCGCCCAGTGTCGCTCGGTGGCGAGCATGTAGAACTGGCCCGCCAGTGGCAGCGGGCCGTCGGGGTCGCGCAGCGAGAAGACGCGATAGCCGCCCGAGTCGTGAGCCTCCACCACCTCGCACAACCGCCTGCCGAAGGGCGGTCGGCTGCGCTCAGGCATCCGATCGAGCCGAGGACGCGGTCGAGCTCCGGTGGATCTCCTGGAGCGACAGCACCTCGGCGTCCTGCTGCTTGCGGGCGGCGATCGCCCGGACCGCGGCCGAGGCCCCGGTCATCGTCGTCACGCAGGGAATCCCGTGGCGGACCGCTGAGGTGCGGATCGCGTGCCCGTCGGCGCGGGCGCCGGAGCCGGTCGGCGTGTTGATCACCAGGTCGCACTTCCGTTCCCGCAGCAGGTCGATCGCGTTCGGGCTGCCCTCGCTCAGCTTGTTGATCCGGGTGACGGGGACCCCCATCGAGGTGATCGACTGCGCCGTGCCGCCGGTCGCGATCACCTCGAAGCCCATGTCGTGGAAGCGGGTCGCGAGTTGCGTCGCCGCCGGCTTGTCGGTATCGGTGACGGTGATGAATACGGCGCCCTCCTTCGGCAGCGAGACCCCGGCCGCGGCCTGCGCCTTGCCGAAGGCGGTCGGGAAGTCGGTGGCGATGCCCATCACCTCGCCGGTGCTCTTCATCTCGGGGCCGAGGACCGAGTCGACGCCGGCGAAGCGGGCGAACGGCAACACCGCCTCCTTGACGCTGACGTAGCCGGTCGGGGGCTCGGGCAACTCGAGGTCTGCCAGCCTCTCGCCCAGCATCAGGCGTGCCGCGATTTTCGCCAGCGGCGTCCCGGTCGCCTTCGAGACAAATGGGACCGTCCGCGAGGCACGCGGGTTGGCCTCGATCACGTAGAGCTCGCCGGCCGCGACCCCGTACTGGATGTTGATCAGCCCGACGACGCCGAGCTCGAGCGCGATCCGCGTCGTCGTCGCGCGGATCTCCTCCAGCATCTCCTCGCCGAGGCTCATCGGCGGCAGGACGCAGGCGGAGTCGCCGGAATGGACCCCGGCCTCCTCGACGTGCTGCATGATCCCGGCGACGTGGACGTCGCTGCCGTCGGCGAGGGCGTCGACGTCGACCTCGATCGCGTTCTCGAGGAAGCGGTCGAGCAGCAGCGGGTGCTCCTGGTCGGCCTTGACGTTGGCCTCGAGGTAGGCGGACAGGTTCTCGGTCGAGTAGCAGATCTCCATCGCCCTACCGCCGAGCACGTAGGAGGGCCGGACCAGGAGCGGGAAGCCGACCTGCTCGGCGATCACCGCGGCCTCGTCGGCCGAGAGCGCGGTGCCGTAGGGCGGGTGCTTGACGTCGAGCCGCCGCAGCAGGGCGCCGAAGCGGCCGCGGTCCTCGGCGAGGTCGATTGCGTCGACCGGGGTGCCGAGCAGCGGCACGCCGGCTTCCTCGAGGTCGCGTGCCAGCTTCAGCGGCGTCTGGCCGCCGAACTGGACGATGACGCCCTCCGGGCGCTCCTGCTCGCAGACGGCGAGCACGTCCTCCGCGGTCAGCGGCTCGAAGTAGAGCCGGTCGGAGGTGTCGTAGTCGGTCGAGACCGTCTCCGGATTGCAGTTGATCATCACCGCGTCGCGGCCCGACTCGCGGGCGGTCATCGCGGCGTGGACGCAGCAGTAGTCGAACTCAATCCCCTGGCCGATCCGGTTCGGGCCGGCGCCGAGGATGACGACCGACTCGCGCTCGCCGCGTCGGACCTCGGAGGTGGCCCCTCCTCCGGGCAGCGGCCGCTCGTGCCCCGAGTAGTAGTAGGGGGTGGCCGCCTCGAACTCGGCGGCGCAGGTGTCGACCGCCTTGTAGGTGCGCTCCAGCCCCTCGGTCCCGTCCCCCTTTTCGGCGAGGATCTCGAGCTCGCGCAGGAACCAGCGATCGACCAGGCAGCGCTCGTGGACCGCCTCGACCGAGAGGCCGCGCCGGAAGGCCTCGAGGACGAGGTCGAACCTTTCGGCCGAGGGGACCGCGATCGCCTCCAGCAGCTGCTCGTCGGACTCGGGCGGCTCGGCCGGCGAGTCGAGCTCGCGCGAGCGCATCGCCTTCGCGAACGACTCGCCGAAGGTACGGCCGATCGCCATCGCCTCGCCGACGCTCTGCATGTGGGTCGAGAGGCGGCCCTCGGTGCCGGGGAACTTCTCGAACGCGAACCGCGGCACCTTGGTCACGACGTAGTCGATCGTCGGCTCGAACGAGGCCGGGGTCGCCTGCGTGATGTCGTTCGGGATCTCCTCGAGGGCGTAGCCGACGGCGAGCTTCGCCGCCATCTTCGCGATCGGGAACCCGGTCGCCTTCGAGGCGAGGGCCGAGGAGCGGGAGACGCGCGGGTTCATCTCGATCACGACGATCTCGCCGCTCTCAGGGTCGACGCCGAACTGGATGTTGGAGCCGCCGGTCTCGACCCCGACCGCGCGGATCACCCGGATCGCCTGGTTGCGGAGCTCCTGATAGAGGCGGTCGCTGAGGGTCTGGGCGGGGGCGACGGTCACCGAGTCGCCGGTGTGGACGCCCATCGGGTCGACGTTCTCGATCGAGCAGATGATCACGACGTTGTCGTTGCGGTCGCGCATCACCTCGAGCTCGAACTCGCCCCAGCCGATCACCGACTCCTCGACCAGCACCTGGTTGATCGGGCTCGCGGCGAGGCCCTCGCTGACCACCTGGCGCAGCTCGGTCTCGGTCTCGCCGACGCCGCCTCCCTGGCCGCCGAGGGTGAAGGCGGGGCGGACGATCGCCGGCAGCGTGATCTGTCCCTCGGCCATCGCGGTCTCGACCTCGCCGAGGCTGCCGACGGTCAGCGACCACGGGATCCGCAGCCCGGCCTCGGTCATCGTCCGGCGGAACTCCTCGCGGTCCTCGGCGCGGCGGATCGCGGTCTCGTCGGCGCCGATCAGCTCGACCCCGAAGCGCTCCAGGGTGCCGTCCTCGTGCAGCGCCATCGCCAGGTTCAGCGCGGTCTGCCCACCGAGGGTCGGGAGCAGGGCGTCGGGGCGCTCCTTCTCGATGATCTTCGCCACCGGGCCCGGCTGCAGCGGCTCGACGTAGGTGGCGGTCGCGAACTCGGGGTCGGTCATGATCGTCGCCGGGTTCGAGTTGACGAGGACGACCTCGTAGCCCTCCTCGAGCAGCACCTTGCAGGCCTGGACGCCGGAGTAGTCGAACTCGGCCGCCTGGCCGATGACGATCGGCCCCGAGCCGATCAGGAGGATCTTCTCGATGTCGTCTCTACGCGGCAAGCGCAAGGAACTCCTCGAAGAGATGGCGGGCGTCGTGTGGGCCGGGGCCCGCCTCTGGGTGGTACTGGACGGTGGCGCCGGGCACGTCCCTGAGGACCAGGCCCTCGACCGTGCGGTCGTAGAGGTTGAGGTGGGAGAGCTCGGCGGCGCCGAAGTCGGTCTCCCAGCGCACCGGATCGTCGCCCTCGATCCTCGGCTCGCCGCCCGGCCCCCGGACCGCGAAGCCGTGGTTCTGGGAGGTGATGTCGATCGCCCCCGTGGAGAGGTCCTTTACCGGGTGGTTGGCGCCGCGGTGGCCGAAGGGGAGCTT
>DATAOP010000007.1:0-55978 GCA_036265675.1 Solirubrobacterales bacterium
TCGAGACGCCGACGTGGGAGCCGCAGAGCTTGAAGTCGGCGCCGGAGATCGCGCCCATCCGGATGAAGTCGTAGGCGCGGCTGAGGAAGGCGCCGAACGAGGAGGCGAAGGGCTTCCAGCCCCGCGTCTGCATGCCGACGGCGGCGGCGACCATCTGCTGCTCGGCTATGTACATCTCGAAGAAGCGGTCGGGGTGCTTGGCGGCGAAGCGCTCGGCGTAGGTCGAGTTGCCGACCTCGCCGTCGAGCGCGACGACCCTCTCGTCGATCGAGCCCAGCCAGGCGAGGGCGTCGCCGTAGGCGGCGCGCGTCGCCACCTTCTCGCCGACCTCGTAGCTGGGCCGCTCGACCGCCTGCGGGGAGATCTCGATCGGCTTCGGCTGCGGCGGCGCCTGCACGTCGACGCGGAGCGAGCGCAGGCCGCCCAGCTCCTCGACCGCGGCGTCGGGATCGTCGAGGGGCTTGCCGTGGAAGCCGTCCTTGTCCTCGACCGCCGCGACGCCCGAGCCCTTCTTCGTGCGGGCGAAGATCGCCGCCGGGCGGTCGGCGGCTTCGGCCGCCTCGTAGGCCGCCTCGATCGCCGCGAGGTCATGGCCGTCGATCTCCTGCACGTCCCAGCCGCAGGCCTCGACGCGGGCGGCCCAGGGCGCCGTGTCCCATTCGTGCATCGTCGGCCCGCGCTGGCCGAGGCGGTTGACGTCGACGATCGCGATCAGGTTGTCGAGCCCCTCGTTCCCGGCATGCTCGAAGGCCTCCCACATCGAGCCCTCGGCGAGCTCGGAGTCGCCGCAGAGCGTCCAGACCCTGAAGTCGGCGTGCTCGAGGCGGGCGCCGGCGAGCGCGATCCCGATCGAGATCGGGAGCCCCTGGCCGAGCGAGCCGGTGGCGACGTCGACCCACGGGATCTCCGGCGTCGGGTGGCCCTGGAGGCGCGAGCCGAACTGGCGGAAGGTGAGCAGCTCCTCGTCGTCGATCGCCCCCGCCAGCTTGAACATCGAGTAGAGCAACGGGGAGGCGTGGCCCTTGGAGAAGACGAGGTGGTCGTTGGCGCGGCTCTCGGGCGAGCCGAAGTCGTAGCGGAGGTGGCCGGAGAGCAGGACCGCCATCAGGTCGGCGGCCGACATCGACGAGGTGGGGTGCCCGGACCCGGCGGCAGCGGCGGCGCGGACGGAGTCCACCCGGAGCTGCTGGGCCAGCTCGTGCAGCTGCTCCAGTGCCGTCGTCTGCTCGGGGGTTACCTGGTCCAAAAGGTTGAAGATCTTCCTGCGGTGCCGGCCGGGGCGGACTCTATCCGCCGCTACCCGATCGCGACCATCCGCTCGATCGGAATCCGCGCACGATCGGCGATTTCCCGCGGAACCGTGACCTCAAACTTCATCTCCCGCAGCGAGTCGCGCAGCTTCGGCAGGGTGATCATCTTCATGTACTTGCAGTAGGCCATCCGGTTGGCCTCGACCAGGCTCGCCGTGGGCGCCGCCTGGCGCAGGGCGTGCAGCATCCCGTTCTCGGTGGCGACGATGAACTCGCCGTCGGGGTGCTGCTCGACGTGGTCGAGCATCTGCCCGGTCGAGAG
Organism: Solirubrobacterales bacterium; assembly: GCA_036265675.1. GTDB lineage: Bacteria > Actinomycetota > Thermoleophilia > Solirubrobacterales > 70-9 > VRUE01. The sequence continues at coordinate 1,573 of DATAOP010000007.1, forward strand.
CATGTGGACCCCCTCCTCGTCGACGTCGCCGGCGGCGACGAACTCCATCACCTGGGTCACGCAGCCGCACTCGGGATGGACGAGGAACTCGGCGTCGGGATGCGCGGCCCGCTGCGCGGCGATGTCGTCGGGGCGGATCCCGGCATGGACGTGGCACTCGCCGGGCCAGACGTGCATCGAGCGGCCGATCGTCCGCTCGACGTAGGCGCCGAGCCACATGTCGGGCCCGAACAGGATCTCGGTCTCGGGACCGTGCTCGCGGAGGATGTGCTCGACGACCTTCACCGCGTTCGAGGAGGTGCAGCAGTAGTCGGTCTCGGCCTTGACCTCGGCCGAGGTGTTGACGTACATGACGACGACCGCGTCGGGACCGTGCTTCGCCTTCCAGGCGCGCAGTTCCTCGGCGGTGATCGAGTCGGCGAGCGAGCAGCCGGCGTCGGGGTCGGGGATCAGGACGGTCTTCTCGGGCGAAAGGATCGCGGCGGTCTCAGCCATGAAATGGACGCCGCAGAAGGCGATCGTCGTCGCCTCATCGGCCGCGGCGCGGCGCGAGAGCCCGAGCGAGTCGCCGGTGTAGTGCGCGACCGACTGGATCTCCGGCACCTGGTAGTTGTGGGCGAGGATCACGGCGTCCCGCTCCTCGGCGAGGGCGCGGACCTCCTGCGTGAGCCGCTCGACCTCCTCCGGCGCGAGGTCGAGCATCGGAACCGGATCGTTGATCGTCGGTAGCTCTCTCATCGCAAGTCCTGTGCGGTTGCCTCGATCGGCCCCACCGCGGGGCCCGCTTGTCTTATGTTCGCTGGCATGGCCTCCGGCCTGAGTCCAGTCGAATGAACTTCCCAAAGTCTATCCACCAGGCAGACTTGGGATATGCCCGAGCTGCCGGAGGTCGAGATCACCGCGCGACGGCTGGATGCCGCCGTGGCGGGCGCCGAGGTCGAATCGGTGCTGGCGCCGGGGATGAACGTGATGAAGACGTTCGAGCCGCCGCTCGAGAAGCTGACCGCCAGGAGCATCACCGGGGTGCGGCGGATCGGCAAGATGCCCGTCGTCGAGTTCGGCGACCTGGCGCTCCTGATCCACCTGATGTCGGCCGGGCGGCTGCGGGTCTCCGAGAAGCGCACCTCGATGAAAGACCGGGCGGCGCGGGTCCTGATCAGGCTCGGCGACGGGCGCGAGCTCCGGTTGCGTGAGTTCGGCACCAGGCAGCGCGCCTGGGCGAAGCTGCTGCCGGCCGCTGCCGTCGAGGAGGACGAGGCGGTCGCGACGCTCGGTCCCGAGGCCTGGCCGCGGCCGTCGCTCGAGCAGTTCGCCGCCCTGATCGACCAGCCGCGACATCTCCATCCCCTCCTTCGCCACCAGCGCGACATCGCCGGGATCGGTCGCTCCTGGGTCGACGAGATCCTCTGGGAGGCGCGGCTCTCGCCGTTCAGGCAGGGCTCCGAGCTGGAGCAGGACGAGGTTGCCCGCCTGCACGAGGGGCTCGGCGTGCTCGGGGCGGCGATCGACCACTACGAGGAGGCGATCGGCCCCGACCTTCCCGACAAACTGCCGATGCCGCTGAAGGTCCACAAACGCGAGGGGGAGCCCTGCCCCCGCTGCGGGACGACGATCGAGGCGGTCTTCTTCTCCGAGCACCAGACCAACTACTGCCCGGCGGAGCAGACCGGCGGCCGCATTCTCAAGGACCGGCGGCTCTCGCGCCTGCTGAAGTAGGCGTTGAACCTTTAGCGAGGAGTTCGCGTACCACCCGGCAATTACTACGAGGAGGCCTCTTTTCTGATGCGCAAGCTCACATTCGTCCCCCTGCTCGCGATCGCAGCCCTGCTGGCGCTCCCGGTGCTCGCAAGCTCGGCGTCGGCGGCGACGATCAATCTCGGCGACAGCTTCTTCTCGCCCGACAGCAAGACCGTCAGCGTCGGGACCAAGGTGAAGTTCAACTGGACCGGCAAGAAGAAGCACAACGTCACCAAGAAGTCCGGCCCCGGCTCGAGCTTCAACTCGGTGACGACCAAGAGCGACGGCATCAACTTCGCCAAGACCTTCAACAAGGCGGGCGTCTACAAGCTCTTCTGCACGGTCCACCCGAAGGAGATGCACATGACGCTCAAGGTCAAGCGCTGAGCGCCTCGATCAGCATGCTGAGGTCGAGCCGCGGCGCCGAGTGCGTGAGGGCGCCGACCGAGATCATCTCGACGCCGCTCTCGGCGATCTCACGGACGTTCTGAAGCTCGACGCCTCCGGAGGCCTCGAGCTTCGGCAAGCGGCCGGCCACGGCATCGCGGGCGGCGACCGCCTCGCGGAGCTCGGCGGGGGTCATGTTGTCGAGCAGGAGCCGGTCGGCGCCGGCGGCAAGAGCCGTCGCGACCTCGTCGAGATCGCGGCACTCGACCTCGACCTCCAGATCGGGGCGGGCGGCGCTTGCCGCGGCGACCGCCTCCGCGAGCCCGCCGGCGAGCGCGGAGTGGTTCTCCTTGATCAGGATCGCATCGAACAGGCCGGCGCGGTGGTTGACCCCTCCTCCGGCCGCGACCGCCTGCTTCTCGAGCCGGCGCAGGCCGGGGGTCGTCTTGCGGGTGTCGAGGATGCGCGCCCCTGTGCCGGCGACCGCCTCGACGAAGCGCGCGGTCAGGGTCGCAATGCCCGAGAGGTGACCGAGGAGGTTTAGGGCTGTCCTCTCGGCCGTCAGCAGCCCGGCTGCGGGCCCGATCGCCAGCGCGACGTCGGCCGGGACTGCGTCCCGCCACTGGCCCTCGACGACGAGGTTGTCGACCGACTCGACCCCGCACTGCCTCATCGTCTCGGCGACCGCCTCGAGGCCGAAGACCACCCCCGGCTGCTTCTGGACGATCCTCGCCCGGCCGCGGGCCGCGTCGGGGACCGTCGCCTCGGTTGTCACGTCGCCCGCGCCGACGTCCTCGGCAAGCGCCCGGGCAACGACGGCGGAGAGCTGCTCAGCGTCCTTGCTCACCCACCGCAGCCTAATCCGTGAGTTTCGATCTCACGCCAGGGCCGGCGGCAGCGTTTAATCGGTGAAGTGACCCGACTCCCCCCGTTCCAGGCACTGATCGACGAGCACGCGGGCGTGGTGATGGCCACCCTGCGCGGGGCCGTCGGCCGCGCCGACGCCGAGGACTGCTTCCAGGAGACGTTCCTGGCGGCGCTCCGCGCCTACCCGCGCCTCGACGACGCCCGCAACCTGCGCGGCTGGCTGCTGACGATCGCCCACCGCAAGGCGATCGACCACCACCGCGCCAACGGCCGCCGGCCGCTGCCGGTCGCCGAGCCGGTCGAGATCGCAACCCCCGATCCCGAGCCGGATGAGGAGGTCTGGGAGCTGGTGGAGGGTCTGCCCCCGAAGCAGCGGGCCGCCGTCGCCCTCCGTTTCGGAGCCGACCTCCCCCACTCCGAGATCGCCGCCGCCCTGGGCTGCTCGCCCGAGGCCGCGAGGCGCAGCCTGCACGAGGGGATCAAGCGACTGAGGAAGGAGCTGGCATGAAGCACGAGCTGAGGAGATTCACCGAGCGCGCGAAGGAGGAGGGCCTGCTGGACGTCGCCTACACGACCACCGACTCGCCGTTCGGCGAGCTGCTGCTGGCGGCCACCCCGCGCGGCCTCGTCAGGGTCGGGCTGCCCGAGCAGGAGGCGGACGAGCTGCTGGAGGAGCTCGCGGCGCGGGTCTCGCCCCGGGTGCTCGAGTCGCCGGCCCAGCTCGACGAGGCGAGGCGCGAGCTCGACCTCTACTTCACCGGCCACCTGACCGAGTTCGAGCTGCCGCTCGACTGGCGCCTCAGCCGTGACTTCCGCCGCCGCGTCCTGCGCGCGATCAACCGCATCCCCTACGGCCAGACCCGCAGCTACATGGAGGTCGCGGCCAGCGCCGGGAACGAGCGCGCGGTCCGCGCCGCGGGATCGGCCTGCGGCTCGAACCCGATCCCGATCGTCGTTCCCTGTCACCGGGTGCTGCGCACCGGCGGCGGGCTCGGCGGCTATGGCGGCGGGACGGCGATGAAGCGCGCCCTGCTCGAGCTCGAGGGATCGGCGCGCTAAAGAGATCGAGCCAGGAGGTCGATCCTTGGGAGGTGACCGATCGACACCTGACCCGCCTGGCGTGGCTCGTCTCGATCGCGGCCCCGGTCGTCCTGATCGCGCTCCTCTGCCTCGTCAAGGTGGCGAGCTCGGCGCCGCTCTAGGCGTCGGGGCGCGCCGGCACCACCTCGCCGAGCCACTCGACGGCGGGCGGGATGTGGGTCGGGTCGATCTGGTGCCCGACGGCGGACTCGTGGTAGGAGACCTCGAGCCCGCCTTCCTCGATCAGCTCGCGCGCCCGTCGCCCGAACCCGACCTCGATCACCGGGTCGTTCACGCCGTGGGCGATGAAGACCCGGGTCGAAGCCCGGTCATCGAAGCTCGGCTCCCAGCCCTCGACGGTCGGGACGAAGCCGCTGAAGGCCAGCAGCCCCGCGACCGGCGGCCGGTCGCCGCCGAGCCCCATCGCGTAGCTCATCACAGAGCCCATCGAGAAGCCGCCGAGGACGGTCGCCTCGGGGCCGAGCCCGGTCTGCTCCCAGAGCCGGTCGTGGAATTCGCTGAGCGCGCCGCGGGCCGCATTGAAGGTCTCCCGGTCGGGATGGCCGACCCGCGCCACCACGTACCAGTGGAAGCCGGGCGCGCCGGGCAGGGTGAGGGGTGCCCGCGGAGCGGCGACGTGGAGCCTGCGCTGCGGGTCGAGGACGTCGGCGAGGCCGATCAGGTCGCGCTCATCGGTGCCGCGACCGTGATGCAGCATCAGCAACCCGTCGGGATCCCCCTCGGAGGGCCGCTCGGCGAGCATCAGGCTCATGAGGCGGTCTTGTTCAGGTAGTCGCGGATGAAGTCGTCGATGTCGCCGTCGAGGACGCGTTCGGCGTCCCCCGCCTCGTGGCCGGTGCGGTGGTCCTTGACCCGCTGGTCGGGGTGGAGGAAGTAGCTGCGGATCTGCGACCCCCAGGCGACGTCTTTGACCTCGCCGCGCTCCTTCGCGAGCCGTTCTGCCCGTTTGCGCTCCTCGAGCTCGATCAGCTTCGAGCGCAGGAGCTGCATCGCCGCCGCCTTGTTCTGGGTCTGCGAGCGCTCGTTCTGGCACTGGACGACGACCCCGGTCGGGATGTGGGTGATCCGAACCGCGGAGTCGGTCTTGTTGACGTGCTGCCCGCCCGCGCCCGAGGCCCGGTACGTGTCGACCCGGAGGTCGCCGTCGTCGATCTCGACCGCGACGTCCTCGTCGACGATCGGCCCGACGTCCACCTGGGCGAAGCTGGTGTGGCGCCGCGACGAGGAGTCGAACGGCGAGATCCGGACCAGCCGATGGACGCCGCGCTCGGCCGCGAAGAGGCCGTACGCGTTCTCGCCGCGGGCGACGAAGGTGGCCGACTTGAGGCCCGCCTCCTCGCCGGGCGATGCCTCCTTCATCTCGACCTGGAACCCGCGCCGCTCGGCCCAGCGCAGGTACATCCGCAGCAAGATCTCGGCCCAGTCCTGGGAGTCGGTCCCGCCGGCCCCGGCGTGGACGGTCACCGCCGCGTCGCCGGCGTCGTACTCGCCGCTGAAAAGGCGCGCCTCTTCGAGCTCGGCGAGGCGCTCCTCGATCGAGCCGAGCTGGCCCGAGAGCTCCTCGGCCAACCCCTCGTCCTCGGACGACATCTCGGCCAGCTCGTCGAGGTCACCGACATCGGCCTCGAGCTGCCGAAACCCCTTCAGCTTGCGCTGGGCGCTGGCGTGGGCGGCGCTGGTCCGAGCGGCGGCGTCCTGGTCGTCCCAGAAGCCCGGGCGCTGCATCTCGTCCTCGAGCCGTCCGACCTCGGTTTCGAGCGATGCGGGGTCAAAGATAGTCCGCGAGCAGCTTCAACTGACCGCGGATAGCGGCGAGCCGCGCCGGCACCGATTCCGTCGCTGCGTCAGCCATGCGAGAAAGACTATTGGGCGCCGTCGGTCGGGCTCGCGTCGAGCGGCGCGCGGGCGCTGATGATCCAGGTCGACGCGGGCGCGACGACGCCGTCCGGGCCGTCGAACTCGCTCAGCGCCTCGCGCAGCTCGGCGGCGATCGTCGGCCGGATCTCGTCGACGCGGTCTTCCCAGAGGCGCAGCACCTCACCCGCCGGCCCGAGCGCCATGTTGAACTCGACCGCGTGGTCGAGGTCGTTGCCGATCTTGAGCGGGAGGTCGCAGCGCCGCAACGTGATCTCCTCGAACCCGGCGAACTTGAGCTGGTCGCTGACGGTGTCGGCGCCCGCCATCGAGAAGGGCCCCGGCCCGCAGGTCGGCTCATCGGTCTCCTCGGGATGGTCGAGGTGCCTCTCGACGACTTCCTCGGCCCTGCGAACCCAGATGTTGTCGAGCTTGTGGCGCCAGACCACCGCGCAGAGCCTCCCGCCCGGGGCGAGCGACGCGCGAACGTTGCGCAGGGCCTGGACCGGGTTGGCGAAGAACATGATCCCCATCCGCGAGAAGGCGTAATCGAAGCTCCCGGCGCCGAGCTCGGCGACCTGGACGTCGGCGGCCTCGAAGCGGACGTTCTCGAGGCCGGCCTCCTCGGCCTCGCGGCGCGCCGCCGCGATGAACGGCTCCGAGACGTCGACGCCGAGGGCACTTCCCCCGGGACCAACGATGGCGGCCAGCTGCTGCGTCGTGTCGCCGAACCCACAGCCGACGTCGATCACGCGGTCGCCCGGCCGCGGCGGGTTCGCAATCATCGCCGCATTGCCATGAGCGCCGAGGCCCGCGGTCGCCAGGTCGCGATAGCGGACGAAGCACTCGAACAGCGAGCCGCTCCAGGCTTCGGCCGCCTCGGCGTTGCTCTCCGCGATCTGGCTCACTGGGCTTCCCCCGCGCTCATTGATCGAAAAATCCTACGCCGATCCGACGCCGTGGTCGAATCCCGCGGCATGAAGCGCCTCGGCGCGATCGTCGAAAGAGCGCCAGCTGAGGACCCTGTGGTCGTGCAGCTCGAACAGCCAGGCCATCTCGTCCTCGCCCGCCGGCGAACCGTCCTCGTCCCAGACCCAGACCCGCCGGATCAGCGCCACCGCCGAGCCGCCGCCCGACTCGGTGCCGTCCTCGTAGAGATCCTCGAGAACGATCGTCTGCTGGACGCCGCCGGGCGGCCGCGTCGCCCAGAGGCGGGCGGCCTCGACGCCGCGGCGCAGCCCCCGCATCGCGTGCAGCTCGACCTCGGGATCGAGCACGGCGACGAAGCCGTCGAGGTCACGTTCGTTGAACGCCCGGATGAACTCCCGTACGGGGTCGGCGGCTTTCACGCGTCCGCCTGAGGGTGCCGGTGAAGCACAGGCGCCCTCAGGCGCCGTGGCACTTCTTGAACTTCTTCCCCGAGCCGCACCAGCAGGGGTCGTTGCGGCCGATGTCCCGCACCTTCTCGTCCTTGACCACGGTCTCGACCACCTCCGGCGCGGCGGCGAGGTTCTCGCCGTTGGGCGCGGCGGCGCCGACCCCGACGGTCGTGCTGCCCGACGCCACTTCCTGCAGCGCCGACGGCTGCGCTTCGGGAGTGCCGCCGGAGTAGTCGAGGGCGATCCCGCCGCCTCCGCCATTCCCCGCGAACGAGCCGTCGAGCTGCGACGGGTCGACCTGGATCTGGGCATGGAAGACCAGCTTGCTGAACTCCTCCCAGACCGAATGCATCAGCTCCTCGAACATCGAGAAGCCCTCGTTTTTGTAGGCGACGAGGGGGTCGATCTGGGCGAACCCGCGGAGGTGGATGCCTTCCCGCAGGTAGTCCATGTCGAAGAGGTGCTCGCGCCAGCGATTGTCGATCACCTCGAGCAGGATCGATCGCTCGAGGTACCGCATCAGCTCCTCGCCGAGCTCCTCCTCGCGCCGGTCGTACGCCTCCATCGCATCGTCCTCGAGCGCGTCTTTGAGCTTTTCGCGGTCGACCGCCTCCGGCGCCATCTCGCCGACCTCGATGCCGACCGGCCAGATCTGGCGCAGCTGCTGCTCGAGCTCGGGCATGTCCCAATCGGTCAGGTCGTCGCCCGGCGTGTACTCGTCGACAAGGCGGTCGATCACGCCCTCGAGCTCGTCGCGGGCGACGTCCGACATGTCGCGGCCCTCGAGGACCTCGCGGCGGTATCTGTAGACGACGCGGCGCTGCTCGTTCATCACGTCGTCGTACTCGAGGACCCGTTTGCGGATCAGGAAGTTCTGCTCCTCGACCTTCTTCTGGGCTCCCTCGACGGTTTTCGTCAGCATCTTCGCCTCGAGCGGCATCTCCTCCCCCTCCTCGTCGACGGGGCCGAGGCGGTCGAGGATTTTGAAGATCCTGTCGCCGGCGAAGAGGCGGATCACGTCGTCTTCCGCGGAGAGGAAGAAGCGCGTCTCGCCGGGGTCGCCCTGGCGGCCGGAGCGTCCTCGGAGCTGGTTGTCGATGCGACGCGATTCGTGCCGCTCGGTGCCGCAGATGTAGAGGCCGCCGAGCTCGCGCACTTCCTCGGCCTCGGCCTTGCACTGGGGCTCCAGCTCTGCCGTCTTCGCCGCCAGCGCCTCCTCGTAGCCGTCGTCGCCTGGGCCGATGCCCTGCTTTTTCAGCTCTTTGATCGCGAGGTGCTCGGGATCGCCGCCGAGCTTGATGTCGACGCCGCGGCCGGCCATGTTGGTCGCGATCATCACCGCGCCGCGGCGGCCGGCCTGGGCGATCAGCTCGCCCTCTCGCTGGGCGTGCTCGGGCTTCGCGTTGAGCACCGCGTGCTCGATCCCGCGCCGCTTCAGTTCGCCTGAGATCATCTCCGAGACCTCGACCGAGACGGTGCCGACCAGGATCGGCTGGCCCTGTTCGTGGCGGGCGGTGATCTCCTCGAGCACCGCCTTCCACTTGCCGTCCTTGGTCTTGAAGATCTGGTCGTTGTGGTCGGCGCGGACCATCGGCCGGTTGGTCGGGATCTCGACCACCGGGACTTTGTAGATTTTCATGAACTCGGTCGCCTCGGTCAGCGCCGTTCCGGTCATCCCGGAGAGCTTGTCGTAGAGGCGGAAGTAGTTCTGGAGGGTGATCGTCGCCAGGGTCTGGTTCTCCTCGCCGATCGCGACGTTCTCCTTCGCCTCTACCGCCTGGTGCAGGCCCTCCGACCAGCGGCGCCCCTCGAGAATGCGGCCGGTGAACTCGTCGATGATCATCACCTCGCCGTCGACGACCGCGTAGTCCTTGTCGCGTTTGTAGAGCGACTCGGCCTTCAGCGCCTGGACGAGGTGGTTGACCAGGCTTCCGTGCTCGGAGAGATAGAGGTTGTCGACGCCGATGAAATCCTCGGCGCGCTTCACCCCGCGCTCGGTCGGGGAGACGGTCTTGTGCTTCTCGTCGAATTCGTAGTCGTAGTCGGCCTCGGAGGTGTCCTTCGACTCCCCCAGCGAGCGCAGCCGGTCTTTCGCCGGCACACCCTCCATCTGGCGGGCGAGGCGGGCGAACTGGTAGTAGGTCTGGGCGGCCTGTTCGGGGGCGCCGGAGATGATCAGCGGCGTCCGTGCCTCGTCGATCAGGATGTTGTCGACCTCGTCGACGATCGCGAACTTGTGGTCGCGCTGGACGCAGTTCTCGAGGTTCGCCGCCATGTTGTCGCGCAGGTAGTCGAAGCCGAACTCCGAGTTGGTCCCGTAGGTGACGTCGCAGGCGTATTTGAACTGGCGGGCGGCGTGGTCGTCGGCGTCCTGGATCGCGGCGACGGTGACCCCGAGCGCGTCGTAGATCGGCGACATCCATTCGGCGTCGCGCCGGGCCAGGTAGTCGTTGACGGTGACGAGGTGAACGCTGTCGCCCGCGAGGGTGTTGAGGAAGACGGCAAGCGTCGCGGTGAGCGTCTTCCCCTCGCCGGTCTTCATCTCGGCGATCGCGCCGTCGTGCAGCGCCATCCCGCCGATCAGCTGGACGTCGAAATGGCGCTGGCCCAGCGTCCGCCGGCCCGCCTCGCGGGTCAGCGCGAACGCCTCGGGCAGGAGGTCGTCTAGCGGCTCCCCGTTCCGCGCCCGCTCGCGGAGACCGTCGGCCTCTTCGCGCAGCTCCTGATCCCCGAGCAGCTCCATCTCGGGCTCGATCTCGTTGATCTCATGCGCGCGCCTCTCGTAGGTCTTGAATTTGCGGCCCTCACCTACGCGCAGCGCACGCGTGACCATGTCCCGAGCATTGGCCATTACAAATCCTCGCGCTTCGCTCGCTGCGCGAGGAACCAGAGATGCCTCATTGGGCTCGCTCCGCACTCATCGCCATTAGGGTAGCTGCATCGCCCGCCGGGGCTACGCGGTGGCGTTCTTGATGAAGGGCCGGCAGAAGGCGTTGCGGCTGAGAATCTTGACCCCGACGACGAGCAGGAGCCGGTCTCCCCTCCCCGCCTGGCTCCCCCTGGCCCTGTAGCCGCCGTCGTTGCCGGAGAACACCTTCACCAGCGTGCGGTCGGCGTGGTCGCTGCGGCCGTTCCGGTTGCGATCGTCGATGACCGACACCCGGCGGCCCTTTCGGCAGACCGCCCGCGTCGACTTCACTTCCCCTTCGTAGACGCCCGATTCGGGATTGACGAAGGTCGCCGTGGTTTGGACCGCAGTCACCTTCTCGGCGAGCGCCGCGCCGGCGAGCAGGCAGAGGCACAGCAGCGCGGACGCGGCGATCGCGATCAGCGGACGGATCATCAGGACGGAAATCCTACGACTCGGCGGCGCGGCCCCGCATCCGGTTGACGAGGCGGCGCGTCTGGCTACGCTTGCGGCGCTTGTCCCGGTGTTTCTTGACCTGGCGGCGGATGTCCTCCGCGAGTTCGTGTATCGAGTGCGCCATCTCCGGTGAGGCCTCGCGAGCGTGGAGGGTGACGCCCTTAAGCCGCAGGGTGCCCTCGGCGACCTGGTCGTCGGAGATCGACGGGTTCCGCTCTTCGAAGAGATCGACTTCCAGCGTCGCGAGTTCCGAGACCTGCTGGCCGACACGGCTGAAGCGCTTGGTGACAAGTGAGCGCAGCTCGTCATCGACCTCGAGATTGCGACCGCGTATCTCGATTCGCATCCACCCTCCTTCGGTCGGTTTACCGATGCTAGCCGCTGGCTACCCTCACGTACATGGAGCAAATCTCACTCGGCGGGCTCGAGGTGAGCCGGATCGGCCTCGGCTGCATGGGCATGTCCGCCTTCTATGCCGGAGCGGGCAGCGACGACGAGGAGTCGGTCCGCACCATCCACCGGGCCCGCGAGCTGGGCGTCGACTTCATCGACACCGCGGAGATGTACGGCCCGTACACGAACGAGGAGCTCGTCGGGCGGGCCATCGCCGGGCGGCGGGACGAATTCGTCGTCGCCTCCAAGTTCGGGATTCTCTCCCACCGCCATGGTGGCGAGCGTCGGATCGACGGCTCGCCGGAGAACCTCCGCACCGCGATCGAGGGCTCGCTGAGCCGGCTCGGCACCGATCACGTCGACCTCTACTACCAGCACCGGATCGACCCCGGGACCCCGATCGAGGAGACCGTCGGCGCCCTCGGCGAGCTCGTCGAGGAGGGGAAGATCCGCCACATCGGCCTCTCCGAGGCGGCGCCGGAGACGATCCGGCGGGCTCACGGCACCCACCCGATCACCGCGCTGCAATCGGAGTACTCGCTGTGGACGAGGGACCCCGAGGCCGAGATCCTGCCGCTGGTTCGCGAGCTCGGGATCGGATTCGTCGCCTACTCGCCGCTCGGGCGCGGCTTCCTCGCCGGGCGCTTCCGCGAGCGCGCGGCGCTCGAGTCCGAGGGCGATTTCCGGGCCTCCAACCCGCGCTTCACCGAGGGGAACTTCGAGAGCAATCTGCGGATCCTCGACGAGGTCGAGGATGTCGCCGGCGAGATCGGGGCGACCCCGGCCCAGGTCGCGCTGGCGTGGCTGCTCGCTCAGGGCGACGACATCGCCCCGATCCCCGGCACCAAGCGGGTCGAGCGGCTGGAGGAGAACGCCGCGGCCGACTCACTCGAGCTGAGCGAGGCGCAGCTCGAGCGCCTGAGCTCGATCGGGCCCGCCGCCGGCGACCGCTACGCGGACATGTCTCCGCTCGAACGCTAGGCCTCAGAGCCGGCGGGCGAAGGTGACCGCGACGACGCGCAGCGCCCCTGCCTCGCGCAGGCCCCAGGCGGCGGCGGAGAGCGTCGCGCCGGTGGTGAGGACGTCGTCGACGAGGACGGCGCCGCGCGGCACCGGATCGGCCGCTTCGATTCGCGGCGGGCGGCCGAGGCGCTCGGCGCGGCGCCTGCCGACCTGACGTCCGCGGCCGCGGCGGGCGAGGCACGGCCGCAGCGGCAGGCCGGCACCCTCCGCGAGGGCGGCGGCAACCTCGCCCGCGGGGTCGAAGCCGCGGCGAATGCCGCGCCCCCGCGCGGTCGGAACCGGGACAACCTCGCCGCTCAACAGGTGGGCGGGGGCGTCGCGGAGGATCCGCTCGGCCATCAGGCCGGCGACCGGCAGCAGGGCGCGGAACTTGAGCGCAGCGACGAGGTCACGGGCGACCCCCTCGTGGGGAGCCGCCGACCAGGCCCGGTCGATCCCGGCCGGTCCGGCGCCGCGCAGCGGGCTCAAGTCCTCGAGCCGGCGCGCGCAGCGGAGGCAGAGGATGGACTCGCCGGCGCAGCCCCGCCCACAGGCGGCGCATAGGCTCGGCAGGAGGACCGTGGCGAGGGCTTCGAGGACGCTGCTCACTCCCCCACCCTCGGCGCCCGCGACGCGCGCGTGGCGCGCACAATCGGTCAGGACAGCGTCAGGCGGCGGGGACGATCCGGGCGGCGATCCCGCCGGCCAGCAACCCCCGCGGCGGGACCTCCGCCCCCTCGATCAGGATCGCGTCGCGGACGATGGCGCCGGCGCCGACCCTGCAGCCGTCGCCGAGGACCACCGGGCCCTCAAGCCGGGCGCCGTCACCGATCTCGACCCCCGAGCCCACCACGGCGGGCGCTGTCACGTCGGCGCCGTCGAGAGGGGTCGCGGACCACACCCCGTCCCCGACCCGGTCGCCGCCGGGCTCGACGGCGACCTCTCCGAGCAGGGCGTCGATGTTGCCCTGACGCAGCTCGTCGAGGTTGCCGATGTCATTCCAGTAGCGGTCGATCTCGTGCGAGTAGAAGGGGACATCTCCCTCGAGCAGGGCCGGGAAGACGTCCATCGCCCAGTCGGCGAAGCCGGGCGGGTCGCCCGCCGAGGCGGCCTTGCTCCTTCCAGGCTCCGGGAAGAAGTCGAAGATCTCCGAGCGGAACATGTAGATGCCGCAGTTGGCGAGGTCGGACAGCGCCTCGGCCGGCGGCGGCTTCTCCTGGAAGCCCTGGATGCGGCCGTCCTCGTCGGTGATGACCACCCCGAACTGGCTGGTGTCGACGACCCGCTTGGTGGCAAGCGAGGCGATCCCGTCATGGGACTCGTGGAACTCGGCCATCGTCTTCAGGTCGATGTCGGTGAGGGCGTCGCCGGAGATCACCAGGAACGAGTCGCCGAGAAACCCGGCCGCGTTGCGGACGCCGCCCGAGGTCCCGAGCAGCTGCTCCTCTCGACTGTAGGAGAGGTCGATGCCGAACTCCGAGCCGTCGCCGAACCGGCCCTCGATCGTCTCCGGGAACCAGTGCAGGTTGGCGATCGCCTCGGTGAACCCGTTGGCGGCCAGCAGCCGCACTATGTGCTCCATCACCGGTCGGTTGAGGACCGGGACCATCGGCTTCGGCACCGCGTGCGTGATCGGCCTCAGCCGAGTCCCCAGCCCCGCGGCCAGGATCATCGCCTTCATGGGTCGTTCAGTAGCGGTAGTGATCGGACTTGTACGGGCCCTCGACCGGGATGCCGAGATAGGCGGCCTGGTCCTCGGACAGCTCGGTGAGGCTGACGCCGAGTGCCTCGAGGTGGAGGCGCGCGACCTTCTCGTCGAGGTGCTTGGGCAGCACCGTCACGTCCTTGGCCGTGAACCCCTCGGGCTGGGTGAAGAGCTCGATCTGTGCGATCACCTGGTTGGTGAACGAGTTCGACATCACGAAGCTCGGATGCCCGGTCGCGTTGCCGAGGTTGAGCAGCCGGCCCTCGGACAGGAGGATGATCGAGTGGCCGTCGGGGAACCGCCACTCGTCGACCTGCGGCTTGATGTTGATCCTCTCCGCCGCCGAGGCTTCGAGCCCGGCGACGTCGATCTCGTTGTCGAAGTGGCCGATGTTGCCGACGATCGCGTTGTGCTTCATCCGCGCCATGTGGTCGGCGGTGATGATGTCGCGATTGCCGGTAGCGGTGATGAAGATGTCGGCCGTCTCGACCACCTCCTCGATCGTCCGCACCTCGTAGCCCTCCATCGCCGCCTGCAGGGCGCAGATCGGGTCGATCTCGGTGACGACCACGCGGGCGCCCTGGCCGCGAAGGCTCTCGGCGCAGCCCTTGCCGACGTCCCCGTAGCCGCAGATGACGGCGGTCTTGCCGCCGATCATCACGTCGGTGGCGCGGTTGATTCCGTCGATCAGCGAGTGACGGCAGCCGTAGAGGTTGTCGAACTTCGACTTGGTCACCGAGTCGTTGACGTTGATCGCCGGGAACAGGAGGTCTCCGGTCTCAGCCAGCTGGTAGAGGCGGTGAACGCCGGTGGTCGTCTCCTCGGTGACGCCCTTGATGCCGGCGGCGATCCGGGTCCAGCGCTCGGGGTCCGCCTCGAGCGAGCGCTGCAGGGTCTCGAGGACGACGCGGAACTCCTCGGACTGGGCAGAGGCCGGGTCGGGCACCGCGCCCGCCTTCTCGAACTCGACGCCCTTGTGGACGAGCAGGGTGGCGTCGCCGCCGTCGTCGAGGATCATGTTCGGCCCGCCCTCGGGCCACGCGAGCGCCTGCTCGGTGCACCACCAGTACTCCTCCAGGGTCTCGCCTTTCCAGGCGAAGACCGGGATGCCGGCGGCGGCGATCGCGGCCGCGGCGTGGTCCTGGGTCGAGAAGATGTTGCAGCTGGCCCAGCGGACCTCGGCACCGAGCGCGACGAGGGTCTCGATCAGGACAGCGGTCTGCACCGTCATGTGGAGCGAGCCGGTGATGCGCGCCCCCTTCAGGGGCTGCTGCGCCGCGAACTCCTCGCGGGTCTGCATCAGGCCCGGCATCTCCACCTCGGCCAGGTTGATCTCCTTGCGGCCGAAGTCGGCGAGGTCGATGTCGGCGACTTTGTAGTTCGAGGTGGCGGTTGCCATCGGTTCCTTTCGTCAGTGGTCGTGCGAAGAATAGGGGCCGTGGCTCAGGGACGCCCGAGGGCGCTCTTAAGGTTCTCGATCGCCTCGATCGGGAGTGGGTCCACTCCCCGCGCCTGCGCCATGTCGAGGCTGACCAGGTCGCCGAGCATCAGCGCCCAGAGAAGTCGCTCGCAGCGGCTCTCGCCGGCTGCCTCGATGCGGATCGCGGTCGAGCCCGAGGCTTCGATCGCCGCCGCCGTGAGCTCGAATCGGCGCCGCATGCGCGGGCTCTGGCCCGGCTCCTCGATCATCACCGCCGCCACCCTCGCTCCGGTTGCCGGGACCCCCTCCCAGCCGCAGATGTCGTTGTGGTCGGCCTCCGGCAGCTCGCCGAAGTAGGAGGGCAGCTTCGCGTTCTCGTTGATCTGCGTCTTCCAGCGGCGGGCGACGGGCGTGCTCAGGCCCGCCCCATAGACGACCGCCAGGGTGCCGGCGAGCGTCTCGCCAATTTCGGTCGCCCGGTCGCGGAGCTCGCCGACGGCGGCCTCGAGGAATGATGCGGCGGCCTCGATCTCGTCGGCGATGCGCGGCGCGACCCCCGCCAGCGCGGCGACCTCGGCGGCACAGACGAGCATGTAAGCGACCCCGACGCGCGGCGCCGGCAGCAGTCCCGGCAGGCCGATCACCGGGACGTCGGCGGCCCGCGCCAGCTCGACCAGATCGCCGCCGGTGCTGGCGACGATCCGGCGGGCGCCGACCTCACCGGCGGCCTCGAAGCAGGCGAGCGTCTCCTCGGTCCCTCCCGAGTAGCTCGAGCAGAGGACGGTCCAGGACTCGTTCGCCCAGCTCGGCAGCTCGTAGTCGCGGATGGTGGCCAGCGGCCGCCGCAGACGGTCGCCGAGCGCGGCGGCGGCCAGATCCCCCCCGATCGCGGAGCCGCCCATCCCGCAGACCAGGAGCCCATCCGACTCGGCCGGGGAGATCCGCGCCGATTCGACCCGCCAGAGCGCGTCGCGGAGGTGGTCGGGGATGGCGAGGATGTCCTCCAGCATCGTCCTCAGCTCTCGACCTTCTCGCGTGGGCCGGCGACCGTCCCTTCGATCGCCATCCCCGGGCCGACCTCGGCCCCGGGGGCGAGGATCGAGCCACCGACCCGGGACCCCTCGCCGACGGCGCACTCCTCGAGCAGGACCGATTCACGGATCTCCGCTCCGGGGCCGATCCGGCAGCCGGCGGAGACGACGGCGCGCGGCCCGATCCGGGCGTCCTCGGCCACCTCGGCGGATTCGGCGACGAAGACACCGGGGGACGTCGGCGCGACCCCGGTGCGAACAGCGCCCTCGAGCACGTCCCAGGTCGCCTGGAGGTAGCGCTCAGGCGTGCCGACGTCCATCCAGTACCCGTCGAGCATCCGGGCGAAGAGGCCGCCGCCGATCAGCCGCGGGAAGACGTCGAGCTCGATCGAGACGGCCTCGCCCGGCGCGATCTCCTCGAGCACCGACCGCTCGAGGACATAGGCGCCGGCGTTGATCGCGCCGGGAACGTGCTCGCCGCTCTTTTCCGCGAACGCGGTCACCTCGCCGCCGGGACCGGTGCTGACGAGGCCGAATGTCGCGGAGTCATCGACCTCGCGCAGGCCGATCGTCGCCCGCGCCCCGAGATCCTCGTGTGCCCGCAGCAGGGTCGCCAGGTCGAGGTCGGTGAGGACGTCGCCGTTGAGGGCGAGGAAGCGGTCGTCGAGATCGTCGCCGAGCCCGTTGGCAGCGAAGCGGATCGCCCCGGCGGTCCCGAGCGGCTGCGGCTCGGCGGCGTACCGGATCCGGACCCCGGCCCGCTCCTCCTCGCCGGCGAGCGCCTCGCGGAGAACGTCGGGCATGAAGCCGCAGGCAAGGACGACCTCGGTGACCCCGTGGCCGGCCAGCCACTCGACCGTGTAGGCGAGGAGCGGCCGGTCGACCAGCGGCAGCGCGGGCTTGGGAACGGTCTCGGTCAGCGGTCGGAGCCGCGTTCCCTCCCCGCCGACGAGGACGATCGCCTGCACAGGATTCAGTCGGCCCTCGAGGGGGCGGCCGCGGCGCTGACCGCCCTGCCTATCCCCTCGTACTCGAAGCCGGCGGCGCGCAGCACGTCGGCGTCGAGGAAGTTGCGGCCGTCGACGAGCAGCGGCCGGGCCATCCGGCCCGCGGCCTCGCGCCAGTCGATCTCGGCGAACTCCGGCCACTCGGTGACCAGCACCGCGGCCTCGGCGCCGTCGAGTGCGTCGAGCGCCGACGGGGCCAGCTCGACCGTGGGCAGCAGCTGGCGGGCCCTGCCCGCCGCGATCGGGTCGTAGGCGACCGGTTCGGCCCCCTCCCCCTCGAGGCGCCCCGCGAGCACGAGGCTGGACGCGTCTCGCATGTCGTCGGTTTCCGGCTTGAAGGCGAGGCCCAGCAGCGCGATCCGCCTGCCCGCCAGCGAGCCGAGGTGCTTCTTCAGCTTGCCGATCACGCGCCGCTTCTGGAGCTCGTTCACCTCGATCACCGCGCTCAGCAGCTGGAAGTGATAGCCGCTGTTCCCGGCCAGCTTCTTGAGCGCGATCGTGTCCTTGCCGAAGCAGCTTCCTCCCCAGCCGATGCCGGCGCTGAGGAACCGCGGCCCGATCCGCTCGTCGAGGCCCATCCCGCGCGAGACCTCGCCGACGTCGGCGCCGACCTCCTCGCAGACGTTCGCGATCTCGTTGATGAACGAGATCTTGGTCGCGAGGAAGGCGTTCGAGGCGAGCTTGATCATCTCGGCGCTGGTGACATCGGTCTGGACCAGTTCGCCGCCGAGCGGCTCATAGAGGTCGGCGACCATCGCCCCTGCCGCCTCGTCGCCCGGGTCGGCGCCGATCACGACCCGGTCGGGGTGGAGGAAGTCGGCGACGGCGCTGCCCTCCTTGAGGAACTCGGGGCAGGAGACGTAGGCGAGGTTGGGGAGATCGCGGCGGATCGCGTTGCCGGTGCCCGCCGGGACGGTGCTCTTCATCACCAGCACGTGATCGCCGTCGGCGTCGAGCTCGTCGACGACCGTTCGCACCCGGCTCAGGTCGGCATCGCCCGAGTGGGTCGGCGGGGTGTCGACGCAGACGAACAGCAGGCTGGCCGCGTCGAGGACCTCGCCCATCTCGGTCGTGAACGTGAGGCGGTCGGCGTTCTTGCGCAGCAGCTCGTCGAGACCGGGCTCGTGGATCATGGTTTCACCTCGCGAGAGGGCCTCGACCTTCTCGGGGACGATGTCGCGCGCGATCACCCGGTGCCCGAGCTCGGCGAAGCAGGCGGCCGTGACCAGGCCGACCCAGCCGACCCCGATCACCCCGATCGTCTCGCGCTCCGTGCTCACCTTGTCGCCTTCGTCCGGTTCTTGCGCTTCTGGTTGGGAATCTTCACCTTTGCCGAGCGGGCGATCCCGACCATCTGGTCATTGGTCAGCACCCGAAGGACGCTGTTCGACACCCAGTAGGTGTTGTCCCCCCGGTGCCAGGCGATCATCTTGATCCGATCCCCATCGAGGAAGATGTCGTATTCGCGGCCATGGATGGTTTCGGTCAGGCTCGGGTCGTTGAGGATCGGCGGGTCGCTCCAACCCTGGATCCCCTGCACGCCGAAGTAGTGCACCCCGTCGGGGAGTTCGAGGGTGGCGACCATCCGGTAGGCGCCGTGGCGGTTGCCGTCCTGATCTTTGAGGTGGTAGACACGCGGGTCGACGATGTGTTCGTAGGGATCTGTTTCCTCGTAGACGGCGCCGGACGGGAGCCTGGTCGGGTAGAAAACGGGGAAGCCCCTGCTGACCTTGCGGGCGATCGGCGCCGCCTCGAGTTCCCCCGCTTCCCGCGCCGGGACCAGGCCGTCGTCTCCGGGCGGCTTCGCCTTCAGCTTCGGCTTGCTCGGATGTGACTTCTTCTTCTTGTTCTTCTTCTTCCCGCCCCCGGAGCGGCTCGGCTCGTCGAGCGAGCCGCGGGGCCCGCCGCTGGCTTCGCTGCCGAGGAACTTTTCGATCGCTTCTTCGATCATTTCGGGAGACGAATAGACGTAGCTCGGCCCCAGTTCGGCGGGGAAGTTGACCTCGTTGATCGTCGCGTTGCGGGAGGCGACGAACAGTTTCAGGACCTGCAGCATCGTCTCCGCGTCGCTGATGTCGGAGGTCGTGTATTCGGTGAAGATGTCGATCAGCTGGTGTTTGTCGAGGACGAGGTCGGCGATCGGGACCCGCTCGCGGGCGTCGCTGAGGAAGTCCTGCTGGCGGGCGGAGCGGACCAGGTCGGTGTCGGTGTGGCGGTAACGCACGTACTGGAGCGCCTTTTTGCCGCAGAGGAGCTGGTATCCGGGCTTGATGTTGATTTCCGAATATTGCTCGGAGGGCGGCAGTCCGGCGTTGGAGTGGTAGTAGCGGCGATCGACGTCGACGTAGACACAGCCGATCGCGTCGACGGCCCTGACGAAGCCGAGGTAGTCGACGTTGACGACGTGGTTGATCGGCAGCCCGGTCAATTCCTTGACCACCTGGAGCGTCAGCTTCGGCCCGCCGACGGCATAGGCTTCGTTGAACTTCGCCGTGCCGACCCCGGGGATTTCGACCTTGAGGTCGCGCGGGATCGAGATCAGGGAGATCGTGCTCTGGTCCGGGTCGAGCCGGAGCAGGATCGTCGTGTCGGATCGCCCGGTGTCTTCGGGTTCGCTGGCGCGCTTGTCGGACCCGAGGATGAGGATGTTCTCCGGTTCGCCGCCGTTGGTCTCGGCGAGGAACCGCTGGACTTTGTTCTGGAGGACGTTGTTGTGGGAGAGCGCGTTGGCGATGCTGTCGACGTAGAGGAGGGCGCTGACCGCGGTCGCGGTCCCGGTGGCGGCGATGATCACCAGCCCGGCGAGCAGGAACCGCCACCAGTAGCGCTTCGGCTTCGGCGGCGCCTCGAAGTCGCCCGAGGGCGGCGGCTTCTTGAACGGCTCCTCAATCATCGCCCAGGCGTTCGGGCAGGGCCCGCAGGAACGACTCGAGCGTCTGCCGGTAGGCCAGCAGCGACGTGACCGAGACCCACTCGCCCGGGCCGTGGTGGCCGTCGCCGATCGGCCCGAACTCGACCGCGGGGACGCCGGCCCGCAGGAACGAAACCGCGTCCGACGCCCCGTCGCGACCGACGCTCATCGGTTCGCCGCCCTCGTGATGGGCCGAGGCTGCGTCGCGAAGCGCCTGCACATAGGGCAGCTCGCGGTCGACGACGGCCGGCGGCCGCGTGAACAGCTGCGTCACCTCAGCGTCCTCCAGCCCACGGACCTGATCGAGGATCGTGGCGGGATCCTGATCGGGCAGGTAGCGGATATCGACGTCGATCGCGCATCGGTCGGGAACCTTGTTGAGGGCGTCGCCGCCCAGGATCCGGCCGAGGTTGATCGAAGGGCGGTCGAACAGCTCTGAGCTCTGTCGGGCAAACGGTAGCGACTCGATACTGCGGAAAACATCCACCGCGCGCAGGGCAGCATTGTCGCCCAGCCACGGCGTCGCCCCGTGGGCGGCGACGCCGGCGACCTCCAATCGCAGCGCCAGGACGCCCTTGGCCTCGACGCCGATGTGGAGGTCGGTCGGCTCGCCGGTGATCGCGAAGTCGCCGACGAAGCCATCGTCGACGAGCCGGTCGCTGCCGCGTTCGGCCTCCTCCTCGGACTCCTCGTCGCCGACGATCCCGAGCCGGACCCGGACTCGGTCCTGGTCGCGCATCGCCGCCGTCGTCACCAGCATCGCCGCCAGCGCGCCCTTCATGTCATACGTCCCGCGGCCGTAGAGGCGATCGCCGTCGATCTCTGGGTCGAACTGCCCCGGCCGGCCGGGAACGACGTCGATGTGGCCGTGGAGGACGACGGTCGGCCCCTCGGCGGCGCCGACCTCGGCCTTGAGAACGGGCAGCCCTCGGACCTCCTCGTGGATCGCCTCGATCCCCCGCGCCTCGAGCCATCCCTTCACGAACCCGGCGGCTTCCAGCACCGCCTCGGGCTCGGAGGTGTCATACGAGATCAATCGCTCGGCGAGAGCCACCAACTCCTCGGTCATCCAGGCCTCCTCAGCGCATCCGACCTTGACCCCACTCTGCTGTGGTCAAGGTCGGATCCGCGACCGCGCTCACCCACCCGCGATGGCGAGAAACGCTTCGGTGCGGTCGTGGTCTTTCTGGGCCCGTGCCCGGGCGCCGCTCCCCTCCTCGGACTCGGAGAGGCGCCGCTCGGCGTCGGAGAGCTGCTCTTTCAGCGAGGACGCGTCGAGGTCCTCGGGCGAGACCGCCTCCTCGACCAGGAGCCGGGCGTGGTTGCCGAAGACCTGGAGCCAGCCGTGGGCCTGGGCATAGCGGACGGTCTCGGAATCGCTCACGTGAATGCGGAGCTCGGCCGGCCGCAGCGCCGCGAGCAGCGGCGCGTGGTTGGCGAGGATCCCGATCTCGCCGCCGGCGGTGCGGGTCGAGACCTGGCGCACCTCGCCGTTGAAGACCTCGCCCTCGGGGGTGAGGACCTCGACCTCGAATTTGGAATCGCCGGCCACCGGCTAGGCCTCGGATTTCGCCTTGCCCGCGTTCTCGGTCACCTGGTCGATCGAGCCCTGCATGTAGAAGGCGCCCTCGGGCAGGTCGTCGTGCTCGCCGTCGAGGATCTCGCGGAAGCCGCGGACCGTGTCGGCGACCGGCACGTACTCGCCGCTGCGGCCGGTGAACTGCTCGGCGACAAAGAACGGCTGGCTGAGGAATCGCTCGATCTTGCGCGCCCGCGACACCGTCTGCTTGTCCTCGTCGGAGAGCTCGTCGATGCCGAGGATCGCGATGATGTCCTGCAGCTCCTTGTAGCGCTGCAGAACCTCCTGGACCTCGGTCGCGGTGCGGTAGTGGTCCTCGCCGACGATGTCGGGCTTGAGGATCGTCGAGCTCGAGTCGAGTGGGTCGACCGCCGGGTAGATCCCTTTCTCGGAGATCGCCCGCGACAGCGCGGTGGTCGCGTTCAGGTGGGCGAACACCGAGGCCGGCGCCGGGTCCGTGTAATCGTCTGCGGGGACGTAGACGGCCTGGATCGAGGTGACGGAGCCACGCTCGGTCGAGGTGATCCGCTCCTGCAGGCCGCCCATCTCGGTCTCGAGCGTCGGCTGGTAGCCGACCGCCGAGGGCATCCGGCCCAGCAGGGCCGAGACCTCCGAGCCCGCCTGGACGAAGCGGAAGATGTTGTCGATGAAGAGCAGCACGTCCTGGCCGCCCTGCTCGCGGAAATATTCGGCCATCGTCAGGCCGGACAGGGCGACCCGGAGGCGGGCGCCCGGGGGCTCGTTCATCTGGCCGAACACGAGCATCGTCTTCTCGATCACCCCCGACTCCTTCATCTCGAGCCAGAGGTCGTTGCCCTCGCGCGAACGCTCGCCGACCCCGCAGAAGGCGGAGAGGCCTTCGTGCTCCTCGGCGATGCTTCGGATCAGCTCCTGGATCAGCACCGTCTTGCCGACGCCGGCGCCGCCGAAGAGCCCGACCTTGCCGCCTTTCGCGTACGGAGCGAGGAGGTCGATGACCTTGATCCCGGTCTCGAGGATCTCCTGGGTCGGGGCGAGGTCGGACGCGGAGGGAGCCGGGCGGTGGATAGGCCAGCGCTCGCCGGCCTCGAGCTCGGCGCCCTCGTCGATCGGCTCGCCGAGCAGGTTGAAGATCCGGCCCAGGGTCACATCGCCGACCGGAACCGTGATCGGATCGCCGGTGTCAAGCACGCGGTCGCCCCGCTTGAGGCCGTCGGTGGCGTCCATCGCGACGGCGCGCACACGATCGTCACCGAGGTGCTGCTGCACCTCGCAGACGAGATCGGTCGGTTCCCCGTCCCCGTCACCGCCCATCTCGATCTTCAGCGCCGAGTAGATCTCCGGCAGCTGCTCCGGGAAGTAGGCGTCGACGACGACGCCGGTCACCTGCTCGACCCGCCCTACGTTCGCTCCGTTGCCATTGCTTTCAGCCATTGGTTCCTTTGGTTCGTTCAGAAATGAAATTCGCGCTCATCCAAGTGCCTCGGCGCCCGCCACGACCTCGAGGATCTCCTGGGTGATCTCGGATTGCCGGACCCTGTTCATTTCCAGCGTCAGGTCGTCGATCATCGTTTCGGCGTTCTCCGCGGCGTTCCGCATCGCGGTCATCCGCGCCCCCAGCTCGGAGGCCGCGGACTCGAGCAGCGCCCGGTAGACCGAGATGTTCACGTACTCGGGAATCAGCCTCGAGAGAAGGATCTCCGCCTCGGGCTCGTACTCCCAGAGCGCCGCTTCGTGGGCGCGCTCGGCCTCGGTCGGCTCGGCGGTCGCCTCCTCCTCGTCGACCCCCTCGCCGGTCACCTCCGCCTGCTGCATCGGCAGCAGGGTCTGGCGCCAGACGTACTGGGTCAGCGGCGAGACGTAGCGGTTGTAGATCAGCTCGACCCGGTCGACCTCGCCGTCGACGTAGCGCGCGGTCAGCTCTTCGCCGATCTCGCGGGCGTTCGCGAAGGCAGGCCGATCGGTGAACCCGATGTAGGTCCCGCTCAGCTCCTGTTTGCGGAAGGTGAGGGCGGAGACGCCCTTGCGGCCGACGGCGGAGAAGTCGGGCTCGACACCACGCTCGCGCAGCTCGGCGCCGAGGCGCATGCCGTCGCGGATGATGTTCGTGTTGAAGGCGCCGGCCAGGCCGCGGTCGCCGGTGATCAGCAGCACGCCGACCCGCTTTTCGGCGTCGTGCTCTTCGAGCACCGGGACGCGGGGGACGCCGCCCGCGTTCTCGGCCGCCCGGCGGGTGAGCCGCCGCATCCCCTCGGCGTAGGGGCGCAGCGCCTCGATCCGCTGTTCGGCGCGACGCAGCCGTGCCGCCGCCACCATCTCCATCGCCCGCGTGATCTTGTTGATGTTCTTGACCGAGGCGATGCGGTTTTTGACTTCCTTCTGAGTCGCCATGGCGAATTAGGCGGGAGCCTCCGCGGCCTCCTCCGCCTCCTCCTCCTCCTTGGCCGGTTCGCTGTCCTGGTCCTCGGCTGTGCGCGCCTCTTTCTCGCGCTCCTCGGCGGAGTGGATCCGGTCCGACTCGCCGGCCTCGATCGGGTCGCCGTGCTCGTCGAAGTCGGGCCCGAAGTCGTCGATGAACTCGGCGATCGCCTTGCCGAGCGCCTCCTCGTCGTCGTCCTCGAGCTTTCCGGTCTCTTCGATCCGCGACAGCAGCTCGGCGTTCTCGGAGTGGAGCCGGACCCGCAGGTCGGCGAGGAACTCGCCGACGCGCTCGACCTTGATCCGGTCGAGGTAGCCGCCGGTGCCGGAGTAGATCGAGGCGACCTGGTCGCCGACCGAGAGCGGGTCGCGCTCTTTCTGTTTGAGAACCTCGACCAGCCGTTCGCCGCGATTGAGCGATTTCTGGGTCTCGGGATCGAGCTCCGACCCGAACTGCGCGAAGGCCTCGAGGTCGCGGTACTGGGACAGATCGAGGCGCAGTTTCCCGGCGACCTTCTTCATCGCCTTCGTCTGCGCGTTGCCGCCGACCCGCGAGACCGAGATACCGACGTTGATCGCCGGCCGGACCCCCGAGTTGAACAGATCGGACTCGAGGAAGATCTGGCCGTCGGTGATCGAGATGACGTTGGTCGGGATGTAGGCGGAGACGTCGGAGGCCTGGGTCTCGATGATCGGCAGCGCCGTCAGCGAGCCGCCACCGAGCTCGTCGTTGAGCTTGACCGCCCGCTCGAGCAGCCGCGAGTGGAGGTAGAAGACGTCGCCGGGGTAGGCCTCGCGCCCGGGGGGGCGCCGCAGCAGCAGCGACATCTGGCGGTAGGCGTAGGCGTGCTTGGTGAGGTCGTCGTAGACGCAGAGGGCGGCTTTCCCGTCGTAGAGGAAGTGCTCGCCCATCGCGCAGCCGGCGTAGGGTGCGATGTACTTGATCGGCGCCGCCTCGTCGGCGGGAGCGGCGACGATGATCGTGTTCTCCATCGCCCCGTTCTCTTCGAGGATCTCCTTCAGCTGAACGACGGTCGACATCCGCTGCCCGATCGCGACGTAGATGCAGATCAGGTCCTTGTCCTTGTTGTTGATGATCGTGTCGATCGCGATCGCCGTCTTGCCGGTCTGGCGATCGCCGATGATCAGCTCTCGCTGGCCGCGGCCGATCGGGATCATCCCGTCGATCGACATCAGGCCTGTCTGGACCGGCTCCTCGACCGGCTGGCGCTGGACGACGCCGGGGGCTTTGAACTCAGCCGGGCGGGTCTGCGAGGTGTTGAGGTCGCCCTTGTCGTCGAGCGGCCGCCCGAGCGGATCGACCAGCCGGCCCAGCAGCTCCTCGCCGACCGGGATCTCGAGCAGCTGCGCCGTGCGCTTGACGGTGTCCCCCTCGACGATCTTGTCCCACTCGCCGAAGAGGACGGCGCCGACGTTGTCGGCCTCGAGGTTGAGGGCGAGCCCGGTGACCCCGTGCGGCAGCTCGAGCATCTCCAGCGCCATGCAGTTGTCGAGGCCGTGGATGCGGGCGATGCCGTCGGCGACCGACAGCACCGTGCCGACCTCGGTGAGGTCGGCGCTCGCCGTGTCCATGCCCTCGATCCTTTCCCTGAGAATCGATGCGATCTCGTCCGGCTTGATCTCCATTGGGTGCTCTTATCCCTTCCTTACGCCGCCTGCGCGACGCTTTTTTGAAGTTTCTCCAGGCG
The DNA here is from genome assembly GCA_036265675.1 of Solirubrobacterales bacterium. Taxonomy (GTDB): domain Bacteria; phylum Actinomycetota; class Thermoleophilia; order Solirubrobacterales; family 70-9; genus VRUE01. The sequence goes on from DATAOP010000007.1 coordinate 27,416, forward strand.
ACTCTGGATGCTCGCGTCGAGAACCATGTTGCCGACCTGCAACACGATCCCACCGAGGATCCCGTCGTCGACGCGGCTCGCCAGCTCGACCTTCTGCCCGGTTTGCCTTTCGACCTCGGCGCCGACCTGGTCGACGACCGCCGGGTCGAGCTCGACGGCGCTCGTGACAGTCACGTCGAGCCGCTTGTTCTCCTGCTTCCAGAGCTGCTCGAAGCGGCCCCGAATCCGGAAGACATCCGGCATCCGGTGCTTTTCGACCAGCAGCTCGAGGAAGTTCACCAGCTCCTGGTCGGCGCCGGTCACGGCCCGGTGCAGGCCCTCGATCTTCTCCTGCGAGGAGAAGTACGGGCTGAAGAGGAAGACCTGCAGTTCGCGCTCGGCGGAGACGGCGTCGGCGAACTGGCCCAGCTCCTCGCCGATCGCGTCGAGCTTCCCCTTCTCGCGCGCGACCTCGAACAGGGCCTCGGCATATACGCGGGCGGCCTCCTGCGCCATCAGTTGCTCTCAGACCCCGAGAGGCTGGTGAAGTCGACCTCGCTCAGCGCCTCCTCGACCAGCCGGCGCTGGTCCTCGGCGGTGAGGGCCTTGCGGGTCACCTTCTCGGTCGCGAGGACGGTCAGGTCGGCGACCTCCTTGCGGATCTGCTGCAGCGAGCGCCGCGTCTCCGCCTCGATGTCACGCTTCGCCTGGTCGACGAGCTCCTCGCGTTTCTCACGTCCCGCGGTCGCCGCCTCCGCTTCCGCGGTCTCGGCCGCCTTGCGGGCGCGGAGCATGATGTCGTCCGCCTGCTCGCGGGCCTCGGCGAGCCGGGCCCGGTACTCCTCGAGCAGCTCGTCGGACTCCTTGCGCTGCCTTTCCGCCGCCTCGATCGACTCCGCGATCGTCTTCGCGCGTTTGTCCAGCGCCTCCTGGATTTTCGGAAACGCGAGCTTGCTCAGCACCCACATCGTGATCAGGAAGAGGACGAGCGTCCAAATCATCAGCCCGAGCCCGGGCGAGACCAGAAAGCTGCCGCCTTCGTCCTTCCCCGACTCGGCAGCGAGGACGAGGATGCCGGTCATTTCACCGAGGATGAGCTCCACTTGCCCGGCCTAGAGGAAGAAGGCGATGAGGCCGAAGATGAAGGTGTAGAAGGCGACCGCCTCGGTCAGCGCGAAGCCGAGCCAGCGGATGGCCTGAAGCTCGTCTTTCATCTCGGGCTGGCGGGCGACCGACTCGATCTCCTTGCCGAAGATGAAGCCGATGCCGATGCCGGCGCCGATTGAGCCGAGCCCGGCGCCGACGCCGAGGGCGATCGCCTTGCCGGCCGATTCGATCCCTTCGTCCGAGATCGCGGCGGCAATTGGGGACAGATCCATTGAACAGCTCTCCTTTTTTCTAGTGGCTGGCGGAGACGGCTCCGCCGATGTAGATCGCGGTCAGGGTCGAGAAGATAAAAGCCTGCAGGGTGGCGATAAGGCCGACCTCGAGGATGAAGAAGAAGAACGCGAGGGGGAACGTGAGGGCGCCGAGCGCGGCGATCCCGAGCAGTACCGCCAGCCCGCCGCCCATGAACAGCAGCAGCAGGTGGCCGGCGAGGATGTTGGCGAAGAGCCGCACCGAGAGGGAGATCAGGCGGGCGAAGTGCGAGATCGCCTCGATCACGAAGATGAAGGCCTTGCCCGCCGGGTTCATGTCCTCGAGGCCGGGAGGCAGCCAGCTCGCCAGATAGGGGAAGAAGCCCTTGGCGCGGATCCCTTCGACGTGGTAGGAGACCCAGACGACCAGCGTCAGGACAAGCGGGATCGAGAGGTTGGCGGTGGCGGCGTAGAGCGCGAACGAGGGAACCCCGATGCCGAAGATGTCGACCGTGTGCTCGGTGTTGGTCGGCAACGGCAGGAACCCGATCATGTTCGAGAACCAGATGAAGAAGAAGAGGGCGCCGAGGAACGGGAACCACCGGACCGCCGTCGCGGAGTCGAGGTTGCCGCCGGTGATGTTGTTCTTGGTCAGGTCGTAGAGGACCTCGACCGCGGTCTGGACCCGGTTCGGCTTCTCCGCCATCCGCCGCGCAATCCAGACCATCGCGACGATCGTCAGCACCGAGGCGAGGACGAGGTAGAAGACGGCTTTGTTGATACTGAGGTCGACGCCGCCGATGTGGAGCGAGATCCACGGTTCGAGCTTGAACTCGTTCTGCGGTTCGAACTCTTCGTTCTTGCCGGCGCTGCCGAAGATCAGCAGGAGGAGGATCGCGATCGCGAAGTAGCAGCCGATTCCGATCAGGACTTTCGCCTTGGTCGAGAGGCCACCGGACTTCTTCTCGGGCGCGCCCGACGGGACCCCCGGCTCGGTCGACGTCCCGGCGGCGGCTGTGACCCCGGCGCTCACCTGAATACCTCGCGCTTCGCTCGCTGCGCGAAGAAACAGAGATAGACGCTTGCTCGCTCCGCGCTCACGGCTGGGCCTGCCCTTCTGGCTCGAGCAGGTAGGCGATCCCCTGCGCGGCAAAGGAGACGGTGAAGAGGACGACCAGCAGCAACGCCGCGGCCAGCCCCGATTCGCGATCGGCGATCCCGACCAGGAGCGCTGCCGTGACCATCAGCCAGACCCGCCCGAGGGTCGACGCGGCCAGCGTCCCCATCGCCTTCTGGCGGTTGCCGTTGGTGATCGCTTCGGCGACCCGGCGCCCGGCGAGGACCTGAATCCCGCGCTGGGCGAGCCATGCCGCCGCGGCGACGGCGTACCCGAGCAGCGGCCAACCGGCAAGCAGAAATACCGCGAGCGCGGCCACCAGGACCATCAGGTCGACGTGCTTGGGAGGAGACATAAAATCCGCCCGGCTCAGGAGGAGCGGGCGGATTGGCGACTATATCCGAAAGGGGCCGCTATCCGCTTTCTAGAGCCACTTTCGTGACGGTTGCCACTACCGCCCGGGGCCCGGTGTCGGGTCCGGGTCGAGGGCCTCGAACTCGCCCGTTTCGGGGTCGATGGCCGGGAAGCTGCCCGTCTCGAGCTCGCGTTCGACGGCGCGATCGACCGCAGCCGCTTCCGGGATCGGCCTGCCGGCGTCGGTTCGCAGCCCGACCAGCTGCCGCAGACGCGCCTGGCGCAGCTTGAGGATCTCGAGGACCTCGACCAGGTAGACGCTCGCCGCCAGCGCCAGCAGCCCGAAGAAGACCATCACCGCGCTCCAAAGGAAGTCGAAGTGGCCGTGGTTGTCGCTGTAGGGGACGAAGCGCAGCGCCAGGGCCAGCAGCGCCATCACGACCGTCCAGCTGTAGAGGTAGGCGAGGGTGCGCCGCTGCGAGAAGCCGATGTCCGCCATCCGGTGGTGGAAGTGCCAGCGATCGGCGCGGTAGATCGGGCGCCGGTATTTGAGCCGCTTGGCGACGACGAAGCCGGTGTCGAGGATCGGCACGGCGAGGATGATCAGCGGCAGGAAGAGCGCGATCACGGCGTTCGTCTTCAGCGCTCCCTGGACCGCGACGACGCCGAGCAGGAAGCCGAGCAGGTTCGAGCCGGTGTCACCCATGAAGGTCGTCGCCGGGGGGAAGCCGTGGCGGAGGAACCCGAGCGAGGCGCCGGCGGTGAGCGCCGCCAGGACCCCGGCCGAGTTTCGGTCGAGCGAGAGGGCGATCGCCGCCAGGGTCACGCCGGAGATCGTGCAGACCCCGGCAGCGAGGCCGTCGACGCCGTCGATCAGGTTGATGACGTTGATCACGGCGACTATCCCGATCACGGTGGCGACGTCGCCGAGGTCGATCGCGCCCGAGCCGGGAAGCCCGATGAGGTCGACCGAGCCGGGGTCGAGAGCGCCGAGGAAGGGGAAGGTGAAGCTTTCGACGGTGACTCCGGCGGAGACCGGGACGATCACGGCGACGATCTGCCCGGTGAGCTTGGCTGCCGCGTTGAGGTCGTAGATGTCGTCGAGGAAGCCGACCGCGGTGATCAGGACGGCGCCGATCAGGATCGCCCGCGTCTCGGCGTCCCACGGCAGCCAGATCAGGCCGGCGACGAGGGCCGCGACCAGGATCGCGAGGCCGCCGAGCCTCGGCGTCGGCGCCTCGTGCAGGGAGCGTTCGTTGGGAAAGTCGATCGCCCCCACCCGCCGCGCAAGCCGGTCGGTGTACGGCACCAGGACCAGCGCCAGGACCCCCGCGAGCAGGAAGGCGAATAGCGCGTCGAGGCTAGCGGGCATACCGATCGAACCAGAGTGTGAAGGACATCAGCCCCCAGAGCTGACGGCTGAGGTCCTCTCTGCCGGAGCAGTGGCGGTCGAGGATCGGGGCGACGACGGCGGGGTCGAGGCAGCCCTGCCGCTCCAGCGTCGCCGCCGAGAGCGTCTCGCGCGCGAACGGCTCGAGCGGTCCCCGCAGCCAGGCGGCGAGTGGGATCGAGAAGCCCTGCTTGGGCCCGCGCAGGATCTCCCTCGGCAGCAGCGGCGCCAGCGCCCGCCGCAGCAGCCTCTTCTTCGAGAGGCCGCGGACCTTGAGCGGGGTGGCGAGCCCGAGGGCGAACTCGGCGACGTGCTGGTCGAGGAACGGGACCCGCAGCTCGAGCGAGTGGGCCATGCTCGAGCGGTCGGTCTTGACCAGGAGGTCGTCGACGAGGTAGATGCCGAGGTCGAGGTCCTGGAGCCGGGCCAGGGGCTCCGCGCCCTCGGTCTCCGCGTAGCGCTCGCGCAGCAGGTCGACCGGGTCCCAGCCGGGGTCGCGATCGCCGAGCAGCGAGGCCCGCATCGGCGCCGGGAAGATCTCCTTCCAGGCGTGGTGGCGCTCGAGCGGCGGCAGGCGGGCGCCGCGGACGAAACGCTTTGCTTTGTAGTCGAGGCTGACCTTGGCGTCGGAGCTCGGCAGCGCCTCCACCAGCGGCGCGGCGAGCGCGGCGAGCGGCGCCACCCGCGGCGCCAGCAGATCGGCGACGTAGGTGTAGTAGCCGCCGAAGAGCTCATCCCCGCCCTCACCCGAGAGGGCGACCTTGACCTCGCCAGCGGCGAGCTGGGAGACGAGGTAGGTCGGCACCGCCGAGGAGTCCCCGAACGGCTCGTCGAAAGCCTCGATCAGGCTCGGCAGGAGCTCGGCGGCATCCGGGCGCAGGACCAGCTCATGGTGATCGGTGGCGTAGCGACGGGCGACGAGCCGCGCCCGTTCCAGCTCGTCGAAGCTCTCCTCTTCGAACCCGATCGAGAAGGTCCTCACCGGCTCCGCTGACTCGCCGGCGGCGAGCGCCGTCAGGCCCGCCGAGTCGACGCCGCCCGAGAGCAGGACCCCGACCGGGACGTCGGCGACGAGGTGTGCGCGGACCGAGTCGCGGAGGGTCTCGCGCAGCTCGTCCGCGAGCTCGCGCGAGGGACCGCGGCGTACCCGGTCCGCGGCGACCGGACGGGGTCGCGCGAAGCGCCGCTCGGCGATCTCGCCGTCCCGCCACGTGAGGGTGCATCCGGCCGGCAGCTTGCGCGCCTCGGCGAAGATCGTCATCGGCGCCGGGACCGAGTTGAAGGCGAGGAACGCGGCGAGCGCGCGAGGATCGATCTCGCGCGAGAACTCCGGCTGCTCGAGCATCGCCTTCAGCTCCGAGGCGAACGAGAGCGAGCCGCCGGCGAAGCGGTAGAAGAGCGGCTTGATCCCGAACCGGTCGCGGGCGAGCAGCAGTCGCGAGGAGCGGGCGTCCCAGAGCGCGATCGCGAACATCCCCCGCAGGCGCTCGACGAACCCGTCGCCGTGCTCCTCGTAAGCGTGGACGAGGACCTCGGTGTCGGAGGCTGTCGCGAAGCGGTGGCCGGCGCGCTCGAGCTCGCGGCGGAGCTCGCGGTAGTTGTAGATCTCGCCGTTCTGGACGACGACGACGCTGCCGTCCTCGTTCGCGATCGGCTGGCTGCCGCCCTCGAGGTCGATGATCGAGAGCCGGCGCGCGGCGAGCGCCACCGGCCCATCGGCATGGAGTCCGTCGCTGTCGGGGCCGCGGTGGACGAGGCGTCCGCTCATCCTCCTCACCATGTCTGGGTCGGGGCGGCCTCCCGCTGTGACGACGCCGCAGATGCCGCACATGCCGCGGCAGTCTGTCAGCCGCAGCCGCTGCTCAAGCGGGAGCGGCTGGGCCGCGGCCGACGACCTTCGGGATCGTCGCCAGCAGGACGCTGATGTAGAGCGTGACCGAGCGGTCGGCGATGTACTCCATGTCGTGCGCGAGCTTGTTCGCCCAGGACTCCTCGCGGGTGACGCGCGTCTGGGCGAATCCGGTCACGCCCGGCCTGACGACGAGCCGCTGCCAGTACTGCGGAATCTCCTCGCAGAGCTCGGTGAAGAAGGCCGGCCGGATCGGGCGCGGGCCGACGACGGCCATGTCGCCGCGGAGGACGTTCCAGAGCTGAGGGACCTCATCGAGGTGGATCGCCCGCAGCGAGCGGCCGATCCTCGTCACCTCTTCCTCGGTGCGGCGCGAGAGCTCCTCCCCGAGATACGGGCCGAGCCGCGATTCGGCGTCCGGCGCCAGGGTGCGGAACTTGTACATCCAGAACAGCTGCCCCGCCCGGCCCACCCGCGCGCCGCGGTAGAGGATCGGGCGTCCGGAGGAGAGGAAGATCGCCGCCGCGGTCAGCGCCAGGAACGGCGAGAGGACGAGCAGGATCGCGCCCGAGATCAGGAGGTCGAGCGCGCGCAGGAGCGGATCGACCGGGCGCGACTCCCCGTCCCCTGCGAGGTCGACGAAGTGCTCCAGCCGCGCCCGGGTCTCCTCGGACTCGACTAGGAGGTCAGGGCGCGCTGTCGCTCTCCGTGCGATGGCGAGTCTCCGACGGTGCCGAGGATCCTCTCGACGAGGAAGGCCGGGTCCCTTCTCGTCGGAGTCGCTCCTGCGGAGCGCTTTTCCAGCTGCAGCGCGCGGGGGTCGGTGAGGGGGCGCATCCGGCCGGTCCGGATCAGCTCTTCGTCGACACCACCCAGCCGGCCGCCGTAGGTCGTGTAGACGGGCGTGCCGAGGGCGGCCGCCTCTCGGTTCATCGTCCCCCCCGCGGAGACGACCAGGTCGGCCTCGGCGATCAGGCTCTGGGCCTCTACGGCGCCGGGCGGGACGATCAGCGAGGGCAGCTCCATCGTCTCGATGAACTCGCGCTGGGTCTGGGTTCGCGGCAGGACGATGGCCTGGACCTCGTCGTCCTGTCCGAGCCTGGTCAGCACTTTCGGGAACAGCGGGTTCGACTTGCGGTGATACAGGGAGACGTCCGGCGGCGGCCGGACGACGACGACCACCCGCGAGGTATCGGCCGACAGACGCTCCATCGCGGCCGGATCGGGCTCGAAGTCGTACAGGTAGTACTCCTCCTTGATCCCAGGGTAGGGGAACAGCTTCTCGGGGCCGACTCCGAAGCGGCGCAGGCGCTCGGGCGGGACCGACTCCGGGAACATGACCCGCTTCGCGAGCCGGCAGCCGATGTGGTGCTGGGTGACCGCGTACTCGTAATCGTGCATGTTGACCTCGGGGATGCCGAGGACGCGAGCGGCGATCGCGAGATCGTTCGAGCCATGGGCCAGGGCGAGGTCGAACGAGCGGCCGCGGCCGAACCCGATCATCGCCGTCGTCCGAGCCCCGAGCCGGTACGCCTTCCGCAGCCGCGAGGCGCCCCCGTGGCGGCCGAGCGGCGTGTGCGGCATGCCGTGCAGGTCGAGCAGCGCCTGGGTCTGGGCGTAGTCGCGGGAGGTGATCTCGACCCTGTGCCCCTGCGCGCGGAGCCGCTCGATGATCGGCCGCAGGACGAGGACATGGGCCGGAGCGGACATGTCGACCCAGACCCTCATACGGCGCGACCTCCTCCGCTTCGCGTCCGGGGGCCGCGCCCAGGTGTCTCTCCACAGCCGCTCGCGGAAATCAGATCGTCACGCTCGCTAATTGGAGGGACGGGTGAGGGATGCTCGCTAATTGGAGGGACCATGGGAATCAACCTTGAGGCTCGCAGAGGCGAGGCTCAGGCTCAGGCCGGAGTCTGACTCAGGCGGCGGCCGGAGTGAGGTGCGAGTAGAGCGGATACCTATCCATCAGGGCCTGGGTGCGATCGCGGAGGCTGTCCTTCTCCGAGTCGAAGTCGGCGGAGAGGGCGGTGGCGATGACGGATGCGATCTCGCGCATGTCGTCCTCGAGGAGGCCGCGGGTGGTCAGGGCGGGGGTGCCGATTCGCAGGCCCGACGGATTCATCGGCGGCCGCTCGTCGAACGGGATCGCGTTGCGGTTGACCGTGATCCCGACCTCCGCGAGCCGGTCCTCCGCGGTCTTGCCGTCGAGGCCGGATGGCGTCAGGTCGACGAGGATCAGGTGGACGTCGGTGCCTCCGGTCAGGACCGGGACCCCGGCCTCCTCGAGCCCGGCCGCGAGCGCCCGCGCGTTGGCGATCGTCTGCCGCTGGCTGGCCCGGAACGGCTCGGTGGCGGCGATCCGCAGCGCGACCGCCTTGGCGGCGATTGTGTGCATCAGCGGGCCGCCCTGCTGTCCCGGAAAGACCGCTTTGTCGATCGCCGCGGCGTGTTCCTCGCGACAGAGGATCATCCCGCTGCGCGGCCCGCACAGCGTCTTGTGGATCGTCGTCGTCACGACGTCGGCGTGCGGGACCGGGTTCGGGTGCTCGCCGGCCGCGACCAGGCCCGCGAAGTGGGCCATGTCGACCATCAGCTTGGCGCCGACCGAGTCGGCGATCTCGCGGAAGGCGGCGAAGTCGAGCTGGCGCGGATATGCCGACCAGCCGGCGACGATCAGCGCCGGCCGGTGCTCCTCGGCGAGCCTGCGGACCTCGTCCATGTCGACCCGGAAGTCGTCGCGGCTGACGTGGTAGGGAATCGGGTTGTAGAGCTTGCCGGAGACGTTGATCTTCATCCCGTGACTGAGGTGGCCGCCGTGGTCGAGCGCCATGCCGAGGAAGGAGTCGCCCGGTTCCAGCAGGGCCATGTAGGCGGCATTGTTGGCCTGGGCGCCGGAATGGGCCTGGACGTTCGCGTGATCGGCCGCGAACAGATCCTCGGCTCGGTCGATCGCGAGCTGCTCGCCGACGTCCACCTCCTCGCAGCCGCCGTAGTAGCGGCGACCCGGGTATCCCTCGGCGTACTTGTTGGTCAGCACCGAGCCGACCGCTTCGAGCACGGCCTGCGGGACGAAGTTCTCGGAAGCGATCATCTCGAGGGTCCCCTGCTGGCGCCGCAGCTCGGCCTCGAGCACGGCCGCGATCTCCGGGTCGACCTCGGAGAGAGGGGCGCTCTGGAGGTTCTCGGGAAGCTCGCTCATGGTCCGCCAGCGACCTTACCAGCGGGTCGAGATATGTAGTGACGGCCGAGGTGTCGCGACCCCCGACAGCTGGGTAGCCTGCCGGCGTGACCTCCCGCCTCGGGCCCCTGGCACTCATCTCCGCGCTCGCCGCGCTGGCCGTCGCGGCCCCGTCTGTCGGCGCGGCCGACAACGCCAGGCGTTCCGAAAACCCATGCGAAGGGCCGGGGTCCGGCCATCTCCTCTGCCCCGACCTCCGGGTCGGCCCTCCCTCCGACCTCTACGTCGAACGTAGCGGCGGCGGCTACGGATACGGCGGCGGGGTCCTGCTCCACGCGACCAGCGACGTCCGCTCGCGCGGCCGCGGCCCGATGGAGCTGCGGGGACGTCGCTACAAGCGCAACTGGATGCACGCGAACCAGGCGATCTACAGGGTCGGGGGCGGGGTCGAGATCTTCCGCACCGACGCCCAGCTCCACTTCTACGACGTCGGCGCCTACTGGGGCGGCTCCTACTGGAAGGTCCACAACCCGCTCAGCATGGAGATCTGGTCCCTCGACAAACACCGCCGGCCGCTGAAACGCGTGCGCAAGGGGCCGAAGGTCTTCTACTGTCTCCGCGACCTCGAGCGGACGAGGGCGATGCGGCGCTCACCTCATCACCGGGTCTACCCCGGCTGCAACCAGGACCCGGGCCGCCAGCGGGTCCGGCTCGGCACCTCGGTCGGGTGGTCCGACATCTACCCCTCCGACTACGACCGCCAGTGGGTCAACGTCAGCGGTCTGCGCGGGTGCTTCGCGTTCGTGATGCGGGTCGACCCGCAGAACCTCTTCTACGAGGAGAACGAGCGCGACAACCGCTCGATGCGGATCGTCCGCCTCCCCTACCACGACGGTCCCCAGCACTGCTGAGCCGCGCCTAGCCGAGGACCTCCTCGACCCGCTCGGCCGGCAGGCCCCCCTCGCGGAGGATCCGCCAGGTGCCGTCCAAGTCGATCGAGGCGATGTCGACGACCGTCGACGGGAATCCGGAGAGGGTGCCGCCGTCGATCGCGAGGTCGGACCCGGCGACGATCGACTCCGGCAGATCCTCGAACCGCGACGGTGCCGGCTCGCCGCTGATGTTGGCGGACGTCTGGAACATCGGGTGCATCACGCCCGCAAGCGGGCCGTCGAGCAGGCGGACGCCGAGCTTGGCCGGGTCCTCGCGGCAGGCGAGCGGGTAGCGGCGCTGGGGGTTGTCGAGGACGAGGGTGACCGGGCCCGGGAGCAGCGCTCCGACCGCGTCGCGGGCGCGCGGGCCGAGGCCGCTGACGAGCTCTCGCATCGCCAGCGGCGAGAAGTAGAGGACGGCCGAGGGCTTGCCGTCGTCGCGTCCCTTGAGCCGGTGGATGCGGTCGATCGCCGCCGGCTCGAGAGGGTCGGCGGCGAGGCCGTAGAGGCCGTCGGCCGGGTAGATCGCGACTCCGCCCTCCCCGAGGCAGCGCTCGAGCGCCGAGCGGGCTGCGGCGGCCCCGTCGCGCTCGATCTCGACGACCTCAGCCACGCCGACCCCAGACGACCCGCTCGATCCCGGCCAGGTCGCGGCGCCGCTCGACCGCCCCGAACCCGGCCTCGCCCAGCATCGAGGCGACCGCGTCCGCCTGGCCCGCCCCGACCTCCAGCGCCACCGCTCGAGCGCCCTTGCCGTCGAGGTCGGAGAGGAAGGCGCGGATCGCGTCGAGGCCGTCCGGCCCCGCGAGCAGCGCCTCGCGTGGCTCCCAATCGGTGATCTCCGGCTGCAGCGAGGGCCATTCGGACTCGGCCACATAGGGGAGGTTGGCGACGACCAGGTCGAACTCACCGTCAGGGATCGAGCCGGGCAGGAACCGGACCCGGGACGAGAGGCCGAGCGCCTCGGCGTTTGCCCCGGCGACGTCGAGCGCGGCCGTCGAGGTGTCGGTCGCGGTGACCTCGCAACCCGGCAGCTCGGCGGCGATCGCGAGCGCGAGCGCGCCCGAGCCGGTGCCGACGTCGAGCACGGTCTGCGGCCCCAGCTCGAGCGCCAGCTCGACCAGCAGCTCGGTCTCCGGCCGCGGCACGAGCACCCGCCCGTCCACCGCGAGCTCGATCGAGCGAAACCCCCTGCGGCCGAGGATGTAGGCGACCGGCTCGCGGCGCAGGCGCCGCCGCACCATCTCGCCGAAGCTCCGCGCGGCGGCCGCCGGCACCCCCCGCGCCGGATCGGCGGCGAGCGCCGCCCGGTCCCAGCCAGTCGCCTCGCCGAGCATCAGCTCGGCGTCGAGGCGGGCCGTTTCCACCCCGGCGGCGGCGAGGGCGTCGACCGCGGCTTCGAGCGCCTCCCCGACCCCGCCCGCGGTCCCGGTCACGGCCACGGCCTCAGGCGGTCGAGGTCGCGGCCTCGAGGCGCTGTCGCTTCTCCTCGGCGGCGAGGGCCTCGGTGAACTCGGAGAGCTGCCCGGTGAGGACCGCGTCGAGGTTGTGGGAGGTGACCTTCACCCGATGGTCGGTCACCCGGCCCTGCGGGAAGTTGTAGGTGCGGATCTTCTCCGAGCGCTCGCCGGTTCCGACCTGGGCCTTGCGCTCGGACGCGATCTGCGCCTGCTGCTCGGCGAGCTCGCGCTCATAGAGGCGCGCGCGCAGGACCCTCATCGCCCGCTCCTTGTTCTGGAGCTGGGACTTCTCGTCCTGCATCGAGACGACGATCCCGGTCGGCTTGTGGGTGATCCGGACCGCCGAGTCGGTCGTGTTGACCGACTGGCCACCGGGCCCCGAGGAGCGGTAGACGTCGATCTGGAGGTCGGCCTGGTCGACGCTGACCTCGACCTCCTCGGCCTCGGGAAGGACCGCCACGGTCGCGGTCGAGGTGTGGATCCGGCCCTGCGACTCGGTCTCCGGGACGCGCTGGACGCGGTGGGTCCCGCCCTCGTACTTGAAGACCGAGTAGGCGCCCTCGCCCTTGACGGCGAAGGTCACCTCCTTGAAGCCGCCGACCTCGGCCGGCGACTGCGAGAGGACCTCGGTCGCGAACCCACGCTCCTCGGCGTAGCGGCCGAGCATCTTGTAGAGGTCGCCCGCGAACAGCGCCGCCTCGTCTCCGCCGGTGCCCGCCCGAATCTCGACGAGGACGTTCTTGGAGTCGTTCGGATCGCGCTCGACCATCGCCAGCCTGATCTCCTCTTCGAGGGCCTGGAGCCGCTCCGGCGCCTCCTCTACGACCCTCTGGAGCTCCGGGTCGTCGTCGTCCTCGAGCAGCTCGCGGGCCCCCTCGAGGTCGTCCTTGAGGGTCCGGTACTGGGCGGCGAGCGCCTGTGCGGGCTGGAGCTCGCGGTACTCGCGCCCGACCTCGGCGTAGCGCTCGCGGTCGGCGATCACCGCCGGGTCCGACATCTCCCGCTCGAGCTCTGTAAAGCGCTCCAGAATCTGTTCGACGAGCGAATCAACCATCGGCAAGAACCATAGGCGTAGCTCGGCAGCCGCTAGGCGACAATCTCGATCGGCGACTCGCCCCGGATCCGCTCGTCGTCCTCTTCCTCGAGCACCTTCTCGAGGGCGGCGATCGCGACCGCGAGCTGCTCTTCGTCCGGCTCGCGGGTGGTCAGGTTCTGGAGCATCAGGCCCGGCCACATCAGCCCGCGAACCCATGCTTTGCGCCGGTTCTTGCCCGCCCACTTGATCACCTCGTAGGAGAGGCCGGCGATCAGCGGGATCCCGAGGATCCGCGAGGCGAGCAGCCAGTACCAGGCGGGGAGCCCGATCGGCGCGAAGACGAAGATCGCCAGCACCATCACGATCAGCAGGAAGCTCGTCCCGCAGCGCGGGTGCAGCCTCGAGTACAGCTTCGCGCGCGACGGGATCTGCTCGTCTTCGGCCTCGTAGCAGGAGATCGTCTTGTGCTCGGCCCCGTGGTACTCGAAGACGCGCCGCAGATCGCGCAGACGGCTTATCGCGACGATGTAGGCGATGAAGATCGAGGTTCGCAGCACCCCCTCGATCAGCCAGAAGAGGAATGCCGAGCCGAGCTGGTCCTTGATCAGGCTGGTCAGCCCGACCGGAACGACGAAGAAAAGCCCGATCGCGAGCGCCAGCGAGAGGGCGATCGTCAGCCCCCACATCCAGCCGCCGATCTCTTCGGGCTGGCCCTCCTCGTCGTCCTCGAGCTGGGCGTTGGCGGAGATCGCCAGCGCCCGAAACCCGATCTTCAGCGACTCGCCGAGGGCGACGACGCCGCGGATCACCGGCAGCCGCCAGACCCGATGCCGCGCGGCCCAGGGGACGAGCCGCTCTGAGCTGAGCTCGATCTGACCCTCGGGGTTGCGGACCGCGACAGACCAGGTCGTGATCCCGCGCATCATCACCCCCTCGAGGACAGCCTGGCCGCCGACCGGAGCGTCACGCTTGGCGACCAGGGCCCCATCGGGCATGCGCAGCGGGTCGCTGCCGTTGGACGCGACCGTCTCCGTTGCCGGCGAGCCCCCGTCCGGGCTCAACTGCCTACCGCCTGGCCTTGGCGTGCTTCGCGGCCCGGCGCTGGAAGCGCTCGACGCGGCCGCCGGTGTCGACCAGCTTCTGCTTGCCGGTGTAGAAGGGGTGGCACTCGGAGCAGAGCTCGACGTGCAGATCCGACTTGGTCGAGCGGGTGTAGAACTGGTTCCCGCACGAGCAGTGGACGTTGGCAAGGGTGTACTCGGGATGGATTCCTGTCTTCATCGCACCGAAGTCTAGATGACCGCGGAAGCCGCCTCGCGCTGCGAGCGCCTAACCTCCGGGCGGCCAGGCCATCTCTTCGAGGAGGTAGGACCATGCCCGATTCCGATCAGCGCCGCGAGATCGACCTGCCGGCCGGCAGGATCCGCTACCGGGAGGCGGGCGAGGGAAGTCCGGTCGTCTTCGTCCATGGGTTCCTGGTCGACGGCAGGCTCTGGGACGGGGTCGTCGACGAGCTCTCCGCGACTCACCGCTGCCTCGCCCCAGACTGGCCGATCGGCGCCCAGCAGATCCCGATGCGGCCCGAGGCCGACCTGACGCCCTACGGGATCGCGGACCTGATCTCGAGCTTCCTCGAGGCGCTCGACCTGAACGACGTCACGATCGTCGGCAACGACTCCGGCGGTGCGATGTCACAGGTCCTCGTGACGCGCAATCCGGAGCGGATCGGGCGCCTCGTCCTGACCAACTGCGACACCTATGAGAACTTCCCGCCGGGCATCTTCAAGGCGATGCCCAAGGTCGCAGCGCTGCCGGGAGGGATGACGATGCTGACGACCCCGTTCCGGGTCGGTGCCCTGGCCAGGGCTGCGTTCAGGCCGTTCACCAGGGACCCGCTCCCGGCCGACCTGATCGAGTCGTGGATGCGACCGGGCCTCGACAATCCCGGCATCAAGGACGACGTCCGCAAGGTCACGCTCGGGATGGACAAGCGCTACACGCTCGAGGCGGCCGAGAAGCTGCGCGACGCCGACATCCCGATCCTCCTCGTCTGGGCGCGCGGCGATTGGCTCTTCCCGATCAGCGGAGCCGAACGGCTGGCCTCCGACGCCCGCGACGCGAGGATCGTCGAGATCCCCGACGCGAAGACCTTCGTCCCCGTCGACCAGCCGCAGCGGGTCGCCGAGGAGATCGCGGCATTCGCACCCCCCGCCTAGGGAAAGAAAACGCAACCTGCGGGGTCTTCGGCGCGGCACCGTTTTTTTCGTCTGACCGAGGATGCATCCTTTGTGACGCCCGCCACACAAAGGACGGAGAGCCATGTCCGACGAGATCTTCGACCAGGAGCGCCCCCGCAGCACGATGGCCAGACGCCTCGACGAAGCCTTCGCCGGGTGTGAGGAGTGGACCACCGCCCCGCCGTCATCCAGACGTCGCAGCGAACCGGACCTCGCGCCCTGGCTCGCCGGCCCCTCACGGATGATCGATCGCGCCGCCTCCGCGCGACCCCCGGAACAGCGCGCCGCCTAGCTCAGCGACGCAGCGCGACAGGGCGAAGCCCTCTTGCTGCGAGCCGATCGAGGATCATCGGCAGCGCCGCCACGGTGCGTGCCCATGAGCCGGCAGCGCTGTAGAAGTCCGCGTCGTGCAGGAGCAGGACGTCGCCCGCCGTTGCGCCGGCCGTGGACCTGCGCGCGATCGATTCGGCATCCGCACCGCGGTCCCAATCCCTTCCCCACAGCGACCAGAGCATGGGGCGCCAGCCTCGCCGCCGGATCGCTCGCAGCCCGCTGCCGCTGAAGATCCCGTACGGCGGCCTGAAACAACGGATCGGGCGGCCCGTCGCCAGCTCGATCGCCGCCCTGCCCCGTTCGGCATCGTCGATCAGCTGCCGCGGGGTCAGCCGCAGCTGGTTGCGATGCCGGAAGCAGTGCAGCTCGACGCGGTGGCCGGCGGCGACGATCTCCGCCGCCAGCGCGGGGCGCGTCGCGACCTGCTCACCGGCGAGGAAGAAGGTCGCCGGGGCGCCCGCCTCGCGCAGGGCGTCGAGCACCGCCGGCGTCCCCTCCGGGTGGGGGCCGTCGTCGAAGGTGAGAGCGACGCCGTCGGGATCCTCCTGGCGCAGGCCGATCCCGAGCGCCCTGCCGATCGGCGGCACCACCGGGGCGAGCGCGGGGCCGGCGTGGACGGCGGCACCGGCGAGAATCGCGGCGCCGCCCGCCGCGCGGACGATCAACGGGTCTGCTCGATAACGGGGTTGGCCGCCCTGCTGCGGTCTTCGTCCTTGCCGAAGTGGACGCGGCTCTCGATCGGCTTCGCGGCCTTGGCCGCCGCCCGGTATGGCGTTTCCCAGTCGAGGGCGAGAGCGATCGCGATGACCAGGATCAGGGCGAGGACCGTCATCGCCACCGCGGTCGCGGTGCGCTCGGCGCGCACCCGCCATACCGGCTGCTGCCGGACCCGAGGCCGTGCCTGGAGGGCTCTGCTGGAGATTGGTGGCAACGAGGCGAACGAGGAGTCGGGTGAGCGTCGCTCGCGGGTCAGGTGGCGCAGGATCGACTCGAGCTCGTGGCGGGAGCGGGCGACCTCAGCGAGGCCGAAATGCTCGAAGGCAGCATTGTTGGAGCGCAGGTGGCCGACGGAGAAGCCGTAGGAGACGACGGGGCAGCCGCGGATGTGCGCCTCCAGCACGGTCAGCCCGGCGGTCGAATGGACCATCGCGTCGGCGGCGGCCATCCAGTCGCTCATCTGGTCGGTGAACCCGACGACCCTCACCTGCGGGTGATCGCCGTACCGCTGCTCGAGCCGCTCCCGCGCCGACTCGTTGCGGCCGGTGATGCAGACGACGAGGCTGTCTTCGTCGGATAGGGCCGCCCCGATCGCCCCCTCGAGGTCGCCGATCCCCCAGCCCCCGCCGGAGACCAGGACCAGCCTGGCGTGGGCGGCAATGCCGAGTGCCGCCCGGGCATCGCCGCGGGTGCGGGGCATCAGGAACTCCGGCGAGATCGGCGGGCGCGTCCACTCGACGCTTCCGGGGCCCACCAGCCGCTCGACCTCCTCGATCGACTCGGGGTGGGTGACGAAATGAAGGTCGACGCCGGGGTGCGTCCAGTAGCGGAGGCCGGCGAGGTCGGTGATCGCGGACTGGACCGGGATCGTCAGCCGCCGGTTCTCGCGCAGCATCCCGAGCACGGCGGTGACGCCCGGATAGGTCGAGACGATGACGTCGGGCCGGTGCCCGGCGATCAGCCGGAGCAGGCCCCGGGCGCCCAGCCAGTAGCTGAGGTGGTGGAAGAGCCAGCGAGTCGGGCCGAACTTCGTGATCAGCCAGTACTGGGCGTCGAACAGCCAGGGCATCCAGCGGAAGCTGATCCACGAGCCGCCGCGCGCGACGGAGCGACAGAGCCGGCCCATCGCCTCGAGGCCGTTCTCGATCTCGACCTCGGCGGCGGGCGAGGCCTCTTCGATGTCGGACCTGATCATCCGCGCCGGCAGGTCGTGCCCCTCGCCGATGTCGGCGGTCAGGATCAGCGCCCTCGGCGGGCTGTCGGCGAAACGGTCGGCCGCGGAGAGAACACCCGCGCTGTGCTCGTTGCCGTTGAGCGAGGGGCGCTTGCCGGGCACGGGATCCGGAGGCCGGATGCTGCACCGGACCCACTCGACGTAGCGGCGGACGCCCTCGGCGAAGCTGGTCTCGGCCCTCCAACCCAGCTCGTCGCGGGCCCGCCGGCTCGAGATCACCTTGCCCGGAAAGTCGCCCGGGCGCGGCGGCGTGTGGACGATCTCACAGCCCTCGGTGTTTTCCTGGACCCGCTCGGCGATTTCGAGGATCGTCACGACCTCGTCCCCGGAGAGGTTGTAGGTCCTCCCCGCTGCCTTCGGACGCAGACCGGCGACGATCCCTGCGGCCAGGTCCTCGACGTAGACGAAGCTCCGGGATTGGCTGCCGTCGCCGGCGATCGTAAGCGCCTTCCCTTCGAGGGCGAGATCGGTGAACCTGGCGACCACCCCGGCGGTGCGCGCCCGCGGGCCGTAGGGGATCCCGAACCGCAGCACCGTCGACTCTAGGTCGAAGAGCTCGGCGTATCCGGCGCAGTAGTTCTCGCCGGCGAGCTTGGTCGCCGTGTAGAGGTGCCGCGGCGCCGGGATCGGCGTCTCCTCGTCGACCTCCTGCTCTGCGCAGTCGCTGTAGACCCAGGTCGTCGAGCCGTAGACGACGCGGCCGACCTCGGCCCGGCAGGCGGCCTCGAGAACGTTCCGGGTGCCGCGCGTGTTGATCTCCTCGGCGAGGGCGGGGTCGGCGTGGACGTGGCCGACGTCGGCAACCGCGGCGAGGTGGATGACGGCGTCGCAGTCGCGCATCGCGAGGTCGAGGTTGGCCGGGTCGGTGATGCTGCCGGTGAAGGTCTCGACCTCGGAGGGCAAGTGGTGGGCCGAAACGCTGAGGTCGAAGATCCTCGGCGTGACCCCGCCGGCGCGGAGTCGGTCGACGACATGCGATCCGATGAACCCGCCACCGCCGGTGACGAGGACCCTCAACGGAAGCACCTCCCGGCAATGAACAAAATTCGCGCTTCGCTCACTCGCGCCCTCCATTCCCGGAAATCTCGCTCGCTCGCTCCGCGCTCATGGGTCGGTAGTAGAGCGGCACGCAACTGTGATTCTCCGCCACCCACTCGGTGTTGGGGAAATCTCCGCCGGCGCCCATGATCCTGTGGCAGGGCTCCTCGTAGACGCGCCCCGAGGAGCGCTCGATCTGGTCGAAGACGATGTACTTGTAGAGCCCGGACGTCATCCCGTCGGGGAGCTCGACGCGGTGCGGATGGAGCGGGTCGAGGTGGTCCCTCGCATACCCGTTCTTCCAGGCGACGATCTCCTCCATCCGCTCGGTCTGGACCAGCGCCAGCGCGGCGGTGAACTCGCTCATCCGGAAGTTCAGCCCCTCGATCTCGTGCTCGAACTTGCCGTAGTTGCGGAACCCGCGGGCGAACTCGATCAGGTCCGGGTTGGATGAGACGAGGACCCCGCCCTCCCCGGCCGAGATCGTCTTCGTCGCGTAGAGGGAGAAGACGCCGGCGTCGCCGTAGCCCCCCGGTCGGCGCCCGTTCCAGCCGGCGCCGTGGGCGTGGGCGCAGTCCTCGAGCAGGAATATGTCGTTGGCGGCGCAGTACTCGGCGATCCGCTCGGAGTCGAAGGCGATGTGGCCGCCGATGTGGACGAGGATCGCGGCCCGCGGCCGGTGGCGCTCGGCGCGGCGCTCGAAGTCCTCGAAGGACATGCAGAGGTCCTCGCGGTTGCAATCCACGAACTCGACCTCCGCCCCGGCCCTGACCGCCGCGAGCGGGGTCGCCATGAAGGTGTTCGAGGGGCAGAGAACGGCCTCGCCGCGGACGCCGGCGAACTCCAGCGCGGCGAGCGCTCCGCCGGCCCAGCTCGAGAGGCCGAGGCTCGGCAGACCGTTCCACTCCGTCCAGCGACGCTCGAATGCGTCGAGCTTCTCCCCCTCCGACCATTGCTCGGAATCGAGCACCTCGGCCCAGAGTTCGAAGAGGCGACCGCGGTCACGGTGGTCGAACCCGATCGCGAACCTGGTCGCGTCGAACCGGGTGTTATCGACGGGTACCACTGAGGCGCCGCAAATCTAGCAGCGAGCACCCTCCGCTCCCGTCTGCTTTTCGGTGTGCGCGCTCTCGAGAACCGCGCCGACGGGACGGGATCCCGCGAGGAGCACGATCCCGGCGACGGCGACGGCGATCGAGGCGGCGAGTACGGCCCCTCCGAGCGGCGTGTCCCGCCAGGCCTCGTCGAATATCAGCGGCGCGAGGATGACCGGGACCAGGACCTGGACGGCGAACGCAACCGGCGCGACACGGGTTGCCGGCCGCCGCTGAAGGGCGCTCATCTCGCTCAGCAGGCCGAGGCTCTCGGAGGCAGCGACGGTCGCGAGCCAGGCGACGCCGACGAGCACGGTGCCGGCCGCGAGCTCATCGGTCAGCAGCTTGGTGGCGATCGCGGTCCAGGCGTAGCCGCAGCCGGCGCTGAACACGGCGAGCGTCACCGCTGCGGAGCCCCGCCCGCGGAAGAGGTAGGGCAGGGCGACCGGGATCGCGACCAGCCCCAGCGCGATGGCGATCGAGGCGGCACCTGCATGGTCCGTCGATCGGTCCGGCGCGGCAAGGGCGAGGCCGCCGACGCCGGCCACGATCGCCGTCACCGAGGCTGCCTCGCGCGCCCCGGGCGCCTCGCCGAGCCTGCTCGCGCCGAGCCACAGGAGGAGGACCAGCCCGCTTGCGACGCAGGGCTGGACCACGGTGAGCGGCGCCAGCAGCAGCGCCGCGATCTCGAGCGGCCAGCCGAGCAGCCCGATCGCGGTCGCAACCAGCCAGCGCTTGTTCCTCAGCAGCCGCCCGAGCAGGGAGGGCCGCAGTGAGTGCTCGTCGGGCTCCTTTCGCGCCTCGACCGCCTGCAGCGCAATCGAGGTGTTGTAGAGAAGCGAAGCCGCTACGGCAGCGACGATCCCGAGCGCCAGCACCCGGCGACCCTACTCGCCGCCGGACGGGTCGAGCTCAGGTCTCCTGGTAAAGCGGCCCGTCGCCGCCCTCGGGCAGGGTCAGCCTGCCCCCCTTGGCGGTGATCGCGCCGCACTGCACGCAGTTGGAGGCGGTGACGTGGACGTCGACCTCGGCCGCCCCGTTCTCGAGCTGCTCCTCGGGGATCTCGTAGACCTGGGCCGGGCACATCGAGACCCAGGTCTGCGCGACCTCGCGCGGGACTTTGGTCTGGATCCGGATGTGGTTGGGAGCGTCGTCGCGGGTGGCGTTCCCCGAGAGGAAGACCGAGTCGAGCTTGTTGAAGGTCACCTCGTTGTCGGGCTTCTCGTAGTGCTCGGAGGCAGTGCCGATGAAGACGTCGGGCTCGGCATTGTCCTCGACCTTCCAATGCCCTGGCGGGAAATTGCCTTTGGTCATGACCAGGGCGTTGGCGACGATTCCGCCGGCGATCAGCCCCTTCGTCAGCGGTTGCTTCATGTTCCGCGACGTGTAGAGGTCCCTCTCGATCTCCGAGCTGCGAATCGCCTTGTCGTAGCTCGAGAAGTTGACCGAGTCGATGTCGTCCTTGAGCGCCTCGACGATCGCTTCGGCTGCGTACATGCCCGCGTGCATCGCGTAGTGGACACCGGCCAGCTCGGCGATGTTGACCATCCCGGCGTTGTCGCCGGCAACCAGCATGCCGGGCACGGAGAAGCGCTTGGGCAGCGACCAGTAGCCGCCCGAGGGGATCGTCTTCGCCCCCCAGCCGACCCGCTTGCCACCCTCGATGATCTTGGCGATGAACGGGTGCCGCTTGAAGCGCTGCAACTCGTCGTGGACGCTGAAGGTGGCGTCGGTCGTGTCGAGGCCCACGACGAGGCCGAAGCAGACCTTGTCCTCGCCCATCGGATAGATGAAGCTGCCGCCCGCTTCCTTGTATTTGGCGCCCCATCGCAGCGGCCAGCCGAGCGTGTGGATGACGCGGTCGAGCGGCTTCGGGACCTCCCAGATCTCCTTCACTCCGAGCTCCCACGCCTGCGGATCCGAGCCCTCGCGCATGCCAAAGTAGTCGTAGGCGGCGTAGGTGAGGTGGCCGATCGTGCCCTCGGCCAGGACCGTCGCCTTGGCGACGACGTCGGAGCCGGGCTCGAAGTTCCCGAGCTCCTCCCCGTCCTTGCCGCGACCGCGATCGCCGGAGCGGACGCCGCGGACTATCCGGTCCTCGACGAGGAGCTTGGTCGCGGCTGTCTCGGCGAGGATGTAGACGCCCGCCTCTTCGGCTTTTTCGGCCATGAAGCGGCCCATTTTCGAGACCGACATCGTGTATGTGCCCTCTTTGCGAAAATTCGGCGGCGGCGGGCCGGCGACGATTCCCACCTTCACCGGAAACGCTTTCTTCGGGGTGAGGAAGTACGTCGCGTCCTTGGTGACCTCCTGGTAGACCGAGGGCCAATCGCCGGGATCGAGGTCGGGGAACAGCCGGGTCAGCGCCGAGGGCTCGACGTTGGCGCCGGAGAGCAGGTGCGCGCCGGCGACTTTCCCCTTCTCGATCACCGCCACCGGGACTTCGCCGAGCTTCTCGGTCAGCTCCGGCTCGTCCTCGAGCAGCTGCATCAATTTGATCGCGCAGGCGAGGCCGGCGGGCCCGCCGCCGACGATCGCGACTCCGACCTCGATCCGGTCGTCGACCGGATCGGTCGGCGGCCCGATCACCTCGGCGCTGTCGAACGGCGGCGGGAACTCCTTTGGCGATACGGCCGCCATGGCGCTCGCTCAGCCGCCCTTCTTGGCTTTGATCGCCTCGGTCAGCTTCGGCAGGATCTTGTGGAGATCGCCGACCACGCCGAGGTCCGAGAACTCGAAGATCGGCGCGTTCTGGTCCTTGTTGATCGCGAGGATGTTCTCCGAGTTCTGCATCCCGACCTTGTGCTGGATCGCGCCGGAGATCCCGGCCGCGAGGTACAGCTTCGGAGCGACGGTCTTGCCGGTCTGGCCGATCTGGGCCGCGTAGGGGTACCAGCCGGCATCGACGACGGCGCGGGTCGCCGCGACGGCACCGCCCATCGACTCCGCGAGTTCCTCGCAGAGGCCGAAGCCATCCGCGGCACCGAGGCCGCGGCCGCCTCCGACGAGGATCTCGGCGTCCTCGATGTTGACGTCAGCGCCACGCTGCTCGCCGCGCTGGACCATCGTCGCCTTGCTCGACCACGGCGAGAGCTCGACGTCGACGTCGACGACCTCGGCGCTGCCGTCGCCCTCGCTCGCGTCGAACGCATTGAGGCGCCCGATGATGATGCCGGGCTCGGCGACGTAGCCGACGTCGGCGACCTTGGAGTCCTGCAGGATCGGACGCTCGGCGACGAGTTTGCCATCAGCCACCTTGACCTTGGTCACCTCCATCGTGACGCCGGCGTTGAGGCGCGCCGTCAGCCCGGCGCCGATCTCGAAGCCGAGCAGGCCGCCGCCGAAGAGGGCGTAGGTGAAGCCCTCGTCCTGCATGACCTTGGCCATCGCATCGACGATCGGCTGCGCGAGCCCCTCGGGCACGCTCTTGGCGCGGTAGACCTTCGAGACGCCGAACCTGCCGAGGCCGGCGCAGGCGTCGTCGGCGACGTCGCCGACCACCAGGGCGGCGGCATCGGCGCCGAGCTCGCCCGCCAGCTTCGCGGCCTCCGAGAGAGCCCCTTGCGAGTTCTTGTTGAAGTTGCCCTCGTCGTCGTGAAGGGCGTAAACCAGGATCCCTGCCATCTAGATCAGCTTCCTCTCGTCGAGCCAGGCGACGATCTTCTCGACCGTCTCGTTGGTGTCCTCGTCCTCGATGATCTCGCCCGCTTCCTTTTCCGGCGGTGGGTTGAGCGCGAGGACCGCGGTCTTCGAGCCGGTCTCGCCGACCATGCCGCCGTCGATGCCGACGTCGCCGGTCGCCTTCGCGTCGAGCTGTTTTTTCTTCGCGCCCATGATCGCTTTTAGGCTGGGGTAACGAGGCTCGTTGATCGCGTCGCCGACGCTGATAACGGCCGGCAGCTCCACCTCGACCGTGTCGTAGCCGTACTCGGCCTGGCGCTCGCAGCGCAGCTTGCCGTCGGTGACGTCGATCTTGATCACCTGGGTCAATGACGGCATCTGGAGATGGTCCGCGACGACCGCGCCGATCGTGTAGCACTCGCCGTCATCGGACTGCTGGCCGAGCAGGACCAGGTCCGGGCTCTCGGCCTCGAGCACCTTGGCGAGCGCGTAGCCGGTTGCGCAGACGTCGGACCCCGCCAGGGCGTCGTCGGAGAGGTGGACCGAGCGGTCGGCGCCGAGCGCGACCGCCTTGTGGAGGGCGCGGACAGCCGAGTCGGGCCCCATCGTCACTGCGATCACCTCCTCGACCGGGATCGCGCCGCCCTCCTTTATCTGCATGGCGGCCTCGATCGCATGCGTGTCGAAGGGGTTGAGGTTCTTCTCGCCGCTGCGATCCAGCCGCATCGTCCCGGGGTCGATGCGCTTCTGGACGGCGGCGTCCGGTACCTCCTTGACCAGGACGCAAATCTTCAAGATCGGGCTCCTTGGGGATCGTTGACTGACTAGTCAGTCAGTCTATCCATAGATCCGGCGAGACGGGTGTCAACCACTACTCTCATGCCTCTCGCCGGCGCTCTCGCGGATGAAATCGACGATCTCGTCGGTGCCGGAGCCCGGGGTGAAGACGGCCGCGACCCCGAGCTTCTTCAGCTCAGGGATGTCCTCGGCGGGGATCGTCCCGCCGACCGTGACGAGGACGTCGTCCACGCCCTGCTCGGCGAGCAGCTCGACGACCCGCGGGACGAGGGTCATGTGGGCGCCGGAGAGGATCGAGAGCCCGACCGCGTCGGCGTCCTCCTGGATCACGGTCTCGGCGATCTGCTCCGGAGTCTGGTGCAGCCCCGTGTAGATCACCTCCATCCCGGCGTCGCGCAGCGCCCGGGCGATGATCTTCGCGCCTCGGTCGTGACCGTCCAGGCCGGGCTTGGCGACCACGACCCTGATCTTGCGTGCTGTTGCTGCCTCCATCGAGCCGAGAAGACTAGTGGTCGCCGGATCTGATCAACGTGATGGGCCGGGTGGGAATCAGAAGACCGGGGACTCGGTGTAGGTGCCGAAGACCTCCTGGAGCTCGGTGATCATCTCCCCCTCGGTGGCCCGTGCGCGCGCCGCGGCGATAATCGGCGGCATCAGGTTGCCCGTGCCTGCCGCGGCCCGCTTCAGCTCGGCGAGCGCGGCCTCCACCGCGGCCACGTCCCGGCGCGAGCGGGTCGCCGCGAGGCGGTCGACCTGCTTGCGCTCCAGCGCCGGGTCGATCCGCAGGATCGGGGTCTCCGCTTCATCCTCGGTGGTGAAGTCGTTGACGCCGACCACGATCCGCCTGCGCTCGTCGAGCTCGCGCTGGTGGGCGAACGCGGCGTCGGCGATCTCGCGCTGGGGGAAGTTCTGGCGGATCGCCTCGACCATCCCACCGATCTCGTCGATCCGGGCGAAGTAGCGGTAGGCGGCGGCCTCCATCTCGTCGGTCAGCTTCTCGACGAACCACGAACCACCGAGCGGGTCCGGGGTGTTCGGGGCGCCGGACTCGAAGGCGATGATCTGCTGCGTGCGGAGCGCAACCCGGACCGCCTCCTCGGTCGGCAGCGCCAGCGCCTCGTCGAACGAGTTGGTGTGCAGCGACTGGGTTCCGCCAAGGACCGCCGCCAGCGCCTCGAGCGAGGTGCGGACGACGTTGTTCAGGGGCTGCTGGGCGGTCAGCGAGACGCCCGCCGTCTGGGCGTGGAAGCGGAGTCGCATCGACTCCTCGCGCCGGGCGCCGTAGGTATCGCGCATCTCCCGCGCCCAGATCCGCCGCGCCGCCCGGTACTTGGCGATCTCCTCGAAGAAATCGATGTGGGCGTTGAAGAAGAATGAGAGGCGGGGGGCGAAGTCGTCGATGTCGAGGCCGCGCTCGAGGGCCCGCTCGACGTAGGTGAAGCCGTCCTTGAGGGTGAAGGCGAGCTCCTG
Organism: Solirubrobacterales bacterium; assembly: GCA_036265675.1. Taxonomy (GTDB): domain Bacteria; phylum Actinomycetota; class Thermoleophilia; order Solirubrobacterales; family 70-9; genus VRUE01. Next base: position 52,611 of record DATAOP010000007.1, read on the forward strand.
CTGGGCGGTCGATCCCGCCTCGCGGATGTGGTAGCCGGAGATCGAGACCGGGTGCCAGCGCGGCATCTCCTGCGAGCACCACTCGATCATGTCGGTGACGAGGCGCAGCGCCGGCTCGATCGGGAAGCACCACTCCTTCTGGGCGATGTACTCCTTGAGGATGTCGGTCTGGATCGTCCCGGCGAGCTTCTCCGGCCCAACCCCCTGCTTCTCGCCGACCAGGACGTAGAAGGCGAGCAGGATCGCCGCCGGTGCGTTGATCGTCATCGAGGTGCTGACCCCCCCGAGCGGGATCCCCTCGAAGAGCTGTTCCATGTCGTCGAGGCTGTCGACCGCGACCCCCTCTCGGCCGACCTCGCCGAGGCTGCGGGCATGGTCGGAGTCGTAGCCCATCAGGGTCGGCATGTCGAACGCCGTCGAGAGCCCCGTCTGGCCGTGGTCGAGCAGGTAATGAAAGCGCTCGTTGGTCTCCTCGACCGTCCCGAAGCCGGCGAACTGCCGCATCGTCCACAGCCTTCCCCGGTACATCGAGGGATATGGCCCACGGGTGAACGGATACTCGCCGGGACGGCCGATCGTCGTCTCGGGATCGGCCGCGGAACCCTCGTAGAGGGATCCGATCGGGTGCCCCGAGAGCGTCGAGAACTGCGTCTCGCGCTCCTCGAGCGACGGCTTCTCGCGCGGCTCGGTCGCCATTGACATCACAGTCTAGGAGGCGGGGTAGCCTTGAACCCGTGCAGGCCGACGCCGTGTTCTCCGGCGGTGGAGTGAAGGGAATCGCCTTCGCCGGGGCGATCGCGGCCGCCGAAGAGGCCGGCTACACCGAGTGGATCCGCCTCGCCGGCACCTCGGCGGGGGCGATCGCGGCGATGGCGCTCGCCGTCGGCTACGACGCGGCGGGGATGCGGCGGGCGCTGGAGGAGACCGACTACACCCGGATCGGCGAATCGCCGAACCCGCTCAGCCGGGCCTGGAACCTGATCAGGCACCGCGGCCTGACCCGCGGCACCGGGCTGAGCGATTGGATCGAGGGCCTGCTGAAGGATGCGCCGGCGCCCGCGAGGAAATTCGGCGAGCTCGAGGACCGGCTGCAGGTGGTCGGCTGCGACATCGCGCACTCGCGTCTCGTCGTCTTCCCCGACGACGTCGCCCTCTACGAGGACGAGAAGGGCCGTGCGTTCGACCCCACCGAGTTCCCGATCGCCGAGGCCGTCCGGGTCAGCTCCGGCTATCCGTACTTCTTCCCTCCCCTCACCCTGCGCGACCGGGTGACGAAGAAGGACGCGGTCCTGGTCGACGGCGGCGTCGCCAGCGCCTTCCCGGTCTTCCTCTTCGACCGCGCCGCGCCACGGCGGCCGACCTGGGGCTTCCGGTTGCACGCGGGGATGGGCGTCGAGAGGCCGTCGCACCGGGACATCGGCGGGATCGACTGGCCGATCGAGATGGCGCGGGCGATCCTCGACACCGCGATGAACGCGTTCGACACCCGCGACGTCCTCGGCTTCGGCGACCGGGTCGTCTCGATCCCGACCGGCGACGTCGAAACGCTCGACTTCAACCTCTCCGCCGATGAGCGTGAGTTCCTGTTCCGGTCCGGGCACGAGGCCGGGACGGCGTTCTTCGCGGCCCATCCGAGCGGCCGCAACGCGCTCGGTGAGGTCCCCGCACCGCCGGCCTCCGGCCCCTAGCGCCGAACCGGGAACCGGCGCGGCGGCGCCTTGCGACGGGCTGCGATCCGCGACGCGCCGAAGCCCGCGCTCGTCGCCAGCAGCGTGACGACGAGGGCGACAAGACGGCGCCCGAGCCGCTCGAAGCGCATCATCTCCCAGCCCTCCTCGCCGGCGATCTCGGCCAGGGCCGGATCGGGGTTGACGGCGACGGGGTGGCCGACGGCGCGAAGCATCGGCAGGTCCGAGAGCGAGTCCGAGTACGCGTAGGACTGCTCGAGGCCGATCCCGTGCTCGGCCGCGAACGCCTCCATCGCCTCGACCTTCCCACGGCCGTAGACGAAGGGGCCGTCGAAGCGCCCGGTGAAGGCGCCGTCGCCGTCGACCTCGTAGCGGGTCCCGATGCCGCCGTCCATCCCGAGGACCCCGGCGAGCGGCTCGACGACGCCGTTGCCGGCGGCGCTGACGATGAAAGTCGCGCGACCGGCGTCCTGGTGGGAGTAGACCTCTTCCAACATCTGCGGGTAGATCCGAGGCAGGATCGCCGCCATCACCTCGGGGTTCAGCCGTTCCACCGTCCGAACCGGGACGCCGGCGATCAACTCGCGAGCGACCCGCAGCACCTCGGCGGTGCGCTCGTCGGTGGTTCCCCGCAGCCGGTAGCGCAGGTGCTCGAGCCCCCAGCTGATGAGCTGCTGGCGGCCGACGATCCCGTGCCGGGTCGCGATGCGGGCGAACTGCATGCCGCTCGACCCCGCCATCAGGGTCTTGTCCAAATCGAAGAAAGCAGCTGCCCGCTGCAAGCCCCTGCCTCGCTAGGAGCCGTTGACCTCGAGCACGATCGCGTCGCCCTGGCCGCCGCCGGAGCAGATCGCAGCGACCCCGAGGCCGCCGCCGCGGCGGCCGAGCTCGTGGACGAGGCTGCCGACGATGCGGGCACCGGAGGCGCCGATCGGGTGGCCGAGGGCGATCGCGCCGCCGTTGACGTTGACCCTGTCGTCGTCGATGCCGAGCATGCGCATCGAGTTGAGGGCGACCGAGGCGAAGGCCTCGTTGATCTCCCAGAGGTCGACGTCCTCGGGCGAGCGGCCGATCTTCTCCAGCGCCTGCTTGGCGGCGTTGGCGGGTGTTTTCGCGAGGTACGGGAAGTCGTCCGCGACGGTTCCATAGGAGAGGACCGTCGCCAGCGGCCTCTTGCCCTCGCGCTCGGCCCACTCGGACGAAGCGACGATCACCGCACCGGCGCCGTCGTTGACTCCGGGCGCGTTGCCGGCGGTGTGGGTCGCGTCGTCGCCGCCGATCGCGCGCAGCCCGGCCAGCGTCTCGACCGTGGTCTCGGGCCGGATCGCCTCGTCGGCCTCGATCGTGTTCTCACCCTTGCGCGACTTGACCGTGACGCCGGTGATCTCGTCGGCCAGCCGGCCGGCGTCGGTCGCCTCGGCGGCAAGCCTGTGCGAGCGCTCGGCGAAGCGGTCCATGTCGGCCCGGGTGATCTCGAGCTCGTTCGAGACCTCGCTCGCCTCGTTGATCATCTGCTTGTCGGTGAAGGGGTTGGTGAGCCCGTCATGGACCATCGAGTCGACCGCTTCGACGTTCCCCATCCGGTAGCCGAAACGGGCGCCGGGCAGGAGGTGCGGAGCCTGGCTCATCGACTCCATCCCGCCGGTGACGGCGATTTCGGTGTCGCCCGCGCGGATTGAA
>DATAOP010000008.1:0-11470 GCA_036265675.1 Solirubrobacterales bacterium
GCCGGGGCGTCGTCGGTCGTCGAGCGGAAGAGGTCGGCGAGGGGGCCCTCGCGCATGCTCGCCCGCTTACGCCGACTCATTGGCCAAGACCTCCTTAGCAAGCTCTCGGTAGTAGTTGGCCGCGTTCCCCTCAGGATCGTACTTGAGGACGCTGGAGCCCTTCACCGGCGCCTCGGCGAATTTGATCGCCTTGCGGATCCGCGACTTGAAGACGAGGTCGCCGAAGTTCTCCTCGAGGATCTCGACCGCCTCCTTGGCGTGGACGGTCCGGGAGTCGAGCATCGTCGGCAGGATGCCCTCGATCGTCACGTCCGGGTTCAGGTTCTCCTGAATCATCTTCAGCGTGTTCTGGAGCTGGACCAGCCCGCGCATCGACAGATACTCGCACTGGACGGGGACGATCACCTTGGTCGCGGCCGTCAGGGCGTTGATCGTCAGAAGCCCGAGGCTCGGCGGCGTGTCGATGCAGACGAAGTCGTAGTCGGCCGAGACCTCCTTGAGGGCCTTTTCGAGCGAGCGCTCGCGGCCGATCTTGGTGCTCATCGCGATCTCCGCCCCGGCGAGGTCGATGGAGGCGACGGCGATGTCGATCTCCCTGTGCTGGATCACCTCGCTGATCGGCATGTCGTTGACCAGCACGTCGTAGAGGCTCTTCTCGACCTTGTCGGGGTCGATCCCCTGGCTCATCGTCAGGTTGCCCTGCGGGTCGAGGTCGATGCAGAGAACGCGGTACCCCGACTCGGAGAACGCGACGGCGAGGTTGAGGGTGGTCGTCGTCTTCGCGACCCCGCCCTTCTGGTTCGCGAACGCGATCACCTCCGCATGCTTCACATCCGCCTCGGGCTCCTCCTCCCGAACGACATCGTGCCTACTCGGGGCAATCAGATCCGCCGCCATCATCCGCCCCTCGCCCGCATCCTCCTCAGGCTCGGACTCAGGCTCGGAGACCTCAGCCTCCGGAGAGCCACCGTCGGTGGATCCCGTCTCGACGGGCTTCCCCTCCGCCGGCTCCGCGGGTGGCGCGGGGGATGGCTCCCTGCCCGCAGCGTCGTCCCGCGAGGACGGGGAGTCATCCCCCGTGACAGGACCCGCGGACTCGGCGGCCGGGACATCAGCCGAAGTGGGGACCTCCGGGACGGCCTCTTCCATCTCCTGAAGCTCCTCGACGATCCCGTCCTGCTCCTTGACGGCGGTGTCGGCCTGCTTGGACTTTCTACTGAGGAATCCCATTGCGGCCGTATTCGCATGGGCACCCGCTTTTCCTCCCGGGCAGCGAAATTGCTAGGAATTGCCCGATCCCGGATCTGCTGGACAAGCGGTTGGTCTTCGTGACCGGCAAGGGGGGCGTCGGTAAGACCACGGTCGCGGTGGCGCTCGGCCTGCGCGCCGCGGCGGCGGGGAAGCGGACGATCGTCTGCGAGGTCGCCGCCCAGGAGAACGCCTCGCGGGTCTTCGACCACGCCGAGGTCGGCTTCCACGAGGTCGAGATGGAGGAGAACCTCTGGGCGATCTCGATCGACCCCGACGAGTCGATGCGTGAGTACGTCCTGCTCCAGCTCAAGGTCAGGGCGATGCGGGACCTGCTGTTCCGCAGCCGCGTGTTCACCTATCTCGCCGCGGCGACACCGGGGCTGAAGGAGCTGGTGACGATCGGCAAGATCTGGGAGCTGACCCAGCTCGACCGCAAGGTCAAGAGCGGACGCAAGTACGACCTGGTGATCGTCGACGCGCCCGCGACGGGGCACGGGATCGGGTTCCTGCAGACGCCCCGCACCTTCGCCGCGATCGCCCGGGTCGGGCCGATCCACTCCCAGGCCCAGCAGCTGAACCACCTGATCACCGACCAGGACCACACCGGGAGCGCGATCGTCGCCCTGCCCGAGGAGATGCCGGTCAACGAGTCGGCCGCGCTCGAGCACGACCTCCGCGACGAGGTCGGGGTGGCCGTCGACCGGATCTACATGAACGGCCTCTATCCGGAGCGGTTCTCCAAAGACGAGGCGGAGCGGCTGGCGACGCTCGCCGGCGAGGCCGACGGGGTCGAGCGCGCAGCGGCACGGGCGGCGCTCTCCGAGCACGGTCGAGCCCGCTCGCAGCGGGCCCAGCTCGCGCGGCTGCGGCGGCGGGTCGAGACGCCGGTGAAAACGCTCCCCTTCCTGTTCGAGCCGGACCTCGACGTCGAGGCCGCGCGGCAGCTCTCTCGGAGGCTCTCCTGATGTCTGCGGTCGACGAGATCCTCGAGGGCAAGGACATCTGCATCTGCGCCGGCTCGGGCGGAGTGGGAAAGACGACGACCTCGGCCGCGATCGCGCTCGGGATGGCGGCTCGGGGCCTGCGCGTGTGCGTCCTCACGATCGACCCCGCCAAGCGGCTCGCCGACTCGCTCGGGATGAAGGAGCTCGGCAACGAGGCCGAGCGCGTCGACCCGGAGCTGTTCGAGCGCCAGGGCGTCGAGATGAAGGGCGAGCTGTGGGCGATGATGCTCGACGCGAAGGCCACCTTCGACGACCTCGTCGCGCGCCAGGCGCCGGACGAGGAGTCCCGGGATCGGGTTCTCGAAAACCGCATCTACCAGCAGATCTCCAGCGCCCTCGCCGGCTCGCAGGAGTACATGGCGATGGAGAAGCTGTTCGAGCTCCACACCGAGGGGCGCTTCGACCTGCTCGTCCTCGACACGCCGCCGACCCGCAACGCACTCGACTTCCTCGACGCGCCGCGACGCCTGACCCAGTTCATCGAAGGCCGCTCGCTGCGCGTTTTCATGAAGCCGACCGGGCTCGCCGCCCGGGTCGCCGGTCGCGGCGCCTCCGCCGCGCTCTCGGTCCTCAAGCGGATCGTCGGCTTCGACCTGATCGCCGACCTCGCCGAGTTCTTCAACGCCTTCAGCGGCATGGTCGACGGCTTCCAGGCCCGGGCGCGCAGGGTCAACGGCCTGCTGGCCGACGAGCGCACCTGCTTCCTCGTCGTCTGCGGCCCGCAGGGTGAGCCGATCGACGAAGCCGTCTACTTTCACCGCAAACTGGTCGAGGCGAAACTGCCGTTCGGAGGCGTGATCGTCAACAAGGTCCACTATCCGGCCGAGCGGCTGCGCGGCGACGCGGTCGACATCGAGGGCGCGTTGGCCGCGCGGCTCGGCGACGAGGATCTCGCCCGGCGCGTGGCGGAGAACTTCGCCGACTACCAGGCACTGGCCGAGCGCGACGCCCGCAACATCGCGCGCCTGACCGAGGAGCTGCGGACCAGTGCCGTGATCCGCGTCCCCTACCTCGACGAGGACGTCCATGACCTCGGCGGCCTGGCCGAGGTCGACCGCTACCTGTTCGCGTCGAGCGAGGAGCGCGTCGCGATCGCCGCCGGCCGGGCCTAGCCGGCGTTGCGGTGGTAGTGGTCGTAGTCGAGCTCGCGAACCTCCCAATCCGCGTCCTCGGGCACCGGGAAGAGGTGGCGCACGGTCGGCGTGTCGATCGGCTCCCGGCCCTCGCTGCGGCTGGCGCTGCTCCACTCGAGGGTGGTTCCCTCGTCGACCTCGACCTCCTCGAGCCAGTTGGTGGCCGTGATCCTGATCTCGTCTCCAGCCGGGACCGGCTCCATGATGCGGGTGTCCATCGAATCCTCCTCCTCGAGGGTGTGCTCAGAGCCCTCATCCGGCCCCGAAATAGTCAGATCGCGATCGGGCCCGGATGAGGGCGACGAAGAATTAATTCCGCCCATGCCCTCGCCTTCGGCTGCGGGCATATGCGGGGGCTCTGAGGGCATGCCGGGGTGGTCGGGCATATGCCGGGGATCCGACGGGGGCTCCGGCGGCCGCGGTGTCGAGGCCGAGACGGTGATCTCGGCGTCCCCCTCCGCCAGGCCGAGGGCGATCAGCGAGTCGTCGGCGGCTGCGCCGAGATCGGTGCTGATCTCACCTAGCGCTGCTTGGCGGAGGATCTCGCGGACGCCCTCCTCGACCCAGGCGGCGAGCTCCGGCGTGCCCGCCGGCGGCCCGCCAGACATCAGCGAGCGCTCGAGCGCCATCGCCGCCTCGATCCGCTCATGGCAGACGCCCCTCGCGACCGGGTCGTCCTCGATCAGGGCGGCGGCGCGTTTCGGCAGCGACGCGCCCACGGTCCCGCCACCACCGAGGGCGGAGCGCAGCGCCAGCAGATGGTCGCTGAGGCCCTTTATCGCCGACTCGCGGCTGCGTCCCATCTCGAAGCGCTCGACCGCCCAGGCCAGGGCGCCGTCCGGGTCGGGCCTGACCTCGAGCGTTGAGGCGAACTCCGCGAGCCCCTCGGCCTCGCCCTTGGTCAGCAGGTAGCCGCCGGGCCGGACCGCGCCGGCACCGGTCGCGATGCGCTTCCAGACACCCTCGCCGGTCTGCGCGTACGCGTAGGGGCCGAGGCCGACCCCGCCCTGTTTGAAGAGCCTCATCACGGTGATCAGCTCGTGCAGCTGGCGCATCGCCTCGGCGGCGCTGTCGGCGGCTTCGCCCAGCTCGGCGATCGCCAGGAACTGCGGCTCCCAGGCCTGCCGGCCCATCCCCTCGCTCCGCATCGCCTCGACCGGCGCCTCGATCGCGTCCGCGCGGACCGCCTGCATCCCGTGTGGGAGGTGAAGGCGTGCGAGCGGCATCTGCAGGCCGACGATCGGCGCGATCAGGAAGTCGGTCTCGTCGACCCCGCAGAGCTCCGCATCCAGCATCGCCAGCGCCCCGTCGAGACGGGCGCGGTCGAGTGAGAACTCGGTGCATCCGTCCCAGAGAGCGGCGATGAAGGCGAGCAGCATCTTCGCCGCCCGCTCGCCCGAATCGACGGGGACCGCCATCCCCTGGCCCTCCAGGTAAGCCGAAGCGACGTCGGCGACGTCAACTGCGTCGCGGGCGGCCTCGAAGCCGGGAAGCGACCGGAGCTCGTCCTCGCGCTTGCGGACGTACTCTGCGGTCAGCGGCCGGTAGCTGTGAAAGGGGGAGTCGGGCCCCGCCTGCTCGTCGACATCGAATGGGATCTGGTCGCCGCTGGCGACCAGCGTCGCGAAACGCGTGGCGGCTTCGGCGGCGAGCTGCTTGATCGCCTGGTTGAGGACAGGGTCGCGCACAGTCCACGCTTCCCCTCCCCCGCGGGCGCTCCTGCGCCTGCACGACCGCTTGCAGAATCGTGGCGCTAGGCGGGCGCGGGGACGGGCTCGGCGCGCTCTTCCGCCGACTCGTCCATCAGCCAGCGCCGCCCGTAGCGGCGCATGTCTTCGATCAGCGGCGCCAGCGCCTCGCCTTTCTCGGTCAGCGCATACTCGACCCGCGGCGGGACCTCGGGGAAGGTGCGGCGGACGACGACCCCCTCCTCTTCGAGCGCCCGCAGGCGCAGCGAGAGGGTCCGCGGGCTGATCCCCTCCAGCGACCGCTCGAGCTCGCAGAAGCGGCTGGTGCCGCCCTCGAGGTCACGGATGATGAGGAGGGTCCACTTGCCGCAGACGATGTCCGCAGTCCTGCAGACGGGGCATTTGGAATTGCTTTCGGCGCTCATTGGAGGCCGAGGCGCAGATGGTCGAAATCGCCTCGCTACAGCGAGTTTAGCGACCTGGCTTCATTTCCTGAAGCTTTGGGCGATCCCAGTCCTGCTCAGGAATGGCCGAGTGGGACCAGCTCGAGCTTGAGGACGTTGACCGTGTAGCGGACTTCCTTGAACCCGTAGGTGAGCGTCACCGGGAACCCCGGTTCGACTTCGAGCAGCTGGCAGACGTCTTCGGTCTTGTTCGCGCAGCTGGCTTCCCCGAAAATCGATTTGACGTTGCTGGAGACGAGCAGCAGCGCCCTCCCCGGCTTGTTGCGGGACGCACCCATGTAGGTGACGACGGGCGCCTTTTCACCCGGAAGCGCCGTCTGCGGCAGGACTTCCTTGCGGACCGACCCTTCGCTCTTCGAGTCGTGGGCCTTGTCCGCGCTGGAGCTGCTTGCGCTCCCACCCTGCTTGGTGATCTTGACGTTGATCGTCCAGGCGTAGAAGGTCAGATGTCCCTTGCCCGGGTTCTCGACATGCTTGGGCGGCGAGCTCGGCCCGGGGGACGGGCTCGGGCTCGGGCTCGGAGTCGACACCGGCGGCGGGCTCGGTTCGGGGCTCGGCGAGGAGGGGCTCGGCGTCGATTCGCTCGTCGTGGTCGTCACGGTCGTCGAGGATTCGCCTCCGCCTCCGCCTTCACCAAGCTGGGCGTTGACCGTGACCGGCCCGGTGAACCGTTGCTTGAAGGGATCGGTCGGCTTGCCCTTGAGGCGCTTCTTGTACTCGCGGAGCCCCGGGGTTGAGCGGACGACGACAAGCTTGCCGTTGTCGCTGCTGCTCGAGGCCTCGGCGAGGGCTTCCGTCGACGACGGCGGGACTTCGGCCTCCCGGCTTTCGCCCAGGAGGAAGGGCACCGCGACGATCGCGACGATGACCAGGGCGATCACCGGCAGCAGCCTCCGGTCACGAAGGTCCTGGTAGAAGTCGTTGACTCCCTCTGGCACCTTCACATCGGGCATTTTCAGCTCCGGTCCGACGCGCTTCATCCCGTCCCTCCGATCGTGGTCGAGGCCGGCGTGGCGGACGCTTCCGGAGCGGGGCCGCTGGGCGTGGCCCCGCCGGTGAGGCCCTCTTCGGGTGGCGTCACATAGGTGGTGACATCAACCGTTGCTTCGAGCGTCGGGAAGCCTTTATCGGCCGCGTTCAGCGTGAAGCCGTTGATGGTGATCAGGCGGCCGTCAACGGACATCTCTTCGTTCTTGGTCTTCACCATCGAGTCGAGGCCCCTGATGAAGTCGGCCATGTGGAAGAAGTCCCCTTCGAAGGTCAGTTGGTAGGGCATCACCCCGAGGCCGGCGGTCCCGATCTTGGCGCCGAGCGGCATCAGCGACGCGGCTGCCTCGGTAGGCGATGCCGCTTCTTCGATGCTGGGAGCTTCGGGGGCCGTTCCTCCGGCATCGACAGAGTTGAGAACAAAGGTTTCGAACCTCACATGAGACCGTCTCGCGATCCGTTGAAGCTGGACGAGCAGCGAGGAGGTGTCCTCGTCGCCGGGGACCGCCTTGCCCAGTGAGACGAGCTGCTGGTAATCGACGGGGAAGCCTTCGCGCGCTTCTTCGGCGGCGGCGACTTCGGAGCGGTGCGCCCCGAGATCGCCTTCGACCTTTTCGACTTCGGCGCTGAGCTTCTTCGCTTCCTCGCGCTTCGGCTTGAGGGCGAGCATCCAGAAGGCGCCCGCCACCACGGCGACGGCAATCACCGCGATGATCAGGGCGTTGGTGGATGACATCTTGAGCTTCATCTCAGCCTTCTTCCGAGCTTTCTTCCGAGCTTTCTTCCTTGCCTTCTTCCGCGGCTTCGTCGGCGCCGCCCTCGGCCTGTTCGGTCGCAGTGGGGAGCGTTTCCGCATCGGAGGCCGGCGGAACCGGAGCGGCGTCGAAGGCGATCGTGATCTCGAACTGGGCGAGGAAGCTGCGCGTCTGACAGCTGCCTTCGGCCGAGCCGCCGCCGGACGCGTCGCCCGCCCCGGCCGGCGATGCCGGCGGCGCGACTTCCGAGGATTCGACCGCGACCCTGGTGACGCCGTCGATGTCCTTGAGATCGGTGACGAATGCCGCGACCGACTCGTGCCCGACCCCGCAGCCTTTGATTTCCAGGGCCGGCCCCGGGATTTCACCCCGCAGGCCACCGCCGGAGTTGCCCGATTCCGCAGAGGCTGTCGCGATCAGTTCCGTCAGCCAGACGTCGTGCGGAAGGATCAACGCGAGTTCCTGCATTACACGCTGCCAGTCGAAGCGGCTGTCGGCGAGGCTCGCAACCGTCGCCAGCCGTTGTTCGCGCATCGTCCGGAACTGGGTGAAGCCCGCAAGCTTTTCGGCGCGCGCCGTCGCCACCTCGTCTTCCGCTTCGAGACGAGTGAGATCGGCCTTGTGGTCGGAGATCTGGTTGCCGACCAGGACGAGGGCGGTGACCCCGAGCAGCACGGCGACAAGAGCTCCGATCGCGATGTATGGCAGAGGGCCGCTTCGCAGTGGCGCGTTCTGGCCGCGCCGGGACTCCGGTGGGATCAGGTTTACCGGGCGCATCAGTCCTCCAGCGCCAGGCCGTAGGGGAGCGTCAGCCGGGGGGCGGTCTCCGACCCGTACTCGGAGAGAGCTGACGGGATCGACGCCGTCACCGGCAGGCCGAGGGTCTCCTGCATCCTCTGAACAAGGCCGGGGATCGCGGAGCCGGCGCCGGAAACGACCACGCGAGTCGCGGGCTCCGCTCCTTCCTGGGCGCCGTAGTAATCAAGTGAGAGGCGAAGGTCATCGACTATGGAGGTCAGGCCCTCCTCGATCGCCCGGCGGGCCTCGGCGATCGTCGCCTGGTCGCCCTCGATCTGCTCGACCGGCTGCTCGAGCCCGACGTGGGTGAGCCACTGAGTCGCGTGTTCGTGCGTGAGCCCGAGCTGGCCCGAGAGCCGGCCTGCGATCTGCTCGAGGCCGACCGCCGAGACGCGGGTGAAGAGGCAGACGCGGCCGCGGGCCACGGCCAGGTTCATCGCGTCTCCGAGGTTGCAATAGAGGATGGCGTCGGTGCCCTCCGCAGGACCGCCGTCGGGTGTCGGGACGGCACCACCCCGCGGGGCCAGCGCGCGGATCATCCCGAAGGCCGCAAGGTCGACACCGACCGGTTCCAATCCGGCGCGGCGGACCGGCTCGATCAGCGACGCGACCATGTCGCGGCGGGCGGCGGCGACGACGACGTCGACCTGCGGCGGCTGCCCGTCCACCGGGGGGGCGCCGCCGACCACCTGGTGCTCCAGGATCGCCTGGTCCATCGGCATCGGGATCTGCTCCTGAGCCTGAAACCGAACCGCTGCGTCCATCTCCTTCGGGTCCTCGATCGCCGGGAGACGAAAGGTCCGAACCAATACCCGCTGGTTGCCGACCCCGAGCCGAACCTGTTTCGAAAGCTTGTGAGCGCCGTAAAGGGATTTCAGGCCATCGACCAGACGGTCGGAGTCGACGACCTCGCCCTCGTGGAAGGCGCCGCCCTCGAGTGGGTGCACGGCGGCGGCGTTGAGCTGCGCGACCCCGTTCACCTTCACTTCGGCCGCGGCGATGCTGCCGGCCTCGATGTCGAGGCCGACCACGCTGCCACCCTTCTTCTTCCTGGTCAGTGAGAGCACGACGCTGTCTGAATCGACAGGAAGCGCCTCATACCTTTGGCCTGCAGGTACCGAGTATTAGAAAAACGTGCTCAGGTGAAGGTGTTCAGGTACCACTCGACCATCGGATCGCCGGCCAGTAGGCCGACAATGCCCCCGAGCGCAAGAAAAGGACCGAATGGGATCGCCTGCTTGCGCGCACCGCTCCCCTCGCGGGCGATGATCGCGAGACCGGCAACGGACCCGGCGAGCAGCGCGACGAAAATCGCCGGAGCGACATTTCGGCCCAGGAACAGTCCCATCACCGCTACCAACTTCACATCACCCATCCCCATGCCGCGGGGGTACGCGAGTGCGGCGACGAACAGTAAGCCGCCGGCGGCCGCGGCCGATATCGCACGCTCGGGGATGCTCGAGGGATCGGTTGCGACGACCAGCGCGGCGCCGATGATGGCGGCGACGGCGAGAATCCGGTTCGGGATGATCCGCCGGTCGAGGTCGGTGAGGGTGACCGCGACGAGCATCGCGACGAAGACGAGGCCGATCGCGATTTCACCGAAATCGTCCCAGAGGACGATCACGGTCGCGGCAAACAGAGCCGCGGTCGCCAGCTCGGTCAGCGGGTAGCGCGCCGAGATCCCCATCCCACAGCACCGCGCCCGGCCGCGCAGGATCACCCATGAGATGACCGGGACGTTGTCGTAGGCCGCGATCTGGGCGCCGCATCCGGGGCAGTGCGAGCGCCCGGCGACGATCGAATCGCCGCGCGGGACCCGGTGCGCGACGACCGTCAGAAAGCTTCCGATCAGCAGGCCGCCGATGAAGGCGGCGACGGCGGCGACGCCCACCTAGCCGCCGATCGGCGTTTCTGTTTCGACCTCGAGCCGGGTCGGATATGTGGGATGGTCGTACATCACCGCGATCGCATCGGCCGGGGTCGTTCGCTGGCGTTCGACGCTTAGCGCCACGCCCAACCGATCTCCGGTCAGAAGCGTATACGGGGCGCTCTTGAGGGACATTTTGAGCCGGACCCGCTTCCATTCGTTCTGGGGCCAGTAGGGAGTTTTTTCCGGCATGTAGGTCCAGTAGGGCGTGTTGCCATTTTGATTGATGAGGAGGGTGTCGGTGGCGATGGGGGGGCTGCCGACTTCCTGGCGTTTGAACAGATAGACGCACAGCTGGGCGGGATAGAGTTCGTCGTTGAGGGCTCGCGTGTAGAACTCGAGGGTCGCGTACTTCGTCATTTTGAAGGTGGTGGACATCGGGTCCGAGACCCAGCGGTGGACCTGCGACTGCGGAGTCGTGACTCCGGAGGGCACATAGTGGCAGCCGTTGGTGTCGTCGCGGCGGATCTGGACCCCTTTGTCGGTGTTCGGGGTCGGCTCCAGATAGGAGTCGTCGGAATAGTCGAACAGTTCCGGGATGTTCACGTTTGCAGGGTCGGGATCAGGCGGCGCGCCGAGCACCAGGGCATCCGGCGCTCCCTTCGTCGAGCCCGTCCGGAGGCCGTTCGCGCAGGTTCCGAGGGTGTTGTGAAGGAGGTGGTTGCCGGTGATTTCCTGACGGGTCGTCGTCCCCGTCGAGGAACACGGCGTGTCGGTGAGGTAGAACTGCTGCGCGGTGACAACTTTTCCGCCGGATCCCGGGCTTGGGTCTTTGGATTTGCTGTCGAGCGGATCGATGAAATCGGACTGGACTTCGACGTAGCCCCGCTGGGCGGAGATATTGCCCGGCTTGTCCATCTTGACGGCGACGATGACCTGCTTGTAGTCCTGCGTCCCGGGGCAGGTCGCTTCGGGGCATCGTTCATCGTTGCGCCAGACGACGTAGCGGTAGATCTTTCCGGTCAGGTCACCGCTGTTGAAGCTCGTCGGCCCCGGTTCGATGACACCGCCGCTGATCACGTCTTCTTCTTCGGTTCCTCCGTACAGTTCGCCGCCGTTGACCACGAGGGTCCGATATTCCCCCAATGGTGATTGCTTCGCCGCAAAGGTGCCGTTGTTGACGCGATAGTTGGGGCTCATGATGTTGCTGCTGTGCGGAGGCGTGCTCGTGAGGGCCACTTCTTCGGTGGTGAGACCGCGCAGCGCCTCGAGTTCCTGCTGCGCCATGTCGAGCGCGACCTGGGTCTGCTTCGCCCGGTATGTGTTCTTGGTCGCGGCGCTCAACATCCCGAATGTGGCGAGCGCGCCCATCGTCAGGACAAGGGCGGCGACGACCACCTCGATGATCGTGAACCCGGACTCTCTCTCAGATCGCGCGGTCATCGTTCAGTGGGTCAGGATTCCGTTCCGAAGGCTCGCGCCGTCGGAAATCGTCAGGTCGGCCGGCCCATCCGGATTCG
>DATAOP010000009.1:0-21987 GCA_036265675.1 Solirubrobacterales bacterium
GTCTCCAACTCGCGGCTCGCCGCAACGGCTGCCTCCAGATCCCCGATTGCCAGGCTTATCTCCACCTGTGCCGGAAGCAGACTGACCCGTTCGCCGATCTCGGTCGCCTCCGACAGGGCCCTGGCGATCGCCGCCGAAGCACCGTCTCGATCTCCCTGCTCCAGCCGCAGAAGCGCCAGGCCCGGCTGCGGCTCCCGCCCGCGCCTGCTCGCCTCCCGGTAGGCCTGCTCCGCCGCCTCGAACCCGCCACGCAGGCGCTCGATCTCACCCCGCCTGTATTCGGCGTCTCCGGCTGCCCCCGGGTTCTCTCCCTCCTCGCACCGCTTGCTCGCCCGCCGCGCCTCCTGCAGCGCCTCCGACCAGGCCCCGCGCGACTGCATCAGCTCGGCACGATGCAGAAGGCAGCGGCCGGTGAAGGCAACGAGATCTGGCTGGCGACTGCACCAGGCGGAAAGGGCGGCCGTCCACTCCGTGGCGCGGCGGACCGCGTGCGCATCACGGCAGGCCAGGATCGCGCCGCAGTAGACGATGCCTGAGACGATCGGCGAGAGCTCACCGGCGGTCACCGCCACCATCGACTCGTCGAGCAGCCCGAGGCCCTCCTTGATGCGGCCGACCTTGATCAGGATGTGGCCCTGCTCGTGGGCGGCGAGCGCAAATAGGTCCTGGTCGCCGAAACGCTCGCCGATCGATGCGACCTCGGCCGCGGTCGCGGCGGCGGCCTCGAGCTCCCCGCCTGCCTCCTGCTCGAAGACGCGCGGAAGGATCAGGTAGCCCCGCTCGACGCAGTCCTCGTCCTCGCCATCAAGCAGGCGTCGGGCACGACCGAGCCAACCACTCGCCTGGCCGACCTCCCCGCGGCGGGCCAGGTTGATGCCGATCCAGAAAGCGCATCGCAGCGCCGCCATCGGCTCGCCGGCCTCCCGGTGGGCGCGGTGCGCCCGCTCCAGCGTCGCCAGGTACTCCGCTTCGCGGCCGAGCATGTAGGCCGCCTCCGAGAGCAGCTCGAGGTCGGCGGGCCCCAGAGATTCGGATCGATCGAGATTCGAGAGCCCGTCGAAGGCTTGCGCCCAGACCTGGTTCGCACAGGCCTCGCGTGCTCGTTCGAGCTCGCCCTCCGATTTGGCCATCTGGCGATTATCGCCGGGGCCCGCGACCTCGGTGCAACTCGGTGCGGCGCTCAGCCTCCTATTCGGTCACCGTCAGAGTCCCGTACATGCCGGCGGCGTAGTGCCCGGGCAGATTGCAGAACATCACGTACTTCCCCGGTGTCAGTTCGAGGTCCGCCGATTTGGTGTCGCCGGCCTCGACATCGGGGATCTCCCCCGGCGTTTCCGCCAGCTTGTCCAGCTTCTCCTCCTCGACTTCGCCGCTCGAGTTGGTCGGGAGCTTGGCGGGGTTCATGTCGGTCTTGAACAGGACCAGCTCGTGCTCGGTCTTACCTTCGTTCGGTGCTTCGACCGTCGTCAGGCCGGCCGTTGCGGTGGCGTTTTTCGGCTTGAAGAAGAACTCACCCATCTTGATCACTACCGTCGCGCCGCCCGCTTCCCCTCCTGCCGCCGCGGAGCTGCCGGGGTCGCTCGTCGTTTCGCTCGCAGTCGTGCCGCCGTCGCCACCGCCGCAACCGGCCGCGACAACCCCGGCGATCCCAACTATCGCGACCGCTGGGAGAAATCTGCCTGTGCCTAACCGCATTCTGGGCCTCCGTTCACCATTGGATTGATTGCCCTCCAATCAGATCGCCGTGGCGACTGCAGGTCATCCGGGTGTTTCCACAACGCTTTCGGGGTTTTTCCTCCGGACCTGATCGGCCGAGCGCTCCCTGAGAGCTCGGCGACTAGTGGATCGACGCGTACAGGCGCGGGTCGTTCGAGCAGAGGCCGGTGACGCCGGCTGCGACCAGTTTCCGCATCCGGTCGAGGTCGTCGACCGTCCAGGCGACCAGCTCGACCCCGGCGTCGCGGGCGACGGCGGCAAGCCGCGGGGTGACGATCGGGTGGTAGACCCAGAGCGCGCCGACGCCCATCTTGGGCACCTCGCGAGCGGCGATCCCGGGAAAGCGGCGCCGCATCGCAACGAGGGCGCCCAGCATCGGCAGTCGCGCCCACCGCTTCGAGGCCCAGTCCCTGCTGACCTTCGGGTAGGTCCAGCCGCGCCGCAGCCGCGGCTCGAGCTCGCGGACCCGGGCCAGGGTCGAGAGCTCCATCGTCGAGATCATCGCCCGGTCGAGCAGGTCGCGCTCGCGGATCGCATCGACGATCTCGTCCTCGCGGCCCGGGAGCTTGATGTCGAGGTCGACCTCGACCCGGTCGAGCGGCGGCGCGAGGAAGGCGTCGAGCCCCTCGGCGAGGGTGAGGGGGCTGCGGCGCTCGACGTCGTGCCAATCGTGGGCGATCACGAGTGGTGTCCGCTCTTCGGCGGGCAGCCGCGGGTGGCCGTCGCGGGTCCAGAGGACGTCGATCTCGATCGTGTCGACTCCCGCCTCGACCGCGGCCGCGAAGCTCTCCGGCGTGTTGCCGGGGGCGATCAGGTCGGCGCCCTTGTGGCCGACCAGCCGCAGCCCGTCCGGCATCAGCGCGGTGCTCTGCGGCCGCTCATCGAGGCGGCATTATCGCGGCTCCGGCGTCACTCCTCCTCGGCGAGGATCGCGTAGACCTTCCGCCGGGTCTCGTCGAGTAGCTCGCGGGTCCTGCGCCGCTGGCTCTCGTCGGCGGCGTGGAAGACCTGGGCGATCGCGTGGTGCAGCTTGGCGGCCGACTCACGCAGCTGCGCCAGCTCGGGGTCGGACCCCGCCCGCACCGCGTCCCAGGGCGTCTGCTCCCCGGCCCGCGACTCCTGCTCGGCGCGGCCGGAGTCGGTGAGGGTGAAACGGCGCTTCCCCTCGATCTCCTGGCCGCTGATCAGCCCCTCGTCCTCGAGCATCTGGAGAGTCGGGTAGATCGAGCCGGCACTCGGGGTCCAGGCCCCGTCGGTGCGCTCCTCGATCTCCTTGATCATCTCGTAGCCGTGCATCGGCCGCTCGGCCAGCAGGGCGAGGGCGGCGGCGCGAATGTCGCCGCGCCGTGCGCGGGGCCCGCCGCGGCCGCGGCCGTAGCCGTAGCCGCGACTGCGGGCGAACTCACGGCGCCCGCCGTACTCATGTCGTGGATGTCTGTGGTGCATCAAAAATCCTTTCTATCGTGAGCTAACGCGATATATCGTAACGCATCGCCGTCTGTTGGCCGGGGTTCGGTCATCGCCAAGTCGCCCCGCGGCGATATGGACCGGCGCGGCGGCCTATCAACCGCCGAATGTCGCTTCGATGCCCTGAATCAGTTCATCCTTCTCCTGATCGGAGAGGCGCGCGCCAGGATGCGTCGGCTTGTACTGCCAGGGCGGCATCGATCCGTCCTGGATCTTCTCGATCATCTCGCTGACGTCTGCTCCACCGGTCGAGAGGTTCATCTCGTCGCGGCCGTCTTCAACGTCCTGTTGCACGAGCCAGGAGATCGGCGCAATGTTCGAGTACCAGGGCCATTCCGTGAGGTTGCTGTGGCAGTCCATGCAGGCATCGGTCATCAATTGCTCGGTGCGAGGGCTGTCCCAGGCGATCGGTTGGCCGCCCGGGGGATTCGTATGGTCATGACCGTAGGGAATGAGCTGGATCAGGAGCAGCACCGCGATCAGCAGCAGCCCGAGCCATTTCAGCATCGTGCGCATAGAGCGGGGGAAGCTAAAACAGCTGATTCTCGCCGGCGAAGATCTCCGAGACGGAGTCGTCGGTGAAGATCCGTCGGATCGAGTCGGCGAAGGTGCTGGCCGTCGTCAGGACCGTGATGTTGTCTGGGGCGCCGGGGCGCAGCGGGATCGTGTCGGTGACGACGATCCGCTCGATGCCCGAGTTCTCGTAGGCGAGACGCTCGTAGGCGGGGCCGGAGAAAACGCCGTGCGTGGCAACCGCGATCACCCGCGCCGCGCCCTCGTCGCGGACGGTCTGGGCGGCGGCACAGAGGGTGCCGGCGGTGTCGATCATGTCGTCGACGAGGACGGCGGTCTTGCCCTTGACGTCGCCGACCACGTAGCCGATCTCGGCGACCTGCTGTGCCGGGCGCTCCTTCTCCATCACCGCCCAGTGGGTGCCGACCCGGCGTGCGAAGTTACGCGCGGTCTTGACCCGGCCGGCGTCGGGGGAGACGATCACCAGCTCCTCGGTCATGTTCTGGTCGACGAACCACTGGGTCAGCATCGGCATCGCCGTCATGTGGTCGACCGGGACGTCGAAGAAGCCCTGGACCTGGCCGGCGTGGAGGTCCATCGTCAGGACGCGGTCGACGCCGACGCCCTCGAGGCATTTGGCGACGATCCGGGCCGAGATCGGCTCCCTCGGCGCCGACTTCTTGTCCTGGCGGGCGTACCCGTACCAGGGCATGACGGCGATGATCCGGTGGGCCGAAGCGCCCTGGGCGGCGTCGATCATCGTCAGCAGCTCGACCAGGGCGTCGTTCGGGGTCATCCCGCTCTGCTCGTTGGCGCTCGTCGACTGGACGAGGAAGACGTCGGCGCCGCGGATCGACTCCTCGTAGCGGCAGTAGACCTCGCCGTTGGCGAAGGTCTTCAGCGTCACCTGGCCGAGGTCGAGGTCGAGCTTGTTCGCAACCTTGGCGGCGAGCTCCATCGAGCTGCGGCCGCCGAAGACCATCATCCGCTTCGAGTAGTCGTGCCCGATCGCGGTCGCCGGCGCCGCGGCCGTCTCCGGGCTTCGCTCCTCGATCGCGCTCACTCCTCGTCCTCCTCACGCATCCGGCCCGCCTTCTCGTCGGCGTAGCCCTCGATGTTCCGCTGATCGTTGTCGCTCACCGCAAGTGCCCCTTCGGGAACGTCGTCCTTCACCACCGCACCGGCGCCAGTGTAGGCCTTGTCCCCGACTTGTACCGGCGCGATCAACATCGTGTCAACGCCGATGCGGACCTGGTCGCCGATGACCGTCCGGTGCTTGCGGAATCCGTCGTAGTTGGCGGTCACGGTGCCGGCGCCGAGGTTGCTTCCGGCGCCGACCTCGGCGTCGCCGACGTAGGAGAGATGCGGGACCTTGGCGCCCTCCCCGATCTTCGAGTTCTTGATCTCGACGAAGGAGCCGGCCTTGGCGCCGGCCGCGAGCTCGGTGCCGGGCCGCAGGTATGCGTAGGGCCCGATCCGGCAGCCGTCGGCGACGGCGCATTCGACGAGGTAGGAATGCGGAGCGTCGACGCCCTCGCCGAGGCGGGCGTCGATCAGGGTGCTGAGCGGGCCGACGGTCGAGCCGGCGCCGACCGTCGTCCTGCCGCGGAGGCTGGACCCGGGCTCGATCCGGGCGTCGGCGGCGATCTCGACGTCGGCATCGACCCAGGTCGAGAAGGGGTCGACGATCGTGACGCCATCGAGCATGTGGGCCTCGAGGATCCGGCGCCGGGACTCGGCCTCGGCGATCGCCAGCTCGGCGCGGGTGTTGACTCCCATCATCACCCCCACGTCCTCGGTGACCTGGGCGAGAACGCGGCGGCCCGAGTCGCGGATCAGCGGCAGGGCGTCGCCGATGTAGTACTCGCCCTGGCCGTTGTCGTTGCCGATCCGGCCGAGGGCATCGGCGAGGGGAGCCGCGGCGAAGGCGTAGGCGCCGGTGTTGACCTCCCGGATCTCGAGCTGCTCGGGCGTGGCATCTCCCTCTCCGCCTTTCGCCTCGACGATCCGGGCCAGGTCGCCGGAGTCGGGATCGCGGATCACCCGCCCGTAGCTGCCGGGCTCCTCGAGGACGGCGGTCATCACCGTCGCCCCGGCGTCGGCGTCGCGGTGCGCCGCGAGCAGCTCGGCGATCGCGGCGGAAGAGACGACGGGATGATCGCCGGAAAGGACGACCACAGTGTCGGCGTCGCGGATCTGGTCGATCGCGGCGCGCAGCGCGCCGCCGGTCCCGTCGGGCTCGGGCTGGACGACGGTCTCGACGCCCTCGGGCAATCCGGGCGAGAGGTCGTGAGTGGGCGAGACGATCGCGGCGACGTGGCCGGCCCCGGCCTCGCGGGCAGCGAGGATCGGCCAGGCGACCATCGGGCGCCCGCAGACGGGATGCAGCATCTTCGGCAGCGAGGAGCGCATGCGAGTGCCCTCGCCCGCCGCCAGGACCAGGACCAGAGGCGAGCTCACCCCGGAATCGTAATCCGTGTCAGGTCGTTTGGGCCTTCGCGCCGCGAGAGAGGTCTTTTCCGACCAGCGCGATCGAGACGAGAGTCCAGCCGGCGAAGATCAGGTCGATCCCGACCAGGAGGCCGATCGCCCAGTCGGCCGAGCTCGGCAGCTTGGCCAGGACGAGGATTCCGATCACGAGGCCGGCGAACCCGCTGAGGCCGATCAGGCCGGCGCCCTGCCGGCCGCGCGCGGCAAAGGCGACCATGATCCGGCTGAGGCCCATGATCAGGAAGTAGACGCCGAGGACGAAGGTCAGGGTCAGGGTTCCGTTGTGCGGCTCGATCACGAGCCAGAAGCCGACGAGGACCGTCAGGAACGCCCACAGCAGCCGCCAGACGACGGTGCCCACGGTCGTCGCGTTGAACGCAGCCGCGACCAGGAAGGCGCCGACGATGATCAGGATCCAACCGATGAAGATCGCGGTCCCGACCGAGAACGCGGCCGGGATGATGATCGCGACGCAGCCGATGACGATCGCCGCGATCCCGATCGCCATCAACGCCCGCCATGTGCGCCGCAGCTCTTTCTGGGCCTCGGGATCGGCCGTCAGGCCACCCATCTCCATGTGGCCACCCTAAGCACACGATCGGACGGGGTCGATTGCCGTTCCGCCGGAGTCCCCAGAGTTGCATTTACCCCGCCATAGGGGGGAAATGCAACTCTCGGTTTTGTCGCACTGGGGAGCCCGGACTCGAACCGGGAATGCGGCATCCAAAGTGCCGAGTGTTGCCGATTACACCACTCCCCAAGCGAAGCTCAGCGTACCGTCACTCCTCGGCGCCGCGCGAGACCTTGCCGCCCTCGGCGCCGGGCTCCAGCGCCGGGCCGCGCGGCGAGGCGATGCCGAGGACGCGCATCGCCTTCAGGCCCAGGCTGAGCTTCTCGCGGCCCTCGGTGGCGGAGACGTCGTGGCCGCAGAGCTCGCGCACCCGCTCGAGGCGGTAGCGAACCGTGTGGCGGTGGGTGAAGAGCTGTTTGGCGGTCGCGGCGACGTTGCCGTCGTTGTCGAGATAGGCCTCGACGGTCGCGACCAGCTCGGTCTCGTACTGCTCGTCGTAGGCGGAGAGTGGCTCGACCGTCTCGGCGTAGAAGCGTTCGAGCTCGCCGGGGTCCTCGCTCATCGCCGGCAGGAGCAGTCGATAGGCCCCCGTGTCCTCGAAGGCGAGCAGCGCCCGCCCGTCGGCCTCGCCGACGTTTACCGCCAGCCGCGCCTCGCTGCCGGCCCGGTGGAGGTCGACGGGATCGGCGGCGCGGCGGCTGCAGCCGATCGTCACGTGGAAGCCGGCGAGCGCGTCCTCGAGCTCACGGGAGAGCCCGCCGGCCGCACGCGCGAGGCGCTCGTCGTCCTCGGCCGGGACGATCACCGCGATCTCAGCCGTCGACTCGCCGCCGTCGGGAGCGGCGAGCGAGCCGGGGGCGAACGAGCGCAGGGTCCGCATCGCGAGGTTCAGCACCCGGTCGCGCCACTCGCCGGTCTGGGCTACGCGCGGCGCCGTCCGCACCACGATCACCCCCGCGCCCTTCGCCAGGTCGGCGCCGAGCTCGGCGGCGCGGGCGACGATGTCGCCGCGGTCGGTCACCTCGCGGTCGAGCACGGCTTCGACGAACACGCTCGCGACCTCCTCGCTCTCCCACTCGGGCGATCGCGAGCGCTCGAGCTCGAGCGCCAGCAGCGTGGTCACCATCCGCGCGATCACCGGGTCGGGCTCGTCCGTCCCGCGGTGACGGAGCTCGCCGACGACGCTGTCGGCCACCCGCAGCTCCGTCGTCGTGACCCCCGGGCCCGCGGCCAGCAGCTTCTGCTCCTGGTCCGGTGACGCCCCGGCGACCGCGAGCACCGCGCCGGAGCGGTCGATCAGGGCGACGCTGGCATCGAGCACCCGCGCGGCGGCCCGCGCCACGGCCGGCAGGCCGGCGCCTGCCTCGACCGCCTCGGAGAGCGCCGCTAGATCGCCGGCATCGGTCGGATTTGCAGCCTTTTTCTGGCCTTTGGCGGTCGCGGACATGACTCGCATTATCGCTGGCGCGGCTTCCGAAGCCGCCGCTCAGCTGAACAGTTCGGAGATCGCGTCGTAGTAGTAGACGAAGAGGAGGCCGGCGACGACCCCGGTCAGGACCAGGGCGCAGAGGACGATCAGCGAGAGGATTCCGGCGGCCGCCTTCTCCCAGATCCGCCCGTAGGAGCTGATCGCCGGGACGAGGATGAGGCCGATGAACGCCGCCAGGCTGACAAGGCCCGCGGCTCCGAACAGCAGGTACTCATTCTCGATCTTCTGGACTGCCAGCAGCAGCACGGTCACCATTCTGGCGCAAGGTGGTGATGATGAGCGCAATCGCGGCGCAGAGTGAGAAGGCCGCCGCCCCGAGCGCCCAGCCGCCGTTGACGTCGCTGAGGTAGTGGGCGCCCAGATAGACCCGCGAGAGGCCGACCAGCGCGGTCAGCACGATCCCGGTGGTGACGATCACCGCCCCGCGACTGATCCCCGGCCGCACCCTCATCACCACCATCACCGCGAGCCAGAGGTAGAAGGTCGAGTAGGCGGCATGGCCGCTCGGGAACGAGGATCCGCTGGTGCCGACCAGCGAGTCCGGCGGCCGCGGCCGGTCGACCGCCGTCTTGATCTCATGCACGCCGATCAGCACGATCGCCATCCCGACCACCAGCACCGCGACCTCGGCCCAGCGCCGCCGCACAGCCAGCACCACAGCCGAGACCGCGGCCAGCGGTAGGACGACCGCCGCGGAGCCAATCGCGGTGACGACCTTGGCGACGTGCACCAGCCACCCGATCCGCAGCGCTTCGACGACTTCGGCGGCGACTTCGTCACCCGGGGTCGGCCCCGGGTCGCCGTTGATGATCGAGATGTAGCCGATCAGGACGAAGGCACCGACCGCCAGCGCCGCCATCAGCGAGGTGAATTCGAGGCCGAAGGTCCCGCCCGGAGTGACGCGGTCCCAGATGAACTGGAGCTCGGGCCGGAAGCGGCGGCTGAGGACGACGATCCACCGAGTCGCCGCCCGGTCCTCCATCCAGCGCACCGCGTCGCGCCGGTTCTCCTCGACCCGGAAGCGGCGGTAGAGGTAGACCCCGCCGACGACGATCACGATCAGCGCCCCGAGGATGAAGGCGCCGCGGCCGGCGTACTTGGCTGCGGTGTCGATGCTGCGCGAGAACAGGTACCCGATCAGGATGTGGATCGAGGCCCAGATCCCGGTGCCGAGGATGCTGTATGGGACGAAGGCCCGGTAACGCATTCCCGAGCTGCCGGCGATGAACGGCGCCAGCGCCCTGACGAGCCCGATGAAGCGGCCGATGAAGATCGTCTTGCCGCCGTGGCGGTCGAAGTAGTCCTCGACTTTTTCGAAGCGCTCGTGGCTGACCCCAAAGCGCGGGCCGTGGCGGAGGACGAACTCGCGGCCGAGGCGGCGGCCGACGAAGAAGCTGGTCGTGTCTCCCGCCCAGGCCGAGAACCAGGCGATCGCGATCAGGATGTAGATGTTGATCGCGCCCTGGCCGGCGACAGCGCCGCCGAGCAACATCACCGTCTCACCGGGTACGACGAGGCCGACGAAGGCGCCGGTCTCCGCGAACGCGAACACCGCGACCAGCGCGTAGGTCCAGGCGCCGAGCGTGTTCGAGATGTCTTCCAGCAGCGACTGGAGTTCGTCGTGCGGGATGACCTTCGTCAGCAGGTAGTAGCCGGCGGCGATCGCGAGCCCGATCGCGAAGATCACGATCCGGCGCCGGCGGCGGTCCTCTGGGAGCCTAAGTTCCATCGGGCGCGCGGCCAGCTTCGCAGACGATTGCGTCAACCTCGCGGTCGAGGCGGGCGGCGACCCGCTCGGCGGCGACGATGTCCTCGCAGACGCCGACCGCCGTCGGTCCGGTCCCGCTCAGCATCACCTGGCCGGCACCGGCACCCCGCAGCGAGTCGAGGGCGTCCTCGATCTCGGGGCGGAGGGCGAGCGCGGCCGGCTCGAGGTCGTTGACGAGCAGGTCGGCGTAGGCCAGGGGCGAGGCGCCGGCGCCCGCGGCCTCGCCCAGTGCGGCCTCGATCTCGTCGAGCTCCCCAGCGCTGCGGCCGAGGCCGAGCCGGTCGCTCTCCTCGAAGACCCGGGCGGTGCTGAGTCCGCCGCCGCCGGGCAGGAGGACGACCGCGTGCGGGCTCGGGTCCGGCAGGCGCTCGATTCGCTCGCCCGCTCCCCTCACCAGCGAAAGCGCCGGGACCAACTGCGACGGGACGTCGGCCCCGAGCTCGGCGGCGAGCTCCGGTAGGTCCCCCACCCTGGCGCCGGCGGCGAGCCGGAGGACCGCGGCCGCGTCGGCGCTGCCGCCGCCGAGCCCGGCGGCGACCGGTATCCGCTTCTCGATCCCGATCCGCAGCGGCGGCCCGTCCCAGCCGCGGGCGCGGAGCCCGGCCAGCGCCCGCTCGGCGAGGTTCTCGCCCTCGAGGCCCTCGCAGACCACCTCGTCGGTGGCGGCCTCCTCGACCTCGATCAGGTCGGAAAGGGTCAGCGGCTCGAACAGCGAGCAGAGCTCGTGCAGGCCGTCGGCGCGACGCGGCCCGAGGTAGAGGCAGAGGTTGAGCTTGGCGGGGGCGTGAAGCTTCATCGCCCCAGCTTCGCCGCCATTGCCGCGAACTCCTCGGGTGAGAGGGCCTCGGCGCGGGCGTCCGCGGGGAGCCCGATCTCGCCGAGAGCCTCCCGCGCCGCCTCCCGGATCCCGGGCCGCACGTGCTCGAGCGAGCGCGGCAGCGCCTTGCGGCGGTGGGCGAACGCGGCTCGGACCAGCTCGCGCGTGCCGGGGTCCGCGCCGGGCCACGTCCGCGTCAGGCCGAGGATCGCCGATCCGACCCGGGGCCGGGGCCGGAAGACGGCGGGGTCGACGGTGCGGATCAGCCGCACCTCGCAGGCGAGTTGGACGAGCACGCTCGGCGAGCCGTAGGCGCGGCTGCCCGGCCCGGCCCGCAGGCGGTCGGCGATCTCACGCTGGACCATCGCCGTCCACCGGACCAGCGACGGGAGCTCCTCGATCGTGCGCAGGATCAGCGGCGTCGCGATCGAGTAGGGCAGGTTGGCGACGAGGGCGGTCGGGGCCGGGTCGAGCGCGGCGAAGTCGATCCTCATCGCGTCGCCCCAGTGCAGATCGACGTTCGGCCGCGCGGCGATCTCGGCCAGCACCGGCCCGAGCCCGCGGTCGAGCTCGACCGAGTGGACGTGGGATGCCGCCGCAGCGAGCCGCTCGGTCAGCACCCCCTCCCCGGCGCCGACCTCGAGCACGACGTCGCCCTCGTCGAGCTCGGCGTCGCGGACGATCGCGTCGAGCAGATTCGGGTCGGCGAGGAAGTTCTGGCCGAGCCTGACCACGATCACTACCAGCCGAAGAGGGTGCGCGCGTTCGCCTCGACGACCCGCTCCAGCTCCTCGTAGGTCTGACCCCGCGTCTGCGCCACCACCTCCGCCGTCGCGACGACATTGGCGGGCTCGTTCGGCTTCCCCCGCACCGGCTGCGGCGCAAGGTAGGGGGCGTCGGTCTCGACCAGGATCAGCTCGTCGGGCAGCGCCACGGCGGCCCCGCGCAGGTCATCGGACTTCGGGTAGGTGACGATTCCCGAGAACGAGCAGTACCAGCCGCGCTCGATCGCGTCCTGCACCCTCCACGGGGCGAGAAAGCAGTGAAGGATCACCGGGACCTCGGCCGGGTGCTGGTCGAGGATGTTGAAGACTTCGTCGACCGCCCCCGACTCCCCGTCGGGATCGCGCGCGTGGATCACGATCGGCAGGCCGAAGCGGTCGGCGATCTCGATCTGGGCGACGAACGCGACCTGCTGCTCCCCGCGGGTCGCGGTCTCTCGGTAGAAGTCGAGCCCGGTCTCGCCGATCGCCCGCACCCTCTCGTGCCCGGCGAGCTCCCAGACTTCGGCGGCGAGGTCGTCGTCGAATTCGCCCGCTGTCGTCGGGTGGCAGCCGGCGGTCGCAAAAACGCCCTCGTGGCGTTCGGCGGCGGCGAGCGCGGTCCGGTTCGTCTCGGCGCCGAGGCCGACGTTGAGGATCCGCCGCACGCCGGCCTTCTCGGCCGCCTCGACCAAGCCGTCCTCCTCCCCCTCGCAGAGGAAGAGGTGGGTGTGGGAGTCGATCACGGGGCTGAGTCTATGAATAGCCTCCTGGGATGAGCGCGGAGCGAGCAAGTGTCGCAATCTGGTTCTCCGCGCCGCGAGCGAAGCGCGAAGATTTGTGATGCCGGACCCTGCGGACTACTACCGTGAGATCTACGCCCGCGGGCTCGGCGGCGAGGTGCCGACGCTCCCGGTCGCGATCGCCGCGCTCGAGCAGCGGGCCTCCGAGGAGATGGACCCGAGCGCGGCCGCCTACGTCTTCGCCGGCGCGGGCAGCGAGGAGACGATGGCCGCCAACCGGGGCGCCTTCGCGGGCCACCACCTGGTCCCTCGAATGCTGCGTGACGTCGGCGAGCGCGACCTCTCGACGACGGTGCTGGGGACCGAGATGCCGGCGCCGCTGCTGCTGGCGCCGATCGGCGTCCAGAAGGTCGTCCACGACGACGGCGAGCTGGCGACCGCCCGCGCCGCCGGGGCGCTCGGGGTGCCGATGATCGCCAGCACGGTCTCGCACTGCACCCTCGAGGAAATCGCGGAGGCGGCCGGCGACGGCGCGCCCCACTGGTTCCAGCTCTACTGGTCGAACGAGCGCCGGATCGTCGAAAGCTTCGTCAGGCGAGCCGAGGACGCGGGCTACGGCGCCATCGTCGTCACCGTCGACACCTTCATCCCCGGCTGGAAGCCGCGCGATCTCCAGCAGGCCTGGGCGCCATTCCTGCAGGGGATGGGCGTCGCGAACTTCTTCCAGGACCCGGTGTTCCGCGAGGGGCTGGAGAAGACTCCGGAGGAGGACGTCGGTGCCGCGACCGGCCAGTTCCTCGGCGTCTACGTCAACCCCTCGCTGACCTGGGACGACCTCGAGTGGCTGCGCGAGCTGACCTCGCTGCCGATCCTGGTGAAGGGCATCCAGCACGTCGATGACGCCCGCGAGGCCGCCGCCCGCGGGCTCGACGGCATCGTCGTCTCAAACCACGGCGGCCGCCAGGTCGACGGCGCGATCGCGTCGCTCGACGCCCTGCCGCCGATCGCCGAGGCGGTCGGCGACGACCTCACGGTTCTCTTCGACAGCGGCATCCGCGGCGGCAGCGACATCATCAAGGCGCTCGCCCTCGGCGCCGACGCCGTCCTCCTCGGCCGCCCCTACATCTGGGGGCTCGCCCTCGAGGGCCGGCAGGGGGTCGAAACCGTTCTCAAGATGATCCTCGCCGACCTCGACCTGACGATGGCCCTCTGCGGCTACACCGAGCCCTCCCAGCTCGGCCCCGACGCTCTGGCCTAGCCCTCGGACTCGATCTTCGGGAAGAGCGGCGGGACGCGTTCGACCTTCTGGCCGCCGGACCGCGACCCGAGTTCGGCTAGCTCGCGCGAGTCCTCGGCCAGGGCCGCGAGCAGCTGCTCGGTGGTCTGCGGCAGGTAGGGCGCCAGCAGCAGGGTCGTGACACGCAGACCCTCGGCGAGGTTGTAGAGGACTTCGTCGAGGCGCTCGGGGTCGGCCTCGTCCTTGGCCAGGTCCCAGGGCCGCGTCTCCTCGACGTAGCGGTTGAGGCGCCGGACCAGGTTCCAGGCCTCCTCGAGGGCCTGGGACAGCTCGGCGCGGTCGAGGAGGTCGCTGAAGCGGCCGACCGCGCCTTCGAAGTCCTCCTCGAGGACGGCGTCGACCGCGGCCACCGGGACGGTCCCGTCGCGGTAGCGCTCGATCATCGCCAGCACCCGGCTGGCGAGATTGCCGAAGTCGTTCGCGAGCTCGGTCTCGTAGCGGGCCTCGAACCCCTGGGTCGAGATCGAGCCGTCCTGGCCGAAGCTGACCTCGCGGAAGCAGTAGAAGCGGAGCGCGTCGGGGCCGAAGCGGTCGATCACCTCGAACGGGTCGAGGACGTTGCCGAGCGACTTCGACATCTTCCGCTCGCCCATCAGCAGGAACCCGTGGATCGCCATCCGCCGTGGCGGCTCGAGGTCGGCCGCCCACAGCAGCGCCGGCCAGATCACCGCGTGGAATTTGAGGATGTCCTTGGCCATCACGTGCAGCGTCGCCGGCCAGTAGCGGTCGCTCAGGTCCTCGCCGTCGCGGGCGAAGGCGAGGGCGGTGACGTAGTTGAGGAGGGCGTCGAACCAGACGTACATCCGCTGGTCGGGGTCCCAGGGCAGCCGCATCCCCCACTTCAGCTTCGGCCGCGAGAGCGAGACGTCCTCCAGCCCCTGCTTGATGAACGCCACCGCCTCGTTGCGGCGGAAGTCGGGGACGACGAAGTCGGGCCGTTCCTCGTAGAGCCCTTCGAGCTGGGCCTGGAACGCGGAGAGCTTGAAGAACCAGTTCTCCTCGCGCTGGCGCTCGAGCTCGATCTCGTGGATCGGGCAGGTCTGTCCCGGCCCCAGTTCGCGCTCGGTTTTGAAATCGGCGCAGCGCGGGCAGTACCAGCCTTCGTAGATCCCCCTGTCGACCCAGCCGTTGTCATAGACGCGCTGGATGATCTCGGCGACCCGCTCGGTGTGGCGTGGGTCCGAAGTGCGGATGAAGAAGTCGTTCGTCGCGTCGATGATCGGCATCATCCGGCGGAACTTCTCGGCGTTGCGGTCGACCAGCTCCTGCGGCGTCACGCCCTCGCGCTCGGCAGCGGTCTCGATCGGCTCGCCGTGCTCGTCGGTCCCGGTCAGGAAGAAGACGTCGCGCCCGCGCTGGCGCATGTGGCGGGCGAGGATGTCGGCCGCCATCGTCGAGTACGCATGACCGAGGTGCGGCTCGGCGTTGACGTAGTAGATCGGGGTCGTGACGTAGTAGGTGTTTGCAGCCATATCTCGGCGCCGAGCCTAGCTGTAACACTCGCTCGGATACCCTGGCCCGGTGAGCGACCGCCTCCTAATCGCCGCGGGCGAAGTCGCGTCGAGTCCCGATCGGTTGCCGGCGGGCGTCCGCCGGCTGGTCGACGAGGCGGACCAGATCCTGGTGCTCTCGCCGACGCTCCCCGGCCGGCTCCAATGGCTCTCGTCCGACACCGACAGGGCGACGCAGGAGGCGGATGAGCGCCTTCAGAAGGTGCTGGGCCAGCTGGGCGAGATCGGCGCGGACGCCGAGGGGACGGTCGGCGCCGACGATCCGATCCTTGCGTTCGAGGATGCCGTCGCCCGTTTCTCGCCGACCCACATCCTGATAGCGCTCCGCGCCGATGACCGCGCCGGCTGGCAGGAGCGCGGCTTGGTCGAGGAACTGTGGGAGCGAATCCGCCTCCCGATCACGATCTTCGACCTCCCGAACGACTAGGCCGGTCGCTCCGCGCTACTGCCGCGGCTCGCGGCCGGTCAGGGCACGGTAGAGGTCGTTCGCCCGCGTCCCGGTGAGCGCGGCGACCACGCTCGCGGCCGCCCGCGGCCGCGCCCCCGACTGGACCAGGTGGCGCAGCGCGTCGACGGCAAAGCCGACGTCGCGATCATGGTCTTCAGAGGAGGCGGGTCCGATCACCAGCACGATCTCGCCTTTGACGTCGCCGCGGAAGCGGCGCGCCAGTTCGGCGAGCGAGCCGCGCGCGACCTCCTCGTGCATCTTCGTCAGCTCGCGGCAGACGGCGGCGGGACGGTCGGGCGCGATCGCCGCCAGCGCCGCCAGCGACTCGCCGACCCGGCGCGGGGACTCGAACGCGATCACGGTCTCGGCCGAGCGCAGCACCCGCTCCATCTCACCCGAGCGCTTCGGCAGGAAGCCCTCGAAGCGCCAGCGGTCGGTTGGGAGCCCGGAGGCGACGAGCGCGACCGGGACCACCGAGGGGCCCGGCAGGACGCTGACCTCGAGGCTCCGTTCGATGCAGCGGCGGACGAGCCGGAAGCCAGGGTCGGAGATCGCCGGCATCCCGGCGTCGGAGACGAGCACGATCGTGTCGCCGCGCTCGATCCGCTGCGCTAGCTCGGTCGCACGCATCGTTTCGTTCCCCTCGTGGATCGAGACGAGCGGCGGCGCCGGGCGGATCCCGAGGCGGTCGAGGAGCGCGCCCGTCCGGCGGGTGTCCTCGCAGGCGATGTAATCGGCGGTGACGAGCGCGTCGCGCCCCCGGAGGGTGATGTCGTCGAGGTTTCCGATCGGTGTCGGGCAGACGATCAGCGAGCCCGGCATCAGCCGCCGCCGCCGCGCTCGAGTTCGATCCGGGCCATCGCCGCCGCGCCGATCATCCCGGCGTCGGCGCCGAGCTCGGCCGGGACGATCGGGGTCCCGTTCATCGGCCGCAGCGCGCGCGCCGCGAGCTCGCGCCGCGCCGGCTCGAGGATCAGGTCGCCGGCCGCCATCGCACCGCCGCCGACCACGATCACTTCCGGCTCGAAGATGTTGGCGAGTCCGGCGAGTCCGATCCCGAGCCGGCCTCCGATCAGATCGAGGACGCCGATCGCGGCCGCATCGCCCGCCCTCGCCGCCTCGGTCACCTGCCTGCCGTCGATCGCATGGCCCTCGGCGAGCAGCCTGCCGAGGGCGGAATCGGGCTCGCGTTCCGCCGCCGCCCGGCCTTCGCGTCCGATCGCCGTCCCCGAGGTGAGCGTCTCGAGACAGCCGCTGTTGGGGCAGTTCCCCTGGCAGCGGGGCCCGTCGAGGTCGATAGTGAAGTGACCGAGCTCGGCCCCGGCCCCGGTCGAGCCGCGATAGGGCTCGCCGTTGAGAATCAGGCCGCCGCCGATCCCGGTCCCGATCGTCAGCATGACGACGTTGCGGGCACCCTTCGCGGCGCCGTAGAGGAACTCGGCCAGCGCCGCCACGTTGCCGTCGTTGTCGAGGAAGGCCGGCAGGCCCGTCCGCTTCGCGACCAGGTCGCGCAGCGGCAGGTCCTCGATCGGGAGGTTGACGGCGGAGACAGCGACGCCGCGCTCGCGATCGATCGTCGCCGGGATCCCCATCCCGATCGCGCCGACGCCGGTCCGCTGCGCCCGCGCCTCGCCGATCTCGCGCACCAGAAGCTCAACCAGCTCCTGCTCGGTCTGGCCTTTCGAGCCCTCTCGGCTCTCCCAGACGACCTCGGAACCGCCGTCGAGAACCCCGACAAGCATCTTCGTCCCGCCGAGGTCGACGCCTATCGATTCGGCCGGGCTCATCTCGTGTTTTCGCAGTCAGCCGCCTGCATCGGCATCATTCCTAAGCCTTTCATGCCCGAGAGCGATCAGCAGCGGCCGCCAGGACCGCCCGATTACAAGGTTTACAAGTCCCGCAAGGGGCTTCTGTCGAGACTCCGCAAACCGGACCTCTCGAGCCTGCGCGAGCGCTCCAGCCGGGGCTCGTGGTTGCCCGGCCGCGGCGGCGGCACCGACCGTGACCTCGGCGGCGATCGTTCGCGGATCAGCGGCAGGGGAATTCTGAAGTGGGTCGGCATCGCTGCCTTCGCCTGGATTTTCATCAGCTTCCTCGCCTTCGCCGTCTCGGCCCAGATCCAGGCCTTCAAGCTCTCCGGCGAAGCGAAGTCGGCGCTGCACGGCAACCCGTTCCTGCTCGTCAACCCGCAGACGATCCTGGTGATCGGCACCGACGCCCGCCCGCCCGACACCAAGGAGCCGGGTGCGGCTCCGAGCCAGACCTGCTTCGACCAGCAGGCGCACGGCGACGCCCCGCACGGCCCCTGCTCCGTCGGCCAGTTCCGCGCCGACACCCTGATGCTGATCCGGGCCGGCGCCGGCAAGTTCAACAAACTCTCGATCCCGCGCGACTCCTACGCCGAGATCCCCGGGCAGAACCCGCAGAAGATCAACGCCGCCTATGCCTTCGGCGGCGCCAAGGCCCAGATCCAGGCGGTCGAGAACTTCCTCGACATCAGGATCGACCATGTCGCGATCATCAACTTCACCGGCTTCGAAGACCTGATCGACGCGGTCGGCGGGGTCAAGGTCGACGTCCCGCACAAGATCTGCGCCAACATCTCGGGCGGCGCCGGCGGCGGCCAGGGTGGCTTCACGCTGCGGCTCGGCAAGGGCGAGCACACCCTCGACGGCGAGCAGGCCCTGACCTACGCCCGGATCCGCGAGCCGAGCGAATGCCCCGGGCCGGGGCCCAGCGCCTTCAGCCTCGGCTACAACGACTACGACCGCGAGCGCGCCCAGCAGGAAGTGATCAGCGGCATCAAGGGACGGCTCACCGACCCGCTGCGCATCCCCTACAACTTCATCAAGGGACCGATCATCGGCTGGGAGGCGCCGAAGGCCTTCGTCAGCGACATGGGCTTCTTTACGATGCCGCAGCTCGTCCTCGCCGCCGGGATCGGCGGCGACTCCGAAGCCGACGTCCTCTGCTCCGGGCAGAACGCCGGGTGCGAAACGGGGCCGGAAACCAGCGTCGAAGTGCCGGAGTCCGAGCGGCGCCGCGCCGTGAAGAAGCTGATGGACGGATGACCCTCGCGCAACAGGGCTGCGCTGCCGAGGATTGATCAGAGGAATGAGTTCAATCTGGAAATCCCTCTGGGTCAGCGTCGCGACCGGCCTCCTCGTCTGCTCCGCGGCGAGCCCCGCAGGCGCGGCCTGGACCGGGCCGGTCGGGATCTCGGAGCCGGGCGTCACCTCCACCCAGCCGCAGATCGCGGTCGACGCGGCCGGAAACACGACCGCGGTGTGGACCACGGGCACAGCCGGCAGCCGCGGGATCCGCTCGGCCTACAGGCCCGCGGGCGGCCCCTGGGAAGCCTCGGTCTCGCGGATCGGCCTCAACTCGACCTACGACTGCCACGACCCGCGCCTCACGGTCAACCCCTCCGGCGACGCGGTCGTCGTCGCCGACTGCGACAAACCCTCATCCGCGATCCGCGGTGCCTACCGGCCGGGGAATTCGTGGAACGGCGGGCTCGAAGTGCCGGGGTCCGTCGGTGGCTCCGCCGCGAGGGTCGGAATCGACGATTCGGGCAAAGCAGTCGCGATCTGGCTGGGGAGCGACAACACGGTGCGATCCGCCTATCACCCGCCGACCGAAGGCTGGAAGCCCGACACCCAGGTGAGCACCGCGGGGAAGGTCGTGCTCAATCCCAACCTCGGAGTCAGCCCTGCCGGCTACGCCTTCGCAGTCTGGCGCGAGGAAAGAGACAACAGCCCCACCGATCCCGTGATCGAGGTCAAATACTCGGTCCGACATGGCTCGACGGCCTGGACGACTCCAAGTCGCCTCACTCCCAACTTCGGCGAAGGAGCGGTCGTGCCGGTCACCGACGGCGAACCGCAGATCGCGATCAACTCGGCGGGCCAACGGATCATGTCCTGGGTCAACGTCGGGACGAAACTGCAGATGAACGACCGGTCCAGCTTCAGCGACCTCGGTGGTATCAGCGAACCTGCCCGGATCCTCAGCGAGACCGGCGTCCACGTCGAGGAACCGCGGGTCGCCCTCGGTTCTGGCGGCCTCGGAGTCGCGACCTTCCTCGACAACGACGAAGGGGTTTTCAGGATCAGGGCGACGACGGCCTCCTCGCTCACCGGAGCCTGGTCGAGCCCGGCGACGGTCAGC
Organism: Solirubrobacterales bacterium; assembly: GCA_036265675.1. GTDB lineage: Bacteria > Actinomycetota > Thermoleophilia > Solirubrobacterales > 70-9 > VRUE01. Next base: position 19,762 of record DATAOP010000009.1, read on the forward strand.
GATCCAAGCGCGGTGACGGGCGTCTCGCATCCGGTGATCGCAGCGGCTCAGCAGGGCAATGCGACGATCGCGTTCTGGGGAATCCCTTCGACGATCTACGCCGCCTCGAAGCCCGCGACAGGGACCTTCGCCTCCGCCGTCCCGATCTCGAATGGCGACTTCCCGGGATTCGGCCCGCCGGTCGTGACGACCTCGGCCGAGGGCGACTCGCTCGTCGCCTGGCAGTCGGAGGGCGACCCCCAGATCGCCGTCGCCGTCGACGACATCACGCCGCCGACCCTCTCCGGCATCGAGGTGCCGGCCACGGCGAAATCTGGGCAGGCGGTGACGATGCGGGCGAGCACGAGTGACACCTGGTCCCCGACAACCATCGGCTGGGATTTCGGCGACGGGACGGTCGCCGCCGGGTCCGACGTCGTCACCCACGTCTACGACGGAAGCGGCCCGAAAACGGTCACGATTACCGCGGCAGATGCGGCGGGGAATCGGGTTTCAGAGACGCGCCAGATCACCGTCGAGTCAGGAGTTGCGTGCCCGGCATCCCTCGCCACCAGCGGCGTTCCGGGCGACGGAAGCAGCTGCAAGGGGGGCCCGCCGGGAGAGATTCAACGTCTGCTCCGGATCACGGTCAGAATGCCGAAGCAGAGCCGGGGAAAGATCGAGCGGGCAGAAGCTCTGAAGCTCAGGTGCCGGCTCAGCAGCACCGGCAGGTGCGGTGTCGTCGCGAGGCTTGCGCCGCCGGTTGCGAAGCGCCTCGGCTATGCGAGCGCAACCAAGGCCGCGGGCCCGGTGATCGGCCGCGGCTCGGCCAAGGTCAAAGCCGGTCGGTTCGCCTCCGTCAGAGTGAAGCTCACGGGTCGCGCCCTGGCATCGATCTCGGACTCCGGCGCGCCGGTCCCGATCTCTCTGACCGCCACCGGCACCGCTCCCGGGCGCCGGCCGGTCTCAGCGACGAAGAAGCTGACGATCAGTCGGCCGTAGAGGCCTTGGCCTTGTCGCCCGACTTTGAGTCGGACTTGGCGGAATCCGAGGACTTCGAGCTGGACTCCGAGGACTTCGACTCGCCCGACCCGTCGGAACTCCCGTCCTTGCCGGCGCCCTTCTTGCGCCCGTAGTCGGTGTTGTAGAAGCCCGAGCCCTTGAAGTGCACCGCGACCGGATGGAGGACGCGCTCGGCCGGCGCCCCGCACTCCTGGCACTCGGTCAGCGGCTCGTCGCTCATTCGCTGGATCACGTCGAAGACGTGACCGTTCTCGCACTTGTACTCGTAGATGGGCATTGGGAAGCCGGCGGATTATCGCAGCCGGGCTATACCGTTCCGGGAATGGCGGCAACCCCCGAGACCAGGCCGGACACGGTGACGATGGAGGAGATCGTCGCGCTCTGCAAACGGCGCGGCTTCGTCTTCCCCTCCTCGGAGATCTACGGCGGCCTCGGCTCGACCTACGACTACGGCCACTACGGAGTCCTGCTGAAGAACAACGTCAAAGCCGAGTGGTGGCGCGCGATGCTGCAGGACCGAGACGACATCGTCGCCCTCGACTCGGCGATCCTCCAGCACCCACGCGTGTGGGAGGCCTCGGGCCATCTAGAAGGGTTCACCGACCCGCTGGTCCAATGCCTCGGCGAGTGCAAGAAACGCTGGCGCGAGGACCATCTCCGCGAGGCCGTCGAGGCCGAAGGCGGCGACCCGAACGCCGAGCTTCGCTGCCCCGAGTGCGGCGGCGAGCTGTCCGAGCCGCGCCAGTTCAACCTCATGTTCGAGACCCACGTCGGGCCGGTCGCCGACCAGGGGTCGACGGTCTACCTGCGGCCGGAGACCGCGCAGGGGATCTTCATCAACTTCAAGAACGTGCTCGGCTTCGCCCGCAAGCGGCCGCCGTTCGGGATCGCCCAGATCGGCAAGTCGTTCCGCAACGAGATCACCCCCGGCAACTTCATCTTCCGCACCCGCGAGTTCGAGCAGATGGAGATGGAGTTCTTCGTCCCCCCGGCCGACGCCGAAAAATGGCACAGGCTCTGGATCGACGAGCGCGAGCGCTGGTACACCGAGCTCGGCATCCGCCCCGAGCTGCTGCGGGTCCGGCCGCATGGCGCCGACGAGCTCTCCCACTATTCCTCGGCGACTAGCGACATCGAGTACCTGTTCCCGATCGGGTGGTCGGAGCTCGAGGGGGTCGCCAACCGCGGCGACTTCGACCTCACCCAGCACGCCAAGTTCAGCGG
>DATAOP010000010.1:0-64910 GCA_036265675.1 Solirubrobacterales bacterium
GGCGGCGATGTAGGGGCGGTACGGAGCCTCATCGACCCGACGCAGCCGGGCCTTCGAGATTCCCAGGCGTTGGACGGCGAAGTCGGTGTTGACCCGGGCCGAGCCGAATCCGGGGAAGTGCTTGCCGGTGGCGGCGACGCCTCCGGCCTGGAGCGCTTCGGCAAAGGGAATCGCGCTCGCCTCGACCGCCGCCGGCGTCGAGCCGAAGGCACGGTCGGTTTCGGCGATCGTGCCGCCCGGTCGGCCGACGTCGAGCACCGGGGCGAGGTTGACGTTGACGCCGACGTTTCGCAGGTTGAGCGCCGTGCGGCGACCCTGCTCGCGGCTGAACGCCGGCCCCCGTTCCCCCATCTCCCGCGCCGAGCCATCCGGCGCGCCGCTCACCCGCTTCACCAGGCCGCCCTCCTGGTCGACCATCACCAGCAGCGGGTCGCGGAGGCCGCGCGGGCGTGGGATCGACTGCAGTCTCGCGATCAGCCTGCGGCCGGCGGCACGGCTGGGGACGTTGTCGGCAAATAGGATCACCCCGGCAACCGCCCCTTCGCGGACCATCCGCCGGACCTCGGCAGGGGGGCTGGTCCCCTCGAAGCCGGTGATCACCCGCTGGCCGGCGAGCTGGGACCGGCTCAACTGCGATGCTGCGCTCTGGGAGCCCTCCTCGCCGTCGCCCAGCGTGACGCCGAAGGCGAAGGCCCCGATCGCGAGCCCGCAGCCGACCGCGACCGCGGCCCGGCGCCGTCTGACGGTCCTCGAATCCACGTCCGGCCCGGAGCCTAGCCTGCGCCCGAATGGGACCCCTGATCTCATTCGACGAGGCCCTCGCCCTCGGCCGGCTGGCCGACCACGACGAGATCGGCGAGCTGGTCGAGCGCGCCTGGGAGGTGCGGTCGGAGAACTTCGGCGACTCGACCGACATGTGCTCGCTGGTCAACGCCAAGTCGGGCGGCTGCGCCGAGGACTGCGGATTCTGCGCCCAGTCCCGCTACGCCGAGTCCGACACCCCGATGCACGCGATGATGGAGCCGGAGCAGATCCTCGAGCATGCGAAGGCAGCCGAGGCGGCGGGCGCGCACCGCTTCTGCATGGTCACGCAGGGCCAGGGCCTTTCCAAACGCGACTTCGAGAAGATCCTCGCGGGCGCGAGGCTCGTCGCTGAGCAGACCAATCTCAAGCGCTGCGCCTCGATCGGCCACATGTCGGCGGAGCGCGCGACGCGGCTCCGCGAGGCGGGGATCCAGCGAGTCCACCACAACGTCGAGTCGGCGCGCTCCTACTACCCGGAGGTCTCGACCACGGTCCGGTATGAGGGCCGGCTGCGGACGATCGAGGCGGTCAAGGAGGCAGGCCTCGAGACCTGCGTCGGCGGCATCCTCAACCTCGGCGAGACACCCGAGCAGAGGGTCGAGATGGCGTTCGAGCTCTCCGAGCTGAACCCGACCTCGGTCCCGATCAACCTCCTCAACCCACGCGCCGGCACCAAGTTCGGCGACCGGCCGCTGATGGACGCCTGGGAGGTCGTCAAGTGGGTCGCGATCTTCCGACTGATCATTCCGGGAGCCCTGTTCCGGCTCTGCGGCGGCAGGGTCGAGAACCTCGGCGACCTCCAGCCGCTCGCCGTGAAGGCCGGCCTCAACGGCGTAATGATGGGGAACTTCCTGACCACTCTCGGCGCTGAGCCGGAGGACGACCGCGCGATGTTCGAGGACCTCGGGCTGAACGTGGCGCGCCAGCCGGACAACGGGTCGAACCCGCGACCCGACAACCGCTCCGGCTGGCTCGACGGCAGGACCCCGACGACGCCGATCGACGAGCTGATCGACCATCAGGACGAAGCCGACTTCTGGGACCCCTCGACCCAGCTCCGGGTGATCAAGAAGGCGAAGACGCCTCCCCCGTACCCGAAGCGATCGGCGGCATGACCGAGATCGCCGAGCGGTTGGAGGAGCTCCGCGAATCGGGGCTCCACCGGCGAGTGCGACTGGTCGAGAGCAGCCAGGGACCCGAGGTCCTGCTCGACGGCCATCCGGTCTTGCTGCTCTGCTCGAACAACTATCTCGGCCTCGCCGGCCACCCGCTGGTGCGCGAGGCGGCCGCCGAGGCGGCGATCCGGTGGGGGGCAGGGGCCGGGGCCTCACGGCTGATCTCGGGCAGCATGGACCCCCACCGTGCCCTCGAGCAGCGGCTGGCCGCGTTCACAGGTCACGACGCGGCGCTCCTGTTCGGGTCCGGCTACCTCGCCAACACCGGCGTCATCGCCGCCCTCGCGCAGCGCGGCGAGGTCGTCTTCAGCGACGAGCTCAACCACGCCAGCATCATCGACGGATGCCGGCTGGCGCGGGCCGAGACCTTCGTCTACCGCCACGCCGACCTCGAGCACCTCGCCTGGGGCCTGCGTCTGGCCGGCGACCGGGCTTCGCTGATCGTCACCGACGGGCTTTTCTCCATGGACGGCGACCGGGCCCCGCTCGAGGGCCTCCTGAGACTGGCCCGGAGCCACCGCTGCAGGCTGATGGTCGACGAGGCGCACGCGACCGGGACCGTGGGCCCGGGGGGCCGCGGCACGGTCGCCGCCGCCGGCCTCGACGAAGATGTCGACCTGCTCGTCGGAACGCTCGGCAAGGCACTCGGCTCCTACGGCGCCTACGTCTGCGGCTCGAGCGAGATGGTCGAGTACCTGCTCAACACCGTTCGCTCGTTCATCTTCTCGACCGCGCTGCCGCCGCCGGTGGTCGCAGCCGCGCAGGAGGCGCTGGCGCTGCTCGAGGCCGAGCCCGAGATGGTCCAGCGGCTGGCCGTCAACTCCGCCGTCCTGCGCGAGGCGCTCGCCGCCGAGGGCCTCCCGGTCGGCGACTCGGAGAGCCAGATCGTCCCGGTCCACATCGGCGATTCCGGACAGGCGATGAGGATCTCCGAAGCGCTTCTCGAACACGGCGTGTTCGCCCAGGGCATCCGGCCGCCGACCGTTCCGGAGGGGACGGCGCGGCTTCGCTTCACCGCGATGTCGACGCACGACCCGACCGCGCTCCAGCGCGCGGCGCGGGCCCTCGGCGCCGCAACGCGTAGCCTCGGTGCCGGCGCCCAGAGGCCGCCGATTCGCCTCGCCGCGTGACCGTGAGCGCGGAGCGAGCAAGCGTCAATATCTGGCTCATCGCGCCGCGAGCGAAGCGCGAAACCCTTTGATACGCGGCGTCTTCGTCACCGGCACCGGCACCGAGGTCGGCAAGACCGTCGTCGCGGCGCTGATCGCCCGCACCCTCGCCGGGGCCGGCACGCGGGTCGCGGTGTTCAAGCCGGCCGTCACCGGCCTCGGCGACCCCGGCGAGCCTGACCACGAGCTGCTGCGGCGGGCCGCCGGATCGGAGCAGGGCGACGAGGAGATCGCCCCCTACCGCTACGGGCCGCCGGCCTCGCCGCACCTGGCGGCCTCGCTCGCGGGCGAGGAGATCGACCCGGCGCGGCTGCGGGCCGCCGCGGCGAGCGCCGCCGAGGGAGCCGACCAACTGGTCTGCGAGGGGGTCGGCGGCCTCCTCGTCCCGCTCGCCGCCGGCTACACCGTGCGCGACCTCGCCGCCGGCCTCGCCCTGCCGCTGGTCGTCGCCGCCTCGCCCGGGCTCGGGACGATCAACCACACGCTGCTCACCCTCGAGGCGGCGAGGAGCGCCGGGCTCGAGGTCGCGATGGTCGTCCTCACGCCCTGGCCCGACGTCCCGAGCACCGTCGAGGCCTCGAACCTGGAGACGATCGCCGCGCTCGGCGCGGTCAGGGTCGAGACGGTGCCGAGACTCGACCTCAGCGACCCGAAACGCTGGCCCCCGCTGAGCAGCGCCTGAGCCTGCTCAGCCGGTGCGACCTGCGAGCAGCTCTCCGCCGGGGCTCGCCTCGGCCTCGGCGACCTCGAGCGGGACCTCGCCGGGTTTGCGGGAGGTCCGGATCACAACTGCGGCTACGACGACGCCAAGCGCGACGACCGCCGCCGAGACACCCATCGCGGTTGCCAGCGCGTCGACGAATTCCTGCGGGGTCGCCGACGCGAAGTCGGCTCCGACGGCGCTCTGGAAGATCGCCCCGGTGACGGCGACGCCAAGGCTGCCGCCGATCATCCGGAACATCGAGAGGACGCCGGATGCGACGCCGGCTTTCTGGACCGGGACCGCGTTCATCGCGGCGCTGGTCATCGGCGACATCGTCATCGCGATCCCGATGCCGAGCAGGACGAAACCGAGCAACAGGTCGGCGTAGGTCGAGTCGACGGCGATCTGGGTGAAGCTCAGCAGCGACGCGGTCAGCAGCGTCAGCCCACCGACCATCAGCCAGCGCGGGCCGAAGCGGTCGGCGAGCCGGCCCGCGATCGGCGCCACGGCGACGATCATCAGCGTCGAGGGCAGGAACCTCACGCCCGCCTCCAGCGGCGAGTAGCCGAGGATGTTCTGCATATAGAGGGCGAGGAAGAAGAAGACGCCCATCATCGCGAAGGTGATGATCAGGGCCACGATCGAGGCACCGAGGAAGTTGCGGTTCGACAGCAGCTCGAACTGGACGATAGGGGCCTTGACGCGTTGCTCGACGAAGACGAAGGCCGCGAGCCCGACGATCGAGCCGACCAGCAGCGCCACGATCGGCGCCGACCCCCAGCCCCAGCTGTTGCCCTCGACGAGGGCGAGGATGAGCGCCGTGAGGCCCGTCGTCAGTGTCGCCACGCCGAGGTAGTCGACCTCCTTGCCGACGCTCGTGTCGCGCGACTCGCGGACGGCGAAGAGGGTGGCCGTGACGGCCCCGATCGCGACGGGAACGTTGAGGTAGAAGATCGCGCGCCAGGAGACGTGCTCAGTGAGCAGTCCGCCCAGGACCGGGCCGATGGCGAGCGCCAGGGCGGAGACCCCCGCCCAGGTGCCCATCGCCTTGCCGCGCTCGTGAGGAGGAAACGCGTCGGTGATGATCGACAGGGTGCCCGGCATCATCAGGCCTGCTCCGATGCCCTGGACGACGCGGCTGACGACGAGCGCGGTCTGATCGGGGGCGAGGCCGGCGGTGGCCGAGGAGAGGGCGAAGATGACGACGCCGATCAGGAAGACGAGCCGGCGGCCGAAGATGTCGCCGAGGCGTCCGCCCGTCGCGAGAATGACGGCGAAGGAGAGAGTGTAGCCGCTGGTCGTCCACTCGAGACCCGAGATCGAGGCACCGAGGTCCTTCTGGATCGACGGCAGTGCGACATTCACGACCGTGTTGTCGAGCATGATCATGAACAGCGCGAAGCACATCGCCCCGAGCGTCCACCACTTGCGGTTCTCGTCGGTGATCAGGTGGTGGTAGCGGGTCATCGGGCGGAGTCCTTCCTACCTCTCAAGATCTCGTAGGCGGCGGCGATGTCCTCGCGGTCCATCAGTGCGTCGACCGCGGCGTCGAGCTTCCGCCGCTGCGTCGAGCTGAGGCCGGCGGCGAACGTCTCCATGCCCGCCTGGCGGATGACGAGCAGCGTGTTGACCAGGTCCTTGCCCCTGCGAGTGATCGCGACGCGGCGGACGCGGCGGTCATCGGGGTCCTCGACCCGGGTCGCGAGCCGTTTCTTGACGAGCGCGTCGACCGCGCGGCTCATCGAGGGAACCGAGACGCCGAAGGTCTCTGCCAGGTCCGAAACGTGGCGCGGCTCGGCCTCCTCGCCGAGACCCGCGAGCTCGAGCAGGGCCTTGGTCTGGGTCATCGAGAGCCCGCTCTCCTCAACGACGCTGAGCATGTTGCCGCGGTCGTAGAGGAAGACGTGACGGAGCAGGGCGCCGAGTCGCGCCGCCGTCTCCTGGGCCTCCTCGCCGATCGCGCGTGGCGCCTCGACTTCGTCGACTATCGCTTTCAGATCCGTAGCATGCATCCAACTGATAGTTGCATAGGCACAACTATTTCTCGACCGCAATAGTTGTCTGTGTGACGCATATCACCCGGCCGAAGTTGCCGCCGCCACCGGATCTAGTCTCAGCCGGGATGCCGGTGGACAACGCGCAGCTCGACCACGATCACCTCTGGCATCCGTTCACCCAGCAGCAGGGGTGGTGCGAGGAAGAGCCGCTGCCGATCGCTCGCGCCAAGGGCTGGCAACTGATCGACACCGACGGCCGCCACTACATCGACGGCGTCTCCTCCCTCTGGTGCAACGTCCATGGCCATCGGCATCCGGAGATCGACCAGGCGGTGCGTGACCAGCTCGACCGGGTCGCCCACTCGACGATGCTCGGGCTCACCCACCCCGGCGCCGCCGAGCTGGCGGCGAAACTGGTCGAGATCGCGCCGCCCGGGCTGAGCCGGGTCTTCTACTCGGACTCGGGATCGACCGCGACCGAGATCGCGCTGAAGATGGCCTTCCAGTTCCAGCAGCAGCGGGGCGGCCAGCACGCGAGGCGGAGCTCGTTCGTCCACCTCCGCGACGCCTACCACGGCGACACGATCGGGTCGGTCTCGGTCGGTGGCATCGACCTCTTTCACGCCACCTACCGGCCCCTTCTGTTCGAGGCTCACCGGGTCGAGCCAGGCGACGCGGGCGACCTCGAGCGCACACTCGCCGCGCACGAGGAAGAGATCGCCGCCGTGATCGTCGAGCCGCTGGTCCAAGGGGCGGCCGGGATGCTCGTCCAGCCGCCAGGCTACCTGCGGGCGGTGCGGGAGCTCTGCGACCGCTACGGCGTCCTCCTGATTTGCGACGAGGTCGCGACCGGATTCGGGCGCACCGGGACGATGTTCGCCTGCGAGCAGGAGGACGTCGCCCCCGACCTCCTCTGCATCGCCAAGGGCCTGACCGGCGGCTACCTGCCGCTCGCGGCGACGCTGACCACCGAGCAGATCTACGAGGGATTCCTCGGCGCCCCCGAGGACGGGCGCACCTTCTTTCACGGCCACACCTACACCGGCAACCCCCTTGCCTGCGCCGCCGCCCTCGCCAACCTCGACACCTTCGAGCGCGAGCAGACGCTCGCCCGCCTGCAGCCGAAGATCCGCCTGCTCGGCGAGCTGCTCGCGGAGGTCGCCCGCCAACCCGGGGTGGTCGAGGTCCGGAGCCGGGGGATGATGGTCGGGATCGACCTCGGCGAGCACGACGCGTCGCGCCGGATCGGTCACCGGGTCACGCTCGAGGCGCGCCGGCGGGGGGCGATCATCCGCCCGCTCGGCGACGTCATCGTCCTGATGCCGCCGCTGGCGATCTCGAACGGCGACCTGCGGCGACTGGTCGAGATCACCTCTGCGGCGATCGAGGCCGTCCTCGAGCCGCGAGCGGCCGCCTCGCCACTCGAAGCGCCCACGCAGGAACTTCCCCGCGCCGCCTGACGACTCCGCGCCCTGTGACGGATCGGCCGCTTGGCCGTAGTAGTGGTGTGACCCAGGTTCTCGCCTACCGCACCGAGACGGCGGCCGCCGTGGAGCAGATCTCCTTCGATCGCCTGTACCGCAGCAGTCGCGACGACGTCTACGCATACGCCGCCGGCCTGCTCCGCGACGCCGGCGCCGCAGAGGACGTCACTGCGATCGCGTTCGAGCGCGCCTTTCGCAGGCGCGCCAGGTTCGACCCGCGTCGCGGCAGCGCCAGAGCCTGGCTGTTCGGGATCGCCCGCAACGCCGCCCTCGACGAGCTGCGGCGACGGAAGCGGCAGGCGGCGCTGGTCGAGGAGCCGACCGACCTCGCCGGGATCGACGCCGAGCATCCGGTCGAGCGCAGCGAGCGGCGTATCGCGGTCGCCCGCGCGCTCGAAGGGCTCGGCGCCCGCGAGCGCGAGCTGGTCGCCCTCAGGTACTTCGCCGGACTGAGCAACGCCGAGATCGCCGCCGTCCTCGGGATCACCGAGTCCAACGCGGGGACGAGGCTGCACCGAGTCGTCGACAAGCTGAGGGAGGCCTGCGATGGAGTCGCATAGAAACGAGCCGGGGATCGTCGCCGAGCTCGAGGCGCTGCGCCCGCGCCCGCGCCCTTCGTTCGTCGCCGAGCTCGACGAACGCGCGGCGACGGGATTCGAGCCGCGCGAGGGGACCCTGGGCGCCAGGTCCGAACGCTTCCGGGGCCTGTTCGCGGCGCTGTCCTGGCGACGCCTCGCGGTGCCGGCCGGTGCCGCGGCCCTGGTCGCGATCGCCGTCGCGACCGCCGTGATCTCGATCTCCGAATCCGGGCAGCCACACCCTGAGCAGCGCTTTGCCGAGAGCGCGGGGGGCTCCCCCACCCCGCCAAAGGCCGTCCCCACCCACGCGAGGGAGTTCAGCGTCCCGGTCCCGGAGGTGTCCGAATCCGCGGGCGGGGAACTCAGCGCGGGAAGCGCCGGCGGCTCCGCGGCCGCGGACCAGGCCTCGAGTGTCGGTCCGTACGCCGCCCGGGTCAGGCATCGCGACGTCGAACGCTCGGCCCGGCTCGTGCTCGGCGTCGCCCCGGACGAGGTGCGGAGCGCCGCCGGCGAAGTACTCGCCGTCGTGCACGAATACGACGGGATCGTGCTCCGGTCCTCGACCCGGACACGAGATCAGGGCCGGGCGGTCGCCTCGTTCGACCTCCTGGTCCCGAGCCGCAGACTCTCCGACGCGCTCGCGGCCCTCTCGCAGATCGGCCCGGTCCGGTCGCGCTCGGACGCGGCCGTCGACGTGACGGCCCCGACGATCGGCCTCCAGGAAAGGGCTCGGGACTCGCGGGCGAAGGTCGACGCCCTGATCGCCGAGCTCGAAGCCGCGACGACCGCCTCCGAAAGGGAATCGATCGAATCCGAGCTCGGTGCCGAGCGCGATCGCCTCGCGCGCCTGCGCTCGCGGCTCTCGGCGATGGAACGGCGGACCCATTTCGCCCGCGTCTCGGTCCGGGTCGTCTCCGACCCGGAAGCCGCGGCCGCGGAAGGTGGAGGCTGGGGAATCGACGATGCGCTCGGCGACGCCGGCAGGATCCTCGCGATCGCAGCCGGCGTCACGGTCGTCGCCCTCGCGGTCCTCGCCCCGATCGCGCTGATCCTGATCCTCGCGCTGGGGGGCCGGCGAGCCTGGCTCAGGCGCTCCCGCGAGCGCGCGCTGGGCCGTTCGCCCGCTACTGGCGCGGAGTGACCGAGAGCAGGTCGATCGAGTAGCTCTCGTGGTAGTCGGCGTCGATCGTGCCGCTCATGTGGGCGTCACTGCTCGTCACCCGTTTCAGCAGCAGGCCGTCGGAGCGCCGGCGCCAGTCGTCGCGCTTGGCGGTTCCGGTGACATGGCCCTCGAGCTTGACGTGGGTTGTGGTGTGGACCGCGTCGTAGGACTTGCCGCCGACGTCCACCTTTTCGATCGCGGCGACCAGCGACTCGCTGGTCGCCGAGTCGCCTTCGTCCGACTCGCAGTGGCCGTCGAACGTCTTGCCGACCTGGCGGGCGGAGCGTTTCGACGCCGGGTCGCCGGTGCAGGTGTAGGTCGACCTCCGGCTTTCGCCGAAGAATTCGTGGTATTCGACGAAGCCGATCAGTTCGAAGAAGTCGCCCTTGGTCGGGCACGACGTGAATTCCGCCCAGCGGCCGCCGAGCACCTCCCAACGCTCGACCACCCCGCACCCTTTCGGGCTGATCGTGATCGTCGAGATCCCGTCGTAGTCGTGGGTGCTGCTGAGCAGGCCGGTGTCGGCGCTCTCGCTGCCGCGGGTGCGGTAGCGATAGACGCCGGGTTCGCGTTCGAACAGCGCCCCCTCGCCCCCTCCCGCGCCGCCGCCTTCGGCACGGAACTGGCTGACCGCTTCGCCGACGCTGACGCGGGTCGTGTCGTCGCGGGGGAAGAGGCGCCAGGCGGCGAAAGCGACCACGACGACGCAGGCCGCCAGAACCAGCGCAATCGTGCGTCCCCGCGTCACCGATTCGGACTAAACCAGATGTGACATGGATCTGGGTTACGGATGGATGAAAGGTAGGCTGGGCCGGTGACGGCACGAATCCGCGGTCCGGCCGAGGCGCCCAACGTGGGCGAGCCCTCGATCCCCCGCCCGGCGGCCTCGGTGGTGCTCGTGCGCGGCGGCGGCAGGCACGCCGACGCCGGGCTCGAGGTCCTGCTCCTGAAGCGGACCGAGAAGGCGAAATTCATGCCCGGCGTGTGGGTGTTCCCGGGCGGCGCGGTCGATCCCGAGGACGGCGACGGCGAGCCCGGCCACCGCGCCTGCGCCGCCCGCGAGCTGGCCGAGGAGGCGGGCATCGAGCTCGGCGACGACGCCGAGCTGGTGCTCTTCTCGCGCTGGATCACGCCCGAGGTCGTATCCCGCCGCTTCGACGCCTGGTTCTTCCTCGCCCTCGCCCCTCCCCATACGCCGCCCAAGGCGGACGGCGTCGAGACCACCGAGGCGGGCTGGTTCGCGCCGTCCACCGCGATCGACGCGCAGGCCGCCGGCGAGATGGCGCTGGCGTTCCCGACCCTGGCCCAGCTCCGGGCCCTGACCTCGTTCGGGACCGCGGCCGAGGCGATCGAGGCCCACCGCGACCGCGTCGTCGAGCCGATCCTGCCGAAGGTGATCGGCACCAGGGAGGAGCACCGGGTCGTGCTCCCAGGCGACCCCGACTACCCGAGCTGAGCGATTTCCTCCGGTGCCGCCGTCCCCGCCCGGGCGGGGACGCCGCGGACGGTCGTCCCTGCTTTGACGTCGACGGTGACGACGGCGCCCGCGCCGACGACCGCCTCCTCGCCGATCTCGACCCCCGACATGATCTTGGCGCCGGCGCCGATCTGACAGCCGCGGCGCAGAACCGGCGGCGGCCTGCGGTCGGCGCCGTTCATCGTCCGTCCCGTGAGGAGATGCACGCCGGGGCCGAGGAAGCAATCCTCCTCGATGATGGCGCCCGGCCCGAGGATGCACTGGTTCTGCATCCGGGTCCTGTCCCCGATCCGCGCCTCGCGCCCGATCCCACAGGAGGCGCCGACGACGGCGTCGGTCCCGAGACGGACTGCCGTGCGGAGATGGGCATGATCTCCGAGCAGCGAGTGAGGCGCCATCCGGGCCCCGGCGCTGACGATCGCGTAGGCGCAGACGATCGCGGCGGCCCCGACCATCGTCGCGCCGGCCTCGCGGTCCGGGCTCCTCGAACGGCGGTTCACGGTGGTGATCCGGCCGAGGAGGGCCCCGTCGTCGATCCGCGCCCCCCGCTCGATCATCACCTTGTCGTGGATGATCACGTTCGCGCCGAGCTCGACGCCCTCGCCGATCTCGACCTCGGCTCCGACGAGCAGATTGGGCGCCAGATCGGAGGGGGTCAGCGGGGTCAAGGTGGTGAGTATTCCAACCGGCCGAAGCCAGTCGCGAATATCCTCGCGGGATGAGAGCGCCGTTGGGGGTGAAGAGGGTCTGTTGCCTTCTGCACAGCCTCGACCCCGGCGGCTCGACCTGGCAATGGGTCAGGCTCTTGGGCCATCACGTCGCCGCGGGCGGCGAGGCGACGATCCTCGCGCCGCAGGGGCGGGCCGCCTCGATGGCGGAGGCGTTCGGGATCGAGGTCGTGTTCACCGATTGGGAAGCGGAGGAGGCCGCCGGCTGGAGCGGCGTGACCGACGCGGCGGGCCGTGCCGGCTTCACGGTCGTCCATTGGGACTACCGGGTGATGCACGCATACGAGCCCGCGCTGGGGGCCTGCGGGCGAGCGGCGCTCGTCGCCCACCAGGCTCCGCGGCAGCTGCTGCGGTGGTTCGAACCGGCGGTGATGACTGGCGCCCGGGCGATCTTCGAGCGGGCGGCAGCAGAGCGAAGCGGCTTCGTGTTCGTCCGTGGCGCTGCGCATCGGCGGCGCTTCGAGCAGGCATTCGATGTCCCGAGGAACGGCCTGCGGACATTGCCGCCCTCGATCCCGCTGCCCGGGTTCCAGGCCGGCGGCGGGACTGAGGAGATCCTTGCGCTGACCCGGCACTCGCCGGAGAAGGCCCCGATCCCGGAGCTCGCGGTGGAGCTGACGAGGCGGGGCCTGGAGCGGGGCCGGTCCTGCCGGCTTTCCGTCGCCGGGGACGGTCCTGGCCGCGGATGGGCCGAAGCGCTCTGCGCGGACCGGCTGCCGCCGGGCTCCTGGCGGTTCGAGGACGCGCCGGCCGATGCGATCGCCAGGCTCGGGGAGGCGGACGTCGTCGTCGCCCAGGGCACCACGACGCTCGAGGCAGCGGCCCTCGGGCGCCGCGTCGTCGTCGCCCGCAGCATCGACGAGAGCGGCGGCGCGGAAGGTGCAGTGCTGCGCCCCGAGGTGTACGAGGACGTGGCCCAGGATGCCTTCGGGCAACCGGAGACCAGTGCCGATCCGGGCAAGCTCTGGAATCGCCTCCTCACACTTAGGGAGGACGACCTGCGACAGCTCCGCAGGCTGGTCGAGGCGAACAACTCGCTGGACGCCGGAGCCGCGGCATTCCGCGACGCGATCGCCGGGGTGCCGCGCCGGAGGAGCCTGCTTCGCGCCAGGATGCGCGCCGGCCTCGAGCGCCTCGCCCGCTAGCCGCTCGGAAACGCCTCGAGCCCAGCGTGCCAGGGCCCGGGCGGGTAGGTGTGGATCCCGCTCTCGTCCATCTCCCCCTGAAGTCGCCGAAAGAGCTGACCGGCGTTCTTCAGCGCTGCCTTCAGCTCGGCATCGGTCCGCTCGCGCAGACGCCACATGAACCAGAGCTGGCGATCATTGATCCCGAAGTCGATCTCGCCCGTCATCGTCGTCGCCCAGGCGAGAAACCCCGGCCCGAACAGCTCCCGCAGCGCGACCGGGTCGTACTCGTTCGGGACGGTGGTCAGATATCGCCTGTTGAAGTCGAGCGACTCGAACTCGACCTTGCGGGTGAAGCGCTGGGTGACGATCTCGTGGCCCTCGATCGACTCGACGTTGAAGGCAGGCACGACCTTGGCGAGGTCGGGCATGTGTGCCTTGGCGAGGATCGCGCCGGGCAGGACCGCCTTGCCGAAGAAGCCACCGGCCTCGCGCTCGTCGGCGTCGCAGGAGGAACCCCAGAACCCGTCCGCGAGCTGGCCGGTGAGGCGGTTGGTTCCGCCGACGCAGAGCGCGACCGGACCGTCCTTGGGGTTGATGCCCCCGATCTGCTCATAGGTGAGGTCGTTGCGCTCGGCGTAGCGGCTGACGATCTCAGCCCATTCCTCCGCTTCGGTGCCGGCGCTCATCGTCCCCCGATCCTATTTTCGGCCCGAGGTTGCCGCCGAGCGGGCAGGAAGTAGGATGAGCATCATGGTCATCGCCATCATCGTGATCGTCGCGATCATCGTCATCGCGGTTCTCTACTACATCGGGAAGCGCAACTCGATCATCGCCTCCCGCAACCGCGTCGACGAGTCCTGGAGCGGCATCGACGTGCAGCTGAAACGGCGACACGACCTGGTTCCCAACCTGGTCGAGACCGTCAAGGGCTACGCGTCGCACGAGAGCGAGGTCTTCGAGAAGACGACGAAAGCGCGGGCCGAGGCGATGTCGGCGCGCAGCGTCGGCGACACCGCGAAAGCCGAGAACCAGCTGACCGGGGCGCTGACCGACCTTCGCGCGGTGGCCGAGAACTACCCGCAGCTGCGCGCGACCGAGAACTTCCAGCAGCTCAGCCGCAATCTCTCCGAGCTCGAGGACGAAATCCAGGCCTCACGCCGGATCTACAACTCCAACGTGCAGTCCTACAACACCTCGATCCAGCAATTCCCGGGCTCGATCATCGCCAGCCAGGGCGGGTTCACGGAGCGCGAGTACTTCGAGATCGACGAAGCCGATCGCGCGCCCGTCTCGGTCAGCTTCGACAACTGAGTTCCCTAAGCTTTGGGCATGCCGGCGACGACCGAAACAACCCTGTGGATCTGCGAAAGCTGCGGGTTCATCTACGACCCCGAGTACGGCGATCCGGACGGCGGGATCCCACCCGGAACGCCGTTCGAGGAGATCCCCAAAGACTGGTTCTGCCCGGTCTGCGGTGCCCGTACCAGCGACTTCCGCCCGCTCGAGCCCGGAGAGGCCTAGACAGAGCACACCCGCCCCCGACGGGCGCCTGACGATGAATCACGACGTCGATTGGGTGGTGGTGGGGTCCGGCTTCGGAGGCTCGGTGGCGGCCCTGAGGCTTGCCGAGAAGGGCTACTCGGTGACCATGCTGGAGTGCGGCAGCCGCTTTCGGGACGAGGACTTCGCCGAGTCATCGCTGCGCGAACCACGCCGCTACTTCTGGGCACCGAGGCTGGGGATGCGCGGCGTCCTCCGCCTCACCTTCTTCAAGGACGTGCTGGTCGTCTCCGGCAGCGGGGTCGGCGGCGGCAGCCTCGGCTATGCGAATACGCTCTACCGTCCGCGACCGGCCTTCTTCGATGACCCGCAGTGGGCGGAGCTCGGCGATTGGGCGACCGAACTCGCCCCCCACTACGACACCGCAGAACGGATGCTCGGCGTCACCGAGTACGAGGGGATGGGCCCCGCCGACCAGCTTCTGAAGGAATACGGCGAGGAGATCGGCGTCGGCGACACCTTCCGCAATGCACGGGTCGGCGTCTTCTTCGACCAGCCGGGCCGCGAGGTACCCGACCCGTACTTCGAAGGCGAGGGGCCGGCGCGGACCGGGTGCATGCGCTGCGGCAGCTGCATGGCCGGCTGCCGTCACGGGGCCAAGAACACCCTGGTCAAGAACTATCTCTGGTTCGCAGAGAGGCTCGGGGTCGAGATCCAACCGGAACGCCAGGTGACCGAGATCGCGCCGCTCGGCGCCGCCGACGGCTCCGACGGCTACCGGGTGACGAGTGAGCGCTCCGGCGCCTGGCTGCGGCGGCGGCGCCGGACGCTGACCGCCCGCGGGGTTGTCGTCGCGGCGGGCGCCCTCGGCACCAACAACCTGCTCGCCAACTGCCGGCATTCCGGGGCACTGCCGCGGCTCTCGGCCCGGATCGGCGACGTCGTCCGCACCAACTCGGAGTCGATCCAGTCGGTCACGGCACGCGATGACGAGCGCGACTTCAGCCGCTCGGTCGCGATCACGTCGAGCATCTATCCGGACCCCGACACCCACATCGAGGTCGTCACCTACGGCGAGGCCGGCGACGCGATGAGCGGGACCTTCACCGCGATGGCGGGCCCCGGCACGCGGCTGACCCGGCCGCTGAAGTGGGCCGCGGCGATGGCCCGGCACCCGCTGCAGGCGATCAGGATGCGGATCCCATTCCGCTGGTCGCGGCGGACCGTGATCCTGCTGGTGATGCAGACGGTCGACGCCGCGATGCACCTGCGGCCGCGGCGGAAGCTCCTCGGCCGCGGGGTGCGGCTGCAAACCGAGCAGGACCCCGAGCGGCCCAACCCGATCTACCTCCCTGCCGCTGCGGCGGCGGCGCGATGGTTCGCGAAACGGACCGGCGGGATCCCCCAGAGCGCGATCACCGAGTCGATCCAGAACGTCCCGACGACCGCTCACATCCTCGGTGGGGCGGTGATCGGCGCCGACGCCGAGAGCGGCGTCGTCGACTCGGCCAACCGCGCCTTCGGCTACGAGAACCTGCTGATCACCGATGGCGCCTCGATCCCGGCGAACCCGGGGGTCAACCCGAGCCTGACGATCACCGCGAAGGCCGAGCACGCGCTCTCGCTGGTCCCGGCCAAGGACGAGGCCGAGCCGCGCCGCCTGCCGGCGGCCGCGCGGCCCGCCTCCTCACTCCGCGCTCATTCGGAAAAGCGCTTGGAGACGTAGTCCCAGTTGACGACGTTCCAGAAGGCGTCGATGTAGTCCGGGCGTTTGTTCTGGTACTTGAGGTAGTAGGCGTGCTCCCAGACGTCGCAGCCGAGCAGCGGGTTGCTGCCGTCGGAGACCGGCGAGTCCTGATTCGGAGTCGAGACGACCGCCAGGCCGGAGCCGTCCCGGACCAGCCAGGCCCAGCCCGAACCGAAGCGGGCGATGCCGGCTTTTTTGAACTCTTCCTTGAAGGAGTCGAACGAGCCGAAGGTCTCATCGAGCGCGGAGGCGAGGTCACCGCTCGGCTCACCGCCGCCGTCGGGGCTCAGCATCTGCCAGAAGAGGCTGTGGTTGAAATGGCCGCCGGCGTTGTTGCGAACCGGTCCCTGCTTGTCTCCGGGCAGGCTGGCGAGATTGCGGAGGACGTCCTCGACGTCGTGATCCGCCCACTCCGTCCCCTCCAGGGCTTCGTTCGCTTTGTCGACGTATGCCTGGTGGTGTTTGTCGTGGTGGACCCGCATCGTCGCCTCGTCGATGTGCGGCTCGAGCGCGTCGTACGCATAGGGCAAATCGGGAACGGAGAAAGCCATCTGGAACTCCTCTTGTTCGAATGTGGGGGTTGAATGTGGGGGTTGTGCCGCAGCCTAACCTGCGCGGTTTGCCGGCGGCACTCCACGGGTACCCGCCGACGCAGCGGGATGACTACTGTTGGGGTAGCGCTGCACGGCCGCGAGGCTCCAGGGCGGCAAAGCTGCACTGAGGAGATGGCTGCACAGCACCAAACAGACGACCCCGGCGCCGCGGGCCCAGGGCCCGAAGAGGGCCTTGCCAGCGAACGCGAGCTCTGGCGGCGCTTCTCCCGCAATCGCGACCAGGTCGCCCGCGAGGAGCTCGTGCGGCGGAACATGGCATTCGCGAAACGCCTCGCGCTGCGCTACCGCGGCGCCAGCGAGTCGCTCGACGATCTCCTCCAGGTCGCCAACGTCGGCCTCCTCAATGCCGTCGATCGGTTCGACCCCGACCGCGGCATCCCGTTCACGGCCTTCGCCTCGCCGACCATCCTCGGCGAGCTGAAACGGCATTTCCGCGACCGGGTCTGGACGGTTCGCGTGCCGCGCGGACTCCACGACCGGATGGCGGACGTCGACAAAGCGATCACCGAGCTGACCAAGGAGCTGCAGCACTCGCCGTCGGTCGCCCAGATCGCCGATCGCCTCGAACTCGAGATGACCGACGTGCTCGAGGTGCTGGAGGCGAACCACAACCGCCGGCCGCTCTCACTCGACCGCCCGGCCGGCGGCGACGACACCGAGGAAGCCGCGCCCGCCGAGTGGATCGGCACCGAGGACGAGGGGTTCGAGCTGGTCGAGGGCCGGATCGCGCTCGACGCCGCGCTCCCCTACCTCGACGAGCGCGAGCGGCTGGTGCTGCGGATGCGTTTCGTCGACGACATGACCCAATCTCAGATCGCGGAGCGGGTTGGACATTCCCAGATGCACGTCTCGCGCATCCTGCGCCGCGCGCTGAGCCGGATCCGGGAGCAGATCAGGGAGCAGGAGCAGCAGCCGCGAAGCTGATCAGGAGGTACTCGCCGCCGTCGGAGCTCTCGACCTCGAGCTCGTCGGCGAGCGATTCCAGCGAGCCCCCGACTTCCGGCACCTCGAGCTCGTCGCGGATCCTCTCGGCGCCACCGGGATCCATCGGCCCCAGCCGCAGCTTGATTCCCTCGGCGCCATCCTCGAGCCCGAGTCTGACGCGGCCGTCGGTGAACCGGGGCGGCGCCGCCGCCGCGATCGCATCGGTGACCAGGACCGCGTCCGACATGCGATCGATCGAGAGGTCGCGGCGCGCTGCCAGGGCCCCGACGATGCGGGCGAGGACCGGGGCCAGGAGCTCAGGGCTGTCGGCCAGCACCTCGGTGGGTGTCGAAGCCTCGATCGGTCTGATTTCGACCGCGTCAGCGGCTCCGTCGGTGCCGCCACCGCGCAGTGGCACCCGCATCGAGACCTCGGTGCCTCGGTCGAGCCCGCCGGCGATCGCGAAGCTGCTCGAGAGAGCCGCGATCAGCGACAGTCCCAGGCGCAGGCTCGGCTTGTCGACATCGGCCTGGGGACGGATGCCGCGGCCCTCATCGCGAACGACCACCGTCAGCCCATCGGCGTCGGGGTTGGCTTCGACCGTGAGCGGCCCCGCCTCCCCCCCGTAGGCGTGGGCGACGACGTTCATGCAGGCCTCGGTGACGACGGTCTTCAAGTCGGCGATGCCGGCCTCGTCCATCCCGATCTCCTCTGCCAGCCCGGCGAGGGCGTGCCGGACCACGGCAACGTTCTCCGCCTTTGCCGGAAGGAACATCTGCAGCCCCTTGGGCTTTTGGCTGATAGTCGAGGTTTCGGCCATACCGCAATCCCCGCTGGGGAGGTTCCCCGGCGTGCCGAGCTTATCCGCCCGGGTCTCGCCCACGGGACTACCCAACGGCCAGAAGGGCAAACTATGTCCCGTCTGGCGCCAGCGCCTGCGCTAGGATCGATGCGTGAATCCGGTGCCGTTCGAGGTACAGGCGGAGGAGCTTGGGGACGGGATTCGAGCCTTCACCGTGCGCGGTGAGCTCGACATGAATACCGCTCCCGAGCTCGAGAACAGCCTCGAGAATTTCGTGACGGGGGAGAACCCCAGGGTCGTGATCGACCTGTCCCAGTGCGAGTTCATCGACTCGACCGGGATCGCGGTGATCGTCCGCTCCTGGCAGCGCCTCGACAAAGAGGGAGAGGCCGGCGGCAGGGGGAGGCTCGTCCTCTGCTGCGACAACACCCAGGTGATGCGGCTGCTGCGGATAACCGGGGTGGAGTCCTCGATCGCGGTTCACGCGGAGCGCGAGGAGGCACTGGCCGAGCTTGGTGGCGGTGCCCCGGCCGGCGCCTAGACGACCGTCAGCTGCGCAAACCGGTCCACCGCGGCCGAGGGGTTGGGGAATACTTCGCCGCGGAGGAAGAGGCCGTCCCGCACCAGCCAGATCCAGGCCGCCGGCATGTCGCGGATCCCGAGCTCCTTGCTGCGAACGTAGACGCGGCCTCTGACCAGGAGCTGGTCCCCGATCACCTCGAGTTCACCAGCGGTGATCTGCAACTCTTCCCATACGTGCGCGGCATCGGAGAGGTATTCGCGCAGGCCCTCGCGCCCGACGTAGGGCGCCTCGCGCCCGATCTGGCCGGCGGTTTCGTAGGGGAAGAACTCCATTTCCTCATGACAGATCTCGACGATTCCCTCGGTGTTGCGGTGGTTGAAGGCCGAATACAGGCGCTCGACCAGCTCCTGATGGGTTTCAGCCATTGGCAACCTCGAGGTCGGGCATGGTGACGACTCGGTTCCTAGACGCATCCGCGGCGGCGGTCAGCGCGAGGACCGCCATGTCGTCTTCGAGGGCGCCGTCGGTGAATGCCTGAAGCGAGCCTTCGACCCGCTGCAGGATCTGGGCCGGGTCGGTGGCGCCCCTCAGCTCTGAGCGAAGACGGTCGACCCCGAAGCGCTCATCGGCCCCCTGCGCCTCGAGAACGCCATCGGTCACGATGACCAACTGCTGGCCCGCCTCGAGCGAACAGCGCGCGAGCGTCCAGTGCCCGTCGGCGAACGCCCCGAGGACCGGGTCAGCTCGGCCGATTTCGGTGACGGAGTCACCGTCGACCAGAATCGGCGGCGGATGCCCGGCGATCGCGATCCGAATCGGCTCAGCCGGATCCTCGGACAGCGACAGCGCGACGACGGTGCAGAGCGACGAGTCGCCGCGGGCGAAGAGGGCCCGGTTGAGCGTCTCCAGAGCGAGGACCGGGTCGCCGGTCAGCGCGGCAGCGGTGCGCAGCGTGTAGCGGGCGATCGCGGTCAGCGAGGCGGCACGGGCACCCTGCCCGGTGACGTCGCCGATGACCAGCATCCAGCCCTCGGCGACCCGGAAGACGTCGTAGAAATCGCCGCCCACCTCGTTCTCGATGCCCGCCGGCCGATACATCGCCGCCAGCGACCAACCCGGGATGTTGGGGAGCGGGGGTGGCAGCAGCCCCCTCTGCAGGGTGTCGGCTATCTCCGCCCGCGCCCGCTCGGCCTTCTCGAGGTCGGCGAACAGGCCGCAGTTGTCGAGGGCCAGCGCCACCCGGCCGGAGAGGACCCAGGCGAAATGCGCGTCCTCGCGCCGGTACCGGCGACCGGACCAGGCGACGGCGAGGGTCAGCGTCCCGGTGATCTTGCCGCGGGCGTTGAGGGCGACGGTGATCGCCGAGCGGCTCCCAAGGTTGCGCAGGAACTCGAGGTCCTCGGGGCTGGTCGCAAGCTCGCGCAGGTCGCGGTCCGTGATCCGCTCGTAGAAGCGCGGAGTCAGCGACGCCCCGTGATCGCCCTCGATCATCCGCTCGGGGATCGAGGGTTGACGGGCGGCAAGGCCCTCCTCGACACCGGGTTTGCCGCCGGGAGAGACCCGCAGCCCGGCGCGCGTCACCTCGCCGTCCTGGTCGATCAGGTCGATCATGCAGAAGTCGGCGAACTCGGGGACGAGGATGTCGCAGATCGCCTCGATCGTCTCCTCGAGGCTGCCGCCGGCGTCCGAGACGCTCGCCGTTTCGCTCAGCATCCGATAGCGGCGCCGAGCCTCACGCTCACGGCTGAACAGGACCCACAGGGTGGCTCCGAGCGCGACCAGCGCGAGTACAACCGCAACGGTCTCAACGATTCCCCCCAACTGCGCAACCTCGATTCGGTTCGACGCTACCTAATAGCCAGTATGACCGATACCGGCCAGATGTCCAAGCGGGGGGAGCGGTTGCTAGGCGATGCCCTCGACCTCGTACTCGCGCAGGAAGCCCTCGAACAGGCGGCGGTGCCCCTGCTCGTCGTGAAGGATCTCGATCACCATGTCCTGGGTCACCGGGTCGACTCCATCGGTCTCCTCGATGATTCGCGTGTAGTGCTCGATCGCGCCGGTCTCGGCCTTGATCACGCCGCGGATCACGTGGACGATGTCCGTCTGCTCGTCCGGAGGCTGGAGGTAGGACTGCTCGCTCGCGAATTCCTCCGAGCCGGGCACAACCCCGTAGAGCTCCTTGATCCGGTCGGCGAAGCGGCGCGCGTGGCCGAGCTCCTCTTCGATGTCGCCACCGAGGGACTCCTTGACCTCCTGTGCGCGGACACCGTCGAGGTTGACCGACGCGGAGAGGTAGCTCATGACGGTCTCGATCTCCATCCAGTACGCCTTACGAAGCAGCTCGACGACGTGCTCGCGTGCCTCGAGGTTGGCGCTGTCGAAAATGCCCTTGCTGGGCGCCGAAGCCTCCATGCTTCCTCCTTGCTCGGTTGGCTGCAGACTACGCGCTACCCGGTGGGGACTGCGGGCAATCGCTGTTCCCAGCCGAACGGCCCGGGTTCGAAGACCGCCCGCGGCACGGTTTCCGCGTCCCCCCCGGTCCAGACGTTGAACCGGTACCAGGAGGGCTTCGCTTCGCGGTTGTCGGTCAACAGGCCGGCCGAGTCGCAGAACTGGCAGGTGGGCCCCCTCGCGTCGGCCCATGAGAACCACCAGACGCCGCCGATCCGCCAGTTGTAGCGGTTCATCGAGAGCATCGAGAGGGCGAAGCTGAGCTGGTCGGCCTGGCCGTAGAGACCGCGCTCCCAGCGCGACTCGTAGCTGTCGGAGCCCCAACCCAGCTCGGTCACGTAGATCGGGGTATGGGCGTCGTGGTGGAGAGCCATCACCCGACGCAGGTTCGTGATCTGCCCCCGCATCGCGGCCGCCCCGGCGACGTACGGGTGCAGCCCGACACCGTCGAACCAGCGCTTCACGTTGCGGGTCCGGTAGACGCCGGAGAGGAACTTGCCGGGCTGGATGTTCGGCGGGACCTGGAGGGGACGGCCGAAGAGGCCGCCGAGGATCACCTTCGACCCGGGCTCGACCCGGTGCAGGACCTGGCCGGCGGCGCGCAGCAGCTTCGCGAAACGCGCCGGGTCAGCGCTGCCGAAGGTGACGATGTTCGGCTCGTTCCAGATCTCCCAGCTGCGGATCGGCTCCTCGGTCAGTTCGGGGTTTTCTTCCCAGAATTCGCCCTGGGGCCCGTAGCGAAGGGCCGCCCGGCGCAGGAAGGACCTCCAGGCGTGAAGAGCGCGCGCCGTCGTCGGTTCGGCCCCGGCTGTTTCGGAGAGCCACGGCGGAGCTCCCCAGACGAACGGGAAGACGCGGAGTTCGTGTTCGGCGGCCAGTTCGACCCCGTGATCGAAGGACGACCAGTCGGGGTCCCTGGCGGCCGGGCTGACGGACTCGATCTGCGACCAGGCAAGCGGCAGCCGCACACTGGTGACGTCGGCCTCGGCCATCAGCTCGTAGTCCGAGTCGGATGGGGCCGACTGCGGCGAGATGCCGATGAAGCCCGCCGGGGCGCGGCCGGCGGCGTGAGCGGGGGCGGCGAGTAGGCCCACGGCGAGCACCATCGCGATCAGTGTTCCGGCTGGCTTCATCGTCTTCGAGGTAACCCCCTGTAGACCCAAAGTAGCGACCCCGGCGCCCGCGAAGTCCCGCCCTACGCCCCTCTGAGATAATCCGCCCCTCTCGGGGCGTGGCGCAGCCTGGTAGCGCGCACCGTTCGGGTCGGTGAGGTCCCCGGTTCAAATCCGGGCGCCCCGATATACCGCAGATGGCCCGCGCAGGCACCCACCGCGCGACGCTGACGCGTCATCAGCACGAGCTCGGCTCCTCGAGCCGGGCGACGCGGGCGCCCGATCCGCGGCTGCTCGGCATCCTCCACCGCGAGCACATCGGTGTCAGCCACGACCTTCTCGAGTTCGAGAGCTGGCTGGAGCCGCCGCAGCCGGTCGCGACCCTGATGATCAGCCTCGAGGACCCGCTGCGGACCGGGCGGGGGACCCTGCCGCCGGCCTGGATAGCCGGTCTCGACGACCGGCCCGAGGTCGTCGAGACCGGTGGCCGTCACACCGAGGTCGACCTCAAGCTGACCGCGGTCGGTGCCCATCTGGTCTGCGGGATGCCGATGCGAGCGCTGAGCGGGCAGATCGTTCCGCTCGACGAGGTCTTCGGGAGCCGCACCGCCACACTGGCCGAGCAGCTGCGCGAGATGTCCGACTGGGACGCCAGGTTCGACCTCGTCGAGCGACTGCTGCTCGAGCGGATCGAGGCGAGCGCAGGACCGGATCCATTCGTCGCCGAGGCGGTCGCCAGGCTGCAGGCGAGCGACGGCCTGCTCCGCATCGGGCGGTTGGCGGCACAGCTCAGGGTCAGCCGGCGCCACCTGACCACCCGCTTCCGCGACCAGATCGGGCTGCCGCCGAAGACCTTCGCGCGGCTGCTCCGCTTCGATTCCGTCCGTCGTCGGATGGCCGCCGACCCCGCGAGCTGGGCCGACGTCGCGGCTGCCTGCGGCTACTCCGACCAGTCCCACCTCAATCGCGAGTTTCGCGAGCTGGCGGGAACGACGCCGGCCGCATTTTTGGCGCGCCGCCTGCCCGAGGGCGGGACGGTGGGCGACGGGATCACATTCGTCCAAGACGCCGGCGGGCGTTCCGCCTAGCCTGGCGGTCCACGATCCGAAGGAGGAGCCAATGGCCGAACAGGTCGGCGACCAGGTCTTTTTCCCCGTCATCCGCTATCGGGACCCCGATGGGGCGATCGAGTGGCTGGGCCGGGCGTTCGGGCTCGGCGAGCGGGTCGTGTACCGCGACGACTCGGGGAAGGTGATGCACGCCGAGCTCGAGCTGGATGGCAGGGTGGTCATGCTCGGCCAGGCCGATCCCGCAGGGTGGATGGGCGGCGGCGCCCCGGAGCCCTTCAGCTCGACCGTCAGCCTCTACGTCGTGATCGAGGACCCCGATGCCCACCACGATCGCGCGGTGGCGGCAGAAGCGACCATCGTTCGCGAGCTCAGCGACCAGAGCTACGGCTCGCGCGATTACAGCGCCCGCGACCTCGAGGGAAATCTCTGGTCGTTCGGCACCTACAGTCCGCCGGCATCGGGTGGGTGAGCGGAGGGCAGATGAGTGAGCCGATCCGACTCGTCCCCTACGACCCCGACTGGCCCGCCCGCTTCGAGAGCGAGCGGGCGCTCCTCGAAGGAGCGATCGGGCAGTGGGCGCCGGGGGGCATCCATCACGTCGGCAGCACAGCCGTTCCCGGCCTCGCCGCGAAGCCGGTCATCGACATCCTCGTCGGGGTCGCCGACCTGGCCTCCTCGCGAGCCTGCTTCGAGCCGCTGGCCGAGCTCGATTACCACTACGCGCCGTATCTCGCCGAGCAGATGCACTGGTTCTGCAAGCCGGACCCGCACCGGCGCACCCACCACCTCCACCTCGTCCCCGAGGGCAGCCCCCGCTACCGGGACGAGCTCGCCTTTCGCGACGTCCTCCGCGCCGATCCGGCGGCAGCGTCGGAATACTCTGCCCTGAAGCGAGAGCTCGCGGAGAGATTCGAGCACGACCGCGACGGATACACCGACGCGAAGACCGAGTTCATAGCCCGCGCGCTCAGCTGACGGCTTCGATCGCCCGTTCGACCTGCCCGAGGCTGGGCCCGTCCTGGAGCGTCCGGGTCCCGTGCGGGCCGGTCACGATCGCCCCCAGTCCCGTCCTGATCCCCAGGTCGACGCCGAGCTTCTCGTAGCCCTTGAGCGTGGTCGTGATCGCGCCGTCGGAGCCGCCCTCTTCGTCGAGGTACTGGCGCCATTCTTCGAAGTCGAGCTCGCCGATCGAGCCCGCCAGAGATTCGAGGAAGTCTTCGTCGATTCCGAACTTTTCCGCTTCGTCCTGGTTGCGGAAGAAGAGATACGTGTACTGCCAGCCGTAGCCCTGCTGGGCGGCGGCCTCGGCCCCGTAGAAGCCGAGCTCGAGTTCGTTCTCGGCGACCGAGTAGTGCCGCATCAGGAGCTTCGCGGTGCCGGGGCGCGCGAAGCCTTCGGTCAGCCCGGGAACGATCCCGAGGAAGTCGTCGCGGCAGGTCGAGCACTGCATGTCGGTGAAGATCTGGATCGAGACCGGCGCGTCGGAGGAACCGAGCCGGTCGCCTTCCTGAGGGACGCCACCGAAGATCTCCTGCGCTTCCTCGATCCCGGCGACGTGGACGACTTCGTCGCCCCCTTCCCTGGTCGCGGCCTCGACGAGGGCGTAGCCGAGCGCCAGGACCGTCAGCGCCAGCACGGCGATCACGAACAGGCGCCCGCGGCGCGGGATCGGGGTGGCGGCTGCTTCCGACATGCCTCCATTATCGCGATCGGGAAATCGATCCCGGCCCACCCCCGGCCCGGCACAATTGCCGCAATTTGCGGCGGATCGGTTGACACGTCCGCCCTCCGCAGTAACTATTTGACTACTCATTTTCAGCGACCTGGGAGGTCCGCCGTGGCAAATCACCTCACTCCGTCTGAGCTTGCCGATGAGATGCACATGAAACGGCAGGAGGTAATCGGCAAATGCGTGGAGATGGGGGTTCCGATATTCCACGGCAGGATCGACAAATCGCTCTTCGAGGTTTCCCTGAAGCACGCGCTGGCGATAGCGCCGAGCGCTGAGCGTCGCGCCTCAGCCGCCTAGAGACCGCCCATCAGCGTTGAATTAGACTCCCCGTGATGGAGGAGCGGGGAACCCATTCCGCCACCCTTGCGGACCTGCTGCCGCGGGCAGCGGAGATGTATGGGGAGATGCCGGCGATCCGCTTCAAGCAGGGCGAGGAGTGGGTTTCGCGGTCCTTCGACGAGGTCGCAGACACGGTCTGCACCCTGGCGCTCGGGCTCGTCGGCCTCGGCGTCGAGAAGGGAGACAAGGTCTCGATCCTCGGCAACACGCGGCCCGAGTGGACCTACTTCGACTTCGCCGCGCTCTCGATCGGCGCGGTCGTCGTCCCGATCTACCAGACCAACTCGCCCGAGGAGTGCCAGTACGTGCTCGAGAACTCCGACGCCAAGGTCGTCGTCGTCGAGGACGACGAGCAGCTGGAGAAGGTCCGCCAGGTGCGCGGCCAGCTGCCGATGCTCGAGCAGGTGATCCGGATGACCGGCTCCAGCGAGGACGCGATCTCGCTCGAGGACCTCGCCGGCCGCGGCAGCGGCGACTCGGCGGCGTGGGAGCAGCGCTGGAGCGCGGTGACCAAGGACGACACCTGCACCTTCATCTACACCTCGGGCACGACCGGCCCGCCGAAGGGCTGCGTCATCAGCCACGGCAACTACCGGGCGATGCTCGACATGGTCAACCAGACCAGCGTCGTCGAGCAGGAAGACGTCAGCTATCTCTACCTTCCGCTCGCCCATTCCTTCGCCCTCCTGGTCCAGTTCGGGAGCTTCGACCTCGGCGCGACCCTCGCCTACTGGGAGCGCGACCCGCTGAAGATCCTCCCCAACCTCGCCGAGCTGAAGCCGACCTACTTCCCCTCGGTCCCGCGCATCTTCGAGAAGATCTACACCCTCGCGACCGGCGCGGTCGAGAAAGAGGGCGGCCTGAAAAAGACGATCTTCAACTGGGCGATCAAGGTCGGCGGGAAGATGCGAGAGGCGGAACGGGCGGGGCGCGAGCCGGGCTTCCTGCTGCGCAGGCAGTACGCGTTCGCCGACAAGCAGGTGCTCTCGAAGATCCGCGGGCTGTTCGGCGGCCGCCTGCGGCTGGCGGTCTCCGGCGCGGCCCCGATCAACCCCGAGATCCTGCGTTTCTTCGACTCGGCCGGCGTCCTCGTCCTCGAGGGCTGGGGCATGACCGAGACCTCGACCGCGGCGACCATCTCCACCCCTGACGACTTCAAGATCGGCACGATCGGGAAACCGTTCCCGGGCTGCGAGGTCCGGATCGCCGACGACGGCGAGATCCTGGTCAAGGGCCCGAACGTGTTCCAGGGCTACTACAAGAACGAGGAGGCGACGAGGGAGACGATCGTCGACGGCTGGCTCCACACCGGCGACCTCGGCTCGATCGACGAGGACGGGTTCATCAGGATCACCGGCCGCAAGAAGGACATCATCATCACCGCCGGCGGCAAGAACATCACCCCGGCCAACCTCGAGAACGAGATCAAGCAGCATCCGCTCGTCTCGCAGTGCGTCGTCGTCGGCGACCGCCAGCCCTACCTCGTCGCGCTGGTCACGCTCGACCCCGAAGAAGCGCTGGCCTACGCGAAGGAGCACGACCTGCCCGAGGACCCCGAGCAGCTCAGCTCGAACCCGGAGATACGCAAGTCGATCGAGGACCAGGTCGATGCGATCAACGAGAAGTTCGCCCGCGTCGAGCAGATCAAGAAGATCGCGATCCTCCCCCGCGACCTCACGCAGGAGAACGGCGAGCTGACCCCAACGCTGAAGGTCAAGCGGGCCGTCGTCGCCCAGAAGCACGCCCCGGAGATCGAGAAGCTCTACGCGAGTTAGGCGTCTGGAGAGGGAGGGGGCGTATGCCTCTCCTCCGCCTCGGCGGCTAAGAGGCCTCTTCGCCGGACTGGCGCAGCAGGGCGGAGGTGGTCTGCTCGAGGACGCGGCGCCAGGCCGAGGTCTGCTCCGGCTCCTCCTCGGCGGCGCGCTCGACCACTCGCTGGACGCGGCGACCCGAGATCTCGAGCCCGTGACGCTCGGCAATCTCCTTGTAGCGGTCGTAGTCCTGGGCGAGGGTCGCGGTCACCGACTCGAATCCGTGCTTGCCGATCTGCAGCCGCCGCGAGTAGTCCATGATCGGCGTCCCGAACATCAGCTCGTCGTTGGGCTCGGGCTCGACCAGGATGATGTCGACGCCAGGATATTTCTCCTCCCAGCGGGCGACAGCGTCGTGGAGGCGTGAATGGGCGATCAGGCGGAAGGTCTGGCTTGCGATCGCCGGCAGGCCCATGTCGGCGACCCGACGTGCGCGGGTGCCGAAAACAGTGGTCAGGGACCTTTCGAAGTCGTTGACGTACGGAACCAGCGGGTTGACGACGACGATGAATTTCGCTCCCTTTTCAACCGCGATGTCGACATTGGTCGTCGAGCGGATCCCGCCGTCGAGCAGGTGACGACCCTTGAGCTCGACCGGCTTGTAGATAAGCGGGAGCGCGGTCGAGCACTGGACCGCCTTCGAGATCGGAACGTCGGCCCAGCCTTCCTCACCGAAGACGATCCGCTCGCAGGTGTCGAGGTCGGTCGCGGTGAGGTAGAGCTCGGGGTCAAGCAACCGGAAGTCGTTGACGCGGCCCGATTCGCCGAGGACGCTCTCGATGTAGTCGGCGACCCCGTGGCCGGAGTAGACCCCGGTCGGCAGTGCCTCCGCTAGGCCGACTCCGACATCAATCGCCGAGAAGTCCCCCATCCTCAGCAGGCTGCGGGCCAGCTCCAGCGAGCGGAGGGGAAGCATCGCCGCTTTCTCGAGAAACCCGAGGTAGTTCGGCTTCAGGACCCTGCTGAGGTCAAGGTCTTCGAGGTCGGACGGGACCCGCTCGTTGATCACCTGCATCATTTCGTCCGGAGTGACGCCGTTGGCGAGCATCGAGGCGACGAACGAGCCGGCGCTGGTGCCGACGTAGACGTCGAAGTTGTTGACGGTGCTGTTGACCGCGAGCAGGTCGAGTGCGCGCAGCGCGCCGATCTCGTAGACGCCGCCCGTCATTCCGCCGCCGCCGAGGACCAAGGCGGTCTTCGACGGTCGTTTGCGGCTCCGCCGGCGGCTGGGTCGCGAGGCCTCCATATCCACAACTTTTCCCATCAACGTGGATTATCCCAGGAGATGAGGCTGTCTCCCCCCTCAATATTCGGGCTCGTCCTCGTCCTCGGCGCCCTCCTGCTCGCTCCCGGCGCCTCGGCCGCCGGCCGTTGCAGCACCCTCCAGAGCCGACTCGTCGCCGGCGGAGGCCAGGCGAGCGGCCTGTTCGTCCTCGACCCGGAAAGCGGCAGGGTCCTCTGCCGGCGGGCGCCGAGCCGGCGCTTCTCGCTCGCCTCCAACATGAAGCTGTTCACGACCGGGGCCGCGATCGGCCGTCTCGGCCCCGAAACCCGGATCCCGACCAGGATCGAGGCGACCGGCAGCCTCGACGACGGCGGCGTCCTCCACGGCAGCCTCTACCTGGTCGGGGGCGGAGACCCGGCGCTCGGTGCGCCCTCCTTCTACGATCGCTTCCTCGGCGGCTTCGGCACCAACCTCTACGCCCTCAAGGCAAGGATCCGATCCGCGGGCATCCACGCGGTCAGGGGCCGCCTTTACGCCGACGACACGATCTTCGACCGCCGCCGCGGCGTCCCCGACTCCGGCTACGCCACCAGCCCCTACATCGGGCCCCTCTCCGGCCTCGCCTTCGACGTCGGCTTCTCGAATTCCAGTGCTACCCGCTTCGCGAGCGATCCGGCCCGGCTGGCGGCGACGAAGCTGGCGCGGTCCATGGACAGCGCCGGAATCGACATCAGGGCCCAGGTCGCCCTTGGGAAGGCGCCGGCCGACGCCGAGCCGGTGGCGGTCGTCCGCTCGCCGACGATCGCCCGCATCGCGCAGGCGACGAACGTTCCGTCGAACAACTATTACGCGGAGACCCTGAACAAGCTGCTCGGAGCGAGGTTCGGGACCAGCGGCAGCACCGCCGCCGGAGCCGCGGTAGTCACCCGCTTCGCGCGCTCCGAGGGCTCCTACGTCCATGCCGTCGACGGCTCCGGCCTGACCCGCAGCGGCAAGGCCTCGACCGCGCAGGTCGCTCGCTTTCTGGAGGCCATGCGGGCCGAGCCCTACGGGGAAGACTTCGTCGACTCGCTCGCCGTCGCCGGGCGCGAAGGGACCGTCGCCGACCGGATGGAGGGCACCGCCGCCGCCGGTCGCTGCCGGGTCAAGACCGGGACCCTGACCGGCGTCAGCGCCCTATCCGGCTACTGCTTCAACGCCAGCGGCCGGACGATGATCTTCTCGATCCTGATGAACGGGGTCCGCGACCTCGGCCTCGCCCACCTCGAGCAGGACCGGATCGCCGCCGCCGTCGCGAGCTACTGAACGAGCTCCTTCAGGCCGGCCTCGTCGAGCACCTCGGTTCCCAGCTCCTCGGCCTTGGCCAGCTTCGAGCCGGGGTTGTCGCCGGCGATGACGTAGTCGGTGTTCTTGGAGACCGAGTTGACCACCTTGCCGCCGGCTGACTTGATCAGCGCCGCGGCCTCCTCGCGGGTGAGGTCCTCGAGGGTCCCGGTCAGGACCAGCGTCCGGCCCTCCAACGGGCCGCCCTCCGCTCGCCTTTCTGATACGTCCTGCTCAAGGCGCAGGCCCTTCTCGCGCAGCTTCTCGACCAGGTCCCAGGTGCGCTCGTCGGACAGCGACTCGGCGATCTGGACGGCCATGATCGGGCCGATCCCCTCGACCTCTTCGATCGCCGTCGGGTCGGCCTCGTGGAGCGCGTCGATCGAGCCGAAGTGGTCCGCCAGCGCCTCGGCGGTGACGTAGCCGACGCCCGGCAATCCGAGGGCATAGAGGACGCGTTTGAACGGCCGCTCGCGGGATGCCTCGATCGCCGCCAGGAGGTTGCGGGCGGAGATCTCGCCGAGGCCCTCGAGCCCGACCAGCCGCTCCTCGTCGAGGTCGTAGATGTCGCCGACGTCGGTGATCAGGCCCTGTTCGAGGAAGCGGAGCGCCTGCTTCTCGCCGAGCCCGTCGATGTCCATAGCGCCCTTGCTGACGAAGTGCTTGACGTGCTGAAAGGACTGGCCGGGACAGCCCGAGCGGTTGGGGCAGATCGTGAAGACCGAGTCCTCCGGCTTGACCGTCTCGGTGTTGCAGGCCGGGCAGCGTTTCGGCGGCTTGACCCGACGCGTGCGCTTCGGGCGTTTCTGGATCAGGGGCGAGACGACCTGCGGGATCACGTCGCCGGCCCTCATCACCACGACCTCGTCGCCGACCCTGACGTCCTTGCGGGCGAGGTCCTCCTCGTTGTGGAGGGTCGCGGTCGAGACCGTGACCCCGCCGACGTGGACGGGCTCCAGCATCGCGAACGGGACCAGGTGGCCGGTGCGGCCGACGTTCCAGACGACGTCGCGGAGCTTCGTCGTCGCCGTCGTCGGCGGGAACTTCCAGGCGATCGCCCAGCGCGGCTCGCGGCCGGCGACGCCGAGCTCGCGCCAGAGCGCGCGCTCGTCGAGCTTGACGACGACGCCGTCGATCTCGTAGTCGAGCTCATCACGGCGCTCCTCCCACCATCTGCAGCGTTTGACGACCGAGTCGACGCCGGGATGATGGTCGGTGTCCGGGTTTACCTTGAAGCCGCGCTCGCGCAGCCATTCGATCTCATCGCGGTGGGTCGCGAGGCCGAGCCCGCGCGTGGCGCCGGTCCCGTAGCACCAGATCGAGAGCGGCCGTTCGGCGGCCAGCGCCGGGTCGAGCTGCCGGATCGCCCCCGCAGCCGAATTGCGGGGATTCGCGAAGGTCGGTTCGCCGGCCTCGGCGCGGCGCTCGTTGAGCGCTTTGAACTCGGCGATCGGAAGGTAGATCTCGCCCCGCACTTCGACCAGCTCCGGCGGGTCGGGAATCCGCAGCGGGATCGCGCCGATCGTCCGCAGGTTGCGGGTCACATCCTCGCCGACCCGGCCGTCGCCCCGAGTCGCGCCGCGGACGAGGACCCCGTCCTCGTAGGTGAGCGTGATCGCGAGGCCGTCGATCTTCGGCTCGGTCGTGTAGCTGAACTCCGAGGCGGTGATGTCGAGACGTTTGAGGTGGTTGCGCAGGCGGGTCTCCCAGGCCCGCAGCTCCTCCTCGCTGCGGGCATTGGCGAGCGAGAGCATCTGCTCGAGGTGCTCGACACGCTCGAAGCGGTCGAGCGGCGGGGCGCCGACGCGCTGGGTCGGCGAGTCGGGGGTGAGCAGCTCCGGGTGCTCGGACTCGATCGCACGCAGCTCGTCGAGGAGGGCGTCGTACTCGTCGTCGCCGATCTCGGGTTCGTCGAGGACGTAGTAAAGCCGGTTGTGGCGCTCCAGTTCCTTCTTGAGAGTCTCCGCCCGCTTGCCGGGGTCGCCGCCGCTCATACCGCCGATGCGAGCATCGCCTCGAAGTCGATCGCTCGCAGCCGGTCGAGGCCCCCCCTGTCGGTGAGGTCGAAATGGATCGGGGTGACCGAGATGCGGCCCTGCGCGATGGCCGAGAGGTCGGTGCCTGCCTCGTCTTCGAACGAGGGCTCGAACCCGTAGATCTCGTAGCGCAGCTTGCCGGTCTCGGGGTCCTCGTCAACGAGCTTCAGCTCGTCGTCGTAGAGGCGTTTGCCGAGCCGCGTCACCTCAATCCCGGTCGGCTCGCAGGATGGGAGGTTGACGTTGACGAGGGTCTCGGGCGGCATCGTCTCGCCGACGAGACGCTCGACCAGCCGCGCCGTGAACGGCCCGGCGAAGGCGAAGTTGAAGCGGCCGCTGACGTAGCCCATGCCGCCGCCGGAGGACTGCTGCGACAGGGCCAGCGCCGGAATCCCGAGCACGATTCCCTCGAGCGCCGCGGCGACCGTCCCCGAGTAGGTGATGTCGTCGCCGAGGTTGGAGCCGTGGTTGACGCCGGAGACGATCAGGTCGGGACGGCCACCGAGCAGCCCGAGCTCGGCAAAGCGGACGCAGTCGACGGGAGTGCCGTCGGTGGCGAAGCCGCGATCGCCGTCGCCGAACTCGACTTCCTCGACCGTCAGCGGCGAGCGCGTCGTGATGCTTCGCGCGGTCGCGCTGCGGTTGGAGTCCGGCGCGATCACACCCACGTCGACCCCGTCCAGCTCGCGCAGCGCCCGCCGCGCGGCCTGCAGGCCCGGGGCCGCGATCCCGTCGTCGTTGGTGAGAAGCACCCTCACGGGGCCGATTTTAGGTTGCGCTGCATACTGCTCGCCGTGGCGACGGTCCGACTCGACATCGAATACGACGGCAGCGGCTTCAGCGGCTGGGCGCGGCAGCCCGGCCTGAGGACCGTCCAGGGGGAGCTGGAGACGGCGCTGGGGACCATTTTCGGCGGCGACGAGGTGACGCTGACCGTCGCCGGCCGCACCGACGCGGGCGTGCACGCCCTCGGCCAGGTGGCCAGCTTCAGCGTCGACGCCTCACTGCCCGCGGACCTGGCCCGGGCCGTCAACTCGGTCGGCCCCGACGACGTCACCGTGACCGCGGCCGCCGTCGCCGCTGACGGTTTCGACGCGCGCCGGGACGCGACATCGCGGAGCTACCTCTACCGTGTCCTGGCCGCGAGGACGCCGAGCCCGTTCGAGCGCGGCCGCGCCCTCTGGTGGCCGCATCCGCTCGACCGCGAGGCCCTCGAAGCCTGCGCGACGGCCCTGCCCGGCAGCCACGACTTCACCGCCTTCACGCCGACGCAGACCGACCACGTCCGGTTCGAGCGCGACGTCCTCACCGCCTCCTGGCAGTGGGACGGCGAAATCGGCTCCTTCCGCATCGCCGCCGACGCCTTCATGCGCAACATGGTCCGGGTCCTCGTCGGAACGATGCTCGAGGTCGGCTCAGGGCGCCGCACCATCTCGGAGTTCGAGAGCCTTCTGGACGGCGCCCCCCGCTCCGCCGCGGGCGACACCGCCCCACCCCACGGCCTCTACCTCGAGTCCGTCACCTACGGCTGATCCGCCTCAATCGTCCAGGCGGCGAAACTCCCGTCCCAATAGCTTCCCGATGGCGGTCCCAATCAAGGCCGGGACATACAGCGGAATAGCGAGTACCCCTATGAAGACCACCTGCACCGCCGCTTCCTGGTCGCCATGTTCATTGGAAGGGTGGGCGGCCATCAAGGCAATCGCTGCAACGGCGAGCGGAGCTACAACGGCACCGGTCGCATAGGCAGCCGACTCAAATATCCCGCCCCATGGTGCATGGGGCTTCCTGATGATGCCCACCACCAACCCCGCAGCGGCAGGGATCAGGACTGCGGCCAGAATGACCCATGCGAGGGGCGACATTGCGTCTCAATATCGGATCTCGCCCGCCGGTTCTTTACAACCCTCGAGTCCGTCACCCACGACCGCGCAGGTCGGACCCCACGGAGATGGATACGTCAGCGCCTCCAGGGAGGGGAGGCCCCCTCCCCTAGACGAGCTCTAGGTAGACCATCTCCGTCGAGTCCGACCTGCGCGGCCCCAGCTTGACGATCCGCGTGTAGCCGCCGGGCCGGTCGGCGTACCGGGGCGCCACCTCGTCGAACAGCTTGTGGACGATGAACTTGTCGTTGTGGAGGGTGGCGAGGGCCTGCCGGCGGGCGTGGAGGTCGCCGCGTTTGGCGAGCGTGATCAGCTGCTCGACCTCGGGCTTGACGGCCTTTGCCTTTGCCTGGCTGGTCTTGATCCGCTCGTGATCGATCAGCTGCTTGCAGAGGTTCGAGAAGAGGGCGTCGCGATGCGACGCGGTCCGGCTCAGCTTGTTGCGCTTCTTGCGGTGCCGCATCGTTCCTCCGCTCCCGGGCCTCAGTCCTGGTGAAGGTCGAGGCCGCGGGAATGCAGCGTCTCGATCACTTCCTCGATCGATTTCTGGCCGAAGTTCGGAATCGCGTTGAGCTCGGTGCGGGTCTTCCTCACCAGGTCGCCGACGGTCTGAACCCCGGCCCGCTTGAGGCAGTTGTAGGAGCGGACGCCGAGCTCGAGCTCCTCGATCAGGATCTCGTCGAGGCCGTTGCTCGCCGCGGTGCCGTCGCCGCCGGTCGCGGTGAGGCCGTCGCCGGCCGGGATCGCGACGGGTTCGCGCGCGGTCAGCTCCTCGACCCGATCGGCGTCGGTGAAGATCGCGAGCGTCTTGATCAGGATCTCGGAGGCCTCGCGCAACGCCGCCGCCGGCTCGATCGAGCCGTCGGTTTCGAGGTCGAGGGTCAGTTTGTCGAAGTCGGTCCGCTGGCCGACCCGGGCCGCGGCGACCGAGTAGGAGGCGCGCCGGATCGGCGAGAAGATCGAGTCGATCGGGATCACTCCGATCGGCTGGTCGTCGGACTTGTTATCTTCCGCCGCCGCATAGCCGCGGCCGCGGCCGATCGTCAGGTAGACCTCGAGTTTGGTTTTTTTCTCGAGCGTCGCGATCGGCGCGTCGGGGTTGAGGATCTCGACTCCGGAGGGGAGGTCGATGTCCTTGGCTTTGACCTCGCCGGGGCCGGTGGCGACCAGCGGAGCCTCGACCTCGTCGGCGTCGGTGTGCATGCGGACGACGAGGTCCTTGAGGTTGAGGACGATGTCGGTGACGTCCTCCTTGACGCCGGGTACGCTCGAGAACTCATGGGCGACGCCCTCGATCCGGACGCTGGTCACCGCGGCGCCGCCCAGCGAGGACAGCAGCACGCGGCGCAGGCCGTTGCCGAAGGTGTAGCCGAAGCCCTTGTCGAGCGGCTCGATCGTGAAGGTGCCGCGACGGTCGTCGACCTTCTCTGAGGTGATACGAGGGACCTGGAAGTCAGTGGTCATGAGTTCCTTGCGTCTGGGGGTGTTTCGGGTCGGTCCGGACTACTTGGAGTACAGCTCGACGATGAGCTGCTCCTGTACCGGCGCCGAGATCTCCGCGCGCTCGGGGTAGCGCAGGATCTTGGCGGTAAGTGAATCGTGGTCGGCCTGGAGCCAGGCCGGCACTGTCGAGACAAGCTCTGTGGCGTTGCGGATCGTGTCGGTGGCGGCCGAATCGGCTCTGATCGAGATCACGTCCTCGGGACGCACCTGGTAGGAGGGCACGTCGACGCGGCGGCCGTTGACCATCCAGTGCCGATGGCGGATCAGCTGGCGGGCCTGGCGCCGCGAGGCGGCGAAGCCGAGCCGGACGAGGACGTTGTCGAGACGCGACTCGAGCAGCCGCAGCAGGTTCTCGCCGGTGACGCCGTCCTGGCGGGCCGCCTTTTCGTAGTAGGCCCGGAACTGCTTCTCCAGCACCTGGTAGTAGCGGCGCGTCTTCTGTTTCTCGCGCAGCTGCACGCGGTACTCGGACTGCCGCATCCGGCCGCGGCCGTGCTCGCCGGGCGGGTAGGAGCGGCGCTCGACGCCGCACTTGTCGGTGAAGCAGCGCTCGCCCTTGAGGAAC
Source organism: Solirubrobacterales bacterium (assembly GCA_036265675.1). Lineage (GTDB taxonomy): Bacteria > Actinomycetota > Thermoleophilia > Solirubrobacterales > 70-9 > VRUE01. The sequence continues at coordinate 35,568 of DATAOP010000010.1, forward strand.
AGCTTCTGGCCCTCACGCCGGCACTGCTTGCATTGCGGAGCGGTGTCGCGGGCCATCAGACCCTCCTCCGCTTCTTCGGCCGGCAGCCGTTGTGGGCCTGCGGCGAGACGTCCTTGACGGTGGTCACTTCGAGCCCGGCGGCCTGCAGCGAGCGGATCGCGGTCTCGCGGCCGGAGCCGGCGCCCTTGGCGAAGACCTCGACCTTTTCGAGCCCGTGTTCCATCCCTTTCTTGGCGGCGGCGTCGGCGGTCACCTGGGCCGCGAACGGGGTCGACTTTCGCGAGCCTTTGAAGCCCGCGGAGCCGGCCGACTCCCAGGCGATCACGTTGCCCTGGGTGTCGGTGAGGGTGACGATCGTGTTGTTGAACGAGGTCTTGATGTGGGCCTGGCCGTAGGCGATGTTCTTTTTGACGCGGCGCCGGGTGCGGCCTTTGCCGGGTTTTTTCGCGGTTGCCATCGACGGTCCCTACTTCGCCGACGGCGCCTTGCGCTTGCCGGCGACGCTCATCCGGCGCGGGCCCTTGCGGCCGCGCGCGTTTGTCTTCGTCCGCTGGCCGCGGACCGGGAGGCCCCGGCGGTGCCGGAGGCCGCGGTAGGAGCCGATCTCCATCAGCCGTTTGACGTCCTGGGAACGCTCACGGCGGAGGTCGCCCTCGACCTCGCGGCTATCGACCGCCTCGCGGAGCCGGACGACCTCGTCCTCGGTCAGGTCCTTGACCGACGTGTTCGGGTCGATCTTCGTCTCCTCGAGGATTTCCTGGGCCGTCGAGCGGCCGATCCCGAAGATGTAGGTGAGGCCGATCTCAGCCCGCTTGTTGACCGGGATGTTGATCCCTGCGATCCGAGCCACGCGCTACCCCTGCCGCTGCTTGTGACGAGGGTTCTGACAGATCACCAAAACGGCGCCATTGCGCCTGATGACCTTGCACTTTTCGCACATCGGCTTTACGGAAGCTCGAACCTTCATCGCTCCGGTCTCGTTCGAATACAGGACTCCCGCCCGCCCCAGGAGTCGGGCAAGCGGGCACGACCGGCCCACTGGGCCGAATGGGAAAGATAGCAGGGGACGCTACCCGGCGACGAGCCCGAGCGTGAACCCGTCATGGCCCTTGACGCCGACGGTCTGGATCGTCGTCGCGCTGACCCGATCCTCGCCGGCGAGCCACTCGTGGAGGCGGCGCTGGGCCTCGATCGTCGGGTCGCCGCTGTCCGCCTCGGCGAGGGTCCCGCCCCGGACGACGTTGTCGGCGACGATCAGCCCGCCGGGCCGCGTTCGGTCGAGCGACCAGGCGAAGTACTCGGGGGTGTTGACCTTGTCGGCGTCGATGAAGACCAGGTCGAAAGGCCCCGCTCCCTCGGACTCGAGCACTGGCAGAGTCTCGAGCGCCGGCCCGACCCGGAGGTCGACGAGGTCGGACAGTCCGGCCTCGGCGATGTTCTCGCGCGCGACCTCGGCGTGGCCAGGATCGGCCTCGAGCGTGATCAGGCTGCCGTCAGCGGGCAGCGCCCGCCCGATCCAGATCGAGCTGTAGCCGCCGAGCGTCCCGAACTCGAGCACCGTCCTGGCGCCGATCGAGCCGACGAGCAGGGCGAGGAGCTTGCCCTGGGGCGGCGAGACCTGGATCGACGGCATGCCGGCGGCCTCGCAGCGCTCGACGGCATGGCGGAGGACGTCGTCGTCGGCCGCGATCGTCGCGCCGACGAAGCGGTCCACCTCGGCCCAGCGGTCCTCGGGCATCCCTGGGCTACTCGTCCTCGTGCCAGGGCGTGAGGATCCGCGGGCCGTCGGCGGTGACCGCGACGGTGAACTCGAAGTGGGCGGCGAGCGTGCCGTCCTGCGAGTAGACGGCCCAGCCGTCGTCGCCCATCTGCACCAGCGGGCCGCCGGCGTTGACCATCGGCTCGATCGCCAGCACCGTCCCCTCCTCGAGCAGCGGGCCTTTGCCGGCCTCGCCGAAGTTGGGGACCTGCGGGTCCTCGTGCATCTCGCGGCCGATCCCATGGCCGACCAGGGTGCGGATCACCGAGAGCCCCTCGAGCTCGACGGCCCGCTGAATCGCCGCCGAGACGTCGCCGAGATGGTTGCCCGGGCGCATCTGCTCGGTGCCGGCGAAGAGCGCCGATCTCGTCACCTCGAGAAGCCGCCTTGCGTCGGAGTCGATCGGCCCGATCGGGATCGTGATCGCCGCGTCGGCCACCCAGCCATCCTTGATGACACCGACGTCGATCGAGAGGACGTCGCCGCGCTTCAGCTCGTACGGGCCCGGGATCCCGTGCACGACCATCGAGTTCGGCGAGGCGCAGATCGAGCCGGGGAAGCCGCGGTAGCCCTTGAAGGCCGGCTCGGCGCCCTGGGAGCGGATGAACTTCTCTGCCGCCGCGTCGAGGTCCTTGGTGGTCACCCCCGGCCGCGCCTTCGCCGCGAGCATCTTCAAACAGCGGACGAGGATCTGGCCCGAGGCCGCCATCTTCTCAACCTGATCGGGGCTCTTGCGGATGATCATCTTGTACACGCTAGATCGCCTCGTCCGCTTCGAGTTTAAGCGTGGCCAGGGTGCGGGCAACCTCGCCGGCGACCTCGTCGGGCGGCGAGGCTCCTTCGATCCGCCTCAGCAGGCTCTGGTGGTCGTAGTAGGAGATCAGGGGCTCGGTCTTCTCGTGGTAGGTCTCGAGCCGGTGGCGGATCACGTCGGGCTGGTCGTCGTCGCGGATGATCAGCTCGCTGCCGTCGACGTCGCAGACGCCCTCGCGCTTGGGGGGGTTGAACTCGACGTGGAAAACGTGGCCCGCCTCGACGCAGGTGCGGCGGCCGCCGAGGCGGCGGACGACCTCCTCGTCGGGGGCGTCGATCAGGAGGACGCCGGTGAGGCGCCGGCCGAGCTCGCCGAGTTTCGCGTCGAGAGCCTCGGCCTGGGGAACCGTGCGCGGGAAGCCGTCGAGAATGAAGCCGTCGGCCGCCTCGGTCGAGTCGATCCGCTCGGCGATCGCCGCGACGATCACCTCGTCCGGCACGAGGTCGCCGCGGTCCATGTACTCCTTCGCGGTCCTGCCGAGCTCGGTCTCCTCGCGCACCGCTGCCCGCAGGATGTCGCCGGTCGCGTAGTACGGGAGCTGAAGGTCATCCTGGAGTCGCTCTCCCTGAGTGCCCTTGCCGCTCCCGGGCGGCCCGAGAAGTACGAGGTTGAGCTCTATTTCAGGAATCCCTCGTAGTTCCGCATCATCAGCTGCGCCTCAAGCTGTTTGACGGTGTCCAGCGCGACACCGACCACGATCAGGATCGAGGTCCCTCCGAAGTAGAAGTTGGCCGAGGTCTGGCTCAACAGGATCGTCGGCAGCGCGGCGACGGCGCCCAGGTAGAGGGCGCCGGGGAAGGTCAGTCGCGAGAGGATGCGGTCGAGGTATTCGGCGGTGGGTCTGCCCGGGCGCACTCCGGGTATGAACCCGCCGTATTTCTTCAGGTTGTCGGCCTGGTCGACCGGGTTGAAGGTGACCGCCGTGTAGAAGTAGGTGAAGATGATGATGAAGAACACCTCGCCTACCACGTAGGCCCAGCCGTTGGGGCTGAAGAAGGCCGCGAAGTCGAGGGCCGCCGGAGTGTTCAGGAGCTGGCCGATAGTCGGCGGAAAGGCCATGATCGAGGCGGCGAAGATGACCGGGATGACACCCGCCATGTTGACCCGCAGCGGCAGGTAGGTCGAGCCACCCGACGTCATCCGCCGGCCGACGACCCGTTTGGCGTACTGGACCGGGATCCGGCGCTGGCCCTCCTGGACGAAGACGATCGCGAGGATCACGGCAAGCGCGACGAACGGCATCATCACGACGAAGACCTGGTCGGGGTTGTTCCACCACGATTCGACGCCTCCAGGGATCCCGGACGCGATCGAGGCGAAGATCATCAGCGAAATCCCGTTGCCGATGCCGCGCTGGGTGATCAGCTCGCCTAGCCACATCAGCAGCGTGCAGCCGGCGGTCAGGCAGATGACGATCAGGAATATGCGGCCGCCGCTGAGTTCGGCCAGCGGATCGCTGCCGGCGCTGCGCCCGAACGACCGGAAGAGGTAGACGTAGCCGAAGGACTGGGCGAACGCGAGGCCGACCGTCAGGTAGCGGGTGTACTGGGTGATCTTCTGCTGCCCGACCTCGCCTTCTTTCTGCAATTTCTCCAGCGACGGGACGACCACCGTGAGCAGCTGAAGGATGATCGAGGCCGTGATGTAGGGCATGATCCCGAGCGCGAACAGCGACAGCCGCGAGAGGCCGCCGCCCGAGAAGAGGTTGAGGAATCCGAGGATGTTGCTGCCGCCGAAGTTGCTCTGAATTTCCTTGACCGCGCCGGCGTCGATCCCCGTGGCGGGAATGTAGGCGCCCAGCCTGTAGAGCAGGAGCATCGCCGCGGTGAAGGCGAGCTTCTTGCGGATGTCGGCGATGGCGAATGCGTTCGCGATCGTTTTGAGCATCAGGGCTCCAGAGTGTGGCAGGAGCCGCCCGCCGACTCGATCTTCTCGCGGGCGGCGGCGCTGAATCCGTGGGCATGGACCTCGAGTTTCTTCGAGATCTCACCCCGGGCGAGGATCTTGACCGGATCCGAGCGCTTGGCGAGCCCCTTCTCCTTCAGGCTCGCCGGATTCACCTCGGCGCCGGTGTCGAAGCGATCGTCGAGGTCGCCGACGTTGACCGGCTGGGTCGCGGTGCGGAAGTTCTCGAACGGCATCGACTGCTTTTTGTGCGGGCCGCGGAGCTTTCGCATCCGCATGTGGATCGGGTTCTGCCCGCCCTCGTAACCGGCCTTCTTCTTCGAGCCGGAGCGCGAGCCGTAGCCCTTCTGACCGCGGCCCGAGGTCTTGCCGAGGCCGCTGCCCTCGCCGCGGCCGACGCGGCGGCGCGGCCGCCGCGAGCCGGGCTTCGGCTTGAGGCTGTGCAGTCCGACCTCCGCGCCCCGGTCGTTGCCTTTCTCAGCCACCGTCGACCTCCACCAGGTGCGAGACGACCCGTATCTGGCCCTGCAGCTGCGGCGAGTCCTTGAGCTCGACGGCCTTGCCGATTCGCCCCAGCCCGAGCGCCCGCAGGGTCGCTTTCTGATTCGGATTCGTCCCGTTCGCGGAACGGACCTGCTTGACCTTCAGAGCGCTCACGAGCCCTCCTCAGCGGGTTTCTCCGCGGCCGGAACCTCCTCAGGGGTCGGCGGCTCAGAACCTTCGTCGGCGGCGGGACCCTCCGCCTCAGCGGTCTGAGCCTCCGGCGGGCCAGGCGCCTCTGCCGCGGGTGGCGTGGGCGAGGGCTCCTCGCCCGCAGCGTCCTCCCGCGAGGACGAGGTGCCCTCGTCCACGACAGGACCCGCGGCCTGGGCGTCTGGTCCCTCGGCCGTCTCAGACCCGTTGGTGGGGCTGAGCCCAAGAACCTGGGCGACGGTCAGCCCCCGCAGCTCCGCAACCTCCTCAGGCCTACGCAGGCGGACGAGCCCGTCCATCGTCGCCTTGACGAGGTTGATCGGGTTCTGGGTGCCGATGCTCTTGGTGAGGACGTCGCGGACGCCGCCGAGCTCGAGCACGGCGCGGACGCCGCCGCCGGCGATCACGCCGGTACCGGGGCTCGCCGGGCGGAGGACGACGTGGCCGGCGCCGTAGCGGCCGATGATCTTGTGGGTCAGGGTCTGCCCGTATTTGGGGACCCGGATCAGGCTCTTGCGCGCGTTCTCGACCGCCTTCTGGATCGCCAGCGGCACCTCACGGGCCTTGCCGTAGCCGATCCCGACCACGCCCTCTTCGTCGCCGACGGCGACCAGGGCGGTGAACGAGAAGCGGCGGCCGCCCTTGACGACCTTGGCGACGCGGTTGATCTCGATCACGCGCTCCTGAAGATCGAGGCCCCGCGGGCTCACCGTCTCGACGTTTGCTGTGTCCATGCCCTTCATAGCGATCGCCCACCGTAGCGGTTCAGAAGCTCAGGCCTCCCTCGCGCGCGCCCTCGGCGAGCGCCTGGACGCGGCCGTGGTACTTGTAGCCGCCACGATCGAAGACGCAGGTTTCGATCCCGGACGCCTTGGCCCGCTCGGCAAGCAACTCGCCGGCCCGCTTCGCCTGCTCGGCGGCGCTCAGCTTGCGCAGCTCCGGCTCAGTCCAGTTGACGGCGGCCACGGTGTGCCCGGCACGGTCGTCGACCAGCTGCGCGAAGATCCCGCGGTTGGAGCGGTAGACCGAAAGCCGCGGCCGATCGCCGCTGCCGACGACCCGGGCGCGGACGCGCCGGCGTCGGCGCAGGCGGTGCTCTCGCTTCGTCACGACGCTCATCAGGCCCTCTTCCCGACCTTGCGCGCGACGTGCTCGTCGCGGTAGCGGATCCCCTTGCCCTTGTAGGGCTCAGGCGGGCGCCGCTTGCGGATGTCGGCGGCGACCTGGCCGACGAGCTGCTTGTCGATCCCGCGCACGATCACTTCGGTCGGCTGCGGGACCTCGAACTCGATCCCATCCGGCGGCTCGATCGAGACCGGGTGGGAGAAGCCGAGGGCCATCTCGAGGCTCTTGCCTTTGAGCGAGGCGCGGTAGCCGACGCCCTGGATCTCGAGGCGCTTCTCGAAGCCGTCGGTCACGCCCTCGACCATGTTCGCGATCAGGCTCCTCGTCAGCCCGTGCAGAGCGCGGTGCTCGCCGCGATTGGTCGGGCGCTCGACGGTGACGGTCCCGTCGGCCTGCTCGACCTTGATGTCGGCCGAGAGACGCTGGCTGAGCTCGCCCTTGGGGCCCTTGACGGCGACGCTGTCAGGGGCGACCTCGACAGTGACGCTGTCCGGGACGGAGATGGGCTTTCTTCCGATTCTGCTCATGGGGATCCTCGTCGCCCGCTCACCAGACGTAGGCGACGACCTCGCCGCCGACGCCCTTCTGCTTGGCTTCGTGACCGGTCATCACACCGGTCGAGGTGCTGATGATCGCGGTTCCGGTGCCGCCGTCGACCCGCGGCACCTGGTTGTGATTGACGTAGCGCCTGCGGCCCGGTCGCGAGATCCGCTCCATTCCGGCGATCACCGGCCGGCGGTCCTCGGTGTACTTGAGGCGGATCCGGATCGCCTCGCCGACCCGGGCGGCCTCGCGCGAGTAGTCGCGGATGTAGCCCTGCTCCTTGAGGATCCGAGACATCTCCAGCTTCAGCCGCGAGGCCGGGATTTCGACTTCGTCGTGGCCGGAGCCGAGCGCGTTGCGGATCCGGGTCAGGTAATCGGCTATCGGGTCGGTGAGCATCTTCCTACCAGCTCGACTTTTTCATCCCCGGGACGTAGCCCTCGTGCGCGGCCTCGCGCAGGCAGATCCGGCAGAGGCCGAACTTGCGGAAATATGCCCGCGGGCGCCCGCAGCGGCGGCAGCGGTTGTACTCGCGCGACTTGAACTTGGCCTTGCGGCTCTGCTTCACCTTCTGGGAGGTCTTAGCCATCCTCTGAACTCTCCTCGTCGGCGGGGGACTCCTCGTCGCCCTCGCCCTCGTCGCCCTCCGCGCCCTCGCCCTCCTCCGCCTCCGGCTCGGGCTTCGCGTACGCGTCGGGGTTTTCTTCTTTCAGCTGCTCGAGGGCGGCCTGCTCGGCCTCGGCGCGCGCACGCGCCTCCTCTTTGCGCTTCTCCTCCTCTTCGGCGGCGAGCGCCTCCTCGTCGACCCCGCCCGGCCTGCCGTCTTTGGCAAACGGCATCCCGAGCCCGAGCAGCAGCTCGAACGCCTCGACGTCGGTCGCGGCGCTGGTCGTGATCGTCACGTCCAGGCCCCTGACCTCGTCGATCGAGTCGTAGTCGATTTCCGGGAAGATCAGCTGCTCGCGGACGCCCATCGAGTAGTTGCCGCGGCCGTCGAAGGAGCGCGGGTTGAGGCCGCGGAAGTCGCGGATCCGGGGAACGGCGATCGAGCAGAGGCGGTCGAGGAACTCCCACATCCGCGCCCGCCTCAGCGTCACCGAAACCCCGACCGGCATCCCCTCGCGGACTTTGAACGAGGCGATCGACTTGCGGGCACGGCGGACGCTCGGCTGCTGGCCGGCGATGGTCGCCAGCTGGCTCTGCGCGGCCTCGAGCATTTTCGCGTTCTGCTTGGCCTCGCCGACCCCCATGTTGAGGGTGATCTTGGTCAGCCGCGGCGCCGCCATCCGCGATGAGTAGCCGAACCGTTTGATCAGCGCCGGCAGCACGTCCTGCTCGTAGCGCTCGCGCAGTCGCGGCGGCGGGGCCGCCTGCGAGGTGGGTGTCGCGGTCGCCTCCATCAGAGCGCGGCTCCGCTCCGCTTCGAGTACCGCTCGCGCTTGCCGCCTTTGTCGCGGCGGACGCCGACCCGGGTCGGTTTGTTGTCTTTGGGGTCGAGCAGCATCACGTTGGAGACGTGGATCGGCCCCTCCTTGTCGACGATCCCGCCGATGTTCGCGGCTTTCTGCGCGTCTTGGACGGGGCGTGGTTTTTCGTGGCGCTTGACCATGTTCAAACCCTCGACGTAGACGAAGCTGCGCTTGGGTTCGGTCCGCAGCACGCGGCCGGTCTTGCCGGCGTCCTTGCCGCCGATGATCGCGACGTCGTCGCCCTCTCTGACCTTCATCCCCTTCCCCATGACTCAGAGGACCTCCGGGGCCAGCGAGACGATTTTCATGAAGTTGCGGTCGCGGAGCTCGCGGGCGACCGGGCCGAAGATCCGGGTACCGCGCGGGTTGGTCCCGTCCTGCTCGATCAGGACCGCCGCGTTTTCGTCGAAGGAGATGTAGGTGCCGTCGGAGCGGCCGAGCTGCTTGCGGGTGCGGACGATCACCGCCTGGACCACCTCGCCCTTGCGGACGCCGCCCTGCGGGCTCGCCTGTTTGACCGTTGCCGTGATCACGTCGCCGACGCCGGCGTAGCGGCGGTGCGACCCGCCCTTGATCCGGATGCAGAGGATCTCCCTCGCGCCCGAGTTGTCCGCCACTTTGAGTCTCGACTCCTGCTGGATCACGGTTGCCTCATTTCGCCTTCTCGAGGATCTCGACGAGGCGCCAGCGCTTGGTCTTCGACAGCGGCCGCGTCTCGACGACGCGGACGGTGTCGCCCTCGCCGGCCTCGTTGCGCTCATCGTGGGCGTGCAGCGTCCGCGACCGGCGCACCACCTTCTCGTAGGTGGGGTGGCGACGGACGATGTCGATCCGGACGGTGATCGATTTCTCACCCTTGTCGGAGACGACGATGCCCTGGCGGACCTTGGCCGCGTTGGCGTCGCGCTCGGCCGCGGGCGTCCCGGTGCCGGCGGCGCCATGCTCCGCTTTCGCGTCGGTGCGCTGCTTGCGGCGCAGCTGGGCCTTCGCCCGGCGCGTCTCGGCGCGTTTGGCGGCGCGCTCCTCGGGGCTGAGCTGGGGGCCGGCCTCGTGCGGCCGCCTCGACCTCGCAAGCCGGCGGCGCTCCTTCCACGGCAGCTCGTCCTCCGGATTCTCCTCCGGCTCCTCTGAAGCAGCCTCCTGCGCCGGAGCCTCTTCCGCGGCGGGAGCCTCCTCGGCAGGGGCCTCCTCCGCCGCCGGAGCGGCCGCCGATTCGTCGCCCTCGCTCGTCGCAGAGGAATCAGACTGCGACTCCTCCTCGCTCGGGCTATCGGCTTCGCCATCAACCGCCGACTCCTCCGCTTCGCGTCCGGGGTCGGCGGGTGACTCCTCAGGCGTCTGGGCGGTCGTGTCCTCGGCCGAGGTGTCCTCACCCTCGACAGGACCCGCGGCCGGGGCGCTGTCGTCCTGCGGCGTCTCGTCTACTGCGTCTTTGTTCTCTTCGTCTGCCATCTATTTCCTGAGCTCTTTGTCGACATCGATCTTGCGCTCGCGGGCGATCGTAAGCAGCTTTGCGACGTCGCGCCGGGTGGTCCCGAGGCGGGCCGTGTTCTCCAGCTCGCCGGTGGCATGGCGGAAGCGGAGGTTGAACGCCTCCTCCTTGGCATCGATCAGTTTCGCCACCAGCTCGTCGTCTTTCATGTTGTGGACCTCGGAGGACTTCATCAGGACTCCGCTCCCTCGCGGCTCACGAACCGGGTCCTCACCGGGAGCTTGTGCCCCGCCAGGCGCAGGGCCTCGCGGGCGAGGTCCTCCGGGACTCCGGCCAGCTCGAACATGACTTTGCCCGGCTTGACCACGGCCACCCAGCCCTCCGGGTTGCCCTTGCCCGAGCCCATCCGGGTCTCGGCCGGCTTCTTGGTGTAGGGCTTGTCGGGGAAGATGTTGATCCAGACCTTGCCGCCACGTTTGATCTTGCGGGTCATCGCAACACGCGCGGCCTCGATCTGGCGGTTGGTGATCCAGCCGCGATCGAGCGTCTTCAGGCCGTACTCGCCGAAGGCGACGTGACTGCCACCCTTGGTGTTGCCGCGCATCCGGCCGCGCATCTGTTTGCGGTGTTTGACCCGCTTCGGCATCAGCATCAGCGACCACCTCCACCGCGTCCGCGGTCGGGGCCGCGGCCACGCTGGCCCGGCTGCGCCTCGCCGTCGCCCGGGATCTGGTCGGAGCGGAAGCCCTCGGGCATCACCTCACCCTTGTTGATCCAGCATTTGACGCCGATCCGGCCCGCCGTCGTGCGCGCCTCGAAGAAGCCGTAGTCGATGTTCGCCCGCAGGGTATGGAGCGGGACGCGGCCGTCGGAATAGCCTTCGGTCCGCGCCATCTCGGCGCCGCCGAGCCGGCCCGAGACCTGGACCTTCACCCCTTTGGCGCCGGAGCGCATCGCCGAGGTCAGGGCCCGTTTCATCGCCCGTCGGAACGCGACCCGGTTCTGGAGCTGCTCGGCGATCGACTGGGCGACCAGTTTGGCGTCGAGCTCGGGGCGCTTCACCTCGCGGATGTTCACTTTCACCGGCTTGCCGGTCAGCTTGTGGAGCTCTTTGCGGAGCGCGTCGACTTCGCTGCCCGACTTCCCGATCACGATGCCGGGACGGGCGGTGTGGATGTCGACCGAGACCTCGCCGCGGCGCTCGATCGTGATTTCGGAGAGACCGGCGTGCGCGAGTTTGTCTTCGATGTGGGCGCGGATCTGAAGGTCCTCCTGGAGGACATCCGCGAAGCCCTTCTCGTCGAACCAGTTCGACTTCCAGTCCTGGATGTAGCCGACCCGGAAACCCCCGGGGTGGATCTTCTGTCCCATCAGAAATCCTCTCCTTCGGGGCTGAGGGCAACGGCGATGTGGCTGGTGCGCTTGTTGATCGGAGTCGCGCGGCCGAGCGCCCGCGGCCGGAACCGGCGCAGGGTCGGGCCTTCGTCGACGGTGATCTCGACCACCTTCATCTCGTCGGCGACCAGGTCGTGGTTGTTTTCGGCGTTCGAGGCGGCCGACTCGATCAGCTTGCGGATGTCCTGGGCCGCTCCACGGGGGGAGAACTCGAGCAGCGCCCGGGCGCGCTCGATCTGGAGGCCGCGGACCTGGTTTGCGACGAGCCGGGCCTTTCGCGGCGGGACCCGCACGTAGCGGGAGCTGGCGCGGACGACGATCGGGGCCGGTTTCGGCGCTGGGGCCTCTTTTTTCGGGGCGGCTTTTTCCGCCGCGCCTTTCTCGGCGGCTTTGCCTTTTTTCGCAGCTTTTTTCGGCGCCGTTTTTTTCGCTGCTTTTTTGGCGTCTTTTTTCGCCGGTTTTTTGGTGGCTTTTTTCGCCGTCGATTTTTTCGGCGCGGCTTTTTTGGCGTCTTTTTTCTGTTTCTCGTCAGCCATGTCTACTCAGCCGACTTGCCGGTGCCGGAGTGTGCGCGGAAGGTCCTGGTCGGCGCGAACTCACCGAGCTTGTGCCCGACCATCGACTCGGAGATGAAGACCGGGACGTGTTTGCGGCCGTCGTGGACGGCGATCGTGTGGCCGACCATCTCCGGGAAGACGGTCGAAGTCCGCGACCAGGTTTTTACCATCTGCTTCTGGCCGGACTCGTTCATCGCCGCGATTCGCTTCATCAGCGCCTCTTCGACCCACGGGCCCTTTTTCGTCGAGCGACCCACCGGCTACCTCTTCTTCTTCCCGCGCCTGCGACCGCGGACGATGTAGCGGTCCGACTTCTTGCTCTTCTTGCGGGTCCGGTAGCCGAGCGTCGGCTTGCCCCACGGGGTCACGGGGTGGCCGCCCGGAGTGTGGTGGGCCTCGCCGCCGCCGTGCGGATGATCGACCGGGTTCATCGCCACGCCGCGGGTCTGCGGCCGCTTGCCCTTGTGGCGGTTGCGCCCCGCCTTGCCGATCTTCACGTTCTGGTGCTCGGGGTTGGAGAGTGACCCGACCGTCGCCCGGCAATCGGCGCGAACCATCCGCATCTCCGAGGAGGGCAGCCGCAGGGTCACCATCTCGCCCTCCTTCGCCGCGAGCTGGATCGCGGTGCCGGCGGCGCGGCCGAGCTTGCCGCCCTGGCCGGGGACGAGCTCGACGTTGTGGACCACGGTTCCGGTCGGCATCTCGCGCAGCGAGAGCGCGTTTCCGGGCCTGATGTCGGCGCCCTTGCCCGCCTGCACCTGGTCACCGACCGAGAGCCCCGCCGGGGCGAGGATGTAGCTCTTCTCGCCGTCCGCGTAGTGGAGAAGCGCGATGTAGCAGCTGCGGTTCGGGTCGTACTCGATCGTCGCGACCCGGGCCGGCACGCCGTCCTTGCGACGCTTGAAGTCGATCCGCCGGTAGCGGCGCTTGGCACCGCCGCCGCGATGGCGGGCGGTGACGCGGCCGTTGGTGTTGCGGCCGCCGGACTTGCGCAGGCCTTCGGTCAGCTTCCGTTCCGGCTCGGTGGCGGTCAGCTGCTCGCGCATCGGGTAGGTCGCGAAGCGGCGTCCCGGGCTGGTCGGCTTTGTTTTGCGGTTCGGCATTGCTCTCCGGTCCCTACGCGGTCTCCGCGCCCTCGAACAGCTCGATGCGTTCACCCGGGGCGAGCTGGACGATCGCCTTCTTCCAGCCGCGGGTCTTCCCGATCGGCTGGGCGAGGTTGCGTCGCTTCGGCTTCGCCCGGACCTGCGAGGTCCGCACCGCGACGACAGCGACCCCGAAGATCTCTTCGACGGCGTGAGCGATCTGGGTCTTGTGCGCCCGGTGATCGACCCTGAAGGTGTACTTGCCCTCGCCGATCAGGGCGTAGCTCTTCTCCGAGACGACGGGGCGGATCAGCACGGTTCGCGCGTCCATCAGCCCAACCTCTCCTTCAGCTTCTCGAGGGCGCCCTCGGAGAGCACCAGCGAGGCGGCGCCGATCACGTCGGCGACGCCGATCGCCCTGGCCTCGGCAACGGTGACGCGGTCGATGTTGCGGAAGCTCTTCAGGGCGCCGATCTCCTCGGCGTCGAGGACGACCAGCGTCGGCCGCGTCGCGCCCCATTTGGCCAGCGCTTGGGCGGCAGCCTTGGTCGACGGGGTGTCGAAGGTCGCCGGATCGACGACGGCGATGCTGCCGCGCTCGGCGTGGACCGAGAGCGCCGAGCGCATCGCCTTGCGCCGCGCCTTGCGGTTGACCTTGACGATGAAGTGGCGCGGCTTCGGGCCGAACGCGACGCCGCCCCCGCTGCGGTTCGGGACGGCGAGCGAGCCGGCCCGGGCGCGGCCGGTGCCCTTCTGGCGCCAGGCCTTGGCAGTCGTCATCGAGACCTCAGCGCGGGTGAGGGTGGACGCGGTTCCGCGCCGGCGGGCGGCGAGATCGGCGCGAGCCGCCTCGTGCACCAGCGACTGGTGGAACGGCTCGGCGAAAAGCTCTTTCGGCAGGTCGGCTTTGGTCGTCTTGCCGAGGACGGCGGCTTTACTCATCGGTCCTCACCTCGAGGAGGGCGTTCTTCGACCCGGGCACGGAGCCCCGGACCAGCAGCAGGTTGTTCTCGGCGTCGACCTCGGCGACTTCGAGGCCGCGCTGGGTCACGCGCCGGTTGCCCATCTGCCCCGGCATCCGCGTGCCCTTGAAGACGCGGGCGGGGAAGGCGCTTGCGCCGATCGACCCCGGTGCCCTGACGTTGTGGGAGCCGTGCGTGACCGGGCCGCGGCTGAAGTTGTGGCGCTTGATCCCGCCCTGGAAGCCCTTCCCGATCGAGACGCCGGAGACCTTGATCCTCTGGCCCGACTCGAATGAGTCGACGGTCACGTCGTCGCCTAGCTTGATCGGTTCATCCTTGTCCCCGCCGAGGTCCTCATCGCGGAACTCGGCCAGGTGTCGCATCGGCGGCGCCCCGGCCTTCTTCAGGTGGCCGAGCTCGGCGCCGCTCAGCTTCCCCTCGGCGACCTCGTCGAAGGCGAGCTGGACCGCCGCGTAGCCGTCGCGCTCGGCGTCGCGGATCGCGGTCACCTTGCAGGGACCGGCCTCGATCACGGTGACGGGGACGACGGTGCCGTCCTCGCGGAAGACCTGGGTCATGCCGAGCTTCTTCCCGAGGATCGCGGCCATCAGAGACGGATCTCGATGTCGACCCCGGCCGGCAGCGAGTCGAGCCGCTGGAGGGAGTCGACGGTTTTCGGCGACGGCTGGAGAATGTCGATCAGCCGCTTGTGGGTGCGGATCTCGAAGTGCTCGCGCGAGTCCTTGTCCTTGAACGGCGAGCGGATCACGCAGTAGACGTTTTTCTCGGTCGGCAGCGGCACCGGGCCGGAGACGCTGGCACCGGTGCGCTCCGCGGTCTCGACGATCTCGCGGGCAGCGCGATCAATGGCGTCGTGGTCGTACGCCTTCAATCTGATTCGAATTTTCTGCGCCGCGATTGTCGCCACGGTTGCCTCTGTTCCTTTTCTTTTCTGCGGCCCTTACCGCGTGAAAGGGGCGCCGCCCCTGTTGGTGGGGCGCCGCCCCGGTCGTATGTCCTTTTGCATTTGTCCCGCCGCAGCCCTTGCGGCGAGGGGGCGGGGTGCTCGGCCCGCCCCTCGGGTGCTACTCGACGACCTCGGAAACCACACCCGAGCCCACGGTCCGGCCACCCTCGCGGATCGCGAAGCGGAGGCCCTGGTCCATGGCAATCGGCTGGATCAACTCGATCGTCATCTCGACGTTGTCACCCGGCATCACCATCTCGGTCCCCTCGGGGAGGTTGGCGATCCCGGTCACGTCGGTCGTGCGGAAGTAGAACTGGGGCCGGTAGCCCGAGAAGAACGGGGTGTGACGGCCACCCTCCTCCTTCTTGAGGCAGTAGACCTCAGCTTTGAACTTGGTGTGCGGCGTGATCGAGCCCGGTTTGCACAGCACCTGGCCGCGCTCGATCTCCTCCCGCTTGGTGCCGCGGAGAAGCGCGCCGATGTTGTCGCCGGCCTGGCCCTGGTCGAGGATCTTGCGGAACATCTCGACCCCGGTCACGACCGTTTTGCTCGTGTCCGTGATCCCGACGATCTCGACCTCGTCGCCGGTGTTGACGATCCCCTGCTCGACGCGGCCGGTGGCGACCGTGCCGCGGCCGGTGATCGAGAAGATGTCCTCGATCGGCATCAGGAAGGGCTTGTCGAGCTCGCGGGTCGGCTCCGGGATGTAGGAGTCGAGCGCGTCGGCCAGTTCGAAGACGGCCTTCTGCGCCTCTTCGTCGCCCTCGAGCGCCTTCAGCGCCGAGCCTTTGACGATCGGGGTCTCATCACCCGGGAAGTCGTACTCGTTGAGCAGGTCCTTGACCTCCTCCTCGACGAGCTCGATCAGCTCCTCGTCATCGACCTGGTCGACCTTGTTGAGGAAGACGACGACGTGCGGGACGTTCACCTGGCGGGCGAGGAGGATGTGCTCCCGGGTCTGCGGCATGACGCCGTCGGCGGCCGAGACGACGAGGATCGCGCCGTCCATCTGGGCGGCGCCGGTGATCATGTTCTTGACGTAGTCGGCGTGACCCGGGCAGTCGACATGGGCATAGTGCCGGTTGTCGGTCTCGTACTCGACGTGCGAGGTCGCGATCGTGATCCCGCGCTCTTTCTCCTCGGGCGCGTTGTCGATCTCCTCGAAGCTTTTCTCCTCGGTCTCACCCTTGCCGGAGAGCGTTTTCGTGATCGCTGCAGTGAGCGTCGTCTTGCCGTGGTCGATGTGACCGATGGTGCCGACGTTCACATGCGGCTTATCGCGCTCGAACTTCTCCTTTGACATCGCTCTCCGTTCTACCTTTCGAGTCGGGTTACGTCTGGTTTGGCTGGTTAAGTCTTGCGGGAAGCGCCCTAGGGCAGCACGCTTTGCGCTGCCTGCAGGCGAACCTGGGAAATATAGCTGGATCGAACGCCCGCCTGCACCGTTCGTCCGGCCCTGTGGAAGTGGGAATTCACGACGCCGCGCCCACCGGCTCGCCGGCCCGGTGCTCGACGATCTCCTCGGCGATGTTGGAGGGGACCTCCTCGTAGCGCTCGAACTGCATCGTGTAGGTGGCGCGCCCCTGGGTCGAGGAGCGCAGGTCGGTCGCGTAGCCGAACATCTCGCCGAGCGGGACGAAGGCCTGAACCGCGAGCGCGTTCCCGCGCTGCTCCTGGCCCTGGACCTTGCCACGGCGCCGCGAGAGGTCGCCGATCACGTCGCCGAGAAAGTCCTCCGGGGTGACGACCTCGACCGACATCACCGGCTCGAGCAGAACCGGGTTGGCCTTGCGGGCTGCCTCCTGGATCGCCATCGAACCGGCGATCTTGAACGCCATCTCCGAGGAGTCGACGTCGTGGGATGAGCCGTCGATCAATTCGACCTGGACATCGACCATCGGGTAGCCGGCCTTGACGCCGTTCTCGAGCGCCTCGCCGATGCCTTCCTGGACCGGCTTGATGAACTCGCTCGGGATCGACCCGCCCTTGATCTTGTTGACGAACTCGAAGCCCTCGCCGGGCGCCGGCTCGAGGTTGATGACGACGTGGCCGAACTGGCCGCGGCCGCCGGTCTGGCGGACGAAACGGGCCTCGACGTTCTTGACGTCCTTGCGGATCGTCTCGCGGTAGGCGACCTGCGGCTTGCCGACGTTGGCGTCGACTTTGAACTCCCGCAGCATCCGGTCGACGATCACCTCGAGGTGGAGCTCGCCCATCCCGTGGATCAGGGTCTGCCCGGTCTCCTCGTCGGTTTCGACCTGGAAGGTCGGGTCCTCCTCGCCGAGGCGCTGGAGCGCGGTCCCCATCTTCTCCTGGTCGGCTTTCGTCTTCGGCTCGATCGCGACCGCGATCACCGGCTCGGGGAATTCGATGTTCTCGAGCATGATCGGCGAGTCCGGCGCGGCGAGGGTGTCGCCGGTCGAGGTCTGCTTGAGGCCGACGCCGGCGCAGATGTCGCCCGCGTAGCACTCCTCGATCTCCTCGCGGCTGTTGGCGTGCATCATCAGCAGCCGGCCGATCCGCTCGGTCTTGCCGGTGGTCACGTTGAGGACCCTGCCGCCGGCTTCCAGTTTGCCGGAGTAGACGCGGAAGTAGGTCAGTTTGCCGACGTAGGGGTCGGTCATCACCTTGAACGCGAGCGCGGAGAACGGCTCGCCGTCGGAGGCGGGCCGCTCGGCCTCGGTCGGCCCCTCCTCGCCCTTGCCGGCCGGCACCAGCCCGGTGACCGGGGGAACCTCGAGCGGTGAGGGCAACAGCTCGACGATCGCGTCGAGCAGCGGCTGCACGCCCTTGTTCTTGAACGAGGACCCGCAGAGGACGGGGGTCACCTTGGTGTCGAGGCAGGCCCGGTGCAGGGAGCTGGCGATCCGCTCGTGCGGGATCTCCTCGTCGCCGAGGTAGGCCTCCATCAGCTCGTCGTCGTAGTCGGCGCAGGCCTCGATCAGCTCGGTCCGGTACTGCTCCGCCTGATCGACAAGCTCGGCCGGGATCTCGGAGGTCTCGAACTCGGTCCCGAGGTCGTCTTTCCAGGTCAGCGCCTTCATCTCGATCAGGTCGACGACGCCGATGAACTCGGCCTCCTGGCCGATCGGGAGCTGGATCGGCAGCGGGTGTGCGCCGAGCCTGTCCTTCATCGTCTCGACCGCGTTGAAGAAGTCGGCCCCGGTGCGGTCCATCTTGTTGATGTAGGCGATCCGCGGGACGCGGTACTTGTCGGCCTGACGCCAGACCGTCTCCGACTGCGGCTCGACGCCGGCGACGGCGTCGAACACGGCGACGGCGCCGTCGAGGACGCGGAGGCTGCGCTCGACCTCGACCGTGAAGTCGACGTGGCCCGGGGTGTCGATGATGTTGATCCGATGGCCCTCCCACTCGCAGGCGGTGGCGGCCGAGGTGATCGTGATCCCCCGTTCCTGCTCCTGCTCCATCCAGTCCATCACGGCGGCGCCCTCGTGGACCTCGCCCATTTTGTGGGTGCGGCCGGTGTAGTAGAGGATGCGCTCGGTCGTCGTCGTCTTACCGGCGTCGATGTGCGCCATGATTCCGATGTTGCGCGTTTTCTCGAGGGGGAAGGTGCGTGGCATGGTCTTAAGGTAAGGGTTGAAGTGAAGCGGGGACGGAAAAGAGAGCCTTCCGGCAAGGGCCGGGGTCGGCGCATGAAAAAGGCCCTCACGGGCCCGGCGAAACGTCCGGCAAAAAAGAAGCCTGAGCGACGGGCGATGATAGCAGGGGCGAGGAGGGCGACCGCGAGGCTCGATCGCGCCGTCAACCGGCTGATGGAGCGCGCCTGGCCGCCGCTCGCGGGCCTCGCCCGTCGGACCGCGAACAGAGGCAGGCGCGCCGGCCGCTGGATCGGTCGTCGCCTGCGCCCGGTCGGGGTGCTGCTGTTGCGCGGCTTCTCGCTGCTGGAACGCCGGTTGCTCCGGGCGCGCGACCTAGCGATCCGGTCCGCGACCCGCGCCAGCGCCCTTCTCACCCCGGAACGGGCGATCTGCGGCGTGATCCTCGCCTCCGGGGGCCTTCTCGTCGCCTCGCAGTTCGTCGACTACCGCGGGGTCGAGGTCGGACAGCCCGGCTACGCGGGCCTGCCCGGCGCCACGCCGCCGCTCGAGGGCGTCGAAGCCGCCGGCGCCGCACACGCCTACCTGCTCGTCCCTGTCGGTGCGATCGCGATCGCGATCGGCCTGCTCGCCGCCCTCACCGGGCGCAACCGGCTCGGCCGGGTCGTATTCGCCCTCGGCCTCGTCAGCCTCGCCGTCGTCCTCCTCATCGACCGTCCGGCCGGGCTCGACGTCGGCGAGCTGGCGGCGCGCTTCTCGGGAACCACGGCGGTCCTGCAGATCGGGTACTACGCCGAGCTCGCCTCCGCGGCCGGGCTGATGCTCGCCGGATTGCTGCTCGTTCTGGCTCCGAGACTCGCGGCCCGCTACCATGCGCGGCCGTGCCGAACACGAATCAGCTTATTCGCAAGGGTCGCAAGCGGCCCAAGAAGAAGACGACGACGCCGGGCCTCAAGTCGGGGCAGGGTCGCAAGAAGAGGGTCGCGGCGCCGCAGCGGCGTGGCGTCTGCACCCGGGTCGCGACCGTAACCCCGAAGAAGCCGAACTCGGCGCTGCGCAAGATCGCCCGTGTCCGCCTGACCAACGGGATGGAGGTCACGACCTACATCCCCGGCGAGGGCCACAATCTCCAGGAGCACTCGGTCGTTCTCGTCCGCGGCGGCCGGGTCAAGGACCTGCCGGGCGTCCGCTACAAGGTCGTCCGCGGCACCCTCGACGCCGCCGGCGTCTCCGATCGCAAGCAGGCTCGCTCGCGCTACGGCGTCAAGGCCTCCTGATGCCGCGCCGTTCCGCAGCGCAGATCCGCCCGGTCGAGGCCGACGCCCGCCATCGCAATCGCCTCGTCCAGCAGACGATCAACAAGGTGATGCGCGACGGCAAAAAGTCGCTCGCCGAGCGGATCGTCTACGACGCGCTGGCGATCGTCGGCGAGCGCAGCGGCGAGGACCCGGTGGAGACGCTGGAGGCGGCGATCAAACAGCTGACCCCGGTGCTCGAGGTCCGCTCGCGGCGGGTCGGCGGCGCGACCTACCAGGTGCCGGTCGAGGTTCCGGCACGGCGCGCGCGCACGCTCGCGGTCCGCTGGCTCGTCGATTTCGCCCGCAACCGGCGCGAGTACTCGATGTCGGACCGCCTGGCGAGCGAAATCCTCGACTCGATCCAGCAGCAGGGCGGGGCCTGGAAGCGGAAGGACGACATCTACCGCATGGCCCAGGCCAACAAGGCCTTCGCGCATTACCGCTGGTAACCAGCCTTCCCGATGAGTCGGCCGATCCTCGCTGTCGACGTCGACGGGGTGATCTCCCTGTTCGGGTTCGAGCAGCCGCCGAGCCGCGAGGAGGCCCGATTCGAGCTGGTCGACGGGATGGTCCACTGCATCTCGATCGCCGCCGGTGAGCGCCTGAAGCGGCTCTCGGGGCTCTACGACCTGGTCTGGGCGACCGGCTGGGAGGAAAAAGCCAACGACTACCTGCCGAACATCCTCGGCCTGCCGGAGCTCCCCCACGTGAGCTTCGACGGAGCGGCGAGGTTCGGCTCGGCGCATTGGAAGCTGGGCCCGCTGGCCGAGTACGGGCGGGGCCGGGCACTGGCCTGGATCGACGACAGTCTCGACGACAGCTGCTACGAGTGGGCGCGGACCCGCGAGGAGCCGACCCTGCTCGTCCCGACCGAGTCCGAGCTCGGCCTCGAGGAGGTCCAGGTCGAGGCATTGACGGCCTGGGCGAGCGGTCTAGACTGAGTCTGATGCACGGGTTCCTGCCGATCTTCTTCCTGCTCGTCGTGCTCAAGATCCCCGTCCTCGGGGCGCTCTGGCTCGTCTGGTGGGCTGCCCAGGAACCGAAGACCGACGAGGAGGCCTCCCCGGGCGACGACGGCCACGGCCGCCGCACCCCGATCCGCCCCCGCCCCCGCGGCCCGCACCCCGCGACTTCAGGCGGTTTGCAGCGGGGACGGGCTGCCCATTCTGGGCAACTTGCGAGCCCGCCAGGGCGGGCTGCCCAGGGTGGGCACCCGTCCCGTTCTCACGCCGGCTGAGCGGACCTCCTTCGCTCGCGGCTAATCTGCCGCAGGTACGGGTGAAAGTCGACCTCGATCGTGTGACGCTTGGAGGCGACGAAGCGCTTCTTCATCCGCTCGTCGTGGTCTGAGATCTCGGTCCGCATCTCGGCCTCCGGCGGTAGCTCCGCTCCGCCGGCGAGCAGGTCGGCGACCCATTCCGACTGGGCCTCGGCGATCGGCATGATCGGGCCCAGCGGCTGGATGAACCCGATGAAGTAGAGGCCGGGGTTCTCGACCGAGACGACCCGCCGGTAGAGCGGCATCCGGTTGTCGCGAGGGTCGAAGACCTCGCTTGGCAAGAACGGGAAGGTGATCCTGTAGCCCGTGCAGTAGACGACGAGGTCGATTTCCTCCTCGCTCCCATCGACAAAGCGGACGGCGTGCCCGCCGCTGAAGCGGTCGATGTTCGGCTTGACCGTGATGTCGCCGTGCCCGAGCCGCGGCAGCAGCTCCGAGGAGACCGTCGGATGGGCCTCGAGAAGCTTGTGGTCGGGTTTCGGCAGCCCGTAGTCGGTGACGTCGCCGACAGCCATGTTCAGCATCCTCGCCATCACGACCCGCCGCATCGAGAGCGGCAACCGGGTCGTCCAGGACGGCGAGACTTCGTCGATCGGCTTGCCGCTGAGGAACTTCGGCAGGACGTAGGCGCCGCGCCGCATCGCCAGGAACGTCGCGTCGGCGATCCGTGACGACTCGACCGCGATGTCGACCGCCGAGTTGCCGATCCCCAGAACGAGGAGCCGCTTGCCGACGAGGATGTCGGGCTCGCGGTAGTGGTGGACGTGGATCTGCTCGCCGGCGAACTCGTCGGAGCCGGGGAACGGCGGCTCCGGCCAGCGCGGGTCCCAGTGGTGGCCGTTGGCGATCATGACGGCGCGGTAGCGGCGGGTCTCGGTGGCCCCGGCGGCATCCTCCACCGTCACCTCCCAGGCGCCCTCGACGGGCTCGACGCGCTTCACCTCAGTGTTGAATGTGATCCGCTCCCGGAGGCCGAAATGGTCTACGTAGTCATCGAAGTAGCGGGCGATCTGGAAGTGGTCCGGATAGTCGGGCAGGTGGTCCGGCATCGGGTAGGCCCGATAGGACATGATCCGCCGCCCGCTGTTGATGTGGAGGGAGCGGTAGGCGGATGAGAGGCCGTTGTCGTTTTCGTAGCGCCAGTTACCGCCGATGTTCGACCCCTTCTCGAAGCAGTCGAACGCGATCCCCCGCGCCTTCAGCACCTGACAGGCCGTGATCCCCGAGCTGCCGGCCCCGACAATGCACACCTTCTCGCTCATGCCAGCAATCTAGCCGCCCCGGAGCTGGAGGAATCTACGAGTCGACGGGAGCGCGCCGGGGGCGGAGGGGTGGGTTTGCCTCTCCGAGCCGCGGCGTCCTGTTGTCCGCGAAGCGGACAACCCAGCGGGGAGGGAGGCATTCCCACCCCTCCCCGCTAGCGGCTATTTGGACGACTCGTCGGTCGTCTGCTCAATCTCTTGGGCGAGCTCCTCGAGCTCCTCCGCAAAGGAGGGCCCGAAGCTCTCGACCGGAGCCTCGCCGCCGTCGATTCCGAGCTCGGCAGCGAGCTCGTCTTCGTCGAGCAGGACCTCGTCGCTGGGCGGCTCGACCGGCACCGCGGGCTCGACCGCGAGCGTGCGGTAGTGCTTGAGACCGGTCGCGGCCGGGATCAGCTTGCCGATGATCACGTTCTCCTTGAGGCCGACGAGTTTGTCCCGTTTGCCCTCGAGAGCAGCGTCGGTGAGGACCTTCGTCGTCTCCTGGAAGGAGGCAGCCGAGAGGAACGACTCCGTCGCCAGCGAAGCCTTGGTGATCCCGAGGATGACCTCCTCGCCTTTGGCCGGGGTGCCGCCGTCTTCTTTGGTCTGTTTGTTGAGCCGCTTGAGGTTGCCGCGATCTTCGAGCTGGCCTGGCAGCAGCGTGGTCGACCCCTTCGACTCGACCCGCACCTTCTTCAGCATCTGGCGGGCGATCAGCTCGATGTGCTTGTCGTTGATGTCGACGCCCTGGGCCCGGTAGACCTTCTGCACCTCGGCGACGAGGTACAGCTCGGTGTCGGTGCGGCCGCGGATCGCCAGCAGGTCGGCCGGGTAGAGCGAGCCCTCGTTGAGCTGCTGTCCGACCTCGACCTTCTCGCCATTGGAGACGTGCAAGCGGGTCCGGGCCGGGAACGAGTGCGCGTGCTCCTCGCCGCTCGACTCGGTGATGATCACTTTCACCGCCTTGTCGGTCTCCTCGACCGCGACCTTCCCGGCCGCCTCGGCCATCTGGGCGAGGCCCTTCGGTTTGCGCGCCTCGAACAGCTCGACGATCCGGGGCAGGCCCTGGGTGATGTCCTGGCCGGCGACGCCGCCGGTGTGGAACGTGCGCATCGTCAGCTGCGTCCCGGGCTCGCCGATCGACTGCGCGGCGATGATCCCGACCGCATCGCCGATGTCGACGATCGACCCGGTGGCGGGGGCGATCCCGTAGCAGGCGCGGCAAACGCCGGACTCGGCGTCGCACTTGAGCGTCGAGCGGACCGGGACCTTGACCTCCTCGTCACCGAACGCCTCGGCGATCTCTTCAATCTCGGCGAGGGTGATCTCCTGGTTTCGCTTGAGGAGCTCGCGCCCGCGCTTGGTCTCGAACTTCTTCGCGGCCAACCGCCCGGCGAGGTTGTCGTTGAGCGAGCCGTCCTCCTTGCGGAGCGCCATCTCGATGTGGTCTTTGGTTTTGCAGTCCTCTTCGCGGACGATGACGTCCTGGGCGACGTCGACCAGGCGCCTGGTCAGGTAGCCCGAGTCGGCGGTCCGCAGAGCGGTGTCCGCGAGGCCCTTTCGGGCGCCGTGGGTCGAGATGAAGTACTCGAGGACCGAGAGCCCCTCCATGAAGTTGGCCTTGATCGGGCGCTCGATGATTTCGCCTTTCGGATTGGCCATCAGGCCGCGCATCCCGGCGAGCTGGCGGATCTGTTTGAACGATCCGCGGGCGCCGGAGTTGGCCATCATGTAGATCGGGTTCAACTCGTCGAGGTTGTCCTCCATCGCCTGGGCGACCTCGTCGGTCGCTTTGTTCCAGTGCCCGGTGATCGCCTCGTGGCGCTCCTCGGCGGTGATGTAGCCGTCGTCGTACTGCGACTGGATCGCCGACGTCTGCTTCTCGTAGCGCTCGAGGATGTCGCCCTTGTCGGGCGGCGAGACGACATTGTTCTTCGAGACCGTGATCCCGGCCTGGGTCGCGTAGTGGAACCCAAGGTCCTTGAACGCGTCGAGGACCTGCGACACCGCGGGGGCGCCATAGGCGTCGACCAGCTCGGAGACCATCTCGTTGACGTCGCGCTTCTTCAGCGCCCGGTTCGCGAACTCGTACTGCTCCGGGTCGAACTCGTCGCCGAGGGCATCGGCAAGCGCGCGCTCGATTTTCTCGTTGAAGATGATCCGCCCGACCGTGGTCGGGAAGTGCTCGTGCCCGGCCCGTCGGTACTCCGCTTGGTCATGCAGCCCGCAGCCGCCGTTCTCGTAGACGAGCTCGGCCTCCTGGGCGGAGCGGAACGTCTTTGGCCGAGAGCCGTTGGTCGCAACGCTCTTGCGTGACTTCAGGTCCTCGTCGCGCCTTTCCAGCTCCTCGCCGTCGGGGCCGTAGGTCAGGTAGTAGATCCCCAGCACCATGTCCTGGGTCGGCGTCGCCAGCGGCGCGCCGTGGGCCGGCGAGAGGATGTTGTTGGCCGACAGCATCAGGATCCGGGCCTCGGCCTGGGCCTCGGCCGAGAGGGGCACGTGGACCGCCATCTGGTCGCCGTCGAAGTCGGCGTTGAAGGCGTGGCAGACGAGCGGGTGGACCTGGATCGCCTTGCCCTCGACGAGGACCGGTTCGAAGGCCTGGATCCCCAGCCTATGCAGGGTCGGCGCCCGGTTGAGCAGGACCGGGTGCTCATGGATGACCTCCTCGAGCACGTCCCAGACCTCGGGCACCATCGACTCGACCATCTTCTTCGCGGCCTTGATGTTCTGCACCGCTTTGCGCTCGACGAGCTGGGCCATGATGAATGGCTTGAAGAGCTCGAGCGCCATCAGCTTCGGCAGGCCGCACTGCTGCAGCTGCAGGCTCGGACCGGAGACGATCACCGAACGGCCCGAGTAGTCGACCCGCTTGCCGAGCAGGTTCTGGCGGAACCGGCCCTGCTTGCCCTTAAGCATGTCGGACAGCGACTTCAGCGGCCGGTTGCCAGGCCCGGTGACCGGGCGGCCGCGGCGGCCGTTGTCGAACAGCGCGTCGACCGCCTCCTGAAGCATCCGCTTCTCGTTGTTGACGATGATCTCGGGCGCGCCGAGGTCGAGCAGCCTTTTCAGCCGGTTGTTGCGGTTGATCACCCGGCGGTAGAGGTCGTTGAGATCGGACGTCGCAAAGCGGCCACCGTCGAGCTGGACCATCGGCCGCAGCTCCGGCGGGATCACCGGCACGCAGTCGAGGATCATCCAGTCGGGCTTGTTATCGGAGTTGAGGAACGCGGACGCGACCTTCAGCCGCTTCACGGCGCGGGCCTGTTTCTGGCCTTTGGAGCTGTTGATCACCTGCTCCAGCTCCTCGCATTCGGCCTCGAGGTCGACCTGCTCGAGCAGGTCGCGAACGGCCTCCGCGCCCATTCCGCCGCGGAAGTACTCGCCCCAGCCGAACGGCGAGCCGAAGCGGTCCTTCAGCTCACGGAAGACGGTCTCGTCGTTGACGACGTCTTTCGGCTTCATCTCGGTGAAGATCTTCCAGACCTCGTCCATCCGCTCGATCGCCTCTTCGATGTAGGCCTCCGTGTCGGAGATCTCGGCCTCGAAGGTTTTGCGCAGCTCTTTGATCATCTTCGCGCGCTCGTCGTCTTTCAGCTTGCGCAGCTGCGCCGCCGTCAGTTTCAGCGAGTCGGCCCAGATGTGGTCGTCGTCGTCGAACTTCTCCTGGCCGCCCTCTTCGAGGTACTTGATCCGGCGCTCGAGCGACTCGTTCAACTCCTGAGTCCGTTTCTGCCGTTCGCTCTCGTAGGAGTCGACGACTTTCTTCACCTCTTTCTCGAGTTTCCCGAGGTCTTTGTCGCGGGCCTCGACGTCGACCCAGGTGATCATCGACGCGGCGAAGTAGAGGACCTTCTCGAGCTCCTTCGGAGCCATGTCGATCAGGTAGCCGATCCGGCTCGGGACGCCCTTGAAGAACCAGATGTGGGAGACGGGCGCGGCGAGATCGACGTGGCCCATCCGCTCACGGCGGACCTTGGAGCGGGTCACCTCGACGCCGCAGCGCTCGCAGACGATGCCCTTGTAACGGACCCGCTTGTACTTGCCGCAGTAGCACTCCCAGTCCTTGGTCGGACCGAAAATGCGCTCGCAGAAGAGCCCGTCTTTCTCGGGCTTCAGCGTCCGGTAGTTGATCGTCTCCGGCTTCGTGACCTCGCCCCAGCTCCACGACCGGATCTTCTTCGAGGACGCGAGGCCGATCTCGATCGCGTCGAAGTTGTTGATATCGATCATCAGTCCTCCACCTTCGTCTCTTCTTGTGCCTCGGCCCCGTCGCTGCCGCCGGTTCCGGCCTCGCCCTCAGCCACCACCTGCTCCTCCTTCTCGTCGGCGGCGCCGTTTGAGGAGTCGGCCCGGACCCCGGTCAGGTCCATGCCGAGCTCCTCGGCCGCCTTCAGGAGGTCGTCGTCCTCGTCGGAGATTTCCACCTCGCCGCCTTCGGAAACGACATTGGCGTCGAGCGAGAGGCTCTGGATCTCCTTCAACAGCACTTTGAAGGACTCGGGGATCGACGGCTCGGGGATGTTCTCCCCCTTGACGATCGCCTCGTAGGCCTTCACCCGCCCGACGGTGTCGTCGGACTTCACGGTCAGCATCTCCTGCAGCGTGTAGGCGGCGCCGTAGGCCTCGAGGGCCCAGACCTCCATCTCGCCGAAGCGCTGGCCGCCGAACTGCGCCTTGCCGCCCAGCGGCTGCTGGGTGACCAGCGAGTACGGGCCGGTCGAGCGGGCGTGGATCTTGTCGTCGACCAGGTGCAGCAGCTTGAGGATGTACATGTAGCCGACCGTGACTTTGCCCTCGTAGGGCTCGCCGGTGCGGCCGTTGTAGAGCTGTGCCACGCCGGCGGCGCGGGCGCCAGGGCGCTCGCGCTTGTCGATCCCGAGGTCGATGCCGCGCTCGGCGTTCTCGTCCGACCAGGCGCAGAGGGCCTCGTCGACGTCCTCGACCGTGGCGCCGTCGAAGACCGGCGTCGAGACATAGACGCGGCCGTCGCCATTGCTGGAGTGCGCCTGCTTGTAGGCCTCGGACCCGTCGTCGTACCAGCCGTTGCCGGCGACCCAGCCGAGGTGCGTCTCCAGCACCTGGCCGATGTTCATCCGGCTTGGGACGCCGAGCGGGTTGAGGATCACGTCGACCGGGGTGCCGTCCTCGAGGTGAGGCATGTCCTCTTCGGGCACGATCTTCGAGATCACACCCTTGTTCCCGTGACGGCCGGCGAGCTTGTCGCCCTCGGCGATCTTGCGCTTGGTCGCGACGTAGACGCGGACCAGGTCGTTGACGCCCGGCGGCAGGTCGTCGCCGTCGTCGCGGCTGAAGGTGAGTACGTCGATGACGACGCCGCCCTCGCCGTGCGGGACCTTGAGCGAGGTGTCGCGCACCTCGCGCGCCTTCTCCTTGAAGATCGCGCGGATCAGCTTCTCCTCGGCGGTCAGCTCGGTCTCCCCCTTCGGGGTCACCTTGCCGACCAGGAGGTCGCCGGAGACGACCTCGGCGCCGACGCGGACGATGCCGCGCTCGTCGAGGTTGCGCAGGCTCTCCTCGGAGCGGTTCGGGATGTCGCGGGTGATCTCCTCGTCGCCGAGCTTCGTCGTGCGGGCGTCGATCTCGTACTCCTCGATGTGAATCGAGGTGAGTTCGTCGTCCTTGACGAGGCGCTCGGAGAGGATGATCGCGTCCTCGAAGTTGTAGCCCTCCCAGGACATGAAGGCGACCAGGCAGTTCTTGCCGAGGGCGATCTCGCCGCCCGCGGTCGAGGAGCCGTCGGCGAGGACGTCTCCGGCCTTCACCTGCTGCCCGGTCGAGACGATCGGCCGCTGGTGGATGATCGTCCCCTGGTTCGAGCGCATGAACTTGTGCAGTGGGTACTCGTCTCTTTTCGAGCCGTGGCTGACGGCGATGCGCTCGGAGTCGACGTGGCTGACCTCGCCGTCGTTCTCGGCGAGGACGACGTCGCCGGTGTCGATTGCGGCGCGGCGCTCCATCCCGGTCCCGATCAGCGGCGGGTCCGGCTTCAACAGCGGCACCGCCTGGGCCTGCATGTTCGAGCCCATCAGCGCCCGGTTGGCGTCGTCGTGCTCGAGGAACGGGATCAGCGCCGTCGTCACCGACCAGATCTGCGACGGCGAGACGTCCATCAAGTCGACTTCCTTGGGAGTCGCGGTCGCGTACTCCTGCTCGCCGGCGCGTACGAGGACGCTAGGGCCTTTCAGTTTTTTCGTTTTCGGGTCGACCTCGGAGTTCGCCTGGGCGATGACTTTGTCCTCCTCCTGGGTCGCGTCGAGGTGGACGATCTTGTCGCTGACGACGCCGTCCTTGACTTCCCGGTACGGGGTCGTGACGAAGCCGTGCTCGGAGATCTGCGCGTAGGAGGAGAGCGAGCCGATCAGGCCGATGTTCGGCCCCTCCGGCGTCTCGATCGGGCACATCCGGCCGTAGTGGGTCGGGTGCACGTCGCGGACCTCGATCGGGGCCCGCTCGCGGGTCAGGCCGCCGGCGCCGAGGGCGGAGAGCCGGCGACGATGCCGGAGCCCCGAGAGGCTGTTGGTCTGGTCCATGAACTGCGACAGCTGCGAGGAGCCGAAGAACTCCTTCAGCGCCGCGACGACCGGGCGGATGTTGATGATCGTCTGCGGGGTGATCGCATCCGCGTCTTCGGTCGTCAGCCGCTCGCGGACGACCCGCTCCATCCGGTAGAGGCCGATCCGGAAAGCCTCCTGGATCAGCTCGCCGACGGTGCGCAGGCGGCGGTTGCCGAAGTGCTCGTACTCGTCGAGGTGCTCGTTGACCGGCTCGCGCGGGTAGGTCAGGGCCTCCGCGGCATAGTCTTTGATCGGGTTCTCCTCGTCGATCTCCTCGGGGATCCCGAGCAGCTTCGGAAGGCTGACCAGCTCCTTGACCAGGGCGATGATGTCGTCGTGGGTCAGGACCCGGTTGTCGAGGTCGACGTCGAGGTCGAGACGGGCGTTGAGCTTGTAGCGGCCGACCCGGGTCAGGTCGTAGCGCTTGGGGTCGAAGAACAGCTGCTCGAGCAGGCTCTTGGCGGCGTCGACCGACGGCGGCTCGCCGGGGCGCTGCTTCTTGAACAGCTCGATCAGGGCGCCGTCCTCGGTCCTGGTCGCCTCGGTGTCAGCCTCGATCGTGTGCTTGATGTAGATCGAGTTGTCGAAGAGCTCGAGCAGTTTCTCGTCCTCGACGTAGCCCATCGCCCGCAGCAGGACGGTGACCGGCAGTTTCCGCTTGCGGTCGATGCGGACGAAGAC
>DATAOP010000011.1:0-9138 GCA_036265675.1 Solirubrobacterales bacterium
CACGATCGCGCATTGGGTCCCCTTCGCGGTCAGCGACGCTGCCACCTCGCAGCCGATGTAGCTGCCGCCGATCAGCACCACACGCTCAGCGCCCTCGGCCGCCTCGCGAATCCCGTCGGAGTTGCCGAACGCCCGCAGGTAGTGAATCCCTTCCTGCCCCGCACCCTCCACCCGGAGGATGTTCACGTTCGCGCCGGTGGCGAGCAGCGCCTTCTCGAACCCCACCCGTTCCCCGCCCTGCAGCGTCACGGCGCGATCGTCCGCATCGAGCGACATCACGTTGACCCCGCTCAGCAGCTCGACCTCGTTCTCCTCGTACCAGGAGGCCGGATTGACGTAGGCGTCCTCGCGCGAGGCCTCGCCCCGCAGGTACTCCTTCGAGAGCGGCGGACGTTCGTAGGGAGGCTCGGGCTCGCGGCCGACGAGGAGAATCGAGCCATCGGCGCCGCGCTTGCGGAGCTCCGCAGCGCAGTGGCCCGACGCGAGGCCTCCACCGATCAGCAGGAAGTCGGCCGATCGGGCTGCCATCACCCGGTTCCGTTCCCGCCAGGGCCAAACAGGTCCTTGAGCTCGTCCTCGCGGCCCGGGTCGAGAACGGCGAGAACCTCGTCCCCGGGCTCGAGCACGGTGTCGGGGCCGGGCACGAACCCCTTGCCGTCGCGGAGGACCGAGATCAGCAGGCTGCCGTCGGGCATCGAGAGGTCGCCGACCCTGCGCCCGGTGACCCGGGAGTCCTTGCCGAGCAGCATCTCGATGATCTCGAGCTGCTCCTCCTGGAGGTCGAGCAGGTGGACCAGGCCGTACTCGGGCACCTCGTGCTCGAGCAGGCGCAGGATCAGGTCGGTCGCCGAGATCGAGGGCTTGATGCCGAGCAGGTCGAAGTGCTGTCGGTTGCGGGGGTTGTTGACGCGGGCAATGATCTGGCCGACGTCGTACTTCTCGCGCGCGACCTGGCAGATCAGGATGTTGTCCTCGTCGTCGCCGGTGACGGCGATCACCATGTCTGCGCGCTGCACCCCGGCCCGCTCGAGCACCCATAGCTCGGAGGCGTCGCCGTAGAGGACGTTGTGCTCGAGCTCCTGCTCCACGGTCAGGTAGCGGCGGCGGTTACTCTCGATCACCGTCACCTCATGCTCCTTTTCGAGCAGCTCGCGGGCCAGATTCCAGCCGACCTTCCCGGCGCCGACGATGATGATGTACATCAGGCGGCTTCCTCGGATCCGCTCGGCTTGCCGCTCGGAGCATCGGCGAGGACGGCGCTCTCGAGCATCTCGATCGCGACCCGGGTCGGGCAGATCGTGTGCAGCCCCTGCTGCTGGTACCACTCGGCGCGCAGCGGGTCGAGGATACGGGCGATGACGGTCGGCACCTGGTAGCGGCGCTGCGCGATCTGGGCGATCACGATGTTGGTGTTGTCGCCGTCGGTCGAGGCGATGAAGGCGTCGGCCCGCTCGATCCCGGCCGCGACCAGGGCGTCGATCTCGAGCCCGGCACCCACCGTGAACATTCCGCCGAGGTCCTCCCAGCCCTTCTCGAGGCCGACCTCGAGCCGGGTGTGCGACTCCGGGTCCTCGTCGAGGCAGGAGACTTCATGGCCTTCTCGCAACATCGTCCGGGCGACGGACGAGCCGACCCGCCCGCAGCCCACAATCAGGATGAACACCGTCGAGATACTACGCGTCAATCGACAGTTTCGGGCGGGGCGGTGAGAAGGACCCGGCACGGGGCCTTCTTCAGCACGTACTGCGTCGCCGAGCCGATCTCGGCCGGCCTTGCCGCCCCGATGCCGCCCAGCACCGCCCCTCCGCGGACCTTCGTCGGCGGCTCGCCACCGACGATGATCGCCTCCGCGTGCCTGCGCATCGCCTCCTCGACGATGCCCTTGCCGACGTCGCGCGCCCGCAGCAGCTCCGCCGACACCGCGACGTTCTCGTACTCCTCGCCGACCTCGCGGGCGCGCTCGAGCACGCGCCGCGCCTCCTCCTCGCGCTCCTCCGGAAGATCGGCGTCGAGCGGCTGCGTCAGCGGGACCTCGACGACGTAGACGACCTCGAGGCGCGTCTCCTTGCCGCTGCCGTCGGACTCCTCGGCGGTGGCCGCGGCGAGCCGGCCCGCGGTCGAGACGATGTCGTCGTCCAGCTCGGTCCCGAAGACCGGGACGAGGATATTGCTGTAGGAGACCTCGCGCACCTGCTTGGTGAGCGCCCGCTCGGTGACCGAGACCCGCCTCGTCAGCGACGTTCCCTCGACCAACTTCCGGTAGACGACGTAGAAGAGCAGGCCGAAGGCCATCCACCCGAGGCCGACCCAGCGCGCGGTTTCGTGGATCGCGAGGACGCTGATGAATGCGAGGCCGGTTAGCACCGCCGCCACCACGACCGGGACCGGGATGCTCGCGCCGCGCCAGCCGACGTTGCCCGGCACCCGGAACGGACGCGGCCGGTCAGGTTCGGTCATCCGCAGGCGCAGGATCGAGAGGTGGGCAATCGTGATCGCCAGAGTCGCCCCGAAGGCGTAGAACCCGGCGAGCAGCTTGACGTCGGTCGGAAGCACGAGCCCGATCGCGACCAGGCCGGAGAGCGCGATCGCGACGTGCGGGGTCGCGTGACGCGCATTCAGCTGCCCGAGCCAGCTCGGGATCTGGCGGTTGATCGCCAGGGTGTAGATGTGGCGCGAGACGCCGAGCATCGCCGTCGTCGCCGCCCAGAACAGGACTGGGGTCGCGACGACCGCGACGATCCAGCGCATCGAATCCGCCACCCACGACGGTTCGAACGCCGAGACCACCCCCAGGATCGGCTCCTCGACGAACTCGCCGCCGAGCGCCGTGTGCGGCCCGTCGGGTCCGGCGACGACCGGCACCGCCATCAGCGCGATCGCCGCCATCCCGGCATAGATCAGTGGGACCGCGACGGCGCCGACCGAGACGATCCGCTTCAGGTCGCGCGTCCTGACGTCGATGTCGGGGGCGAGGTCGGACGCCGCCTCGATTCCCGCGTAGGCGAGCATCGCGACCACCGCGGCGTAGATCACATCCTTCAGGCTCGGGTTCGTGAACAGATCGAGCTGATCGGTGAGCCTGTCCGGGTGGAACACGGCGAGGGCGCCGACAACGATCACCGCCAGCTGTAGCGTGATGTCGGCGAGCGCGAGCACGACCAGCCAGCGTTCGCGGACGCCGCGCCCGGTGATGTTGAGGACGTTGAGGACGCAAGCGACGACGATCACCGCGGCGGCGATCCCGATCTCCCAGCCGGAGTCGGCGAAGCCCGAGGCGACCGGAGTCAGGTAGTGCGGGACCGAGATCGCCGCCAGCGCCGCGACGATCAGATAGTCGATCAGGATCGCCCAGCCGGCGATGAACGCGATCAGCTCGTTGAAGCCGTGGCGGGCGAAGCTCGAGGAACCGCCGCGCTCGCGGATCATCGCCCCACCCTCGACATAGCTCAGCGTGGCGAGGACGAACAACAGCCCGGAGACGAGGAAGATCAGCGGCGTCAGACCGAGCCCGCGATCGGCGACTACACCGAGGGCGAAGTAGATCGAGAACCCGATCGCCGAGTAGACGGCGACGAACAGCCCCGGGACGCCGAGCCCGCGCTCGAACAGCGGCTCGAGGCGCGAGCGCGGCGGCTGCGCGGGCTGCGCGCCCTCCGCGACCTGTTCGGGCTCGCTCACCGGCGGTTTTCCGAACCCATCCGTGCCGAGGCCCAGAGCCGGCCGGCGCCGACGGCGAGGAAGGCGATCCCCAGTACGACCCCGACCGAGAGCGGGCCGCCGCCGTTGACGAGGGCGCTGACCAGGATCACCAGCCCGAGCGCGATCAGCACGAACGAGAAGGCGCGGACAGAGCCGCGGTAGATCCGCTCTGGAGAGGCCATCGGGACGATTCTAGGCGGGCGTCGGCTGGGATTCCGCGGCGGCCTGGACCCCGTGGTCGGAGACGACGATCACCCGGCACGGGCGCTCGGCCAGGACCGTTTCCAGGGTCTTGTCGTAGATCGGGGTGCCGTTGCGGAAGCGGAGTGGGACGACGACCGCGGCGGCGTTGATCATCTTCGCCTCGTCGGCGATCGAGTATCCGGCCTGCCCCGGGCGCACCCGCTCTACGTGGCCGGTCACGCGCTGGCCCCCGATCAGCTTCGCCTGCTCGACCTTGCTCTGGGCGTTGGTTTCCTCGGTGCGCAGCTCGGCGTCCAGCGGCAGGTTGGTCGGGACGGTCAGCATCGAGTGGACGTGGATCCCGCGCAGCCGTTTCGAGGCGAGCTTGACCGCGGTGCCGACCATCTCCTCCGAGAACGGGTCTTCGTCCTCGAAGGCGACGAGGACGCTTCGGTACTCGATCTCCTCGACCCCGAGCGGCTCCGGGGTGACCACCTTGACCGTCTCGGTCAGCGGCAGTCTCTGGTTACGGCGATAGAGCATGTAGACGACGACGCCGAGCACCATCCAGCCCGAGCCGACGATCAGCGTCGTCGGGTTGAGCGCCATCACGACGATCCAGGCGGCGAAGGTGCCGAGGCCGCCGAGTACCGCGGTCAGCGGCAGCTCGGCGCCGAGCGCGCGGAAGTTGAGCGGCGGCTTCCACGGACGTTCCTCGAGCGATTTTCGCCGCCGCAGCTGGATCACCGCGAGGTGGGCGATCGTGAACGAGAGCATCGCGCCGAACGAGTACATCGTCGCCAGGAAGTCGGTCTTGCCCGGCAGCAGGGTCAGCGTCGCGATTCCGGCGAAGATCATGATCGCGATGTAGGGGGTCCGGTAGCGCGGGTGGACCTGCCTGAGGATCTCCGGCAGCTGCCGATGTTGCCCCATCGAGTAGGTCAGTCGCGAGACGCCGATCAGGCCTGCGTTGGTGGCGATCAGGAGGATCACCGCGGCGAGGACGCCGACGTAGAAGCGGAGGATTTCGGTCAATCCGGCGCTCAGCCCGAGGTTCTCGACGATGCCCAGGATCGGGTCGTTGGCGAACTCGCTGCCGAGGGCGGTCGAGTAGTGGCCCGGCGCGTCCTGGGTGACCGGCATCGCCGACAGCGCGACCATCGGGATGAAGAGGTAGAGGCCGAGGACCGCGGCGACGGTGATCCCGACGCTGCGGGGGATCGATTTCGCCGCTTCGCGCGCCTCCTCGGCCATGTTCGAGATCGTCTCGATCCCGGTGTAGGCGATCATCCCGACCGCGATCCCGAGCGCGAAGTCGCTCCAGGTCGGGGCAACTCCGAGGTGGACGTTGTCGACCAGCACGCTGGGGCTGAAGACGAGGAACAGGCCGATCCCGACGAGCACCACCTGGGTCGCGAGGTCGGCGATGGCGAGGATCAGGTTGAGCTGCGCCGACTCCTGCGAGCCGCGGATGTTGAGCAGCGCCAGGCCGCCGATCAGGACGGCGCCGCCGATGATGTCCCCCGGCCCGTGCCCGAGCGGCTCCCAGAAGACGGCCAGGTAGTGGGGCACGAAGTAGGCCGAGATCGCGACCGTGATCGTGTAGTTGAGCATCTGCCCCCAGGCGGCGATGAAGCTGACCAGCTCGTTGAAGGCGTGCCGGGCGAAGCTGGACGAGCCCCCCGCCTCCGGATACATCACGGTGGCCTCGGCATAGGTGGCGGCGGTCGCAGCGAAGATCAGGCCGGAGATCACGAACGCGATCGGGGTCAGCCCGAGCGCGAACGACGCGGTCACCCCGAGTGCGTAGTAGATCGAGGAGCCGACGTTCCCGTAGGCGGCCGAGAACAGCGCGCCGACACCGTGAACTCGGCTCAGCGATTCGTCTCTGGGGATGCGCCGGGCCATCTAGGCACCGATTCCTTCAGGCATTCAGACCGAATATACGGCTGCGGACGGTGCCCGCTGCAGGTGAGAGGGACCGAGCTCGGCGGGCGTCGGGCAGCCGCATAGGGCGAGGGTCAGCTCGAGCTCGGCCCGCAGCAGCTCCAGCACGCACAGCGCCCCCTCCTCGCCGCCGACGGCGAGGCCCCAGAGCGCGGCCCTGCCGGTGAGCACGGCGTCGGCACCGAGGGCGAGCGCGATCGCGACGTCGATCCCGCGCCTGATGCCGCCGTCGACCAACACCGTCGCTTTCCCGGCAACAGCCTCGACCACCGCCGCCAGCGCATCGGCGGTCGCGACGCAGCGATCGAGCTGGCGACCGCCGTGGTTCGAGACGACGACGCCGGCGGCGCCGTGCTCGACAGCGAGGGCGCCGTCCTCGCCGGTCAGGACGCCCTTGACGAGGACCGGCACGCCGGCCTCGGAGGCGAGCTCCTCGAGCTGGGTCCAGTCCATCGCCGGGTCCATCAGGTCGAACGTCTCGGCGATCGTCAGCGCTCGGCTCGAGCCGAGCGCCGCTTCGACGCTCGGCACCCCGAGCTCCTCGGGGATCGCGAAGCCTGTGCGCAGATCGCGCTCCCGGTTGCCGGCGCGGGGAGCGTCGACGGTGAGGACGATCGCCTCGTAGCCGGTCGCGACCGCCTCCTCGACGAGCGCCCGGGTGACCCCGGTGTCGCGGAAGCGGTAGAGCTGGAACCAGCGCCGGCCGCCGGGCGCCGCCTCCGCGACCTGGCGCGGTCCCATCGTCGCCAGCGTCGAGAGGCACATCACGCTGCCGGCCGCCGCCGCGGCCCGCGCCATCGCCGCCTCTCCCTCAGCGTCGACCAACCCCTGGTAGGCGACGGGTGCGACGAGGATCGGGGCCGCCACCCGGCGACCGAGGATCTCGGTCGAGGTGTCCCACTCGCCGACTCCGGCCAGCGCCCGCGGCCGCAGCCGCCACCCGCTCCAGGCGGCAACGTTCTCGCGCAGCGTCAGCTCGTCGCCGGCGCCGCCCGCGAAGTACCCGAGGACGCCGGGCTCGAGCCTCTCGGCAGCGGCCCGCTCGAAATCGAAGACGTTGATCAGCTCGTCGTCCACAGGGCCGCGACCCTAGCGACCCCCGACCGCAATCGGTGTGCGCAGCGAACGATCTGGGTAACCCGGGTAGATGTCAACGCTCCTGGCCCGAATGGGCCCACTCACGATCGCTCTCATCGCCATCGCCCTCGGGATCGCCTCCTGCGGCGGCGGCGATGCCACAACCGCCGCCGAAGAAGGCGCGACGGCCGCCGAAGAAGGCGCCGAAAGCGCCGAAGAAGGTGCGGAAGAAGGCGCTGAAGGCGTCGAAGAAGGGGCAGAAGGCGCGGAATCCGAACTCGAATCGGAACCGCAGGAGAACGCGCCGCCGAGCGGCAACGCGCCGCGGGCCGAAAAAGTCGAAATCGTGAACTTCGCCTACAACCCGGACCCGGTGACGATCCAGGAAGGCGGCAAGGTGATCTGGATCAATCAGGACTCGGCGCCGCACACTGCGACCGCCGACGACGGCAGCTTCGACACCGGCGAGCTTCAGGAAGGCAAGCTCAAGTCCGAGACCTTCAAGGAAGCCGGCGAATTCACCTACTTCTGCTCGATCCACCCGAACATGCACGGCACGATCCGGGTGGTACCGGCAGAATGAGGCGGCGGCCCTCCTAGAAGTGAACGATCGGGATGATCAGGATCGCGACGATGTTGGCGACCTTGATCATCGGGTTGATCGCCGGGCCGGCGGTGTCCTTGTAGGGATCGCCGACCGTGTCGCCGGTCACCGAGGCGGCATGGGCCTCTGACCCCTTGCCGCCGTGGGCGCCGTCCTCGATCAGCTTCTTCGCGTTGTCCCAGGCACCGCCTCCGGCGGTCATCGAGACCGCGGCGAAGAGGCCGACGACGATCACGCCTATCAGCAGGCCGCCGAGCGCGTCGACGCTGAGCAGGCCGACGATCACCGGGATGACGATCGGGATCAGTGACGGCAGGATCATCTCCTTCTGGGCCGCCGCGGTGACGATCGCCACGGTTTTCCCGTACTCGGGTTTCTCGGTCCCCTCCATGATCCCGGGGTGCTCGCGGAACTGTTTGCGGACCTCCTCGACGACCTGGCCGCCGGCGCGGCCGACGGCCTCGATCGCGAACGCGGCGAACAGGTAAACCATCATCCCGCCGATGATCAGCCCGATCAGGACGTCGGGCGAGGTCAGGTTGAAGAGGCTGTTGAGATCGAACCCTGACGGTGCTTCGTCGGCGAGTTCGCTTTTGAACGCCGCGAACAGGACAAGCGCGGCTAGCGCGGCGGAGCCGATCGCGTATCCCTTGGTGACCGCCTTGGTCGTGTTTCCGACCGCGTCGAGCGGGTCGGTGACGTTGCGGACCTCCTCCGGCAACTCGGCCATCTCCGCGATGCCGCCGGCGTTGTCGGTGATCGGCCCGAAGGCGTCGAGGGCGACGATCAGGCCGCAGAGCGAGAGCTGCGCCATCACCGCGACGCCGATGCCGTAGATGCCCGCGAGCTCGTTGGCGCCGAGGATCGCGAGCGCGATGACGATCGCCGGAGCGGCGGTCGACTGGTAGCCCTGGGCGAGCCCCTGGATGATGTTCGTTGCGTGCCCCGTCTCCGACGCGTCGGCGATCGTCCTCACCGGCCGGAAGCGGGTCGACGTATAAAATTCCGTGATCGCGAAGAGCAGTGCGGTCACCGCGACGCCGATCACCGCGCAGAGCCAGAGGTCGTTGACGTGGTTGATCGTGTCGCCGCCGGCTTCCATCCCGAGCCGGACCGGTTCATTCATCATCCAATGGGTGATCGGGTAGAACGCCGCGATCGAGAGGATTCCGGAGATGATCAGGCCCTGGTACAGGGCGCCCTCGACCCGGTCGGTTTTGGTCCGAACCGTGAGCGCGCCGATGATCGAGGCGATGATCGCGACCGCGCCGATGACCAGCGGATAGATCGCCACCTCGCGGGTGAAATCGCCTCCGGCGCCGCTGAAGGTGAGGACGCCGAGCAGCATCACGGCGACCGAGGTGACGGCGTAGGTCTCGAACAGGTCGGCGGCCATCCCGGCGCAGTCGCCGACGTTGTCGCCGACGTTGTCGGCGATCACAGCCGGGGTGCGGGGATCGTCCTCGGGGATCCCGGCCTCGACCTTTCCGACGAGGTCGGCGCCGACGTCAGCCGCCTTGGTGAAGATCCCGCCGCCGAGGCGGGCGAAGACCGAGATCAGCGAGCCGCCGAAGCCGAGCCCGACGAGCGCGTCGACCGCCTCCTTGTCGGTGTCGGCGGCACCGGTG
>DATAOP010000012.1:0-2208 GCA_036265675.1 Solirubrobacterales bacterium
CGACGTAGTTCTTGCCCTCCGGCAGGTCGACGCCGGTCTTGCCGCCGTAGGCGGAGTCGACCTGGGCCACCAGCGTCGTCGGGATCTGGACGACGGGAACGCCACGTTGGTAGGTGTGGGCGCAGAACCCCGCCAGGTCCCCCACGACGCCGCCGCCGAGTGCGACGAGATGGTCCTCGCGCGACATCCCGGCGCGGGCCAGCTCGCGCAGGACTCCCTCGGCCTCCGCCATCGTCTTCGCTCCCTCGCCCGGGGGAACCTCAATCCGCGACTGAAGCGGTGCGAGCCGCTCCGCGTAGAGCGCGCCGACCGCCGTGTCGGTGACGCAGAAACGCCGGCTCGAGAGAGGCCACCAGCCCGACTCGAGCAGGCCGCGGCCGATGTAGGCGGGATAGGCGCCGGAGGAGCTCGTCGCCCAGACCAGCCTGGTCCCGGCGGGAAGCTCGGCGAGGGCCGCGATCGCCTGCAGGGCGGCGCCGGAGCCGCGCGGGGAGTCGCTGAGGACGACGGCGTCGGCAAGGCTCTCGTAGAGGGGCGCGCGTTCGGCATGCAGCGCGGCGAAGGCCTCGCGGTCGCGGGCAAGCGGCCGGTCGCCGCCCGATGCCCGCTGCCAGGCGTCATCGTCCCCGACCGGGAGCCAGACGACGATGTGGCGGTCGAGCGCGGCGCGGACGCGCTCGGAGAGAACGCTGCCGCCGCCGAGCGCGATCGCGCCGCCGTCGGCGGCCTCGAGCAGCGCCCCCACGACCTCGGCCTCGCGGACCCTGAACGCCTCCTCGCCGTCGCTCTCGAAATACTCGGCGATCGGCGTGCCGAGCTCGCGCTCGAGCAGGTCGTCGGTCTCGGTTGCGTCGAGCCCGGCCGCCGCCGCGGCCCTCAGGGCCTGCGACTTGCCGGCCCCCATGAAGCCGATGAAGACGATCGCCGGCTTCAACGCCAGTCGATGCGTTGCTTGTAGGCGTCGACCGCGCCCAGCACGTCGTCGATGTGGTCGCCGCCGAACTTCTCGCGGTAGCAGCGGGCGAGCGTCAGGCAGACCATCGCCTCGGCGACGACCGCCGCCGCCGGGACCACGGTCGAGTCGGTCCGCTCGCGGAGCGCCTGTGCCGGCTCCTTGGTCTCGGTATCGACCGAGCGCAGCGGCTTGGTCAGCGTCGAGATCGGCTTGATCGCGGCCCGCACCGAGAGCGGCTGCCCGTTGGTCATCCCGCCCTCGAGGCCGCCCGCGTGGTTGGTCTCGCGGTGGTAGCCGCGCTCCTGTGACCAGAAGATCTCGTCGTGGGCCTCGGAGCCGGGCCTGCCGGCGACGTCCCACGCTTCGCCGATCGCGACTCCCTTGACCGACTGGATCGAGGCGACCGCACCGGCGAGGCGACCGTCGAGGCGGTCCTCCCAGGAGATGTGCGAGCCGAGCCCCGGGACCAGCCCGAACGCCCTCACCTCGAACGTCCCGCCGAGGCTCTCGTTCGCCTTGCGCAGCCGGTTGATCTCCTCGACCATCGCCGCGCTCGCGGCCGGGTCGAGGCAGCGGACCGGATCCTCGTCGACCGCGTCGAAGTCCTCGGGGATGAGGTCGTCGCGCTCCTCGGCGCGAACCGAGGCGATCTGGGTGACGTGGCTGTGGACGCTGACGCCGAGCGCGCCGAGGAAGCCGCGGGCAACCGAGCCGGCGGCGACGCGGGCGGCGGTCTCGCGGGCGCTGGCGCGCTCGAGCACGTTGCGGATGTCCGTGTGGCCGTATTTCTGGGCGCCGACGAGGTCGGCGTGGCCCGGCCGCGGCAGGTGGACCTCGTCGACCTCGGCATCGACCGGCCAGGGGCTCATCCGCTCCTCCCAGTTGGCATAGTCGCGGTTCGCGACCAGGACCGCGATCGGGCTGCCGAGCGTCCTGCCGTGGCGTACCCCGGAGCGGATCTCGACCGAGTCGGACTCGATCTTCATCCGCCCGCCGCGGCCGTGGCCGAGCTGGCGCCGCGCCATGTCGCGATCGAGCGCCTCGCGGTCGAGCTCGAGCCCGGCCGGCATCCCCTCGACAATCGTGACGAGTCCCGGCCCGTGCGACTCACCCGCGGTCGTGAAGCGGAAAACGGTCATTTCCAGCCTAGGCTATAGGCGCGGGGGGCAGACTCAGCTGCGCGCGGCGGCGCGCATGACATCGAGCGAGGGCTCGCGCCCGGTCCAGATCCGAAGCGAGTGGGCCCCCTGGTG
>DATAOP010000013.1:0-3518 GCA_036265675.1 Solirubrobacterales bacterium
GCGCGGAGTGACCGATGAACGCAGACTTTCCCCGTTCCGCAAATATCATTGACAGAGATGTCCGAACACCGACTTCCAGAGCCCGACCGCCCGTGGGTGATGCGGACCTACGCCGGCCACTCCGACGCGCGGCGCTCGAACGAGCTCTACCGCCGCAACCTCGAAAAGGGCCAGACCGGGCTCTCGGTCGCCTTCGACCTCCCGACCCAGACCGGCTACGACCCCGACCACGTCCTCGCCCGCGGCGAGGTTGGCAAGGTCGGCGTTTCGATCGCCAACAAGGGCGACATGCACGCCCTCTTCGACGGGATCCCGCTCGACGAGATGAACACGTCGATGACGATCAACGCGACCGCCGCCTGGCTGCTCGCCCTCTACATCACCGTCGCCGAGGAGAACGGCGTAGCCCGCTCCCAGCTCAAGGGCACGACCCAGAACGACATCATCAAGGAGTACCTCTCGCGCGGCACCTACGCCTTCCCGCCGGAGCCCTCGATGCGGCTGATCGCCGACATGGTCGCGTTCACCGTCAACGAGGTGCCGAGCTGGAACCCGACCAACATCTGCAGCTACCACCTGCAGGAGGCCGGAGCGACGCCGATCCAGGAGATCGCCTACGCGCTCTCGACCGGGATCGCCGTCCTCGACGAGGTCAAGGCGCGCGGCCAGGTCGCCGACTCCGACTTCCCGAAGGTCTTCGGCCGCATCTCCTTCTTCGTCAACGCCGGCATCAGGTTGGTCGAGGAGATCGCGAAGCTGCGGACGATGGGCCGGCTCTGGAACGAGATCGGGCGTGAGCGTTACGGCGTCACCGACGAGAAGATGCTCCGGTTCCGCTACGGCGTCCAGGTGAACAGCCTCGGCCTGACCGAGGCCCAGCCCGAGAACAACATCCAGCGGATCGTGCTCGAGGCCCTCGCCGTGACCCTCAGCCGCGACGCCCGCGCCCGCGCGATCCAGCTCCCGGCCTGGAACGAGGCGATGGGCCTGCCGCGCCCCTGGGACCAGCAGTGGAGCCTGCGGATCCAGCAGGTGCTGGCGAACGAGACCGACCTGCTCGAGTACCCCGACGTCTTCGAGGGCTCGAAGGTGATGGACGGCCTGGTCGAGGAGCTGACCGAGGGCGCCCGGGCCGAGATGGCGGTCGTCGAGGAGCACGGTGGCGCCGTCGCCGCCGTCCCCTACATGAAGGCACGGCTGGTCGAGTCGCACCGCGAGCGGGTGGCGCGGATCGAGGCCGGCGAGCAGAAGGTGATCGGCCAGAACAGCTTCACCGAGACCGAGGACTCGCCGCTGACGGCCGGCGCCGACGGCGGCATCCTCACCCCCGACCCCGAGGTCGAGCGCGAGCGGGTCGAGGCGCTGGAGGCCTGGAAGGCCGAGCGCGACGAGGATGCCGTGCGGACCGCGCTCGAGGAGCTCGAGCGGGTCGCCGCGGCCGAGGGCGAGAACATCATGCCGGCGACGATCGAGGCGGCGAAGGCGGGTGCCACCACCGGCGAGTGGGCGGCGGCGCTGCGCGAGACCTTCGGCGCCTACCGCGCCCCGACCGGGGTCGACGGCGCCGCGCCGCCGGCGCACCGCGACCAGCTGACCGAGATCCGCAGTCGCGTCGACGAGGTCTCAGAGGAGCTCGGACACCGGATCAAGATCCTCGTCGGCAAGCCAGGCCTCGACGGCCACTCCAACGGCTCCGAGCAGATCGCGCTGCGCGCCCGCGACGCCGGGATGGAGGTCATCTACCAGGGCATCCGCCTGACCCCGGAGGAGATCGCCGAGTCGGCGCTGCAGGAGGACGTCGACGTGGTCGGCCTCTCGATCCTCTCCGGCTCCCATCTCGAGCTGATCCCGGAGGTCGTGCGGAGGCTGCGCGACGAGGGTGCCGAGGTCCCGGTCGTGGTCGGGGGAATCATTCCCCGGGCCGACGCCGAGCGCCTGCGGGAGGCAGGAGTCGACGGCGTCTACACGCCGAAGGACTTCGACATCAACCGGATCATGGGCGAGATCGTCGAGCTCGTCGCCCGTCGCGCTGCAGCCCGCGCCGTGGCATCCTGAGCGGGATGAACTCAAACGGAGAGCGCTCGGCCTGGCTGCGCTGCTACCGCTGCTGGTCGCAGAACCTCGAGATCCAGATCCACTACGACGCGATCCGCCGCGTCGATCCCGAGAGCGGGATCCCGACCGAAGGGATCGACGAGGTCCAGGAAGCCGTCGTCCAGTGCCTCGACTGCATGCACGACCAGCCGCACCTGACCCTGCAGGAGGATCGGGTGGTGCCGATCGAGGACCGCTGGGAGCGGATGGTCGCCGGCACTCCCTGGGTCGCATCCTGCACCGTCACCGTCGACCAGGAGCGGGTCGAGAGCTGCGCCGGCCCCGAGGCGGCCGAATTCCTCACCTACGGCGCCTTCGGCGAGGCCGGCGTCCGCGAGTTCTTCGCCCACGTCCGCTTCCACAAGCACGATGAGGAGCGGATTGTCGTCCACATGCTGGTCGAGCTCTACGCGCGTTCGGCCGAGGAGGCGACCGAGGTGCTCGAAGCCGCCGCCCACGGCCCGCTCGAGATCACCTCGCTGGCCGAGGAGTCACGGCCGCCGGCCCACGCCTCGGACGAAGCGCACTGACGGCTAGGCGTCGCCGGGGTTCTTACGCGGAACCAGGACCAGCCGCTTGAACTCGGCGACGAGGACGCCGTCCTGATTCAAGACCCGGGTGTGAACCTTGACGACGCCGCGGTCGGGCTTCGACTTGGACGGCTTGACGTCGAGGACCTCGGTCTCGCAGAAGAGCGTGTCGCCGTGGAAGACGGGATTCGGATGGCTGAGGTCTTCGGTGGCGAGGTTGGCGATCGCCTTGCCGGAGACGTCGGAGACCGACATCCCGAGCGCCAGCGAGTAGACGAGCGGGCCGACGACGACGTTTCGGCCCTGCTGGGAGTCCTTCGCGTAGACGTCGTTGAGGTGGAGCGGGTGGTGGTTCATCGTGATCAGGCAGAAGAGGTGATCATCGGACTCGGTAACTGTCTTCGCTGGCCAGTGCTTGTAGACGGCTCCCACCTCGAACTCCTCGAGGTAGCGGCCGTAGGCGTGCGCGCCCGACGCCTCGCGCTCGGCCTGGTCGGTGGTCAGCTCGTACTTCTGCTCTGTCATCTGCTCTCCGGGGTCTGCTTTGGGTTTGCGGCCGCGGATGCTATCCGCGGGTGCCCAGGTTAGGCTTTGCCGCTTGGTGGACCGCAGACGACTGATCCAATTCGGCTTCTGGGGGGTTCTCGGGGTGCTCGCGGCGGTGCTCCTGATCTCGCTGCTCGACGGCGGCGACGGCAACTCCTCCGAATCCGAAACGGAAGCCTCGCCGGCGGCCGCGGTGATCGTCAGTTCCGACGAACTGCGCGAAAAGGCGACCGAACAGGAGAGCCCGATCTACTGGGCCGGCGAACAGGCGGACACCCAAATCGAGTTCAGTCAGCCCCAGTCAGGTCAGACCTACGTCCGCTATCTGACCGGAGATGCCGAAGCCGG
>DATAOP010000014.1:0-3529 GCA_036265675.1 Solirubrobacterales bacterium
GGTGTCGGTCAGCAGATAGTCGCGGCCGGAGAGCTCGAAGGTGCGGGTGGTCGGGTCAAGGGTGTGGAAGAGGCGATCGCGGACCTCGACCTCGGCCCCGGTCAGCGCGTTCAGCAGCGTCGACTTGCCGGCGTTGGTGTACCCGGCGAGGGCAACGCGCGGCAGCGAGGAGCTCTCGCGGCGGGCGCGCATCACGCCGCGGTTCTGCTCCGTCCTGACGAGGCGCCGCCGCAGGGCGGAGATGCGGTTGCGGGCGAGGCGGCGGTCGGTCTCGATCTGGCTCTCGCCCGGGCCCCTGGTGCCGATGCCGCCGTCCATACGACCGGCGCCGAGGCGCTCGAGATGGGTCCAGAGGCCCCGCATGCGGGCCATGTTGTATTCGAGCTGGGCCAGCTCGACCTGCAGCTTGCCCTCGGCCGAGTGGGCGTGGTCGGCGAAGATGTCGAGGATCACGGCGGTGCGGTCGATCACCGGCACGCCCAGCGCGCTCTCCAGGTTGCGCTCCTGCCGCGGCGCCAGCTCGTCGTCGCAGGCGACCAGGTTGGCGTCGCAGGCCTTGATCTGGGCTTTCAGCTCGTCGAGGCGGCCGCGACCGAAGTAGCGGTCGGGGTCCGGTTTCGGCCGCTGCTGGGTCGCCTCGCCGGCGGTG
Organism: Solirubrobacterales bacterium; assembly: GCA_036265675.1. Lineage (GTDB taxonomy): Bacteria > Actinomycetota > Thermoleophilia > Solirubrobacterales > 70-9 > VRUE01. Next base: position 650 of record DATAOP010000014.1, read on the forward strand.
GCCACCCCGGCCGTGCGCAGCAACTCCTTCAGCTCGGCCAGCGGCTCGGAGCCGTGGTCGCCGTCGACGATGCCGATCGCCAGCGCCCGCTGGCGGGCGCGCGGATTGGTGACGCCGGCGCCGTTGCCGCGCTCGGCGCTGTAGCGAGTTTCGGTCTTGCGACCGTTCCGGGACCGTTGCACTTCCTTAATAGTAAGGCCCGCTTCAGGGCCCCCTCTTTCCTTTAGGCTTCGGGAACCGTGAAGGTTTTCGTTACCGGGGGGACGGGATTCATCGGCGGCGCCGTGGTGCGGCAGCTGCGCGCTCGCGGTGACGAGGTCGTCTGCCTGGTCCGCAACCCGGAGAAGGGCAAGGAGGCCGCCGCACTGGGCTGCGAGATAGTCGCCGGCGATCTCGGCGACGAACGGGCGATCCGCGAGGGCATGGCCGGCTGCGACGCGGTCATCCACGCCGCCGCCGTCTACGAGGTCGGCATCCCCAAGAGCGCGCAGGCGGCGATGCGCGAGGCCAATGTCGGCGGCACCGAAAGGGTGCTTGGCGCCGCGCTCGAGGCGAAGATCCCGAAGGTCGTCTACGTCTCCACGGTCGGCGTCTTCGGCAACACCGACGGCAAAATCGTCGACGAGAGCTACGAGCACCCGGCCAAGGAGTTCACCTCCTGCTACGAGCAGACCAAGTGGGAAGCCCACCAGGTTGCGAAACGGCTGATCGGCGAGGGGCTGCCCTGCGTGATCGTGCAGCCCGGCGGCGTCTACGGCCCCGGCGACACCTCTTCGATCGCGGTGATGCTGAACGAATTCCTCAAGGGGAGGATGGTCGCGATCCCGTTCCCGGACCTCGGCATCTGCCTCACCCACGTCGAGGACATCGCCGCCGGCATCCTGCTCGGGCTCGACAAGGGTCAACCTGGCGAGGCTTACGTGATCAGCGGCCCGGCGACGACCGTGCGCGAGGCGATCGGCGTGGTCGCCGAAGTGACCGGCAAGAAGGCTCCCAAGCGCGCCCTCCCCACCGGCCTGATGAAGGCGCTGACCCCGATCGGCCCCGTGGTCGGGAAGCTGATGGGCCAGCCGCCGAACCTGCGCGAGCTGATCTCCTCCGCCGACGGCGTCACCTTCTGGGCCAGCTACGAGAAGGCCCGCAACGAGCTCGGCTACGAGCCGCGCGGCCTGCAGGACGGTCTGCGCGCGATGCTCGAAGCCGAAGGCCGCGTCCCGGCCGCCACCGCCGCCTAAGCCCGCTTGCATAATCTCCGCGCCATGCGCGTGATCGACGTCCATCACCTCGGCCGGCCGCACGTGATCGGCTGCTGGGACGTCGACGGCGTGCTGATCGACCCCGGCCCCGAGTCCTCGCTGCCGACGCTCCTGAAGGCGCTCGACGACGAGCAGCCGCGCGCCCTCCTGCTCACCCACATCCACCTCGATCACGCGGCGGCGACCGGGGCGATGGTCGAGCGCTGGCCCGGGCTCGAGGTCTACGTGCACGAGCGCGGCGCCCGGCACCTGATCGACCCCTCGAAGCTGCTGGCCAGCGCCCTGCGCATCTACGGCGACAAGCTCGAGTATCTCTGGGGCAAGATCCTTCCCGTTCCCGAGGCCAACATCCGCATCCTCCACGGCGACGAGACGGTCTTCGGGATGCGTGTCGCCTACACGCCCGGCCATGCCTCCCACCACGTCGCCTTCCTGCACGAGGAGACCGGCACCGCCTTCACCGGCGACGTCGCCGCCTGCCGCATCCCGCCCTCGAAGCTGGTTCTGCCGCCGACGCCGCCGCCGGACATCGACATCGAGATCTGGGAATGGTCGCTGGACACGATCGCCGCCTGGTCCCCCGAGCGCCTCGCCCTCACCCACTTCGGCGCGGTCGAGGACGACGTCCCCGCCCACATCGAGGCCGTGCGCGTAAAACTGCGCGAGGAGGCCGAGCTGGCCCGCAAGCTGCCGGAACCGGAGTACGAGGCGGATCTGCAGCGCCGGATCAGAGCGACCCTGCAAGCGGAAGGGATCGAGGGCGAGGAGACCGTCGCCGAGATCCTCCAGGCGGTCCCGACCGCCTACCAGTGGAGCGGCCTCGACCGCTACTGGCGCAAGCGCGCCGAGCGCGAAGCTAGCTGAGGTGCGAGCGCATGCGCTCGACGGCCTCTTCGATGCGCTCGTCGGGCGTGGTCAGCGAGATCCGGAAGAAGCCCTCGCCGCTGGGCCCGTACATCGACCCAGGTGAGATCACCACCGCCGCCTCCTCCAGCACCGTCTCGCAGAAGGAGGTCGAGGTGTGGCCGTCGGGCACCGGCGCCCAGACGTAGATCGTGCCCTTGGGGGCGTTGACCTCGACCCCGATCTCACGCAGGGCGGAGACGACGAGGTCGCGGCGGCGCAGGTAGGTCTGATTCATCCGCTCCAGCGGCCCGGTCGGGCCCTCGAGGGCGGCGACCCCGGCCAGCTGCACAGCCTCGAAGAGGCCGGAGTCGACGTTGGTCTTGAGCCGCCAGTAGGTCTGGATCGCCTCGGCGTTGCCGAGGATCGCGGCGCAGCGCCAGCCGGTCATGTTGTAGCCCTTGGAGAGCGAGAAGACCTCCACCCCGACCTCCTTGGCACCGGAAGTCGCGAGGAAGCTCGGGGCGACGTAGCCGTCGTAGGTGGTCTCCGAGTAGGCGTTGTCGTGGACGACGAGGATCTCGTACTCGCGGGCGAACGAGACGACGGTGTCGAAGAAGCCCTCCGGGACGACCGCTCCGGTCGGGTTGTTCGGGTAGTTGAGGAACATCAGCCGGGCGCGGTTGGCGATGTCGGCGGGGACGGCGGTCAGATCGGGGGCGAAGCCCAGCTCCGGCGCCAGCGGCAGCAGCTCGGCCCTGGCGCCGGCGAGGATCGGACC
>DATAOP010000015.1:0-30183 GCA_036265675.1 Solirubrobacterales bacterium
TTGCGGCGGTGACCGCGTTCTTCTTCAGCTGCTTGGTGCCGACGCTGTTCTTGCCGAGCTGGCTTGCGGCGAAGGCGGACGCGCCGCCGACGGCGATGAACAGGGCCAGCGTCGCGACGACGTTCGCGTACGTCAGATGGATGCGTGGGTTCACGAGTAGCTCCCTAGATAGCTGGACGGTCAGCTCCACACTCTCAGAGCGAGGGCCGTCACTTCAAGCGATCACCACGGCGACCAGGAACGCCGAGTAGAGCGCGAACCAGCCGGCCACCGCAGGCAGGCGGAAGACACCGGCGCGGTGCAGGCTGAAGTAGGCGAGCAGGCCGCCGAGAACACCGAGGGAGACGGAGAGGACTGCGGTGCCCTCCAGCGCCCAGTCGGTGAACATGAGCCCGATCCCGACCGGGATCGTCGACTGGAAGACCATCGCGCCGCTGACGTTGCCCAGTGCCAGGGCGTCCTTGCCTTCCCGGACCCAGAAGAAGCTGTTGACCTTCTCCGGCAGCTCGGTCGCCAGGGGCGCCAGGATCAGAGCGAGGACGAGCGGGTCGACGCCGATGTCTTCGGCGATGCCGAGCAGCTCCTCGACGAAGAGGTGGGCCCCGCCGACCATCGCGCCGAGGCCGACCAGCAGCTGGATCACGCAGAACACGATCGAGGGATTGGCCTGGTGCTCCTCGCGGCGCTCGAAGATCAGCGGATCGAGCGAGCCGTGCGACTGGACCTCGCCGCTGCCGAGCAGCGTGCGCCGGATGTAGACGGCGTAGGCGAGGAAGACGATCACCCCGATCGGAATCCTCAGCGCGGCGGGCGCCCCCCAGGAGAGCGCCAGCGAGAGCGCGAAGAACGCGAGGAAGAAGAGGATGTCGCGCTCCAGGGTCGGTGCGTGCGCGTCGAGGGTCAGGCCCTGGGTGCGGCGGTCGCGGTAGAGGTAGGCGAAGAGCCCGACCAGACCCATCGCCAGCGTCGCGAGCAGGAACGGGGCCCCGACGATCGCCCCGATCGCGACGTCTTCCCCCCCTTCCGCGCTGCCGACCAGCGCGACGATCGCGATCAGCGTCTCCGGCATTGCGGTCCCGACCGCGGCGAGGAGGCTGCCGACGGCCCCTTCGCCGATATGCAGCCGGTGGCCGAGCCACTCGACGGCGTTGGTGAAGAGCAGCGCGCCGGCGAGGATGACGGCGAAGCTGACCGCCAGCAGGAAGACGTTCACGAGCGCGGGCGCCCTACAGCGCCGCGACGCACTTCTGGAGGTCCGCCGCCGAGTGCGCCTCCCTCACGCATTCCGCGTAGGACAGCGCCCGTTCGGCGCCGCCGGCGACTTCGCCGGCTCCGTTCTTCCCTTCGTCCCCTTCGCCACCGCCGAACAGGTTCGGCAGGCCGCTCCCCTTCTTGCCGAGCTGTTTGAGCAAGGATTGTATCCCTTCGCCCCGCTGCAGCGAGCCGGCGAGTTCGAGCGGGTTGATGCCGAGCTTGAGGAAGAGGGCGCTGAGGGGCTTCGCCCCGCTCGGCGCGACGATTTCCTGTTCTTCGTTGACGCCGTCGAGGGTGACGTCGAAGTCGACTTCGGTGCGTTCCTTTGCGGAGTCCTTCGGTTCGACGAGAAGGTCGGCGACGACGCGACGGACGATGTGGTCGTCTTCGCCGACGTAGAACTCGACGTGCGCCGTCTTCAGCGATTCGCTCAGTTCGTCGCCCGACTTCTTCAGGTCGCCGACCGAGGGGATCTTCCCGGCCGCGCCGAGCAGGGTCCGGCAGGCCGGCTCTTCACTCAGTTCCGAGAGCAGGTCGCTCGCCCCGCTTGGGTCGAGGTCGCCGCTGAGCTTGGTCGTGTCGGTTCCGCCGACCGAGACCGTGCCTTCGTTCTTCAGGTGTTCGCCGAGCTTGGTGAAGTCGAGGCCGCCGACCGCCGCCCGGCATCCGGTGATCCCCTTCGATTCGCCTCCCGAGCCCCGCTGGCTGCGGTCGATGATCGATTCGACGAAGCTGAAAGTCGTCGGGTCGACTTCGTACTCGACCCCCTTGTATTTGACGAAAGCGCTGTTGGGGAGCAGCACCAGGCCGCCGTCGAAATCGATGTCTTCGCCCTTGTAATTGCCCTTCGCCGTCGCTTCGATGTCGAGCTGCGGCAGGTCGCTTCCTTCCTGGCTTTCGAACGGGCCGGAGACCTTGACGTCGAGGTCGCTGCCTTCCTTGCCCGTCGACTTGACCTTCAGCGAGAGGTCGAGGTCGGCGCTTTCGATTCCTTCCAGGGTCGCTTCTTCGATCACCGCCTGCGGGCTTTCTTCGTTGCTGCTGCCACCTCCTCCGCAGGCCGCCAGTCCGACGCCGAGCGCGGCGATCGCGGCGATCGCGAGGGCGAGTGGGAGTCTGCTTCTCAAGACGTCGGGCCTCCTGCAGGTTGGGATACGAGTCGGAATCGTACGGCAACCGTTCCGTCAGGTCGGCCACCCGACCGGCTCCTAACCGCCCCCTAACGAGGTTCGTGCACCTCCGGAGGAGTGCTCTCGCTGAGGTTGATCGCGACCGGGAACAGCAGCGCTCCGAGGACGATCAGCGCGATCCCGATCGAAACCAGCCAGCGGGAGCTCGACATGTAGCCGAGGATCCCGAGCGCGAACCCGGCCAGGACCATGACGATGTACGGGGTGCCGCTGTGCGGCAGAAGGGCGGCGATGGGCAGCGCAAGCAGGAACATGGCGCCGACTATCATCGCCGCATGGCCGACCAGACCGCACCCTCGTCCGTCGCCGAGATGAAGGAGGCGCTCGCCGCCGCCGAATATCTCGCCGACGAGCCCGCCGCGCTGGTTTCCTTCCTCGCCCAGCGGCTCGGCAAGCCGGTGCTCGTCGAGGGCCCGGCGGGGGTCGGGAAGACCGAGCTCGCGAAGGCGCTCTCACGGGCGAGCGGCCGCGAGCTGATCCGACTCCAGTGCTACGAGGGCCTCGACGAGTCGAAGGCGCTCTACGAGTGGAATTACAAAAAGCAGCTTCTGGCGATCCAGGCCCGATCGGCGGAGGTGGACGACGGCGACGAGGTGCTCGAAGACATCTTCGCGGAGGAATTCCTGCTCGAGCGGCCGCTGATGCAGGCGATCGCCAGCCCCGATCCGGTCGTCCTCCTGATCGACGAGATCGACAAGACCGACCAGGAGTTCGAGGCGATGCTGCTCGAGCTCCTCTCCGACTTCCAGATCACGATCCCCGAGCTGGGCCAGATCGCGGCGACGACGATGCCGATCGTCGTCCTCACCTCGAACAACTCGCGCGAGCTGACCGAGGCGCTGAAGCGCCGCTGCCTCTACCTCTGGCTCGACTATCCCGAGCTCGAGCGCGAGATGGAGATCGTCCAGCTCCACGCCCCCGACCTCCCCGAGACGCTCGCCCGCCGCATGGTCGAGGTGGTGCGGATGGTTCGCGGGCTCGACCTCAAGAAGCCGCCCTCGATCGCCGAGTCGATCGACTGGGCGCGGACCCTGCTTCTGATGGGGGCCGACGACATCGACCACGAGACCTTCACCCAGTCGATGTCGATCATCGTCAAGCACCGGACCGACATCGACCTCGTCGCCGAGCGGGTCGGGATGAAGATGCCCGGCGCGCCGACGGGGTCGGCCACCGGTCAGGCGTCCTAGCCCGGAACCCGGCCGTCGAAGAACTCGGCGATCGCGCTCTCGTCGGGAGCGCCGTCGTAGGCGAGGCGGCCGTCGCGGATCGCGACGCAACGGCTGGCGGCCGCGATCACATCGGGGCGGTGGGTGGAGACGATCGCCGCCGCGCCCTCGCTGCGCCTCTCGGCCAGCAGCTCGAACAGGACCGTGCGGCTGGGCGGGTCGAGGCCGTCGAAGGGCTCATCGGCAAGCAGGATCGAGCACGGCCGCACCAGAGCGAGCGCTATCGAGGCCTTCTGCTTCATCCCGTGGCTGAGTTCCGCTGGAAGCCCATCGCGCCATTGCGCCAGGCCGAGCCGCTCCAGGAGCGAGGAGATTCGAGCCTCCGTGTCGGCAACCCCATGCAGAGCGCAGACGTATTCGAGGTGCTCGCCGATGCTGATGTCTTCGTAGAAGACCGGCTCGTCCGGCAGATAGGAGAGGGCGCGGCGGGCATCGATCGATCCCGCCGCGGAGCCGGCAACCTCCACCGTGCCTGAGCTCGGCTCGAGCAGCCCCGCGGCCATGGTGAGGAAGGTCGTCTTTCCGGCCCCGTTGGGCCCGATCAGGGCGACGAGCTCTGCGGCAGCAACCGTCAGCTCGAACGAGTCCAGTGCCTCGTACTCGTCGTAGAGGCGTCCGAGGCCCCGTGCCCGGAGGACCGCGTCGGCGGAGCTCATGCGCTCACCTGATCACGCCTTCGAAAGCGGAGGCCGAGCAGGGCCACCCCGGCCGCAGCGATCAGGGTCATGACAACGGCGGAGCTGACCGCTGCGGCGGCCGCCGATCCGCCTTCGACTTCCTCCGCCAAGCGCGCCGAGAGGAGTGGAAGCGCGATCAGCATCGAGGACGCCGCGATCGGCGCGGTCGTGAAGCCGTAGGCGATTTCCGGCGTGTACATGAACTCGTACGGGTCGTTGGTGGCGCTGAGCGCGGCACAGCAGGCGAGTACGAGGGCCGCCGGCAAGAAGCTGATGAGGCCGACGGTCAGCGCGGTTGTCCCTCCACCGACCAGCACGGCTGTCCCGGTGGCGATCAGGAGGACGATCGCGATCGCCAACGTGGGGACGCCGAGCTGGAGCCGCATCAGCGATGCAGACCGAGTTGGAAGCAACCGGCGCCGTGTCGGGTGGTCTGACTCCTGGGCGAGTGGCTCGATGAAGTCGAGCGCCACGACGAAGAGGAGCACACCAGGCAGGAAGAGCGCCGGAAGCGAAGCGCTCCAGGCGCCGACCGAGAGAGCGCCTGCGGCGATGCCAATGACGGCCGCACGGGCGAAGCGGGCTGCCGGCCAGCGAAGGAAGCTCTGCCACCCCCGGCGCCAGATCGGACGTCGCCCCTTCCCCGACCTCGCCGGCCGAAGCCAGGGGCGCCGGCGCGGCCGCTCGGAGGCGAGTTGGCGACGGAGGAGCACCACGGTGCGCAAATCCTGGACCGAGGCGGAGAAGCGCAGCTCGGCGGTCAGGGCGGCGCGGAGGCGGGCCGCCTCGAGCCTGATCCCACCGACTCCCTGCAGGGCGATGACGACAAGCGCCAGCGAGAGGACTGCACCGGCCGCCGCCAGGGCGATCGTCACGCCGTGCTGGAGGGGCAGCGTCGCCAGCTCGCCCAGCATCGTCGACGGCGACGTCGTCGATTCGAGGGCGACGTCGACCCCGGACCAGGCGAGAAACAGGAGGCCGGCCCCTGAGGCCGCGCGGGACGTGAGGCGCCGGCCGCTCGCGAACAGCGCGGCGCCGAGGGCGCAGACCGGCAGCAGCGCCCCGTACAGCGCAACGCAGCCGATCCACTCCACCGGCGAGCCGGGCAGGCGGTGGAAGACGAAGTTGCCGACGATGGCGCCCAGGACCCCCCCGACGAGGGCGGCGATCCTGATCTGCCGCAGTGCGGGCTGGCGCAGTGCGAGCCCGCGATCGACGGGCGCCAGCAGCACGTATTGGACCTCGGCCGGCTCGATCGCAAGCGGGCCGCCCCGCGCTCCCGTGCGCAGGCCGGCGAAAACGGCGATGGCGATCGGGATCCCGATCACCGCAGGGCCCTGCTCCCGGGTCCAGTCGACCGCGCTCGGCGTTGCCGGAACTTCATCGATGATGCCGGCGATCAGACCCAGCGCGAAGATGCCGATCAACCCGACGACATAGGCCCGGTAGAGGAGCTCCATCACGTCCAGCTCGTCGACGTAGCGCTGTCGTCGCGCGCGCCGGATCTCACGCAGGGCCGCGCTCCCCGTACCCTCGCCCCCTCCTCGTCCCGCGACCATCTCGTCCTATTATCGAAGCTATGGGGACGGCTTCACCGTATGGGCCGCGGGCCGACGCAGGGCCGCCTGGGCTGGCGGCGAAGCTGCTCGGGTTCTGCGAGGAGCTGCGCTCGGAGGGGGTGGCGGTCGGAACCTCGGAGATCCTCGACGCGTTTGCGGCGCTGGAGGAGGTGCCGTGGACATCGCAGGACGACTTCCGCGAGGCGCTTGCGGCGACGATCGCAAAGTCACAGGAGGACCGACGGCTGTTCGAGCTGCTCTTCGAGCGCTGGTTCTTCCGCGCCGCCGAGGCCGAGGCCGTCGCCCGCGAGATCGGCGAGGGCGGCCAGCGCGGGGAGGGTGCGGAGCGACTCGACATCGACGAGCTCCGCGACCAGATCCGCGAGGCGATCCTCGACGGCGAGGACGGCGAGATGCGCGACCTGGCCCGGCTGGCGATCGCCGCCTTCGGCCGCCAGGGCGAGGGCTCAGGAGTCGTCGGGGTCGACGTTCAGCGGATCCGCCGCACCCTCGGCCTCTCGACCGGGCCGCAGCCCGCCGACGACGATGGCGACGAGCTTCCTCCGATCGACCGCGACCAGCTCAACCGCTTCGAGCGCCACCTCCGGCGCGAGCTGGAACGCGACCTGATCGAGCGCACCTCGACGCTGCCGCCGTCACGACCCCTGGCCGAGCTCGACCGGGCGCTGCCGACGAGCCCGACCCAGGACCTCGCCGCCGTCCACCGCGCGGTCTCGCAGATGAAGCGACGCCTGGCGACGCTCGGCCACGAGCAGCGCGGAAGGCGCAAGGGCCGCACGGTCGACGTCCGGCGGACGATGCGCTCGTCGCTCGAGACCGGCGGCGTCCCGCTGCGCCTGCGCTACCGGCCCAAGCGGCCGCGCCGGCCGGAGATCTACGTGCTCTGCGACGTCTCGACCTCGGTCACGTCGGCAAGCGTCTTCTTCCTCTCGGTCCTGCACGCGCTCCATGACTCGTTCCGCAAGCTGCGCAGTTTCGTCTTCATCGAGCGGATCTCGGAGGTGACCGATATCTTCGAGCACGAGCGCGACTTCCGGACGATCGCGCAGCGGATCTCGAGCGAGGGCGGCGTCGCCGATGTCTCCGGCTACACCGACTACGGCCGGGTCTGGCTCGAGTTCCTGACCGAGATCTCCGACGAGCTCGACCCGCGCTCGACCGTGATCGTCCTCGGCGACGCCCGCACCAACGGCCGCGAGCCGCACGCCGAGGTCTTCGCTCAGGTCGCGGAGCGGGCGGGGCGGCTGTTCTGGCTCAACCCCGAGCCGAAGCTCTACTGGAACTACGGCGACTCGGTGATGGCCGCCTACGAGCGCCACTGCGACGGCGCCTTCGAGTGCTGGACCACCCGGCACCTGGAGAACTTCGTCAACGTCGTCGCCGGCGGCCCGGCGCGCGACTAGCGCGGGGCCCAGGCGTCGGGCTCGGCCGAGAGCTCCTCGACGATCGAGGGCATTTCGCCCGAGACGAGGTCGGCGAGGCTGACGTGCTCGAGGACGGCGCGAAGGTTGGCGCGGACGGCGATCCAGACCTCCCGCAGATGCTCGGCGTTGCCGCGATATTCGATCGACTCGGGCGGGTCGGATTGGACGTGGGCGATCGGGCCCTCGACCGCGCGGACGAGGTCGGCGATCGTGATCTCCTCGGCCGGGCGGGCCAGCCAGTAGCCGCCCTTGGCGCCGCGGCGCGCACGGACCAAACCGGCGTGCTTCAGCTCGAGCAGGATGTGCTCGAGGAACTGAAGGGGAATGTCCTGCGCCTCGGCGAGGCGCTCGCCCTTGACCGGGCCCTCCTCGCCCGCGGCGGCCAACTCGGCCGCGGCCCGCACCGCGTAGTCGGCCTTCGCGGAAACACGCATCGATCTAGTTAATCAGTCGGCGGGCAGGGTTCGTCCCAGCGCCCCACCCCGGTCAGCCTCTTGCTTGGCTTCCTCCTCGCGGCGCTGGTTCTCGCGGCGGCGGTTGAGCCAGTGCGGGGCATAGAGGATCAGGCCGAGGCCGATGGCGGCGACGCCGGCGGCGATCGGCCAGACGGACGGGTCGCCCTTCTGGACCGTGACCAGCCCGGAGCCGATGAGGACGACGCCGAGAGCAGTGCGGATGAAGCCCTGCGGCGCCCTGTCGGAGAGGGCGGCGCCGATCACGACACCCGGTATCGAGCCGAGGAGGATGTTGCCGGCGAGGGTGAAGTCGACGTTGCCCCCGACCCAGTGGGCGATGCCGGCCGCCCAGAGCAGGACGGCGGCGTGGAAGACGTCGGTGCCGACCACCTTCTTCGGCGACAGGCGGTAGACGGCGATCAGCAGGATCGCGATCACGGTCCCGGAGCCGGCGGAGGTGACGCCGATGACGAAGCCGGTCGTGGCGCCGATCACGATCGCGGCGACCTTGTGGCGGCGCTCGACGTCGAAGCGGTCGCGCTCGTCGATCAGGTTGCGGAGGATCAGCGCCCGGGCCAGGGTGATGACGCCGACCATCAGCAGGGTTCCGCCGAGCACCGCGTAGACGAGTTCGTCGAGCCGGGCTTCGCCGACCTGGTCCTGCACGTAGGAGACGAAGGCAACCCCCGCCACCGCGGCGGGGACACTGCCGGTCGCCAGCCAGCGGACCAGCTCCATGTTCACCGTCTTCATTCGGAAGTGGCGCCAGCCGCCGACGGTCTTGGTCACGGCCGAGTAGAAGATGTCGGTGCCGATCGCGGTCGTCGGCTGGATCCCGAAGATCAGGATCAGCAGCGGCGTCATCAGCGAACCGCCGCCCATGCCGGTCATGCCGACCAGGACGCCGATGCCCAAACCGAAGATGATGATTGCCGGGTCCACTGGGTGCGCGCGGGGATCGCTTATCGACTTTCCTGACTACTTTGGTCAGGAGCACGGAGTAGGGCAGGATACCAAGGTGCCGACAGAAGCCAGGGACTTCGCCGCCGACGCCGGAGAGCCTGCCGGCGCCGGCGATCGTGCAGGCGTCGCCGTCCGCGGGCTCGGTCATGCCTACGGCGAGCTGACGACGATCGATGGCCTCGACCTCGAGGCGCCCGCGCACCGGGTGCTGGGGATCGTCGGGCCGTCGGGCTGCGGCAAGTCGACGCTGCTCGAGCTGATCGCGGGGCTGCAGGCGCCGACAGCGGGCGTGATCGAGGTCGGCGGCCGCGCCGGCGCCGCCGAGCGGCTCGCCGGCTGCGCCTTCATGCCCCAGCGCGACCTCCTCCTCCCCTGGCTGCCGGCCCTCGACAACGCCGCGCTGGCGCTGCGCAACCGCGGCGTCCGCCGGGCCGAGGCCAGGCGCGAGGCCGGGCAGCTGTTCGAGCGATTCGGGCTGGGCGGGTTCGAGCGATCCGCTCCGGCCGAGCTCTCGGGCGGGATGCGGCAGCGGGTGGCCTTCCTGCGCACGCTGGTCGCCGGCAAGCCGGTGCTGGCGCTCGACGAGCCGTTCGCCTCGCTCGACGCGATCACGCGGGCCGAGATGCAGGCCTGGCTCGCCGGCGCTCTCGCCGCCGACCCGCGCACCGTCATTCTCGTCACCCACGACGTCGAGGAGGCCCTCTACCTCTCCGATCAGGTCGTCGTGCTCTCGTCGCGCCCGGCCCGGGTGGTGGCGGAGCTGAGTGCGTCAGGGGCGCGCAATGCCGACCGCGACGCCGCCGTCACCGACCGCGGCTTCATCGCCGCCCGCGAGCGGGCGATGGCGGCGCTGCACGAAGGGTCGCGGTGAGGATGAAGCGCTGGCTCCTCCCCGCATTGCTGCTGGCCGCGCTGATCGGCGCCTGGCAGATCGCCGCCAGCACCGGGGCGATCGCCGACGCGCTCAACCTCGAGGACTTCCTCGTCCCCTCCCCCTCCGAAATCGCCTCCTCGCTGTGGGAGAACCGCTCGCTGCTCGCCGAAAACGCCTGGGTGACGCTGCAGGAGATCCTGCTCGGCTTCGCGATCGCAGTCGTCGCCGGGATCGCGTTCGCCGTCGCGATGCACCTCTCAACCACGGTGAGGCTCGCCAGCTACCCCCTGGTCGTCGCCTCGCAGACGATCCCGATCGTCGTGCTCGCCCCGATCCTGGTTACATGGTTCGGCTTCGGCCTCGGCCCGAAGCTCGCGGTCATCGCTTTGATCTGCTTCTTCCCGATCACCGTCACCACCCTCGACGGGCTGCGCTCGGTCGATCCCGAGGCGACGAAGATGATGCGCTCCCTCGACGCCTCGCGGCTCCAGATCCTCTGGCGGGTCGAGGCGCCGACGGCTCTCCCGTACACCTTCAGCGGCGCCCGGATCGCGGCCGTGTTCGCCCCGATCGCCGCAGTCTTCGGCGAGTGGGTGGGAGCAAACTCCGGCCTCGGCCGCCAGATCCTGCTCGACAACGGCCAGCTCGAGACCGCGAGGCTGTTCGCGGCGGCCTTCGTCCTCTCGGCGATCGCCCTCGGGCTGTTCGGCCTGCTGGCGCTCGCGGAGCGCCGGATCGTCACTTGGCGATAGAAAGGGGGGATGAGCGCGGCCGCGACCGAGCGTGCATATCTGATTCTCCGCGAGGGAGCGAAGCGCGAGGCATTGTCGTGAGGCGCTTCCGATCCGCGGCCGCCGTGGCGGTCCTCGCCGTCGCTGCTCTCTCCCTGGGGCTCGCCTCATGCGGTGAGAAGAGCGAGGACGGCACGACCCAGTCGGAACCGTTCACGCTGACGCTCGACTTCTACCCGAACCCCGATCACGTCGGGATCTACATGGCGCAGAAGCTCGGCTACTTCGAGGAAGCCGGCCTCGACGTGACGATCCAGACGCCGTCGGATCCCGCCGCGCCGATCAAGCAGGTCGCCGCCGGCAACACCGATCTGGCGATCTCCTACCAGCCCGAGGTGATCCTCGCCGCCGAACAGGGCCTCGACGTGATCGCCGTCGGCGCTCTCGTCAACAGCCCGCTGACCTCGATGATCTGGCTCAAGAGCTCGAAGATCGGTGGGATCGCCGACCTGCGCGGGAAGACGATCGCGACCGCCGGCATCCCCTACCAGGATGCCTATCTGAAGACGATCCTCGGCCGCGCCGGCCTGACGACCTCCGACGTCAACACCGTCAACGTCGGCTACGGACTGCTGCCGGCGATCGTCAGCGGCCGTGCCCAGGCGATGCTCGGCGGCTTCCGCAACGTCGAGGGCGTCGATCTGCGGCTGCGGGGCAAAGAACCGGTCGTGACCCCGGTCGACAAGCTCGGCGTCCCGACCTACGACGAGCTCGTCTTCGTCGTCCGCCCGGAGGCGCTCGAAGAAGACGCGCAGCCGGTGCGCCTGTTCCTCGCCGCGCTAGCCCGCGGCACCAGCGCCGCCGCCGCCAACCCGCAGGCGGCGACCGAAGCCCTCACCGCCGCCAACCCGGACCTCGACCCGAAACTGACCGCGGCCGAGGTGAAGGCGACGCTGCCGCTGCTGAATCCGCCGCAGCGGCAGGCTCCAGGCGGCGGGAAGACCCCCGCATTCGGCGAAATGAACTCGCAGGAGTGGGAAACCTTCATCGGCTGGATGCGCGACCATGGTCTGATCTCCGGCCGACCGGCGCCGTCGGACGTGCTCAGCAACGAATACCTACCGGGCAGGATTCCCAAGTAGGTCGAGCTCGCCCTCGCCGATCAGCCGGGTGATGTCGCCGGCGGCGAGCGGCCGCGAGAAGAGGTGGCCCTGGCCGTAGTCGCAGCCGAGGCGGCGCAGCTCGGAGAGCTGGACCTCGCTCTCGACGCCGACGGCGATCGCGTCGAGCGAGAGCGCCCGGGCCATGCCGATGATCGCCTCGACGATCGCGGTCCGCTCCTGCTCGACCCCGAGGCCCTCGATGAAGGAGCGGTCGATCTTCAGGGCGTCGAACGGGAAGCGGCTGAGGTAGGCGAGCGAGGAGTACCCGGTGCCGAAGTCGTCGAGGACCAGGCGGACGCCGAGGTCGCTCAGCGCCTGCAGGGTCGTCGTCGCCATCGTCGACTCCTCGACCAGGATGCTCTCGGTGATCTCCAGCTGGAGATGCACCGGCTCGAGGCCGGTCCGGGCGAGGATCTCTGCGATCGAGTCGGCGAGGTCGCGGTGGGCGACCTGGCGGGCGGAGATGTTGATCGAGACGTCGAGCGGTCGCAGGTCGGGCCGCTTTTCCTGCCACTCGACGGCCTGGCGGCAGGCCGTCTCCTCGACCCAGCGCCCGATCGGCCAGATCAGGCCGCAGTCCTCGGCCACCGAGATGAACTCCTCCGGCTCGAGAACACCGCGGCGCTCGTGCTCCCAGCGCAGCAACGCCTCGAGCGAGACGATCTCGCCGTTGCGAAGGTCGACGAGCGGCTGATAGTGGAGCTGAAGTTCCTCGTTCGCGAGGGCCTTGCGGAGGTCGCGCTCGACCTCGAGCCGGCGGGCGGCGCGAGCCCGCATCTCGGCGTCGAACAGCTCGCAGCGATCCCGGCCCCGCTCCTTGGCCCGGTACATCGCCGCGTCGGCGTCGCGGATCAGCGACTCGGCGCCGATCGGCTCCTTGCGCGAGGGGCGGCCGACCGCGATCCCGATGCTGGCGCTGATGAAGTGCTCGACGCCCCCCATCGCGTACGGCTCCGCGAAGGCGGCCAGGACCCGGTTTGCGATCGCGATCGCCTCGTCCTCGTCGGCGAGGCGGTCGATCAGGATCCCGAACTCGTCACCGCCGAAGCGGGCGACGATGTCGCCGGGGCGCAGGTGCGACCGCACCCGCGGGGCGATCGCGCGCAGCAGCTCATCGCCGCCGTGGTGCCCGATGCTGTCGTTGACGAGCTTGAAGCTGTCGAGATCGAGGAACAGGACTCCGACCGGGGTCCCGGCGACCGCGCCACGCTGGAGCGCGACCTCGAGCGACTGGACGAAGCTGGTCCGGTTCGGGAGGCCGGTGAGCGAGTCGTGCAGGACGCGGTGGCGCAGGGCCCTGTCGGTCGCGTGGCGCTCGACCGCGTCGGCGAGCACGTTGGCCGAGGCCTGCGCGAAGTGGACGTCCTGAGGGGTGAAGCTGTTCGGCTCGAGCGAGTGGATGTCGAGGATCCCGAACGGCTGCTGGAGACCGTTGATCAGCACCGCGAGGCTGCTCCGCACCCCCATCACCCGCAGTGCCGGCGGCATCGAGAACCGCCCCTCGGTCTCCCAGTCGGCGATGATCACGTGCAGGCCCGACTCGAGCGCCGCGCCGGCATGGGAGTTGCGCGCCGCCGACGCCCGGTGACTTCCCTCGGTCCCCTGGATCTCGGCTCCGGCCAGCATCTGCAGGCGGCGGCCGTCGCGACCGACCTCCCAGATGCAGGCGGCGTCGATGCCGTCGATCGCGGCCATCAGCGCCACCGCCTCCTCCATCAGCGCGGCCGACTCGCCGTGCTGGAGCGCGTGGCTGGAGAGGCGGGCGACCGTCGCCTGCTGGGCGACCGCGCGCCGCAGGTCCTCCTCGGCGATCTTGCGCTCGGTGATGTCGTACAGGACCCCGTGCCAGACCGAGACCCCGTCGGGGTCGGGTTCGAGGACCGACTCGTCGAGAATCCAGACGACATCGCCTTCGCGGGTGATCATCCGGTAGTCGATCGGGCGCCCGTTGCGGCTATTGGAGGCTTCGTGCTCGCGCTCCTGGGCGAGCGCCCGCTCCCGGTCGTCGGGGTGGAGCTGCCGCGCCCAGAGCTCTGGGTCGGCGATCCATTCCTCGGGGGTGTAGCCGAGAATCTCCTCGATCTGCGGGCTGACATAGCGCCACTGACCGTTCTCGCCCACCTCGCAGGCATAGACGATCGCGGGCAGCCGCTCGACGAGGCGACGGTAGTCCTCGCCCGCCTCGGAGATCTGATCGAGGAACTCGTTGACCTGGTCGTCAGGCCACTGTTTTTCCGCCGGCTCGCGGTCCATATACCAACTATCGGCATTTCGGCGGCAGCGGTTGATGCCCGAAGGGTCGATCTCAGAGGCCGACCAGCCAGGAGCCGGCGAGGCCACGGTATGGGGCATACGGCGCGAAGAACTCCTCGACCTCGTCGACCGTCGCCCGGCGCCCGAGATGGGCGAGCCTGCCGACCAGCTTCAGGAACATCAGGTCCCCGGCCGGAAGCGAGTCCGGTTCGCCGCGGCCGAAGAGGCCGAGGCACTGCACCGTCCAGGGGCCGATCTCGGGGACGCGCAGGAAGCGGGCATCGGCGACCCGCTCGGCGGGGTCGCAGCGACCGGCGGCGATGTCCCTCGCCACCGCCCTCAGCGCGACCGAACGGCCGGCCGAGAGCCCCATCGACTCCAGTTCCGCCGGGGCGCGGCCGGCGATCGCCGTCGGGCCGGGGACGTCGCGGAAGATGCCCTTGCCTCGTGCCAGGCGCCCGCCCCAGCGGCCGACGATCCGGCGCTGGATCGAGGCTGCCCGGCCGGTCTCGATCAGCTGCTTGACGACCGCCCAGGCGAGGGCCTCCCACGCCCACGGCCGCCGGTGCGGCCGCAGGTGCGGCCGGCGCCTCAGCAGCGGCCCGAGCAGCGGGTCGCGACGGAAGCGCCGGTAGAACTCGGTCAGGTCGTCATCGACGCCGAGCGCGAAGCGCATCCGGGCGATCGCAAGCCGCAGGTCCTCCTCGCCGGCGGCGCGGCCGGGACCCTGCGAGCGAAGGTAGGACGGCGCGGACACGGCCGCCGGTTCGACCGGCTCGGCACGAATGAGGACGCGCCGCGCCCCAGGCTGCCAGGCGCGGAGCAGGACCGGGCTGCCGTCGACGTCGAGAAGTCGGGTCGCGACTCCGCCCCAGATCCTCATCACCCGGTCCTCGCCGCCGAAGCGGGGCATCAGGAACGGGGAGGGCGGCGTCACCTCGGTTTCGAGTGCCACCGCCCTGTTAGAACGACATATCGCGCTTCGCTCGCTGCGCGCAGAACCAGAAATGCACGCTTGCTCGCTCCGCTCTCATCGACCGAGGACGTGAACGTCGACCAGGAACGAGCGGCTGGCGACGACGTTCGCCGGCCGCTGGTCCCTGCGGCGGCGGATCAGGCGCGGCGCCGAGCCGCGCGAGGTGATTCCGCCGACCGCCCTGACCGCGGCGACCGTCGCCGCCCCGGCGAGGAGGCCTCCGGCCGCCGCCAAGGCCGCGGTGCGAACCTCGGCCCGCAGCACCGGCGAGGCGGGCTCGCTGTAGGACTCGATTGCACGGACCGGCTGCTCGGGTCCCGCGTCGACGTCCTCTTCGGCGAGGACCTCGCCCTTCACTTCAAGCTGACTCACCCTCGCGACTGTAGCGATGCAGGCGGCCGGTTTCGAGCCCGAGCCGCAGAAGCCCGCAAGTTGCGAACTTACTCAGAGCGCCTTCTCGTAGACCCGATAGCGCTTGACGATCTCGCCGCCCATCCCTTCCAGCGCCCGGTTCATCGGCCCGTTGGTCTCGAGGATCCAGCCGGCCTCGCCGGCCCAGATCGCCTTCGGGTCGGCGGCCGCGAGGTGTTTGAGGTAGAGGCCGGCGGCGACCCCCGTGTGGCGGTAGGCGTGCTTGACCCCGAGGGCGAAGACCCGGACCCGGTCGATCCTCCGTTTGCCGCGAAGGAAGTGGAGCCAACCCGCCGGCAGCACCCTGCCCCCCATCTTCGCCAACACCTGGTTGACGTCGGGAAGGCTGAGGCCGACGCCGACAGTCTCCCCCTCGCGTTCGGCGACGAACGCCCAGTTCTCATCGATCACCGGTTTCAGCTGCTTGGCGTGGAACTCGACCTCGGTCTCGGTCGGCGGCACGAAGCCCCAGTTGTCTGACCATGCCTCGTTGTAGACCTCGGTGAACCGCCGCATCTCGCCCGCCAGGTTGCGCTTGTCGATGGTGCGCATCGTCACCCCTTCCTCGCGCAGCGCGTTTTCGGCCGCGGCGTGGATCGAGGCGTCGAACTGGTCGCCTTCCTTCAGTTCGCCCAGCGCCAGATGCCACATCAGGAGATCGATTGTCTTCTCGTATCCGGCTCCCTCGACGAGGTCGCGATAGAAGCGGGGGTGCCAGTTCTGGAGGATCATCGGCCGCAGCTCGTAGCCCTCGATCAGGAGCCCGATCTCATCGTTTGTCGTGAAGTCCATCGGGCCCAGGACCCGCTTGCGGCCGCGTTCGCCCAGCCACTCCTCGGCGGCGGCGAATAGCCCGCCGGCGACCTCGGGGTCGTCGACCGTCTCGAAGAACCCGAACATCCCGTCCGCGCCGCCCTGGTACTCGTCCCAACGCCGGTCGAGCTGGGCGGTGATCCTCCCCACCGGCTCGCCATCGCGCTCGGCGATGAAGTACTCGGCCTCGGCATGCTCGAAGTAGGGGTTCCTGCGCCGGTTGAGGAACTGCATCCGGTCGAGGATTAGCGGCGGCACCCACTGCGGGTTGTCGCGATGCAACCGAAACGGGACCCTGACGAAGCGCCTGAGGTCGCGTCTTGTCCGCACCGGTCGTATCGAGACGCCAGCCATCTCCGCGGGCAACCTACACTCTGGACTCATGAGCGAGGCAGCCAGGGCCGCGGCCGACGTCTTCGCAAAGGCCCGAAGCCACGACCGGCTCGAGCAGCTCGAAGCCGCCAAGGAGCAGGACCTCGTCCCCTACTTCCGGCTGCTGACGTCCGCGGCAGGCCCGGTCGTCGAGATGGAGGGCCGGGAGACGATCATGCTCGGCTCCAACAACTACCTTGGCCTGACCGGCGACGAGCGGGTCAAGCAGGGCGCGCGCGACGCCCTCGAGGCGTTCGGGACCGGAGTCACCGGATCGCGGCTTCTGAACGGGACGACGCCGCTGCACATCGAGCTCGAGCGCGAGCTGGCGGAATGGATGGGCGAGGAGGACGCGATCGTCTACACCACCGGCTACCAGGCGAACGTCGGTTGCATCGGCGCGATCCTCGAGCCCGGCGACACCGTCATCTGCGACTCCGGCAACCACGCCTCGATCCTTGACGGGTGCCGGCTCTCCGGCGCCCGACTGCGGCCCTTCCGCCACAACCGGATGGACAAGCTCGAGAAGATGCTGGGGCGGGCGGCCGAGGACGGCGGCGGCGTCCTCGTCGTCGTCGACGGGGTGTTCTCGATGGAGGGCGACGTCTGCGACCTGCCCCGCATCGTCGAGCTCTGCAAGGCCCATGGCGCGCGGCTGCTCGTCGACGAGGCCCACGGGGCGGGGGTGATCGGCGAGCGCGGAGCCGGCGTCTGCGAGGCCTTCGGCCTCGAGGACGAGGTCGACCTGAGGATGGGCACCTTCTCCAAGAGCCTCGCCTCCTGCGGCGGCTTCATCGCCGGGCCCGCCGACGTGATCGAGTACCTGCGGATCTCCTCGCGCGCCTTCGTCTTCAGCGCCTCCGCCGTGCCGGCGGCGGTCGGCGCGGCGCTCGCCGCGCTGCGCGTGATCCGCGACGAGGGGCCGGCGCTGTTCGAGAAGCTCCTCGCGAACGCCGAGTACCTGCGCGAGGGGCTTCGCGCACTCGGCCTGCAGGTGGTCGAGCCAGGCTCGCTCGCCGACGGCACGGTCGTCACGACCCCGGTCGTCCCGGTCGTCGTCGGCGACGACTGGCAGGCGGTCCTCCTCTGGAAGGCGCTCTTCGAGCGAGGGGTCTACACCAACGTCGCGATCCACCCCGCGGTCCCGCCGGGCGGGGCCCTGCTCCGGACCAGCCTGATGGCGACCCACGAGACCGAGCACCTCGACGCGGCGCTCGCGACCATCGGCGAGGTCATCGCCGACTTCCCCGAGCTCCCCAGGACCTGAGCCCGGCCGCCGGCTGGTTGTTTCTACCCCAGCGGGGGTAGTTTCGCGCTTGTCCGAAAACGGACAAAGGCTGCGGGAGATGAAATTGATGCTCTTAGCGAACCTGTCGCGGCCAGTTCGCTGAGCCTGGGTTGACGCTCACGCCGGGGCGGACTAGCTTGCCCTCCTCGCCGCTGCCTCCCGGGGCAGGGAGGCGGCAGTAAAGACACTCGACGCGACTGGCGGACAGCCAGGCTGGGCGCGGGAGTTACCCCAGTTTCAGTCATCCAGGGAAGGAGTCCTTTTGGACACTGCTGCGATTTTGCCTGCTTCAACGACCGCCACCGCCCCCCAGCACATGCAGGCGCTCGCTCGCGCCAACCGCGTGCGTCTTGCGAGAGCCGAGCTGAAGCGGTCGATCGCGCGCGGCGAGGTCGACGTCGCCGGCGTGATCGAGGAGTCACCCTGGGAGACCGAGAGCATGACCCTGGCCGAGCTGCTGACGAGCCAGCGCCGCTGGGGCCGGACGCGCGCCCGCAAGTTCCTCCAGGGCATGGGGCTGAACGAGAACAAGCGGCTCGGGACCCTGACCTCGCGCCAGCGCTCGCTGCTCGCCAGCGCCCTGCTGTCGAAAGTGCCCCCGCGCGACTCGCTCTTCGTCTGAGGGCGGCTCAGCTGCGCAGGCCGCCGACCCTGTACGAGAGGCCGCCTGAGGCGCGTCGGAAGGCGGCACGCAGGGCGAGGAAGGCGGCGGCGAAGGCGACCACGCCCGCGCCGAGGCAGATGGCGAGGACGAGCCCGCTCAGGTAGAGCAGCCCGGCGGTGACGACGACGAAGACGGTCCCGGCGAGCAGCGTCGAGTGCGACCTGTAGCCGGCGAAGTGCTCGCGGATCGAGACCTCGAGGCCACCGAGGGCGCCGAGGGCGATGCCGAGGCCGAGGGCGGTCGGGCTGCCGCCGATGAAGCCGACGATCAGCAGGATGATCCCGGCGAGGATGGTCAGCTCGGCGAGCGGGAACTTGCCCCACGGGGCCGGGGGCCGCTCCTCGGCCCGGTCGCGCTTCGCGCTCATCTCAGGGGACGGCCGCAAGCCGTCCGGGTAACGGGCACCCTGAGGAGACCTTGACCCGCCACCAGCCCATCAGCATGCCGAGCGGGCCGAGGTGTGGGCGCGAGTGCCAGTGGCCGCAGCCGGGCTCCCCGAGGTCGGCGCGGGAGATCCGGAGCCACTTGTGCTTCTCCGGCGCCGCCAGCATCCGCTCGAGCAGCTCGCGGTTGGCGGCCTCGAGCCGAGCGCGCTCCTCGAGCGCCCGTCTTCCATCGGCCACCTGGACGGCGAGGGCGTCGCGCACGGACTCGAGCTCGCCGAGGTCGAGTGCCCTCGGCTCGGCCGAGGCGGCGGGCACGCGGGCGTCGATCGGGAAGCGCGGGAACGCGTCGGCGACGATTGCGGCCAGCTGCCGCTCCAAACGACCGATTTGTCGCCTCAGCTCGGCGCGAGCGAGAAGCTCGTCCCCGCCGCTGAGAGGCTCGGTCCGGGTGTCTCGGTAAAGCAGATCCGGCATAACCCGCATTCGAGTGTAGATCACGGCATGGGCCGCGATGTTTGGTGGCTTCGTTAAGCGAGATTTAGCCGGCCTCAAGGGTGGCGGCGGTCATCCAGAGGGCCTCGTCGACCGCGATCTGCGGGACCCCGGCGACCTGAATCGCGGCGATCGCGATCCGCCGCGTCACCCGGCTGACCGCGCAGACCTCGGAGGTGGCGCCGAACAGGAGCCCGGCCGGGGAATCTTCATCGGCGATCACCAGCGTTCCCGGCGTCAGCTCGCCCGGCCGCCCCGACAGCGCCTCCCCCGGCGCGGAGTCGCGCACGCAGAGCTTCCCGCGGACCTGATCGGCGTCGAAGAGCCGAAGCGCGACCCCGGTCTCGATCGTCGCGATCGTGACCGCGTCGGCCGGCAGCCCGTGCGGCTTGAACGCCCCCTCGCGGAGCCGCTCGAGCGCGAGGTCCTCGACCGGGGTCCTGGTCCGGTCGGGATCGAGCCCGATCTGGCGGAAGAAGGCGCGGTAGGCCCAAGGAATCGGGCGTTCACGCATCCGCACGGCATGCGCCCCGTAGAAGCGGTCGGAGAGGTCGCGGAGGCGGCGTCGCACCGACTCCGGGCTCGGCTCGGGGCGGCTGTCGACGACGATCGAGGAAATCGCGAGGCCGGGGAACTCTGCGGCGACGTGCGGCGCCACCCAGCCGGGCTCGGGGGCGGGCTCCCAGCCGGGGTCCGTGCGCGCCAGATCGCCCGCTCGCTCCGCCACCGGGTCACCCCCGCTCGGCGGCGGCGGTCGCGCGCAGGAGCGAGTCGAGCCGCCGCTCGAGCTCTCCCGCGCTCAGTTCGCCGACGCTCGTGCTCTGCAGGGTCCCGCCGGGGTAGACGTAGGCGAAGGTCGGACAGCCGCCGACCCGGTAGAGGGCGGCGACGGCGCCGTCGCGGTCGTAGCCGACCGGCATGCGCCAGTGGCGTTCCCTGATCAGGCCCCGGACCTTGTCCCGATCGTCGCGGATGTCGACGGACAGGAAACGCACCCGCCCACCGTAGCGCCTGTAGGCGCGGTTGACGGCGTCCTGCTCGGTGACGCACTCATCGCCTCCCTTCGTGAACCAGAACGAGATCAGCGATGGCCGGTCGAACAGGTCGCAGACCCGGATCGCCCCCGCTTCCGAGATCCGGCAGGCGGGGGTGCGGCGGGCGCCCTCGGGACAGGGCAGCTGCGAGGTCGAGCAGTCGTCCTGGGCGATATTGGCGTCGCCTTCGAGCGGACCCGCCGCGTCGGGGACGGCGAACTCGGGCAGCGGCCAGCGCTCCGGGCGCTGTTCGAGCCCCAGCGTGCCCTCCCCTCCCTCGCCGATCTTGCTGACGACCGCGACCACGATCACGGCGAGGAAGACGAGCCCGACGAGGATCGTGTAGCGGTCCCTCAATCCATCGACAGCGGACCGGTCACGTCCGCCTTGAGGAACTGCGAGACGAAGGCGTTTTCGGAGTCGAAGAGTTCTTCTTTCGGGCCGGACTCGACGATCTTGCCGTTCCAGAGGACCGCCAGGAAGTCGGCGATCCGCCGCGCGGTGTTGAGGTCATGGCTGATCGTCAGGTAGCAGCCGCCGTTCTCGGCGTGGACCTCGCGGATCAGCTCGCAGAGCAGCGCCGTCCGGACCGGGTCGAGGCCGGAGTCGGGCTCGTCGAACATGACGATTGCCGGTTCGAGGACTAGCGCACGGGCGAAGCCGGCGCGCTTGCGCATCCCGCCCGAGAGCTCGTTCGGCATCTTGTAGGTCGCCTCCGAGAGGCCGACCTCTTTGAGACGGCGGTTGACGATCTCGCCGATCTCTTCCTCGCTTTTGTCGGTGTGCTGGCGCAGCGGGAAGGCGGTGTTGTCGTAGATGTTCATCGACCCGAACAGGGCGCCGTCCTGGAACAGCAGGCCGAACTTTTTCCGCACCTCGAAGAGTTCGTCGTCGCTCATGTTCGGGATCGATTCGCCGTGGACGAGGACGTCACCCGAGTCCGGGTAGAGCAGGCCGACGATGTGCTTGATCAGCACGCTCTTGCCGGTCCCCGAGGGCCCGAGCACCATCGAGACCTGGTCTTCGGGAAGGCCGAGGTTGAGGCCGTTGAGGATCCGGGCGCGGCCGAACTGCTTGACGAGGTCGATCACCTCGATCGCGTCCTCGCCGCCGTGGTCACGCTTGCGGCCGGTATGGAAGCGATACGGATCGGACTCGGTCGGGTCGACGCCGGGAATGACGAAGTCGCGGCCCATGACGGCCCCGTCGTCGCTCACGTACGGCCCGGTGTTCTGCGGGGCCCGCGGCTCGTCGGCCTGCGGTTCCTCCTGCGTCTGCGGCTCCTGCTCTTCGGTCGCCATCTGTCGCGTCAGCCTCCTATCGGCGCCCTCGGGTTGGCCCCCCAGAAGACCAGGGTTCCCAACATCCCGATGATGTGAACTAAGACGATGTTAAGCACCATCGACTTCGCGGTTGCGGTGCCGACTCCGACCGGCCCTCCCGACGCCGTGTAGCCGTAATAGCAGCCGACCATCACGATCGCGGTGGCCATGAACATGCCCTTGATCAGGCTGTAGAAGAGGTCGAGCGGGTTCTGGAACATCCAGAAGATCAGCAGGTAGCCGCCCGAAGAGACGTCGCCGATCTGTTCGACGACCGCGAGGTAGCTGGCGAAGTACATGACCCCGATCCCGACCAGGTACATGAACGGGAACGTGATCCAGGCCGCGAGCAGCCGCGTCGCGCAGAGGAAGGTGACCGGCTGCACGCCCATCACCTCGAGCGCGTCGATCTCGTCGGAGATCCGCATCGCGCCGAGCTCGGCGACGATCCCGGTTCCGACCTTGGCCGAGAGCATGTAGCCGAAGGCGTAGGGCAGGACCTCGCGCAGGTCGCACCAGGCCGAGAACAGGCCGGCGTAGGCGGGCGCGCCCTGGGCGCGGAACAGATAGGCGCCCTCGATCCCGCAGGTGAGGCCGAGGACGAAGATCAGGCCCCAGATGATCAGCGCCGAGCCGAGGATCAGGATTCCGGCCTGGCGCAGGCTCTCGCCGAAGAACTTGAGAACGCGGCCCGAGTAGACGAGGCCGGCGACGCGAGAGCCGAAGCGGGCGATCTCGCCGAACGAGTCGAGCCAGCCGCGCGGGATTTCGAGCCAGGCGTTCAAGCCCTCACCTGATCGTCTGGAGCTCGGGGTTGGTCGCGAGCAGGGTCTGGGTGAAGACGTAGTTGAACGCGAAGACGCCCATGAACGAGATCACGACCGCCTGGTTGACGGCGCGGCCGACGCCGGCGGCGCCTCCGGACGCGGTCATCCCCTTGTAGCAGCAGACGACCGAGATAATCGCGCCGAACAGGGTGCACTTGAGGACCGAGCCCCAGAGGTCGGTGACCGATGCGTTCGAGAACAGGGTCGCGAAGAATCCGCCGAGCGGCTGGCTGTAGAGGAGCTCGGCGAGGATGCCGCCGGTGATCCCGAAGATCAGGGCGTAGATGTCGAGCAGCCCGGTGATCAGCATCAGCGCCAGGAAGCGCGGCACCACCAGGTTCTTGATCGGGTCGACGCCCAGGACCTGGAGGGCGTCGAGCTCCTCGCGGATCTTGCGGGCGCCGAGGTCGGCGGTGATCGCGGTGCCGGCGACGCCGGCGACGACGACCGCGGTCACCGCGGGTGCGATCTCGCGGATCGCGGCGAGGACGAAGAAGCCTCCGAGGCGGTCGAGCGCGCCGAAGAGGTTGAGGACGTTTGCCGCCTGCAGTCCGGGCGCCCCGAAGCAGATCGCCACCGTCGAGACCAGCAGCGGGAACCAGCAGAGCTGAAGGGCGAAGAGGAACTGGCCGATGAACTCCTCGCCGTAGGGATAGGGCGGCCGGATCGCGGAGATGATCGTCCGCCCCGTGAGGAGCATCATTTCCCCCACCTGTTCGAAGAACGACTTGGCGGGCAAAAACCTCCTGCCTATAGATGCTGCTGCTTCCATCAGCTCCTCCGGCGGGTTAGCCACTTCCACGCGACTCCGCTCAGTGAATTGAGTCTATGGGAAGAATGCGGCGCAACTGTTGAGATCGGGCTAACCCCCTGTCGTGGCGCGATTGAGGGCGCAAAAGCGCGTGGTATGTTCCGCCCGCTTTGGAGCTCTCGGGGGGGAACCGCCTCATTGTTGTTGCGTTGCTCGGAGCGATCGTGCTGTCCGGCTGCGGAGGCTCCTCGAGCTCCGAACCTAGCGGCACCCGCGAGGTCAGGATCACCACCGCCTCGTTTCCGAGCGAACAGAGCCTCGGCCAGACGTCGCTGATGAAGATCGGCGTCCGCAACGAAAGCGAAGACACGATCCCGGCACTGACGTACACGGTCTCGATCGCCGGACGCGAGGGGCAGGGCGCGACCATCCCATTCGCGATCCGCGATCCCCAGCCCGGGCTCGCCCAGCCCGACCGGCCGGTGTGGGTCCTCGCCGAGCACTATCCGAAACTGAAGGGATCGACGAAACCGGGCGGAGCCGAAGGGGCGGCGCTCAAGACCTACACCTTCGGGCCCCTGAAGCCCGGCGCGGAGGGCGAGACGGTCTGGAAACTGTCGGCGGTGCGGAAGGGGAGCTACCGGGTCCGCTACTCGATCGGCTCGACCGGCGAAGTCAAGCTCGAGACCCAGGGCGGAGCGAAGCCCGCCGGCTCGTTCGCGGCGACGATCAGCCCCGACGTCCAGAACGTCACCGTCAACGGCGCCGGCGAAGTCGTCGAGGTCAAGGAACCGAGGAACCCCAACAAGTAGCGTTTCTCCGATGGACGGCAGGGCCCGGGCCTGTTTGATCGCAACGGCGCTCGCGCTGGTCGCCCTGCAGTCGTGCGGGGCCGGGAGCGGTGAAGGGACCGGCGGTCCGGACGCGGCCGCGTCGAAGCGGGGACGAGGGATCGCCCTGAAGCAGATCGGGCGCTTCGAGGACCCGGTCTACATCGCCGGCGCGCCGGGCTTCCCGAATCTCCTCTTCGTCGTCGAGCAGCCGGGCAGGGTCGTGGTGCTGAGCCGGGGCCACCGCCTCGGCCACCCGTTCCTCGACATCAGGGGCAGGGTCAGCTCCGGTGGCGAGCGGGGGCTGCTCTCGATCGCATTCCCGCCCGACTACGTCCGCTCGCGCCGCTTCTACGTCTACTACACGGATCGGCAGGGGAACATCCGGGTCGACGAATTCAGGCGCCGGACCCCGACCCGCGCCGCCGCCGGCTCGCGCCGCACCGTGATCAGGATCCCGCACCCCCACTTCGAGAACCACAACGGCGGCCAGCTCCAGTTCCTCGGCAGGCTCCTCTATTTCGGGACCGGCGACGGCGGCTCCGGCGGCGACCCGCCGAACAACGCGCAGAACAGGAACGTCCTGCTCGGCAAGCTGCTGCGAATCGACCCCCGGCCGTCCCACGGAAGGCCGTATTCGATTCCCTCCGGCAATCCCTTCGCGGGTCCGACCCCCGGGCGCGGCGAGATCTACAGCTACGGGCTCCGCAACCCGTTCCGCTTCTCGTTCGACAGGGTCACCGCCGGCCGCCCGCGGATCGCGATCGGCGACGTCGGCCAGAACCGTTTCGAGGAGCTCGATTACACGACGGTCGGCAGGGCGGCCGGGGCGAACTTCGGCTGGGACGCGTTCGAGGGCTTCTCCGTCTACCGCGACGAGAACAGCGGCACCCCCGACCCGGGCGGCACGGTGAAACCGATCTTCGCCTACCCCCACAGCCGCGGCGGTAGCTGCTCGATCATCGGCGGCGTCGTCGTCGGTGACAAACGCCTGGGGTCGCTCTACCGCCACTACGTCTACGCCGACCTCTGCGAGGGCAGGCTGCGGAGCCTGGTCCCGCACCTGCACCGGGCGAGCGGCGACCACGTCCTCGGCCCGACCGTCGAATCCCCGAGCTCCTTCGGCGAAGACGACAGAGGGCGGGTCTATGTCGCCTCACTCGAAGGACCGGTCTACAGACTCGTCCCGAGGTAGTCTTTGGCTGGTCAGCCAGTTTCAACGAGAGGAGCCCCGGTGGAGAGCGGCACGGTCGAGACGAGCAGCGCTGGCGCGACCAGCGAGGAGAACGGCAGCAGCCCCGAGCGGATCGAGGTCCACAACCCCGCGACCGGAGGGCTGGCCGGGACGATCGACATCTCCTCGGCGGAGATGGTCGCCGAGACGGTGGCGCGGTTGCGCGGCAACCAGCCGGCCTGGGAGGGCCTCGGCGTCGAGGGCCGCTACCGCTGGCTCGGCCGCCTGCGCGACTGGATGCTCGACAACCTCGCGCAGATCGAAGACACGGTCCAGGCCGAGACCGGCAAGGCGCGCGGCGACATCTCCCCGGAACTGTTCTACGTCATCGACCTGATCAACTTCTACGGGAAGAACGCGGCGAAGTTCCTCGCCGACGAAACCGTCAGGCCGCACTCGCCGCATGTCCTCTCGAAGAAGCTGATCGTGCAGTACCGGCCGCACCCGGTGGTCGGCGTGATCAGCCCCTGGAACTTCCCGCTGGCGATGGCGCTCGGCGACTCGATCCCGGCCCTGGAGGCGGGCGCTGCGGTCGTCGTCAAGCCGTCCGAGTTCACGCCTCTGAGCCTGATCGAAATCATCGACGCCTGGAAGAACGAGGTCGGCGGCCCCGACGTCTTCGACTGCGTGCTCGGCACGGGCGAGGTGGCCGCCGGCATGATCGACCACGTCGACCACGTCCAGTTCACCGGCTCGGACAGAACCGGCCGCAAGGTGATGGGCCGCGCCGCCGAGACGCTGACCCCGGTCAGCCTCGAGCTCGGAGGCAAGGACCCGATGATCGTGCTCTCCGACGCCGACCTCGACCGCGCCGCCAATGCCGCCGCCTGGGGCTCGATGTACAACTCGGGCCAGGTCTGCCTCTCGGTCGAGCGGATCTACGTCGAGGAGCCGGTCTATGACGAGTTCGTCGCCAAGCTGACCAAAGAGGTCAGTGGTCTCCGCCAGGGCGCCGACGGGCGCCGGCCCGAGAAGGACGTCGGCGCGATGACCTCGCCGAACCAGACCGCAGTCGTCGAAGACCACGTCAACGACGCGCTGGCCAACGGCGCGCGGGCGCTGACCGGCGGCAGGGCGGCCGAGGGTGACGGCGACTACTACGAGCCCACCGTCCTCGTCGACGTCGACCACTCGATGAAGGTGATGCGCGATGAGACCTTCGGCCCCGTGGTCGGCGTGATGAAGGTGCGCGACTCCGAGGAGGCGCTGCGGCTCGCGAACGACACCCGCTACGGGCTGGCCGCCTCGGTCTTCGGCGAGAAGGGTCGGGCCGAGACGATCGCCCGCCGGGTCGAGGCCGGCTCGGTCAACGTCAACGACGTGGTCAGCAACATGGCGGCGCTGGGCGTGCCGATGGGCGGCTGGAAGCAGTCGGGCATCGGCTATCGCCACGGAGAACCGGGGATCAAGAAGTACTGTCGCAGCGAGTCGGTGGTCGTCACCCGCTTCGCCGGCAAGCGCGAGCCGAGCTGGTTCCCGTACACGAACAGCCGCCGCCGCCTGCTCGACGGGCTGCTGCGGGGAGTCACCGCGCGCGACCTCAAACGGCGCCTCGGTAGGCGGGGCTAGCGCAGGGCTTCGCTAGATTTATGAGAACCATCTAGAGCGGTCGAGGGGCCCGGCCCGCGGACGCCGCAGCAACCGGTTGAGATCCCCGGATCGGCAACACGGTGCTAACGCCGGATTCGATGGAGGTGAAAGGCTTTACAGATGCCAGATCGTGACTACCTAGCCGCAACCCGGGAGCGGGTCGTCGTCTTCGACGGCGGGATGGGCGCCACCCTGGAGCAGTTCGACCTCTCCCAGGAGGACTACGGCGGCCTGCTCGGCAAATGCCACGAGGCCCTGGTGCTGAACCGCCCCGACGTGATCGAGGGTGTCCACGACTCGATGCTCGCGGCGGGCGCCGAGGTGGTCGAGACCGACAGCTTTCAGGGCTCGCGGCTGAAGCTCGACGAGTGGGGGCTGGGCGACGAGACGCTCGAGATCAACACCAAAGCGGCGGAGATCGCCCGCAGGGCGGCCGGCGAGAAGCGCTTCGTCGCCGGTTCGATCGGGCCGACGGGGTTCCTGCCGGCGTCCGACGACCCGACCCTCGGCGACATCTCCTTCGCGAAGCTGGTCGAGGTCTTCGCCGAGCAGGCTCAGGGCCTGGTCGAAGGCGGCGCCGACCTGATCATCATCGAGACCGCGCAGGACATCCTCGAGGTCAAGGCGGCGGTGTTCGGCGCCCGCGAGGCGTTTGCCGCGACCGGCCGGCGGCTGCCGATCCAGACCAGCGTCTCCCTCCTCCCCCAGGGAGGCAAGATGCTGCTCGGCACCGACATCCAGGCGGTGCTGACGACCCTCTCGGCGCTCGACGTCGACGTGATCGGGCTCAACTGCTCGACCGGCCCGGAGGACATGCGGGACGCGATCCGCTTCCTCGGCGAGAACAGCCCCCTCCCGGTCCACTGCATCCCCAATGCCGGACTGCCGCTGCAGGGCCCCGACGGCGAGACGATCTTCCCGGAAGAGCCGGAGCCGCTCTCGGCGACGCTCGGCGAGTTCGTCGAGCGCTACTCGGTCGGCATCGTCGGCGGCTGCTGCGGGACGACCCCCGAGCACATCCGCGCGATCCGCGAGCGGGTCGATGGACGGGTCCCCGGCGAGCGGCCGGCGCCCGGCCCGGTGCGCGTCTCCTCGATGATGACCTCGACCCCGCTGGTCCAGGAGCCGCGTCCGACCCTGGTCGGCGAGCGGGTCAACTCGCAGGGCTCGAAACGGGCCAAGGAACTGCTGCTCGCCGACGACTACGACAGCCTCGTCCAGGTCGCCGAAGACCAGGTCGAAGGCGGCGCCCACGTCCTCGACGTCTGCGTCGCCCTGACCGAGCGCTCCGACGAGGACGAGCAGATGAAGGCGGTGGTCGAACGGATCTCGCTGACCCAGCCGGCGCCGATCCAGGTCGACTCGACCGAACCGGAGGTGATCAGGACCGCGCTCGAGCAGATCCCCGGCCGGGCGATCGTCAACTCGATCAACCTCGAGGCCGGGACCGACAAGGCGAATGTCGTCGTGCCGCTGGCCAAGGCGCACGGTGCGGCGCTGATCGCGCTGACGATCGACGAGGTCGGGATGGCGAAGACGGCCGAGCGCAAGGTCGAGATCGCGAAGCGGATCCGCGACCTCGCCTGCGGCGAGCACGGGCTCGATCCCGAGGCGCTGATCTTCGACGCGCTCACCTTCACGCTTACCACGGGCGACGAGGAGTGGCGGCCCTCGGCGGTCGAGACGATCGAGGGGATCCGCCGGATCAAGGCCGAGATCCCGGGCGTGAAGACCTCGCTAGGCGTCTCCAACGTCTCGTTCGGGGTCTCCCCCCCGGCCCGCGCCGTCCTCAACTCGGTCTTCCTCCACCACTGCGTCGGGGCCGGGCTCGACCTGGCGATGGTCAACCCCAACCACATCACCCCCTACTCGGAGATATCCGAGGAGGAGCGGGAGCTGACCGACGACCTCGTCTTCAATCGCCGCGACGACGCGCTCGAGCGCTTCATCGCCCACTTCGAGTCGAAGGGCGAGGAGGCCGCGGAGGAGGCCGGCGACCCGACCGAGGGGATGGAGCCGGAGGAGGCGCTCCACTGGCACATCCTGCGCCGCAAGAAGGATGGCGTCGAGGAGTGGATCGACCGCTCGGTCGAGAAGATCGGCGCCGTACCGACCCTGAACGACGTTCTGCTGCCGGCGATGAAGGAGGTCGGCGACAAATTCGGCGCCGGCGAACTGATCCTGCCGTTCGTCCTCCAGTCGGCCGAAGTGATGAAGCGCGCCGTCGCCCAGCTCGAGAACTACCTCGACCGGATCGAGGGCCACAGCAAGGGCAAGGTCGTGATCGCGACCGTCTTCGGCGACGTCCACGACATCGGCAAGTCGCTCGTCAACACGATCCTCACCAACAACGGCTACACCGTGATCGACCTCGGCAAGCAGGTTCCCGTCGACTCGATCATCGAGGCCGCGGTCGAGAACGAGGCCGACGCGATCGGGCTCTCGGCGCTGCTGGTCTCGACCTCGAAGCAGATGCCGGCCTGCGTCCAGGAGCTGCACCAACGCAACCTCCCGTTTCCGGTTCTGATCGGCGGCGCCGCGATCAACCGCGACTTCGGTCGCCGGACGCTCTATCCGCACGGGAAGGAGTCCGACGACGTCTACGAGCCCGGGGTCTTCTACTGCAAGGACGCCTTCCAGGGCCTCGACACGATGGACGCGCTGGTCGATGATGAAGCGCGGGCGGCGCTCGTCGAGCGGATCCGCGCCGAGGCGAAGCAACTGCGCGAGAAGCCCGTCAAGGTCGACGAGGGCCCGCCGACGACCGACGACAGCGTCCGCTCGGCCGCCCGCACCGATAATCCGGTCCCGGCGCCGCCGTTCTGGGGCGTGCGCGAGATACCGGTCGACCTCGGCGAGGTCTTCCCGTATCTCGACCGCCACGTGCTGTTCAAGCTCCACTGGGGGGGCAAAGGGGTCAAGGGCGAGGCCTGGCAGCAGCTGGTCGAGGGCAGCGACGAGGACGAGGGGTTCTCGCACCGGCTGGAGCGGATGTGGCGCGAGCAGGACTACCTGCATCCAAAGGCCCGGCTGGGCTACTTCCCCTGCAACGCCGACGGCAACGAGCTGGTCGTGTTCGACCCCGAGGACCCGGAGCGCGAGCTCGAGCGGCTCGTCTTCCCGCGCCAGCCGCGGCACGACCGGATCTGCCTCACCGACTTCTACCGGCCGGTCGATAGCGGCGAGCGCGACGTCGTCGCCCTCCAGGGCGTGACGGTCGGCCCCGAAGTGACCGAGCTGATCGAGCGGCTCGAGCGCGAGGGCGAGTTCGCCGAGCAGCTCTTCGTCCACGGCCTCGGCGTCCAGGCGGCCGAGGGACTCGCCGAGTGGCTTCATGCCCGGGTCCGGCGCGAGCTCGGCATCGAGCGCGACCAGGGTCGCCGCTATTCCTGGGGCTATC
>DATAOP010000016.1:0-1700 GCA_036265675.1 Solirubrobacterales bacterium
GTCCTCGGCCTGGAACGTCTTGACGCCGAAGTTCTTGTAGCCCGCGAGCTGGTGGAGGATGTCCGACGCCGGCGTGATCGGGTAGGAGCCGTAGAACAGCGGCCGCTCCGCGAGCTGCGAGGCCGCGACCAGCCCGAGGGCAGTCGCTTCGTTGCCGGTGATGTTGCGGTAGTTGCCGGGCGCGAGCTTCGCCGGCGGGACGATGTAGCGCTCGTGGAAGATCTCGGTGGTCTCGCCGAAGTTGTAGCCGGCCTTCAGGGCGCGCTTGTTGCCCTCCCCGATCTCCGGGCGCTTCCCGAACTTGTCATCGATCCAGGCGATCGTCGCCGCCATGTCGCGCTCGTAGAGCCAGAACATCAGCCCGAGCGCGAAGAAGTTCTTCGTGAGGTCGACCTGCTTGTTCGTGAGCCCGAGACCTTCGAGGGCACGGCCGTTCAGGGTCGAGATCGGGACGGCGAAGACGTTCCACTGCTTCAGCGAGCCGTCCTGGAGCGGGTTCGCGGCGTAGCCGACCTTCGCCAGGTTCTGGTTCGTGAACGCATCCTCGTTCACGATCAGCGCGCCGCCCGCGGGCAGCTCGCCGAGGTTCGCCTTGAGGGCGGCGGGGTTCATCGCGACCAGGACGTCGGGGGCATCGCCGGGTGTGTGGATCCGGCTGCTGGAGAAGCTCAGCTGGAAACCGGACACCCCGGGCAGCGAGCCGGCGGGGGCGCGGATCTCCGCGGGGTAGTCCGGGAAGGTGCTGATGTCGTTTCCGAACGCGGCAGCTGTCCGGGTGAACTGGGTGCCGGTGAGCTGCATGCCGTCGCCGGAATCGCCGGCGAAGCGGATGGTGACTCGGTCGAGCTGGCGCTCGGTGGGCTGGGTCGGGCGCGGCGGGGCTTCGGTCGTCATGCGCCCTCGGTGGCGTCCATCAGCTGGTGCGGTCGCGGCGGCAGATTGAGCAGCTCCTCCGGAAACGCCTCGGCGAGGTACTTCAGCACGTCCACCGGTCGGACGACGCCCACCAGCGTCGACTGGTCGTCGATCAGCGGGACGTTCCGGTAGACGCCGGTCTGCATCAACTCGAGCGCGCGACGGACCGGCTCGTCGAGGTGGAGCGTGTTCGGGTGATCGACCATGCAGACGTCAACGGGCTGGTCGAGGTTGACGTCCGGGCCGACGAGGCGCCCGAAGATGTCCCGCTCCGTGAGCACGCCCTTGAGGTGCCCGGCGGCATCGGTGATGAAGACGGAGTCGGCGACGCCGGTCTGACGGATCAGCTCCAGGCATGCCTTCAGCGAGGTGCCCGGGCGGACCGACAGCGGCTCGCGCCGGGTGAGGGCCTTGAGCTTCTCGTCCAGGAGGCTCGGGACGCGCGATGCAACGGCGCGCTCGGAGAGTTCGGTCACGCGGGAAGTGTAGTGCGAAGCGCCGCCATCGCCGTTCGGAGGACCCCCGGGAACTGGTCGTCGAAGCCGGGAAAGGCGCCGGGACCCATGGCCGTCCAGTGCCGCCCCCAGCCGATCGCCCGCGAAACCACGCCGACGCGCTGCGCGATCGCGAAGGCGGGCACGAGGCGAGTGCCCCACGGCTCGAGGTAGGCATCGCGAAGGCGCTCGAACCAGGGGTCGTCCGGGGCGAGCCCGTTGGCATCGCGCAGGAACGCGAACGTGACGACGAGCGAGAAGAACGGATGCCCGAGGGACGCGTCGCCCCAG
>DATAOP010000017.1:0-12486 GCA_036265675.1 Solirubrobacterales bacterium
GTCCGATCGACGGGATGGCGGTCTTGGCCGGCAACGACGACATCTTCCTGAGGACTCTCGAGCTCGGTCTGGCCGGCGGGATCACCGTCGCCTCCCACCTCGTCGGGCCGCAGATGCGCGAGATCTGGGACGCCGTCGAGGCAGGCGACCTGGAGCGCGCGCGTGAGGTCGAGGCGGGGCTGAGGCCGCTCTTCGAGGCGCTCGCGGTGACCACCAACCCGATGCCCGTGAAGGCCGCGCTGGCGATGGTCGGCACGATCCCTTCCGGGGCGATGCGACTACCGATGGTCGAGCTCGACGATGCCCAGCGCGAGGTCGTCCGCGCGGCGCTCGAGACGGTCGGCCTGACCGTGACGGCGGGCTAGGAACCGGTGGCGTCGAAGAAGCTCCGTGTGATCCCGCTCGGCGGGCTGGGGGAGATCGGCAAGAACATGACGGTGGTCGAATACGACGGCCGGATCGTCGTCGTCGACACCGGCCTGATGTTCCCGACCGCGGAGATGCTCGGGATCGACCTCGTCCTGCCCGACTTCTCCTACCTCCGCGATCGCGCCGACGACATCGAGGCGTTCGTCCTCACCCACGGCCATGAGGACCACGTCGGCGCCCTGCCCTACGTGCTGCGCGAGATCGGCGATCCGCCCGTCATCTACGGCGGGATGCTGACGATCGCGATGGCGCGGTCGAAGCTCGACGAGCACAAGCTCTCCGACGCGCCGCTCAAGGACCTGCCGGCGGGCGAGGTCGTCCGCCTGGGGCCGTTCGAGATGGAGATGGTCCACCTCTCGCACTCGATCCCCGACGCGCGCGGGGTCATCCTCACGACCGAGCTCGGATCGACGCTGCTGACCGGCGACTACAAGTTCGACCAGACGCCGGTCGACGGCCGCCCGGCCGATATCTCGCGCCTGGCCGAGCTCGGCCGCGACGGGCTGCTGCTGCTCTGCGGCGACTCGACCAACGCCGACCGTCCCGGCGTCGCCCCCTCGGAGTCGAGCGTCGGCCCGGCGCTCCTGGAGACGTTCAAGGGCTGCGAGGGCAGGATCATCGTCACCTCGTTCGCCTCCAACATCCACCGCGTCCAGCAGGCGATCGACGCCGCGGTGAAACTCGACCGGCGGGTGGCGCTGGTCGGCCGCTCGATGCGCAAGAACTTCAACATCGCCTCGAACCTGGGGATCGCCGACGCGCCCCCGGGGCTCTTCATCCAGCCGCGCGAGATCGAAGACTTCCCCGACGAGAAGGTGATCGTGATCTCGACCGGCAGCCAGGGCGAGCCGCTTTCGGCGCTGCGACGGATGGCGAACAACGACCACCGCGACGTCGAGCTCCGTCGCGGCGACACCGTCGTCTTTTCGGCGACTCCGGTTCCCGGCAACGAGCGCGCGGTCAACGAAACGATCGACCGCATCTATGAGATCGGCGCCTCGGTGGTGACCGCGAAAGACGCGCCGATCCACGCTTCCGGCCATGGCTGGCAGGAGGAGCTGAAGCTGATGCTGAACCTGACCAAACCTCGCTACGTGCTGCCGATCCACGGGGATCACCAGCGCCTGCGGCTGCACGCGAAGCTCGCCGAAGCGGTCGGAATCGACCGCGAGAACATCTTCAAGGGCCGAAACGGGTTGCCGCTCGAGATCGACCAGAATGGCGCCCGGTTCGGCGACGACATCCACGCCGGCGTCGTCTACGTCGACGGCGTCAACGTCGGCGAGCCCGACGACGTCGCGCTGCGAGACCGGCGCGAGATCTCCGACGACGGCATCTTCATCGTCGTCGCGACGATCTCCTCCGATGACGGCGGCGTCGTCGCCGACCCGGAGGTGATCCTGCGCGGGGTTGCGTTCCTCGCCGATGAGGACGGGTTCGTCGATGAGCTGAAGGACGTGGTCGAGGACTCGCTCGAGGAGGCCGCCACGGCGGGGAACCGCGAGGTCCACCTGATCCAGGAGGACCTCCACGACGCGATCGCAAAGCTCGTCTACGACCGGCTCAAGGTCAGGCCGATGATCCTGCCGGTGATCGTCGAGGTCTAGCCCGCCGGGGGGACGAGCGAGGGAAGAAAAACGGGCCCGCCGGGACGTTGGGGAGGCCAGGCGGGCCCGTGTGTGTCTCGTCCGTCCCAGAAGCTATGCCGCGCTGCTAAAGCCGGCCTAAAGGCGCGCTAATTCCCTGTTCAGACTTGCTGAGCGGTATCCGAACCGTGAACAGGGCGCCGCCTGACTCCGATTCGGCCACCGCGGCGCTGCCGCCGTGGGAGATGGCCACGGCTCGAACGATCGCGAGCCCGAGGCCGCTGCCGGAGGCGCGGATCGTGTCCGCCGGCCCGTCGCCGCGGACGAAGCGGTCGAAGACCTCGTCGCGCCGGGCCGGGGGAATGCCGGGCCCGTCATCGGCGACCTCGACGACCGCGTCGCGGCCGGCGGCGCGGAGGCGGAGCTCGATGCGCGATCCCGGAGGGGTGTGGCGGACCGCGTTGTCGAGCAGGTTGAGGACCACGCGGTGCAGCTCGTCGGGATTGCCGTCGACCCGCAGCGGGCGGTCGTTCTCGATCCGCAGCTCGCGTTCTCCGACCGTCGGCGCGACCTCGGCCGCGGCGTTGCCGGCGATCTCGGCCAGGTCACAGGAGGTGCGGGCACTGGGGCGGCCGGCGTCGGCCCGCGCCAGCAGCAGGAGATCGGCGACCAGCCTG
The DNA here is from genome assembly GCA_036265675.1 of Solirubrobacterales bacterium. GTDB lineage: Bacteria > Actinomycetota > Thermoleophilia > Solirubrobacterales > 70-9 > VRUE01. Next base: position 2,693 of record DATAOP010000017.1, read on the forward strand.
CTCATCCGGGTGGACGAACGCAGGGCAGAGTCGACGACCGCGCGCTCCTCGTCGGGATCGGAACCCTGGAGCGACTCCTGAAGCAGCTCGAGGTTGGCGATGATGCTGGTCAGCGGCGTGCGCAGCTCGTGCGAGGCGTCGGCGACGAACTCGCGCTGCTTGCGCATCGCCGTCTCACTCTCGGCACGGGCGGCGTCGAGCGAGCGGAGCATCTCCTCGAGGGTGACGGCGAGCTCGCCGACCTCGTCGTCAGCCGTCGGCACCGGCATCCGGCGGGAGGGGTCACCTGTCTCGCTGATTCGGCGCGCGGTCGCGGTCAGCGAGGAGATCGGCCGCATCGCCCGGCCGGCGATCGCAAGGCCGGCCAGCGCCGCCAGCAGGGTCGCGCCGAGGACGCCGGCGGCGATGAAGAGCCAGAGGCGGTCAATCGTCGAGTCGATGTGACCTTCGTCGCGCCCGTACTGGACGTAGCCGGCGACGCGACCGGTCTGGCCGCTCCTGAGTGTCACCGTTACGACCCGCATGTCGCCGACGTGGTGGACCCCGAGGATCGGGGGGCCGAGTTCGACGGCACCGGGGCTGCCCTTGAGCAGGGCACCGTTGGCGTCGAAGATCCGCGCCGTGGCGTCGTTGGGGCTGACGAAGTCGCCGAGGTCGGGCTGGCGGACGATCAGCGTGTTGGTGATCGTGTCGATGATCTGGATCTGGGAGGAGAGCGTCGCGACCGCCTGCTGCATCTCGCGGTTGAAGTCGTCGCGGATCCGGTGCGCGACGAGATTGCCGATGATCGCCCCGAAGAGGACCAGGATCGCCAGGGTGAGGCCGGCGGAGACGCTTGCGAGCCGCCAGCGGACCGGCCAGTTGCGGGGTCGGAACCGGGAGAGGCCGGTGCTCGTCACGCCTACGCCTTCAGGACGTACCCGGCCCCGCGCTTGGTGTGGAGGAGACGGGGCTCGCCGTCTTCCTCGAGCTTGCGGCGCAGATTTGAGATGAAGACATCGATCGTGTTGGTCGCAGCTGTCGGGTCGTACCCCCAGACCTCGTCGAGGAGGCGCTCGCGCGATACGACGAGCCGCTGGTTGCGCATCAGGTGCTCGAGCAGCTCGAACTCGCGGTTGGTCAGCTCGATCTCGCGCTCACCGCGGCGGACCTCGCGCGTGTCCGGGTTTAGGGCCAGGTCCGCGACCTCGATCGAGGCCGAGCCGCGCGGCGGCCGGCGACGGAGGAGCGCCCGTATCCGCGCCAACAGCTCCTTGCGCTCGAACGGCTTCACCAGGTAGTCGTCGGCGCCGCTGTCGAGACCGCCGACCCTGTCCTCGGTCTCGGTGCGGGCGGTCAGCATCAGGATCGGAACGTCGCTGTCGGCGCGCAGGCGCCGGCAGACCTCGACCCCGTCGAGCCGCGGCAGGCCGAGGTCGAGAACGACGAGGTCGGGGACGAAGCCGGCGGCGACGTCGAGAGCGTCGATCCCGTCGGCGGAGGTGCGGACGTCATAGCCCTCGTTGCGCAGCGAGCGTCGCAGGACATCGGCGATGTCCTCATCGTCCTCCACCACGAGCACACGGCCGCCCGCTTCGACTCCGTCGTTGAGCATCGCAAACGATGTTAGCCCCGCAAATGCCGGTTTCGCGCTGGTTTTAGGGCGAATTTAGGGCGCGCAGGGGAGCGCAAGCCGGTGTCGAAGCCCCTTCCATGTTCGTGCGTAAGCGGCGCGGGGCGAAACGGCGCCCAAAACCGAAGGCGAAGGGCGGGGGGCGCAAAATGCCCCGACCGCACCTGCCCGCGGCGCTGGAGCAGCGCCATCTCGACCTGATCGGCCTCTTCCTGATCGCCTCCGGGGTCTACCTCGCCTTCATCCTCTTCTTCGGCTGGGAGGGCGGCAAGGTCGGCTACGGGGTCGAAACCGCGCTCACCTACCTGGTCGGCGAGGTCGGCGCCCGGATCTTCGACGTGCTGATCCTCGTGACCGGGATCGTGCTGGCGACCGGAACCTCGATCGGGACCATCCTCCGCGGGTTCGGACGCGGTGTCCGCGGGGCCGTCCGCGGCGGCCGAGGGATGGCCGAGACCGTGGTGATGAGCCGCGAGGGCCGCGGACGCCCCGCCGACGAGCTCGAGACCCGCGCCGCCCCGACCGACGTGATGAGCACCTACCCCGAGGACGACGATTTCGAGCCCACCGTCGCGGTGGGGAGCTTCGACGACGACGTCGCGGAAGCCGAAACCGAGGGCGACCCCGGCACGCCCGGACGCGACGAGCCCGCCACCGACCCGACTATGCCCGCAGCCGAAGGCGAGGGCATGGGCGGAATTGGCTCGCCCTCGGCCGACGACGGTCACGATCTGACTTCTCCGGAGGAGGCCGAGGGCAAGACCCCAATGGGAAATGTGCGTGGCGTCACCACCTCAGACGAGATCGACTACCGGCCGCCGCCAGCGAACGCGCTCGAGAAGGGCCGCGCCGACAAGGGGCCGGACCCGCGCGACCACGACGCCGTCGGGAGGAGGCTGGTGGAGGCCCTCGGCCACTTCGGGGTCGAGGCGAGGATCGTCGGCATCGTCAGCGGGCCCCACGTCTCCCGCTACGAGCTGCGCCTCGCGCCCGGGACCAAGGTCAAGAAGGTGACCGAGCTCGCCAACGACCTCGCCTACGCCCTGGCCTCGACCGACATCCGGATCCTCGCGCCGATACCCGGCAAGCAGGCGGTCGGCGTCGAGGTCCCCAACTCGCGCCGGCGGATGGTGCGGCTCGGCGACATCTATGCCGGCCGCCCGGAGAAGACGTCGCCGCTGGTCGCCTGGCTCGGCAAGGGCATCGACGGCAATGCCGTCTGGACCGACCTGGCGAAGATGCCGCACGTCCTCGTCGCCGGGACCACGGGCTCGGGGAAGTCGGGCTGCGTCAACGCGATCCTCTCCTCGATCCTGATGCAGGCATCGCCGAACGACGTCCGCCTCGTCCTCGTCGACCCCAAGCAGGTCGAGCTCAACCACTACGAGCACGTCCCGCACCTGCTGACCCCGGTCGTCACCTCGCCCCGCCTCGCGGCCAACGTCCTCGCCAACCTGATCGGCGAGATGGAGAGCCGCTACGGGATCATGGGCGAGGCCCGCTGCCGCAACCTCGGCGAGTTGAACCGGGCGCGGGCGCGCAAGGGGGAACCGCCGCTGCCGCACATCCTCTGCGTGATCGACGAGCTCGCGGACCTGATGATGGTCGCCCCGGCCGAGGTCGAGGACTCGATCATCCGCCTCGCCCAGAAGTCTCGGGCGACCGGAATCCACCTCGTCCTGGCGACGCAACGGCCGTCGACCGACATCATCACCGGCACGATCAAGGTCAACATCCCGGCCCGGATCGCGTTTGCCGTCTCCTCGCAGACCGACTCCCGGGTGATCCTCGACCAGGGTGGCGCCGAGGCGCTGCTGGGTCAGGGCGACATGCTGTTCCGCGGGGCGGGCACCTCGAAGCTGCAGCGGATCCAGGGCGCGTTCGTGACCGAGGATGAGATTGCCCGGATCACCGGCCACTGGGCCAAGCAGGGCGAGCCCGAGTTCGAGGCGGAGCTGCTCGAGGCGCGCGAGGAGACCCCGGACGAGGGGGGAGACGGCGAGTTCGACCCCGACCGCGACGACCTGCTCGACGAGGCGATCCAACTGGTGGTTCAGACCGAAACCGCATCGGTCTCGATGATCCAGCGGCGGCTGCGGGTCGGCTACACGCGCGCCGGCCGCCTCATCGACATGCTCGAGCGGCGCGGCGTCATCTCCGGCTACGAGGGCTCGAAACCACGCCAGGTGCTGATCACCCAGGCCGACCTGCCCCGCTTCATCAGCGGCGACGAGGCGGGCAAGCCGCTGCCTGTCGACGCCGAGTAGGTCCTTTTCGCGCCGAACGGCGACAATGTCGGCGTGGAGCCGACCGGCATCGGAAGCACCCTGCGAGATGCGAGAAATCGGCGCAAAATCGACCTTTCCGAGGTCGAGGAAGCGACCAAGATCAGGATCCGCTTCCTGCGCGCGCTCGAGAACGAGGACTGGGACGTCCTCCCGGGCGATATCTACACCCGGGCATTCATCAAGACCTACGCCTCGTATCTCGGCCTCGACGGTGAGCGACTCGCCGAGGACTACCGTGAGAGCTCGGGGGGCGCCGGACCGGCCGAGAGGCCGCCACCGCGGGTCGAGCCGGCGCTGAGCGGACGCCGCGCCACGGGAAGGTCCGGGGTCGGTGGCCGCGTCCTCGCGGTCATCGTCGTCGCGGCGCTGATCGGGATCCTGATCGCGATCGGGCTCGCGAGCGGCGGTGGCGACTCATCGAGCAAGAAGTCCGACGCCGCGGCGAAGACCGGCGGTGCGAACCGGCATCGGGCGAAGGCGGCGGCGCCGGGCGTCGCGGTCAGCCTCGAAGCGACCGACGAAGTCTGGGTCTGCATGGTCGATGCAAGCGAAGAACCGGTGATCGACGGGCTGATCCTCAGCCCCGGAGAACAGGAAGGCCCGTTCCGCTCGAAGGAATTCTCGGTCGCCTTCGGCAACGGGTCGGTCGAAATGGAAATCAATGGCAAACCCGCTCACCTGCCCGAATCCTCGAGCCCGATCGGTTTCGCCGTCGACGAAGACGGCAATCTGACCGAACTGCAGGAAGGCGAAAGGCCCGAATGCGCGTGATGGATTCCGCCGCCTCCTCTGCTCTCGGAAATGCCTGAAGAGATCCGGGCGGGGATCGTCGTGACCGGCACCGAGGTGCTGACCGGGACGATCGCCGACGCCAACGGGCCGTGGCTCTCCGAACGCCTCGCCGAGCTCGGGATCGACGTCGCCCACATCCTGATCGTCGGCGACCGTCGCGACGACCTCGAGGCGGCGCTCCGCTTCATGGCCGCCGAGGGGATGGATCTGATCATCACCTCGGGCGGACTCGGCCCGACCGCCGACGACCTCACCGCCGAGATCGTCGCCCACTTCGCCGGTCGCGAGCTGCTGCTTGACGACGAGATGGAGGAGAAGATCGCCGAGATCCTGCGCGGATTCGCGCGCCGCTTCAATTTCGACGAGGAGGCCGTCCGCGAGTCCAACCGCAAGCAGGCTCTAGTCCCCGAGGGCGCGACTCCGCTCGATCCGGTCGGCACCGCCCCGGGCCTTGTCGTCCCCGCCGACGGCACGGTCGTCGTCGTCCTGCCGGGCCCTCCGCGGGAGCTGCAGCCGATGTGGCCGGTCGCGCTCGCGACCGAACCGGTGCGCGAGGTCGTCGCGAGGGCGACGCCGCTGCACGGCTACACGCTGCGGATGTTCGGCATCCCCGAGTCGGAAATCGCCAAGAGCCTGCGTGAGATCGAGGCCGATGGGGTCGCGCTGGACGAGGTCGAGATCACGACCTGCCTGCGCCGCGGCGAGATCGAGGTCGAGGTCCGCTACCGGGACGAGGCGGCGGCAACCGCCGACGCGGTCCGCGAGGGGCTGCGGTCACGGCACGATCGGCACCTTTTCAGCCTCGACGGCGAGACGATCGACTCCCAGGTCGCGAAGCTGCTGGCGGGCCGCAGGCTGGGACTGGCCGAATCCTGCAGCGGCGGCCTGATGGCGGCGAGGATCACCAACCTTCCCGGCGCCTCGGCCTACTTCGCCGGCAGCGTCGTCTCCTACTCGAACGAGGCTAAGGCGGACCTGCTCGGCGTCGACCCGGGCCTGATCGAGGCGCGCGGGGCGGTCTCGCCGGAGGTCGCCGAGGCGATGGCGAAGGGCGCCCTCGAGCGGTTCGACGCCGACATCGCCGTCGCGATCACCGGGATCGCCGGCCCCGACGGGGGGACGGAGGAGAAGCCGGTCGGCTACGTCTGCTTCCACGCGCTGCTCGCCGAGGGCCGGTCGATCGCACGCGATCCGGTGATTCCCGGCGGCCGCGACGACATCCGCGAACGCTCGGCGCTGGTCGGGCTCCATCTGCTGCGGATGCTGCTCACCGGAGCCGAGCCGCCGCTCTGAGGCTGATTCGTCGCCGATTCCTTGCATTCGCGCGTTGTGCCGTGCGAAAGGACCGCGTAGCGTCGGCGGGGTGGCCAGGGACCGACTGAAGAGCCCACGGGCGCGATTGTTCGTCGCGCTCGACCTTCCGGACCGGGTCCGCAACGGGATCGCCGCCTGGGGCCGAGAGCAGCTCGGCGACCCGGCGCTGCGGCCGGTGGCGGAGGAGAGCCTGCACATCACGCTGGCCTTCCTCGGCTACCTGCCCGAGAAGGCGATCCCGCGGCTGGCCGAGATCATCACCGCGGGACGCGGGCCGGCACCGCGGATCGAGCTCGCAGGACCGGTCCCCAGGCCGCCGCGCGGGAGGCCGCGCCTGTTCGCTCTGGCGGCCGAGTCGCCGGGCACGGTCGGACTTCAGGCCGGGCTCGAGCAGAGCCTGGCCGAGGCCGGGCTCTACCAGCCCGAGAAACGCCCGTTCTGGCCGCACGTGACCGTCGCCAGGGTGCGTCGGGAGGAACGCGGGTCGAAGCGGCCGGCGCTCGTCTCGAGGCCTCCCGGGGCGCTGCCGAAGGATCTGCTGCAGCCCTTCGATGGCGTCCGGATCACGCTCTACCGTTCGCAACTCCAGCCGCAGGGTGCGCAGTACACCCCGCTGGCGCAAGTCGAGCTGCCCGGGAATGGGCGGCAGTGAGGTGAAAGAGATGGCAGACAAGAAAGCGACTTTGAAGGACGCCTCGGCGAAGGAGGCCAAGGCGAAAGACGCGGCGCTGGCAGCAGCGGTGACCCAGATCGAGCGCGACTTCGGACAGGGCGCGCTGATGCGGCTCGGCGCCGACAGCACCGTCCAGGTCCAGGCGATCCCGACCGGGTCGCTCGCCCTCGACCTGGCGCTCGGCATCGGCGGCGTGCCGCAGGGCCGGATCGTCGAGATCTTCGGTCCGGAGTCCTCGGGCAAGACGACGCTGATCTACCACATCATCGCCGAGGCCCAGAGCCGCGGCGGGATCTGCGCCTTCATCGACACCGAGCACGCGATCGACCCCTCCTACGCGAGGTCGATCGGGGTCGACACCGATGAGCTGCTCGTCTCCCAGCCCGACTACGGCGAGCAGGCGCTGCAGATCGCCGACCGCCTGATCGCCTCCGCCGCGATCGACGTGGTCGCGATCGACTCGGTCGCGGCGCTGACCCCGAAAGCCGAGCTCGACGGTCAGATCGGCGACACCACGGTCGGCCTCCAGGCGCGGCTGATGTCGCAGGCGATGCGCAAACTGGCGGGCAACCTCAACCGCACCAACACCGTCTGCCTTTTCACGAACCAGATCCGCGAAAAAGTCGGCGTCCAGTTCGGCTCGCCGGAGACCCAGCCGGGCGGCCGGGCGCTGAAGTTCTATTCCTCGCAGCGGCTCGACATCCGTCGCATCGAGACCCTCAAGGAGGGGACCGAGGCGGTCGGGAACCGGGTCCGGGTCAAAGTGGTGAAGAACAAGGTCGCGCCGCCGTTCCGGCAGGCCGAGTTCGACATCGAGTACGGCGCCGGCATCTCGCGTGAGGGCGGCCTGCTCGATTTCGGGATCGAGCACGACCTGGTCCAGAAGTCGGGAGCCTTCTTCTCCTACGGCAAGACGCGGCTGGGACAGGGACGCAACAACGCGAAGCAGTTCCTCGCCGACAACCCCGAGATCGCGAGCGAGATCGAGGCCAAGATCCGGACCGCGTTGGGCTTGGACGCCGAGGGAGCCGCCCCGGCGGAAGCGGCGGCCGAGCCGGTCGCCGCGCCCGAGGAGGCCAAAGCGGCCTGAGTGCAGGGCGAAGAGCCGGGCGGATAGGATTCCGCGGCTGTGAGCGTCGAAACTCTGTTCTACATCTGCGGCAGTGCGCTGGTCGTCTCGGCGTTGGTCGTCAGCGCCATCGGCCTGAAAGTCAGGACCTTCCCCGGCAAGGTGGCTCCGCTGATCGCCCTCTGGTTCATCGCCCTGATCGGCTGCACGACGACGTTCGGCGTCCTCCACTCCCAGGACGAGGCAGAGGCGCGGGCGAGCGAGCTCGCGGCTGCGGGCGAAGAGGTCGAAAAGGTCGACTCGGACTCGCTTGAAGCTGAGGAAGGCGGAGAAGCCGAAGCGGGCGGAGAAGCCGAAGCGGGCGAAGCCGGGGGAGAGGCGAAGCCCGCAGGCGCCGCCGCATCGACGCTGAAGCTCGCCGCCGATCCCAGCGAAATCGCCTATGACACGACCTCCCTCAGCACGAAGGCGGGCAACGTGACGATCGACTTCACGAACCCGGCGCCGATCGAACATGACGTGGCGATCGAGGAAGGCGGCAAGATCCTGGCCAAGTCCGAAACGATCGCCGACGGGAAAACCTCGGTCAGCGTCGATCTGAAGCCGGGCAGCTACACCTTCCTCTGCACCGTGCCGGGGCATGCCGAAGCGGGCATGGAAGGCACGCTCACCGTTCGATAGCAGCGTCTCTCGCACCGCCGGTACCCTGAGGCGATGCCCAGCTACCACGTCACCACGTTCGGCTGTCAGATGAACGTGCACGACTCCGAGCGGATGCAGGGGATGCTCGACTCGCTCGGCTATCGCGAGGCGCCGACGCGCGAGGACGCCGACCTGATCCTCTTCAACACCTGCTCGATCCGCGAGTCGGCCGACAACCGGTTCATCGCCCACCTCGGCGAGGCGAAACGGCTGAAGTCCGAATTCCCCGACCGGGTCGTCGGAGTCGGCGGCTGCTGGGCGCAGTCGGTCAAGGACGAGGTCTTCCGCCGCTTTCCGTTCGTCGACGTCGCCTTCGGGCCAGGCCAGATCCACAAGCTCGCCGAGTTCCTCACCTCCGACTCGCTGAGCGCCCAGGGCTACTTCGAGTTCGAGGACTTCTCCGGCCATCTGCCCGCCCATCGGGAGCGGGAGTTCCAAGGCTGGCTCCAGATCTCGCAGGGCTGCAACTGCCGCTGCTCCTACTGCATCGTCCCCTCGACCCGGGGGCGCGAGGTGAGCAGGGACCCGGCGGAGCTCGTCGCCGAGGCCGAGGCGCTCGCTGCCGACGGCGTCCTCGAGGTGACGCTGCTCGGCCAGAACGTCAACAGCTACGGCCGCGACCTGCCGAGGGACTCCCGTATCGGGTTCTCCGACCTCCTCGCCCGCATCGACGAGGTCGAGGGAATCGAGCGGATCCGCTACACGAGCCCGCACCCGAAGGACATGCGCGAGGACGTGATCCGCGCCCATGCCGAGCTACCGGCGCTCTGCGAGCACATCCACCTGCCGCTGCAATCGGGATCGAGCACGGTGCTGAAACGGATGCGCCGCACCTATGACCGCGGCCGCTACATGGATCGCGTCGCGCTGATCCGCGAGCTCGTCCCCGACTGCGCGATCACCACCGACATCATCGTCGGCTTCCCCGGTGAGACCGAGTCGGACTTCGAGCAGACGCTCGCGGTCGTCGACGAGGTCGGCTACGACGGCGCCTTCACCTTCGTCTTCTCGCCACGGCGGGATACCGAGGCTGCGACGCTGGACGAGCAGATCCCGCACCCGGTGAAGCGGGAGCGGATGGAAAGGCTGGTGGAGCTCGTGCAGAGGCGCGCCGAGGAGCGGGCCCAGCGCTTCGTCGGGCGTGAGATCGAGGTCCTCGTCGAGGGGCCGAGCCGCACCGACCCCGCCCGGCTGCGGGGGCGGACGAGGCATAACAAGACGGTCAACTTCGACGGGATCGCCGCCCCCGGCGATCTCGCCCCGGTCGAGATCAAGAGCGCGACTTCGACGACGTTGGACGGGGTGGCCGCAAAGCCCCTCGCTCAACTTTTTCGGTGAGCCTCC
>DATAOP010000018.1:0-17899 GCA_036265675.1 Solirubrobacterales bacterium
GTTCGGCGGCCGTCGCATCTCGCTCGCTGGTCAGTGCCACGATGCGGCGGGTCGTCCCCAGCAGCGCCGACCGCGGCTGCGCCGTGCGGTCGAGCGTGAGATTGCGGATCTCGGCCGCGAGCTCGGCGTTGATCCGTTCGAGCTCCACGACCCGGCGCTGCTCATCACCGCCTGCAGCCGCGGTCACTCCGCCTCGACCGTCCAGCGGAAGCGATGGCGGATCCTCCGATCACGCATCTCCGCCATCGTCCGCACCCTTATCTCGCCGCCGAATACCCTCATCAGCGAATCCGCGCGGACACGATATCTCGCCAGCTTCTCCGGAATCACCATCCCGAACCGACCCTCCTCGCGCAGCTGCAGGTAGAACTCCCAGTCCCCGTGGGAGCCCCCCTCGGGCTCGTAGATTCTCCCCCTGTCGATCAGCGCGTCGCGCCGGAGGACGGCCATCGTGTCTCCATCCCAGTTGTCCTCCTCCTGCCTGCGCCTAACACGATTGCCGAGGTAGACCCCGCCCCTGGGGCTGGCCTGGGGGTGCCCGTCGGGATCGATGTAGCGAAACCAGCAGCCCACGTACGCAAGATCCGGGTCGCGGTCGAGCACCTCGACGGCGCGCGCCACCAGCTCCGGCTCGAGAATGTTGTCGGAGTCGAGCATCAGCACGAACTCGCCCCGGGCCATCACGATCCCGAGGTTGCGCGCCGCGGCCTCGCCGGCGTTGAGCTGGGTCACGACCCGGACTCCCGGCATCTCGGCCAGGTCGAGGAGGACGTCGTCCTCCTCCTCGAAGGAGCCGTCGTTGACGATCACCGCCTCGACGTTCGAGTGGGTCTGAGCGAAGAGCGACCCGATCGCCTCCTCGATGTGCTCGGAGGCTCGCAGGTACGGGACGACCGCGCTGACCAGCGGCTCGCCGCCACGCCGGGGGGGCCGGGGTATGTCAGTCGCGGGCCCGAGCCTCTCGAAGAGGTGTTCGTAGCCGTCGAGGATCTGCTTCGGGTCGGCGAGCTCTCGGGCCCGCGCCGCCGGCGCTCCCGAGCGGCGTACCCGGTCGAGATCGTCGCGACGCCCGACCAGATCGGTGAGCCCTGATGCAATCGCGGCCGGCCCGGTTTCAGCCGTGAACCAGCCGCTGACCCCGTCTTCGACGATCTCCGCCAGTCCCCCGACCGGAGTGGCGAGCACCGGAAGCCCGAGCGCCATCGCCTCGAGGACCTCCTCGGGCCAGACGTCGAACCGGGACGGAGCGACGAGGAGATCGTGGGCCGCGGCGAGCTCGCGGATCCCGTCAGCGGGCAGGCCCTCGCGCAGCTCGACCCGAGGATCGCCGTCGAACATCGCCTCGATCGCCTCGCGCATCGAGAGCTTGAACAGGGCGGTCGGAGTGTCTTCGCCGACCATCGTCAGGCGCCACTCGTCAACCGGCAGCCGCAGGCAGGCCTCGGCCAGGTCTCCGGCCCCCCTTCCGCGGCTGATGGGGCCGCTGTAGAGGATTCGCAGCGGCCGCCCGGGCTCGGCCTCGGCGGGGACCGCGGCCTCCTGCGGAAGGGCGAGTGGGAGCGCGATTCGGGTCGCGTCGGGGAGCGGCTCCGGGTAGTAGCGGCGGTAGAGGTCGAGCCCGTCGCCCCCGGGCCAGAGGAGACGGTCGGCGAGGCGCAGCTGCTCGCGCTCGAGGTCGCAGGTCAGGGACACCTCGGGGTCGCTGAGCGCGGCGTCGTGGAGGCCGACCAGCTCCCTGCTGCCGCCGATGCGGAGGGCGGCCCGGGTCCCGATCAGGGCTCGGTTCCGGCCAAGGCGGGCGGTCAGCGGAACGATCGCCGGCGCGTCGCGGTCCCAGGCCTCCAGGTAGTCCGGCGGGTCTTCTCCGAACGCCTCCTCGATCGCCTCCAGCGCCGCAGCGGATCGCCGGTATCCCTCGCTCGGGACGAGCGTCTCGCGAAGGTCCTCGCTCGGCTCGGCGACGACCTCGCGGACGCCGTGACCCGCCTCCCGGCCCGCGGCCCCGGCAAGGCGGATCAGGGTCACGTCGTGTCGGGACGCCAGCAGGTCCGCCACTCCGGCCAGGCTCTGGTCGCCAGATATCAGACAGACACGCAACGTGGGGAATTCATATCGTGCCCGCGATGCGGAGCGTCGCCGGCAGACTGAGGCAGCTCGGGGACGCGCTCAACGCGACGCTCTTCGCCGACGCGCCGCGGCGGACGCGATCGTTCGGGCGGGGTGAATACGCGGTCGTGATCGTCTCGGTGCTGGCGATCGCGACCTTCCTCGGCCTTCTGCGCCTCGGCCTCTCGGTCTCGCTCAACTCGATCTGGGCCGAGGACGGGGTGGTCTACCTCCAGCTCGCGCTGGTCAGAAGCTTCGGCGAGGCGGTTTTCACGCCGTATGCCGAATACCTGTCGATCGTTCCGCGCCTGATCGGCGAGGTCGCGACCGCCGTTCCCATCCGCTACGCCCCGGCGGCGTTCGCGATCAGCTCGGCCCTGCTGGCATCGCTCAGCGGGCTCGCCGTCTGGTTCGCGGCCGGCGCCCACATCCGCAACCCCTACCTGCGCGGATCGCTAGCCGCCCTCACCATTCTCTGCCCGACCGCCGGGCTGGAGTCGCTGAACTCGGGCGCCTACATCACCTGGTTCATGCTGTTTGCGGTCTTCTGGCTTCTGCTCTGGCGTCCTCCGACCTGGCTCGGAACCACGCTGTCGTCCCTCTTCATCCTCCTCACGGCTCTCAGCAACCCGGGTGTCTGGTTCTACATTCCGATCGCGGGCCTGCGGACGATCGCCGTCCGCACCCGCCGCGACGCGATGATCGTCGCCGCCTTCTGGGTCGGGGCGATCGCCCAGGCCCCGGTCGTCGCGACCCACAACGAACAGGGAGCGGAACCGACCTGGACCGCCGACATATGGACTGCATACCTGCAGCGCATCGTCGATGCGGGAGTCTTCGGCGAACGGCTCGGCGGCGTCTTCTGGGAGAAGCTCGGCTGGGCGATCCTGATCGGCATGCTGGTTGCCGTCCTCGTCGGGGTGGTCGCCGGTTGGCTGCGGTCTGGATGGGGCCGCCGCGCCGTTGCCCTGGCCGCGATCCCGACCTCGCTCGTGATGTTCATCGCGGTCGCCTACCAGCGCGAGGTCGGAAGCGCCCTGATCTGGCACGCGGGCGAATGGGCGACCTGGGCCAGTCGCTACGCGATCGTCCCGGCGCTGCTGCTGGTGAGCGGGCTGTTCGCGCTGCTCGACGGATCGCTGGCCGGCGGACGCCGCGCTGCGGCCACCGCACCCTGGGCGGTCGCGGCCGCGGTCATCGTGGCCGTCGTCGCAATCGCGACCTCCTTCCACCAGAGCGTTCCGGGTGCTCGTGGTGAGCCCCGCTGGGACACGGCACTCGAAACTGCGGCGAGAAAATGCACCGGGCCCGTCACCGAAGTACCGGTGAAAACGTCGCCGCCGGGATTCGGGGTCATCGTGGCATGCGACAAGATCCCCGAGAGCCTCGGGGGACCGCCCTCGGGCTGATGCCCGGATGCAGACAGGCGAGCAGACAACCAAGACCGAGTCCACCGGAACCGATGCGCGCCCGATCGCGATCGAGGCCCGTGGGCTGGAGAAGACCTTCCGGATCCCCACCCACCGGGTCGACTCGCTGAAGGAGCGCGTCGTGCGGCCGTTCTCGGCCCGGGACTACCGGATCCTGCACGCCCTCGACGGAGTCTCGTTCGACGTCCATCAGGGCGAGTTCTTCGGGATCGTCGGCCGCAACGGCTCCGGCAAGAGCACGCTGCTCAAATGCCTGGCGAGCATCTACCGCGCCGACGCCGGGACGATCCGGATGGCGGGGCGGCTGGCGCCCTTCATCGAGCTCGGGGTCGGCTTCAACATGGAGCTGACCGCTCGCGAAAACGTCGTCCTCAACGGCGTGATGATGGGGCTGACCAAAGCCGAGACGAGGCGCCGGCTCGGCTCGATCATCGAGTTCGCCGAGCTCGAGGAGTTCGTCGACCTGAAGCTCAAGAACTACTCCTCGGGGATGCTCGTCCGCCTCGCCTTCTCGCTGATGATGCACGTCGACGCCGATGTGCTGCTGATCGACGAGGTTCTCGCGGTCGGCGACGCCGCCTTCCAGCAGAAGTGCGCCGACGCCTTCCACGAGATGAAGGCGAAGGGGAAGACGATCGTCCTCGTCACCCATTCGATGGAGATCGTCGGGACCTACTGCGACCGGGCGATGCTGGTCGACGATGGCCAGGTGAAGCTGATCGGCGGCCCGGACGAGGTCGGCCGCCAGTACCTGCGCCTGAACTTCGAGCGCGACTCGAGCGTCGCCGGGCGCGGGGGGAAGGCGGAAAGCGACCAGGTGCGCCTGCTCGACATCTGGACCGAGGGCCACTCGGGCGCCCGCGGAGCGCCGATCGAGCGCGGCGATGAGATCGTCGTCGGCGTCGAGCTCGAGTTCCTCCGAGACCTCGACGAGGTCGGGGTCGGGTTCCTGCTGACGAATGCCGACGGCGTCGCCTTCTTCCAGTTCGGGACGACGATCGAGGGCGAGGGCGGGGGCACGAGGGTGCCGGAGGGGAGCCGCGCCCGGGTCCGGGTCCGGCTCGATAACCCGATGGTCTCCGGCCGCTACTTCCTCCACCTCGGGGTCAACCGGATCGGCCGCGGCGCCGGCACCGCGCTCTACGTCAACAACGCGATCGACTTCATGGTCTTCGGCGGCGAGCAGGTCGGCGGCATGGTCACGATCGCGCACGAGATCGAAGCCGAGCTCGAGGATGGGGCGGGATCGTGACCGGCGAGGCGCATCGGGCGGAGCTTCGCGACGTCGGCGGGCCCTCGGCGCTGGGCGGCGGCTGGCGCCGGTTCTGGAACCTGCTCTGGCTGATGTCGGTGACGGAATTCCGGCGCACCTACTTCGGGACCGTGCTCGGCTATGTCTGGTCCCTGGTCCGGCCGCTGATGCTGTTCGCGGTCCTGCTCTTCGTCTTCACCCACGTCTTCAGGGTCGGCAGCGAAAAGGCTCCCGAATATCCGGTGCTGCTGCTGCTCGGGATCGTCCTCTTCACCTTCTTCCAGGAAGCGACGACGAACGCGGTCACCTCGGTCGTCGCCCAGGAGGGGGTGGTCCGCAAGACTCAGTTCCCGCGGCTGGTGATCCCGACGACGGTCGTCCTCACCGCGTTCTTCAACCTCTGCCTCAACCTCGTCGTTGTCCTGATCTTCATCCTCGCCCGCGGCATCGACCCGATGTGGACATGGCTGCTGTTCCCGGTCGCGCTGCTGGCACTGTTCGTGCTGACCACCGCGGTGAGCATGCTGCTCTCGGTCCTCTATGTCCGCTTCCGCGACGTCGCGATCATCTGGACCGTCCTCGCCCAGGTCCTCTTCTACGCGACGCCAGTCCTCTATCCGATCGAAATCTTCGAAAATCAAACCTACGAACGGCTGCTGTTCATCAACCCGCTGGCGCCGATCTTCGAGCAGGTCCGGGTCTGGGTGATCGAACCGAATGCGCCGACCGCGACCGAGGTCGTAGGCGGCTGGGTCCATCTCGTCCCGGCGGCGGCGATCTTCGTCGGCCTCTGCATTCTCGGCGTCTGGATCTTCAACCGGGACGCGCCGCGGATCGCCGAGGAGCTCTAGTGGCAAGCCTTCCCTACCCCTCCGGGAACCTCCTCGGCAGGATCGGCCCGATGGGGGACGAGGACCCGGTCGGCGTCTACGAGCGAACGGGGCGAGCGCACCGGCAGATGGTCGACGACATCCTCCCCGAGGACTGGGACTGGAAGGGCAAGCGGGTCCTCGACTTCGGCTGCGGCGTCGGGCGCGTCCTGCGCCACTTCCTGCCCGAGGCCGGCGAGGCGGAGTTCTACGGCTGCGACCTCGACACGCCGAGCGTGGAGTGGCTGCAGCAGAACCTCTCGCCGCCGTTCCACATCTTCGAATCGAGCGAAGAGGCCGGGCTGCCCCAGGAGGACGGGTTCTTCGACCTGATCTATGCCTTCAGCGTCTACACCCACCTCACCGACAACTGGGCAGAATGGCTGCTCGAGCACCATCGCGTCCTCGCCGACGGCGGAATCCTCTTCGCGACGATTCTCGGCGACGGGATGCTCGAGCACCTGACCGGCGAGGAGTGGGACGAAGACCGGATCGGGATGAACACGCTGCTGCACGGCTTCCCCTGGGATCTGGGGGGGCCGCTCGCGTTCAACTCGCCGTGGTGGATCCGCGCCCACTGGGGGCGGGCGTTCGAGATCGTCGTCCTCCATTCCCGCACCCAGCCGGACGTGCCGAGCCACGGAATCGTGGTCGCCAGGAAGAAGCCGGTTCAGCTGACGGTCGAGGACCTGAAGGCGATCGAGCCCGACGAGCCGCGCGAGATCACAGCCCTCGAACACCACGCCGAGCAGCTCGCCGACGAGACGATCAGGCTGCGCGCCGACAACGAGGCGAAGCAGGCGGACATCGATCACCTCAACGAGGCGATCGGGCGGATCGAGGCCTCGCTCTCATGGCGGATCACGTCTCCGCTGCGCCGGGCAAAGAGCGGCCTGCCCGGGGACTGACCGCGAGGCGGAGGGAGTCGCCCCCAATGGCGACGGCGCCGAAGCCGAGCAATCCGACCGCGGCCAGAACAGCCGCGATCGGCGAATACGCGGTTCCGGCCAGCGGCGTCAGTGAGGGCGTGTAGATCAGCAGCGCCAGAAGGACGTGGACCGCGACCACCGCTATCGCGAGCCTGGTCGAGACGGCAGCCGCCCCGACCGCGCAGGCAGCTATTGCGGCGAGCGGGATCGCCAGGGTGCCGGCGTGGATGATCGTGCTCGAGTACCCGGGCGTCCCCCACTGCAGAAGCGCCCAGAAGACGAGCCCGATCCCAACGAACACCAGGGCCTGGATCGCGAAGCGCCAGTCGTCCTCACTCTCCCTGTGGCGGCGGCGAATCGCCATCGCGATCGGCCCGATCAGGAGCAGTCCGAGCATCGGCAGGAACTCGAAGAACTCATAGAGCCGGATTGAGACCAGCAGTTCCTTCATGCTGCCTTCGCCGATCGCGTCCAACGAGTCGCCGACGTCTTCGTTGAACCTCGCGATCCCGGTGATGTCTTCGACGTTGTTCCACTTGTTTTCGATCGCGCCCGACAATCCGGCTTCGCGGTAGCTGTCGACGATCGTTTCGAGGCTGCCGCGATTGTCGATTTCCGTGACTCCCCCGAGGTGCCACTTGACGAGGCGGTTTCCCGGCGGGTCGTCGTAGCGCTGGTAGGCGGACCAGGAGCCCATCATCACGATTCCGACCACCGCCGCAGCACCGATCCAGCCCCAACTCGGAATCGCGCGGAAGGCGCCGATGATCACGATCGGGATCAGCCCGTACACGCTCGCCCCATGCGCGAGCATCGCCAGCCCCAGCAGCGCGCCGAGCAGTGCGCCGTGGCGCCAATTTCGTCCCCACTCCGGCCAGCGCGGCGAGATCACCAGGGCCAACGCCGCCAGTAGGAACGATGCCGCGATCAGCTTCGGCCAGACGTAGAAGCCGTTGGTAATCGCAATGTCGCTGACCAGTGCGGCCAGCAACGCCAAGCCCATCGTCAGCCGCCGCGCGCGCCCCGCCACGAGGAGGGCCCAGAGCCCGACGATCCAGAGCTGCTGGACGACGACGCAGAGGATCTCGTAGTGAAGCGTCTGGGTGTCGGCAACGGTGATCGACTCCTGCGAGAGGACGTAGCCGACCTGCAGCGGTGGGCGGTCGCTCATCAGCCAGTCCGGGGGGTAGGGGGGCGGCGTCCCGTGATGCCCTTCGGCCGCGAACCATTCGGCGAAGTAGCGGGGGATGTCGTTGTCGGAGGGAAGGCCGCCGGCGTAACGCATCCCCGACATCCCGATCGCGTTTTCGGTGCCGCCATGGATGAACCCGAGATAGACGATGAAGACCGAGCCGAGCACCCATAGCAGGAGCGGGATCCGCAGCGACCGCAGCAGCTCGCGGTCGAGATTGCCGCGATATGCGCAGAGGAAGATCACCCAGACCGACCCGAGAGCCAGCACCCAGTTCCAGGCCTGGCCGATCGTCGGGTCGGCGAAGTAGGCCCAGAAGGCGATGAAGGCGGCGGCGCCGGATCCGACCAGTCCGATACCCAGCAGCACCGGGACGTCGCGGACGCCGAGCCGCATCGCGGCCAGGGTCGCGGCGATGCCCGGAAGCCCGGTCAGGGCCAGGTGAACCGCCAGCATCCAGAGGATTTCCCCGTTCCAGCTCAAGGCCGGGAACCGTACATGGGCGCTGGGTAGACTCGGCGGCGATGCCGGACCAGAGGACGAGCGATCCGCGGCAGGAAGGGGCGGGCATCGAGTTCGGGCCGCAGTACTTCCAGCGGCAATGCGGGGTTCCGTATCGCCGCGACGATCACTGGCTCGAGTTCTTCGGCCGGATCGCCGACGGCATCGTCCGCGAGCTCGAGCCCAGCTCGGTCCTCGATGCCGGCTGCGCGATGGGCCTCCTGGTCGAGGCGCTGCGCAAACGGGATGTCGAGGCGTGGGGCATCGACATCTCGGAGTACGCGATCTCCCAGGTCCACGACTCGGTCCGCGACCACTGCCGCGTCGCCTCGATCACCGAGCCGATGCCGCGCCGCTACGACCTGATCGTCTGCATCGAGGTGCTCGAGCATCTGCCGCCGGCCGAGACCGACGCGGCGATCGCCAACCTCTGCGCCAACACCGACCGGCTGCTGCTGTCGAGCACGCCGACCGACTACGGCGAGGCGACCCACCTCAACGTCCGCCCGCAGGAGGCCTGGTCGGCCCTGCTCGCCCGTGAAGGCTTCCTCCGCGACCTCGACAGGGATGTCTCCTACGTCACCCCCTGGGCCGCTCTCTACGTCCGGACCGAGGAGCCGATGGCCGAGACGGTGCGCCGCTACGACCGCTCCTGGTGGCGGCTGCGGACCGAGGTCCGCGAGCTGCGCCAGGCGCTGCTCGCCAGCCAGGACGAGCTCGCCAGGATCGAGGAGGGGGAGGTCGAGGACCGGCCGAAGGTGATGCGCGAACTCGACGCCCAAGAGGAGGAGCTGCTGCGTCTGCGCGACCTGCTGATCGCCAAGGACGCCGAACTCGGCACCGCCCGCGGCACCCTGGCCGAGCTCGCCGAGCACTCGGCCCGCCTGACGCTGCTGGCGAAGACGATCCAGTCGGCGCTGCCGCTGATCCCCCGCCGGATCTACCTCCGCCTCCGATCCCTGCTCTCCCGCCTGCGCCGGCGGAGCTAGCGGGGTGGCCGACCCCCGCTTCTCGATCGTCACCCCGGTCTACGAAACGCCGGCCGGGGTGCTGCGGGCGATGCTGAAGTCGGTCCGCCGCCAGGGCTTCGCCGACTGGGAGCTCTGCCTCGTCGACGACTGCTCCGCCCAGCCGCACGTGCGCGAGATCCTCGATGCGGCGGCCCGCGAGGACCCACGGATCCGGGTCTCGAGGCGGGAGGAGAACGGCGGCATCGTCGCCGCCTCCAACGACGCCCTGGCGATGGCGCGGGGGGAGTTCGTCGTCCTCCTCGACCACGACGACAAGCTCCACCCCGACGCGCTCGAGCTGGTCGAGGAGGCGCTCGCCGCCGACCCCGAGGTCGACTACCTCTACACCGACGAAGACAAGATCGACGAGGCGGGTCACCACTCGGGCCCGTTCTTCAAGCCGGACTGGTCCCCGGAGCGGTTCCGGACCCAGATGTACACCTGCCACCTGAGCGTCCTGCGGCGCTCCCTGGTCGAGGAGGTCGGCGGCTTCCACGCCGAGTTCGAGGGCTCGCAGGATTGGGACCTGATCCTCCGCGTCAGCGAGCGGGCGCGGAAGGTCGCCCACGTGCCGCGCATCCTCTACCACTGGCGGATGCTCGAGACCTCGGCCGCGGGCGGCGGCGAAGAGGCGAAGCCGTGGGCGTTCGAAGCCGGGACGCGGGCGCTGCAGGCGCACTGCGACCGGATCGGCTTCGAAGCCGAGGTCGAGCGTGACCTCGAGCATCCGGGTGTCTACAACCTGATCCCGCGGCTCGAGCGCCGGCCGCCGGTCAGCATCGTGATCCCGACCGCCGGGACCAGCCGCGAGGTCCGCTTCGAGCAGACGGTGCTGGTGACCCACTGCGTCCGCAGCATCGTCGAGACCTCGACCTACGACGACTTCGAGATCGTCGTCGTCGCCGACACCTCGACTGGCGGCGAGGTCCTGGACGAGCTGCGCGGCATCGCCCCCGATCGGGTCCGGATCGTTCCCTACGACCGGCCGTTCAGCTTCTCGGAGAAGATCAACGCTGGCGCCGTCCGCTCCGAGGGCGAGCACCTGCTGATGCTCAACGACGACATCGAGGTGATCGCGCCCGACTGGATCGAGCGGCTGGTGATGTACTCGTCCCACGACGGGATCGGCGCCGTTGGCGGCCGGCTGATCGTCGAGGACGGCCGCCTTCAGCACGTGGGGGTGCTGTTCGAGAACGGCGGCTTCCCCGGCCATCCCTACCACGGGTTCTCTCGCGATTTCGGCGGCTACTCGAACAGCGTGCTCGTCGCCCAGAACCTGCTCGCGGTCACCGGCGCCTGCTTGATGACCCCGCGGACGGCGTTCGACGAGGTCGGCGGCCTCACCACCACGCTCCCGGTCAACTACAACGACATCGACTACTGCTTGAAGCTGCGGACGCTGGGGCTGCGGGTCGTCTACGACCCCGGGACCCTGCTCTACCACTTCGAGTCCTCGAGCCGCTCCTCCGACGTCGCCGAGTGGGAGAAGGAAATGCTGATCGAACGCTGGCAGCCGCTGATCGACCCGGACCCCTACTCCAACCCGAGCCTCAAGTACGGTACCCCGCGGCTCAGCTCCCCCCTCAAATGGGCGATCCGCCGCTTCCCGCGCCGGCCGGCCCGTAGAAAGGCAACGACGACGACTTGAATTACGAGCGCCTCTACTCCTACCGGTTCCGCGACATCGACCAGGACGCGCGGATCGCCGTTTGGCGCGAGATCGGCCCCCACGTCCACGGCCTGATGGGCGCGCCGCAGAAGGTCCTCGACCCGGCTGCCGGCCGCGGTGAGTTCATCGGCGCGATTCCGGCGCGGGAGACCTGGGCGGTCGACGAGGTGAGCTACCCCGAGGCCGCGCACAAGCCGGACACGACCGTGATCACCTCGTCGATCATGGATGCCGAGCTGCCGGACTCCCACTTCGACGGGGTCTTCGTCTCGAACTTCCTCGAGCACCTGCCGGACCAGGAGGGGATCGCCGCCTTCCTCGAAAAGATGAACCGGGCGATGGAGAGCGGCGGCCGGATCGCGATCATGGGCCCGAACTACCGCTACTGCGCCGGCGAGTACTGGGACTGCGCCGACCACTACGTCGCCCTCACCCACGTCGCGATCGGCGAGCACCTGTACGCGGCGGGCTTCGAGCCCGAGCAAATCATCCCCCGCTACCTCCCCTACTCCTTCCGCGGCATCCTTCCGCCGTCGCCGGCGCTGACGAAGACCTACCTGCGGATGCCGTTCGCCTGGAAGCTGCTCGGCAAGCAGTTCCTGGTGATCGGCCGCAAGGGCTAGGCGGGAAGGTCCGCCGCCGGCCGCTCACGGCCGAGCGCGCCGGTCTCGCGCCAGACGGCGACGCCGAGCAGCACCGAGAAGGCGAGGATCGCGATCACGGCGACTGAGTCGGTGAGCCTGTACATGTCGTTGATCGGGTTGATGCCGCGCGTTCCCAGGGTCGCTCCCAGCGCCAGGGCGGCGACCTCGACCGCGCGCAGCGAGAGGATCGCCCGCACCGGCCTCGAGGCGAGCCAGGGGAACCCGCTCGCGGCCTGCTGCACCGCGACGACCGCGATCAGCGCCAGGACCCAGGCCTGCATCCCCTCGCGGAGGAGGCCGGTGATCGAGGCTCCCCAGTAGACGGTGAAGATCACCAGCGGGACGACGATCGTCGCGAAGATCGCCCACGGCCAGCGCCGTGCGGCGCGCCAGAGGCTCGCCAGCAGCAGCGGGAAGAAGACGATCCCGAGCCCGAACGGGACCCCGGTCCAGGGTTGGAAGAAGAAGTGGACGACGAACGGGGAGTGGCCGAAGAGGCGGTTGATCGAGACGCTGTCGGCCTGGAACAGCGGCAGGAACATCGGCACGAAGGTGTTCGCCAGGGTGTGGAACCGGAACGCGATCCACTGCGACGTCGTCGGGTCGTAGTGCGGATAGGCCTGGCCGACATAGTCGAAGAACGATTCCTGGATGTAGTGGTCGCCGTTGAAGATCTTCCATCCCTCAAAGCCGATCGCGACCCCGGCGACGAGCAGGATCGCGGTGAGGACCTGCGGCCGGCGCAGACGGGCGTCGGTCAGCGGCCAGAGCGCGATCAGGCCGAGCGCCGAGAGCCCGAGCAGGGCGCTCGGGTGCATCAGGTAGCCGGCGCTGATCAGCAGGCCGGCGACGAATGGTCGGCGTTCGACCAGCATCAGGGCGGCGAGAACGACGAACGCGGCGGCGAGCAGTTTCGGCCAGGTGAACCAGAGGTCGGCGAAGAGGAACGGGGTGCAGATCGCGAGCAGGACCGCTAGCCGCGCCGCCCTCCAGCCGGCGAGCCGCCGCACCAGCCCCCAGAGGGCGAGGAAGATCAGGCAGCTGAAGGAGATCATCGCGATCCGATAGGCCATGAACCCCTGGCCGTCGTAGGGCTGCCAGGCAAAGTCGGGGGCGGCGAGGAAGGTGTTGCCGCCGGTCACGAGGACGATCGGGGCGATCGCCACGCCGGGCAGCGGGCCGCGGCTGGAGAAGTTGTAGGGGGCGAAGATCTGACCTCCCACCGGCCCATACGGCGCTTCCCCGGTGGTCGCCAGCTCCGTCACCAGGAACGAGGTGCGGCTGTCGGGCCGGCCCTCGGGAACCAGCGTCCTCGAGATCGATCCTTCGTAGAGCTCCCCCTCCGGCCCCAGCGACCACAGCGAACGGGCGAGGATCAGCCCGAGGGCGAGCGAGACGAGGACCAGCACCCGGCGCTCCTCGGAGGTGAGGAAGTCGCCGCTCCCGGCGCCGACCAGGACGCCGAACATCAAACCGAGAACGGGCCCGATGATCGCGAAGCTGGTGACCTGCGGGTCGATGCTGTCCGCGACCAGCCAGGCGACGAGGCCGCAGACGATCAGGATCGCCAGCCCCGGCAGCGGCAGCAGCGCCAGCCCGATCCGGCGCCCGGTCAGCTCCCGCAGGACGATCCCCGGCCCCAGCAGCAGGGTGAGGACGAGCGCCGTCGTGCAGAGGAACCGGACCAGGTCCATCACCTGCGGCCAGAGCTGGTCCTGGGAGTAGAAGTCCCACGGGCGCGGCGCGAGGACCCCCAATATGCAGGCGAGGGCGGCCCCCGCCAGGAGGCCGAGCATCACCCCGCGCTCGCGACTCAGGCCGAGAGCTCCTCGTCGCGGGCCGGGGTCTCGGCCTTGGGGCTGAGCCGGTAGTCGCCGCGGCTCAGCGTGTGCTCGAGCCAGACGTAGAGGACGATGAAGAGGTAGCGGCTTCCCATCTCCCGCATCGCCAGCTTCGCCTCGCCGGTGGTGCGGTTGGTCCAGGAGATCGGGATCACGTGGTAGCTGTGGCCGCGGACGATCGCCTTCAGCGGCATCTCGACGGTGAGGTTGAAGTGCTTGGAGAGCAGCGGCTGGATCGTTTCGATCACCTCGCGCCGGTAGCCCTTGAAGGCGTTCGTCGTGTCGTTGTAGCGGTGGCGGAAGAGGACGCGGATGAACCAGTTGGCGAGGCGGTTGATCGCCAGCTTCAGGCGCGGGTAGTCGTGGACTCGGGCGCCCGGCGCGAAGCGCGAGCCGAAGGCGCAGTCCCAGCCCTCCTCGAGCAGCCGGTGATAGCGGGCGATGTCCTCGGGGTCGTCGGAGGCGTCGGCCATCGTGATCACCACCGCGTCGCCTTCGAACAGGTCCAGGCCGGCTCGGATCGCCATCCCGAACCCCTTTTCGTAGTGCGAGGGCCGGACCCTGACCCGCGGGTTGCCGGCGCCGACCTCCTCGACCACGGCGGCGGTGCGGTCCGTGCTGCCGTCGTCGATGACAAGCACCTCGTAGTCGATCCTCTCGCGCTCCAGGACCGAGACGACCCCCTCGACCGTCGCCCCGACCGAGCCCTCCTCGTTCTGGGCGGGCATGACGACCGAGAGCTTCATGCCGCGGCCATCGTCCAGCGCTCGACGTTCTGCTCGTACATCTCCTCGAGGATGTTCTCGACGTCGTAGCGGAGCTTCCACCCGGGGTAGTCGGCTTCGAACTGGGCGAGGTCGGAGATCCACCAACGGTGGTCGCCGATCCGCGGCTCCTCCCCCATCTCCCAGCTCAGCTCGCGGCCTGCCACCCGCTCGCAGATCTCGATCGCCTCGAGCATCGAGCAGTTGCTGAAGCGACCGCCGCCGATGTTGTAGACGGCCGCCGGGCGCGGCGCCGCCTGGTAGGCGGCGAAGGCGGCGATCAGGTCGGCGCTGTGGATGTTGTCGCGCACCTGCTTGCCCTCGTAGCCGAAGACGGTGTAGGGCGTGCCGGTGACGGTGCACTTCATCAGGTAGGCGAGGAAGCCGTGCAGCTTGGCGCCGGCGTGCTGGGGCCCGGTCAAGCAGCCGCCCCGGAAGCAGACGGTCGGCATCTCGAAGTAGCGCCCGTACTCCTGGACCAGGAGGTCGGCGGCGGCCTTGGAGACGCCGAACAGCGAGTGTGTCGAGGAGTCGATCGACATCGAGGTGTCGATCCCGCGGTGGTAGCGGTGCGACTCCGGCAGCTCGAGCCGCTTCTCAAGATTCTCGAGCGGCAGCCGGTTGGGGGTGTCGCCGTAGACCTTGTTCGTCGAGCAGAAGATGAACGGGGAGTCGGGGCAGTTGGCGCGCGCGGCCTCGAGCAGGTTGAGGGTGCCGTTGGCGTTGACGCCGAAGTCGGTCTGCGGGTCGCTTGCGGCCCAGTCGTGGGACGGCTGGGCGGCGGTGTGAATGACGAGCTCGATCGAGCCCGCGTGCTCAGAGAAGATCCGGTCGACGGCCTCGCGGTCGCGGATGTCGGCCGCCTCGCTGCGGAACTCCGGGTGCTCGGACAGCAGCCTCTCGGTGACGTGAGCGGTCGAGGCCTCGGGGCCGAAGAAGCTCGCCCGCATGTCGTTCTCGATCCCGACGACGTCGTATCCCGCGCCGACGAAATGGCCGACCGCCTCCGACCCGATCAGGCCGCCAGATCCCGTGATGATCGCTACCGGCATCCTCCTGCTCCTACTCCCTCTCCCCTGCCGGGGTCTCGATTTCGAGCGCGGCCGCGATCCGATCCTCGTCGGCCGCCACCCATTGATGGATGTCGGCCAGGACCTGCTCGGCGCTGCGCCTCGGGCGCCAATCGTCCAGTTTGAAGAGTTTCCCGCAATCGGAGAGGTAGATGGGCACATCCCCCTCGCGGGTCTCGGCGACGGGCTCGATCGGGACCTCGTTACCGGTCAGCTCGCGGCAGAACTCGGTCGTCTCGACCAGCGAGAGGCTGCACTCGCGACCGCCGCCGACGTTGACGGTGCGGCCGTCCCAGCGCTCACGGTCGAGCAGCTGGCGCTCGACGAGGTCGACCAGGTCCTCGATGTGAAGCAGGTCGCGTACCTGCTTGCCCAGGCCACCGAACCCGATGTAGGAGAGCGGGCGCCGGAAGTGGTGGGCGAGCACCCAGTGGGTGAACACCCCCTGATCGACCTTGCCCATCTGCCAGGGGCCGGCGATGACGCCGCAGCGGTCGATCACCGCCGGAACTCCCTGCCCGGCCCGGTACTCCTCGATCAGCAGCTCGGCGGCGAGCTTGGTCGCGCCGTAGAGGGTCCGGTGGCCGATCATCGGAAACTGCTCGGAGATGCCCGCGCTCGAGACGCCGGGAACCCGCTGCTCGTCGGTGAGCTCGAAGCGCGTACTTGCCTCGACCCGGTCGAGGTCGAGCTGCGGCTCGACCGGGTAGACGCGGCTGGTCGAGAGGAAGACGACGAAGGCGCCGTCGCGGCGGGCGAGCTCGAGGCAGTGGTAGGCGCCGGTGAGGTTGGTGTGGACGAGGTAGGCGGTGTCGCCGTCGGTTCCGCTCATCACCGAGGGCTCGGCCGAGCACTCGATCAGGGCCGAGATCTCGGGCAGGCGATCGAGGTCGTCGGGCTCGCGGACGTCGCCGCGGATGAACTCGACCCCGGCCTCCTCGAGCCGCGGCAGGTTCAGCTCCGAGCCCCGCCGGTAGAGATTGTCGAGCGCGATCAGCTCCCAGTCGTGGTGCCTTTCGGCCAGCGAGACGGCGAGGTTGGAGCCGACGAAGCCGGCCCCGCCGGTGATCAGGATGCGGTTCGCTGCCGCGCTCATCGCAAGACCTCGCGCTTCGCTCGCGGCGCGAATTGACAGGTTTCGAAGCTTGCTCGCTCCGCGCTCATCGCGCAAGCGTATCCACGACGGGCGGCAGCTAATCTGCCCCCGGTGCGGGAGACCCATCGCCAACTCGGCCTGCTCTGGCGCCTGCGGGCGACGAGCCGCATCTGGAAGCCGGGCGCTCGGCACGACATGCCGCTGCTCGAGCCGAAGCCGATGCCCGACGGTCGCATCGATGTCCCCGCGCCGGGAACCGTCTTCGAGCGCGGCCCGGTCAAAATCGAGGGCTGGGCACTGTTCCCCTCGGGGCCGTGCGTGCGGATCGAGGTCTCGCTCGGCGGCCACCGGCTCGACCTCGCCCGGATCGGCCTGCCCCGCGTCGACCTCAGCCGCCAGACCGGCAATCCCGCCGCGGGACTGGCCGGCTACGAGCTGATCACCGACATCTCGGACTGGCCCGGGCCGGACGGCGATGCCGCACTCGAGATCGTCGCGATCGGCCCGGAGGGCGAGCGGAACGAGCTCCGGGCCGATGTCGTGATCGCGCCGAAGGGGGAGCCGGAGGAGCAGACGGGCGAAGCGCAGGCCGCCCCGCCGCACAGGGTCGCCGGCAGCGACGTGCCGCGGGTGCTGATCTTCACCCACCAGCTGACGCTCGGCGGCGCTGAGCTCTACCTGCTCGAGCTGCTCAGAGAGCTGGTCGCCAACGACGCGATCGAGGCGACCGTGGTCAGCAGCCTCGACGGGCCGCTGCGGGGCAAGCTCGAGGAGCTCGGGGTACCGTCGCACGTGACGAGCATGGTCGGGATCGAGGGGGGAAGCGCCCACCGGGGGAGGGTCGAGGAGCTCGCCGCCTGGGCCTCGGACGGCAACTTCGACCTGGTCTTCGTCAACACCGCGATGCCGACCGCCTTCCCCGGTGTCGACATCGCCACGCGCCTCGGGGTCCCGTCGATCTGGGTCATCCACGAGAGCCAGGAGCCGCCGGTGCTGTGGCGTCTGCTACCCCCCGAATTGCGGACGTGCGCCGAACGCGATCTCGGCGAGGCTGCCCTGGTCCTCTTCGTCGCCGAGTCGACGCAGCGCCTGTTCGAGCCCTGGCGAAGGGAGAACCGCTTCCTGACGATTCCGTACGGCCTCGACCTCGAGCCGATCGAATCGGTGCGGAAGGGCTTCGATCGCGGCGCGGCCCGGCGCCGGGCCGGGATTCCCGACGATGCCGAGCTCGTGATCTGCGTCGGCTCGGTCGAGCCGCGCAAGGCCCAGGTCTCGCTGACCGAGGCCTTCGAGCGCGTCGCCGCCGGCAACCCGAAAGCGCATCTGGCCCTCGTCGGCGCCAAAGACGACGACGACGCGATGCTGCTCGGCGACTACATCGCCGCCTCTCCCCTCCGCGACCGGATGCGGCTGGTCCCGATGACCCCGCATGTCCAGGAGTGGTACGGGATGGCCGACCTCCTGGTCTGCGCGTCCGACGTCGAGTCGCTGCCGCGCTCGGTGGTCGAGGCGATGGCGTGGGAGCT
>DATAOP010000019.1:0-5470 GCA_036265675.1 Solirubrobacterales bacterium
TCTTCGCGCTGCGCCAGAACGGCTCGTTGGCGTCGTTGAAGATCCGCTCCATGACGTGGCGCTTGCTGCCGAGGTAGACGTGGGCCACCTCCGGCTGGCGCTGGAAGACCGCCCGCAGGAGCTTCGGCAGGCCGGGGTCGATCTCGACGATCTCCTGGAACTCGTCGATGACGAGGGCCGCGCGCCGGCCGCGCGCCCCTCCCAGCTCGGCCGGCAGCTCGAGAAGCCGCTCGAGCGTGGCGTCGACGTCGGGGTCGCCCCGCCCGACCTCGAACGAGAAGGAGAACGACCCGTCCTCGGGGTTGACGCTGATCGTCGGTTGGATCCGCAGCCCCCGGAACGGCGCCAGGGCTCGCTCCCGCGCCCGCTCCAGAGTCGAGGCGATGTTCTCGTAGATCGAGCCGGCGAGGGCCGCCGCCAGGCTCTCCTTGCTCGGCGTCGCCATCAGGTCGACCTGGGCGACCAGGACCCGATCCGCGGCGAGCTCCCGGGCTGCCCGCCAGACCAGCGAGGACTTGCCCCAGCGCCGCGGCGCGAAGACGACCACGTCCTGGCCGTTGCGGATGTCGCCGGCCAGCTCGGTGACCTCGCCCTCGCGGTCGGCGAAGGCCTCGTCGAGGGCAAGCGCCCCGAAGCGGAAGGGGTTGGTCTGTGGAGCCATCCATATACCTCTGGTTCCTATACCGACTGGTATTTGAATTCTATACCAGCTGCCATGACTCTCACATACCTCTGAGTATTATACACCGCAGTATATGACCTCCCGCGGCCCCGGGCATCGACCGCGCCGTCCCTATATAAGTCGTGCCCCGGACATGAGCTCGCCGCCGCCATGAATTTCATCGAGGACGTCGTCGAAGCGTTCCCCTCCGCGCGCCGGGCGCTGATCGAGGTCGACGCTGCGGGTGACCCCCACGTCCACCACTTCGGCGAGCTCTTCGCCCGCTCGGCGGGGCTCTCAGGGGCGTTCGCGGCCCGCGGTGTCGAGCGCGGCGACGTCGTCATGACCCTGGTCGGCAGCCGGGTCGAGTGGGTGCTGACACTGCTCGCCTGCTGGCGGATGGGAGCGGTCGCACTTCCCTGCAACCCACAGCTCCGCCGCAAGGACCTCGAGCTGCGGGCGGCTGACGCGAACCCGAGGCTGGCGGTCGGCGAGGAGCGCTACCTCGGCGAGCTGCCCGACGGCATCCCCTACATGGACATGGACGACGTCGCGCGCGTCCTCGACGAGGACCTCGACCAGGAGACGCCGGCGCCCGCGGCCGAGCTGGCTCCGACCGACCCGGCGGCGATCGTCTTCACGTCGGGGACGACCGGGACGCCGCGCGGAGTCGTGTACCCGCAGCGCTACCTGCGCGGCCAGCGCGCCCAGGCCGAGCACTGGTTCGGCTCGCGCGAGAGGGAGGTCGCGTGGTGCACCGCGGCGCCGGGCTGGTCGAAGTCGACCCGCAACGCCTTCGTCGCCCCCTGGCTGACCGGCGCCGTCGCCGTTCTCCACGACGGCCGCTTCGATCCCGCCGAGCGGCTCCGCCTCTGCGCCGAGCTCGGCGTCAACGTCCTCTGCCAGGCCCCGACCGAGTACCGAATGCTCGCCAAGCGGGCCGAGCTCACGCCGATCCCCTCGCTGCGCCGCCTGGTCTCCGCCGGCGAGCCGATCGAGCCGGAGGCGATCCGCCTCTTCCGCGAGCGGCTCGGCCTCGCGATCGCCGACGGCTACGGCCAGACCGAGACCGGCGCGATTGCCGGCATGGCGCCCGGCGACGACGATCCGGCCCGCGACGGCTCGATGGGCCGGCCGCTGCCGGGCATCGAGACCCGTCTCGTCGAGGGCGAGTTGCAGCTGCGGGCGGCGACGTCGCAGACGTTCTTCGACCACTACCTCGACGGCGGCCGCTTCGACGGCGAGTGGTGGGCGACCGGCGACCTCGTCCGCGAGGACGAGGACGGCTACCTCTGGTTCGAGGGCCGCAACGACGACCTGATCCTGTCCTCCGGCTACCGGATCGGCCCGTTCGAGGTCGAGTCGGCCCTCGTCTCTCACCCCGCCGTGACCGAGGCGGCGGCGGTCGCCGCCCCCGATCCGGAGCGGGGCTCGGTGGTGCGGGCGATCGTCGTCCTCGCTGCCGGCGGCGAGGCCTCCGACGAGCTCGCCCGCGAGCTCCAGGAGCACGTCAAAGCCCAGACCGCGCCCTACAAGTACCCGCGAATCGTCGAATTCGCCGAGGAGCTGCCGAAGACGGCCAGCGGCAAGATCAGGCGGGCCGCGCTGCGGCACGGTTAGTCTGCTTGGACGATGACCGTCGCGACGATCGACCGCAAGCGGATCGCTGAGCTGACCGAGGCCGAGCAGGAGCGCTACCGCAACCGCACCGGCACCTCCGCCCGCACCTACGAGCGGGCGGTCAAATCGATGCCGAACGGGGTCCCGTCCTCGTTCCAGTCGAACGAACCGTGGCCGGTCTACATCGACCGCGGTGAGGGCAGCCGCGTCTGGGACGTCGACGGCAACGAATACGTCGACTTCCACAACGGCTTCGGCGTGATGTGCATCGGCCACGCCAACCCGACGGTCGGCGAGGCGGTCAAGGCCCAGGTCGACCGCGGCACCCATTTCGCCGCCCCCACCGACGGCTCGATCGTCGTCGCCGAGGAGCTGCAGCGCCGCTTCGGCCTGCCGCAGTGGCGGTTCACCAACTCCGGGACCGAGTCGACGATGGACGCGGTCCACCTCGTCCGCGGCGTCACCGGCCGCGACATGCTGCTCAAGATCGAGGGCTCCTACCACGGCCACCACGACGCGGTGATGGTCTCCGTCTACCCGCCGCTCGAGGCGCTCGGCGACCGCGACGACCCGGTCAGCGTGCCCTACGGCGCCGGGATGCCGAGGGCGCTGACCGACCTGACCCGCTCCGTCCCCTTCAACGACGCCGAGGCGCTCGCCGCCGTCCTCGACAAGATCGGCGATCAGGTCGCCGGGCTGATCATGGAGCCGGCGATGATGAACATCAACATCGTCCCGCCGCGCGAGGGCTATCTCGCGAGGGTCCGCGAGCTGACCGCCGAGCACGGTGTGAAGCTGATCTTCGACGAGGTCAAGACCGGCTGCACGATCGCCGCCGGCGGCGCGATCGAGCGCTTCGGCGTCACCCCCGACATCGTCACCCTGGCGAAGGCGACATGCGGCGGCTATCCGGGCGGTTCGATCGGGATGACCGACGAGCTCGCGGCGCTGGTCGCCGACGGGACCGTCAACCAGTACGGGACCTTCAACGGCAACCCGCTGGTGATGGCCGCCGCCGAGGCGACCCTGACCGAGGTGCTGACCGATGACGTCTACGCCCACCTCGAGGAGACCAACCGACGCCTGCTCGACGCCTGCCAGGAGATCATCGACTCGCACGGCCTGCCCGCCTACACCGAGGGCCTCGGCGCCAAGGGCTGCGTGATCTTCTCCTCGGAGCGGATGTACGAGTACCGCGACTACCTGACCAAGGTCGACGACGAGCTCTCGACCTTGGCCTGGCTCTACCACATGAACCATGGGGTCTTCATGACCCCCGGGGTCGAGGAGGAGTGGACGCTCTCGATCGCCCACACCGAGGACGACCTCCAGACCTACGTCGACGCGTTCGAAGCCTTCGCCCGCGACGTGGCCGGCGGTTAGTGCCCGGTTAGGCGGCGAGCGCCTCGGCGATGTCGACCGGGCGGCCGAAGTGGAAGCCCTGGGCCATGTCGACGCCGTACTCGCGCAGCATTTCGGCGGTCCGCTCGTCCTGGACGAACTCGGCGATCGTCGTCTTGCCGAGCCCGCGGGCGATCTGGACGATCGCCTGCACGGTGAGCTGGTCGGCGTCGCTGCGCGGCATGTCGCGGACGAACTCGCCGTCGATCTTGATCAGGTCGAACGGGAGCCGCTTCAGGTGGTGGAACGGGCTGAAGCTGGCGCCGTAGTCGTCGATCGCGACCTGGCAGCCGAGCTCGGTCAGGCGGTCGGCGAACCCGAGCGCGGTGTCGTAGTCCTCGATTGGCGTCGAGCGCGTGATCTCGAAGGTGCAGCGTGAGGGATCGGCGCCGCCTTCGTCGACCTTGCGTTCGATGTACTCGAGGACCGAGAGATCGGTGAGCGAGACGCCGGAGAGGTTGACGTGGAGGGAGACCGGGTGCCCCTCGCGTTCGCGTGCCGCGAGCAGCTCGAGGGCGCGGGCGACGACCCAGCGGTCGAGCTCCTGGACCATCCCCGAGCGCTCCGCCGCCTCGATGAAGGAGGCGGCCGGCAGCAGGGTCCCGTTTTCGCCCGCCATCCGCAGCAGCAGCTCGTAGCGCTCGATCCCGCCCGAGGCGAGGCTCCTGATCGGCTGGGTGTGGAGGGCGAGGCGATTGTGGGTGAGGGCATCGCGGATCCGCGCCGTCGTCGTCTTGATCCGCTGCGGCGATCGCGTTTCGCTCGGGTCGCGAAAGAGGGCGATCCGGTCGCGACCGCCCTGCTTCGCGGTGTACATCGCCTGGTCGGCGGCGACGAGGACCCCCTCGGCGCTGCCGCGCGGCTTGCGCCCGAACATCGCGATCCCGACGCTGATCGTGACGCACTCGGCCTCCGGCGCCGGCCGCGCGTTCTCCGCGACCTGGGTCCGCAGTTCCTCGGCGAGGGTCATCGCTCCGGTGACGTCGGTCTGCGGCATCAGGACCGCGAACTCGTCGCCGGAGAGGCGGGCGACGATGTCGGTCGCCCGCACCCGCTCGCGCATCATCGCCGCGATCTGGCGGATCAGGTTGTCGCCGGCCTGATGGCCGAGCGAATCGTTGACCAGCTTGAGGCCGTCGATGTCGATGATCATCATCGCGCCCTGGCCCCCGTAGCGGGCGCTGAAGGAGACGAACTGGTCGAGTTCGGCGCGGAAGCGGCGCCGGTCGAGGAGGCCGGTCAGGGAGTCGTGGTCGGCGAGGTAGCGCAGCTCGGTCTCGGTGCGCTCGGCGCGTTCCAGCGCCGCCACCACGACCTGGCGATCCCCGTCCTCGAGCTTGTCGAGCACGGCCTTGATCGCCGGCTCGCTCTGGCCCAACAGTCGGTCGTCGTGCACCCACTGAAGGTAGACCCCACGGGCCCGGCCGGCATGCTCGATCAAGTCCGTCTGGACGATTGCCTTCGATTTTTCGCTACCCATCGACGCCGAATAGTTAGCCAATGAGATCCCGGGGGTAAGCTGGCCCCGATGGCGAATCGCCTGGCGCAGGAGACCAGTGCGTACCTGCTCCAGCACAAAGACAACCCCGTCGACTGGCACCCCTGGGGGCCGGAGGCCCTGGGGCTGGCGCGGGAGCTGGACCGTCCGATCCTGCTCTCTGTCGGCTACTCGGCGTGCCACTGGTGCCACGTGATGGAGCGGGAGTCGTTCGAGGACCCGGTCACCGCGGCTTACATGAACGAGAACTTCGTCAGCGTCAAGGTCGACCGCGAGGAGCGGCCCGACAT
>DATAOP010000020.1:0-6697 GCA_036265675.1 Solirubrobacterales bacterium
GATCCACGGCATCGTGATCCTCGGCGGTCTGCTCGTGATCGGGCACTCGGGCGCGGACTGGCTCGACAAGGTGATCCTCGTGATCGCCATCGCCTTCGGCACGATCAACGTCGTCGGCGGCTTCCTCGTCACCGACCGCATGCTCGGCATGTTCTCGAAAAAGCCGAAACCGAAGGCCTCATCTGACGGGAAGGGCGGCGCCTGATGCTCGAGGCCGTTCTCAAGCCGGGCGGCGACGCGGCGACCGCCCTCTACATCGTCGCCTTCTCGCTGTTCATCATCGGGATCAAACAGGGCACCCACCCGACCACGGCCAAGCGCGGCAACCTGATTGCCGCCGTCGGCATGGCGGTCGCGGTCGTCACCACCCTGCTGCTCGACGGGATGGGCAACTGGGGCCTGATCGCCCTCGGCCTCGGGATCGGCACCGCGGTCGGCGTCATCGCCTCGATCCGGGTGCAGATGACCGAGATGCCGCAGATGGTCGCCCTCTACAACGGGGTCGGCGGTGGCGCGGTCGCCCTGATCGCCTGGTCGGAGATCCGCCACGGGATCTCGCTGGGTGAGGAGATCCCGCTCGACGAGCTGATCCCGATCCTCTTCGCCGCGGTCGTCGGCTCGGTCTCCTTCTGGGGCTCGAACATCGCCTTCGCCAAGCTCCAGGACTTGATCCCGACCAAGCCGCTGGCGGTGCCTGGGCAGCAGGTGATCAACGGCGTCCTGCTGATCGGCATCCTCGCCGCCTGCATCTCGATTGCGGTCAACAACGACGATCCCAACCAGGCGATCTTCATCGGCATCCTGCTCGCCGCCGGCCTGCTCGGCAACCTCGTGGTGCTGCCGATCGGCGGCGCCGACATGCCGGTCGTGATCTCGCTGCTGAACGCCTTCACCGGCCTCTCCGCCGCGGCCGCCGGCTTCGCCCTCGACAACGTCGCCCTGATCGTCGCCGGCACCCTGGTCGGCTCCTCGGGAACGATCCTGACGATGGAGATGGCGACGGCGATGAACCGCTCGGTCGCCAACGTGCTCTTCGCCGGCTTCGGCGGCGCGCCCTCGGGCGGCGCCGCCGGCTCGGCCGAGACCCGGCCGCACGTCTCGATCGGCGCCCAGGACGCGGCGATCAAGCTCGCCTACGCCGACACGGTCGTGATCGTCCCCGGCTACGGCCTCGCCGTCGCCCAGGCCCAGCATGCGATCAAAGAGGTGGGCGACGAGCTCGAAAAGCGCGGCGTCACCGTCAACTACGCGATCCACCCGGTTGCGGGCCGCATGCCCGGGCACATGAACGTCCTCCTGGCCGAGGCCGACGTCCCCTACGAGCAGCTCAAGGAGATGGAGGAGATCAACCCGGAAATGGCGCGCACCGACGTCGCCGTCGTCGTCGGCGCCAATGACGTCACCAACCCGGCCGCCAAAAACGATCCCGACAGCCCGATCGCCGGGATGCCGATCATCGAGGTCAACCAGGCCCAACAGGTGATCGTGATCAAGCGCTCGATGAGCCCCGGCTTCGCCGGCATCGACAACGACCTCTTCTACGAACCGAACACCTCGATGTTGTTCGACGACGCCAAGAAGGCGGCGGCGGACATCGCGGCTGAGATTCAGAACCTCTAGGGCGTCCACCCCCGGTAGGGGTTTCGCTTAACTTTTTCGACGTCGTCGCCGGGCGTCCAAGACTCGCTGCGCCGAAAAAGTGCAAGACGCTTCACCCCTGCCGGGGGTGGACGCCCGGAGCTCAGAGAGCTCAGGCGCGATGGCCTGGCTCCCTGAGATAGGGCGAGGGTTCTAGAGGGTGAACATGGTGCCGGCGAAGAGGCAGACGTTGCCGGGGCCGTAGAGGCCCTGGGTGCCGGTTAGGTTGCCGGTCTTGAGGCCGAGCTGGACCTGGCCGTTGACCGTGGTTCCGTCGGCTGCCGCGGCGGCGTAGGTGCCGTAATAGTTGCCCTTGTAGTAGGAGTAGTTGCCGCTGGTGCTTTCGTAGACCAGTTCTCGTTCGCTGGCGGGCGTGCCCGGTCCGAGCAGGTTGCTGCCGTAGGACTGGTCGGAGTACCCCTGGAAGGCGGACCCCTCGGTGGCGGATTTGATGAAGGTGAACGCGTAGACGGTGCCGCCGAAGGTGACGCATTTGGCGACCACCGAGAGCGGTCCGGAGGAGAGCAGCGTGGTCTCGACCGGGCTGTTGACCCCGGCGGTGTAGTCGGCGACCGGCGTCGGAGCGAGGCGGATCGAGTTGTGGGAGTAGCCGCTGAGGCTGGCGGCGACGTTGGCGCTGCCGGCGGTGGTGGCGCTAGGGACGGTGCCGAGGGTGGCCTCGTCGATCTTGGTGCCGTTGACCGCGCCGGGCTTGATCTTGGCGCCGGTGACGGCGTTCTTCTTCAGTTTTGCGGCGGTCACCGCGTTCTTCTTCAGCTGCTTGGAGCCGACGCTGTTCTTGCCGAGCTGGTTGGCGGCGAAGGCGGTGGCGCCGCCCAGCACCAGGAAGACGGCGATCGACGACATCACGTTGGCATACGTGAGCCGCTTGCGGACTGCTTTCACGGGCTCTCCTTAAGGACGAGTGACTTGACTGCCGGAGCCTCCCAGGCGGGGCCGACCGAACCTCGGCGCCTCGATGAATTTCCTAGTCGGTGGCCAAGGCGTTACCTGGGTGCGCCACCCGTGACTCCTCGCCTCCTAGCGTCGAGTCATGGGCTCGGAGCGGGGGCAGGGAACGGTCGAGTGGGTCGGGACGCTGTGCGTCGTCTCGCTGCTGATGGCCGGGTTGGTGGCGGTGGGAGTGAGGGTGCCGGGAAGCGAGCTGGCGCAGGCGCTGGCCTCGCGGGTCCTCTGCGCGGCGGCGCTTGCTGACGACTGCGGCGACGAGCCGGAGCTGATCGCCGCCTACGGGAGCGAAGTCGGTGGCCTTGTCCGCGACCACATGCCGACGCTGGCGTTCGAGCAGGGGTCGCGGGCGTTGCCCGTCGACTTCCGCCGCTGCCGCAGCAGCGCCTGCGCCGATGGGCCCGACGACGGCCTCGTCCACCGCAGCGACGGCCGCCTGCCGGTCAGCGCCTTCGTCCACGTGGTCGACTGCAGGGCGGGGGAGAGGGACGGCTCGGAGGCGGCCGGGGCGGACTGCTCGGGCCCACGCGCCGGCAACCTCTATCTCCAATACTGGCTCTACTACGCCAACTCGGCGACCCTGCGCGAGCTGCCGGTGGTCGGGGAGGAGGGCTACCACGACGACGACTGGGAGTCCGTCCAAGTTCGCCTTCGCCCTGACGGCTCGGTCGACCAACGGGCCTCCTCGCATAACGGCTACAACTACGAGCGCGGCGTCGCCAACTGGGGCTCGGACGCCGGGCTCGGCGTGGTCAAGGACATCGCTGAGGGGATCGGCGCCCGCGAGCCGAACGGCTGGGGGCCGGAGACTCACCTGCTGCTCGTCTCCGGCGGCAGCCACGCCGGCAATGCCGCCGGCGCGGGACGGACTGAGCGCTTCACGCCGGGTCGTCGCGTCCACCTGATCGCCCTCGAGCCGATCGCCGCCGAATCGGGTGCGTCTTTCGCGATCACGCCGCCGTGGCACAAGCGCGTCTGGCTCGACCCCGAGGCCGAAGGGACCGACTGAGCTACTTGGGCTTCATCCGCAGAGCGCCGTCAAGGCGGATCGTCTCCCCGTTCAACATCGGGTTGGCGACGATCTGCTCGACCAGCAGTGCGTACTCCGCGGGAACGCCGAGGCGCTTGGGGAAGGGGACTTCGGCGCCGAGCGAGAGTCGCGCCGCCTCCGGCAGCCCTTCCAGCAGGCGGGTGTCGAAGGTGCCGGGAGCGATCGTCATCACCCGCACCCCGCGCGAGGCGAGGTCGCGGGCGGCCGGCAGGGTCATCGCCACGATCGCGCCCTTCGAGGCGGAGTAGGCGACCTGGCCAATCTGGCCCTCGAAGGCGGCGATCGAGGCGGTGTTGATGCAGACGCCGCGCTCCTCGCCCGCGTCGGGCTCGTTTTCGATCATCACCGCGGCGGCGATCCGCATCACGTTGAAGGTGCCGATCAGATTGACGTTGATGACTTTGCTGAAGTGGTCGAGGTCGTGGGCGCCGCGCGAGCGGGCCAGCCGTTCGGCCCAGCCGATGCCGGCGCAGCAGACCGAGATCCGCAGGCCCTCCGGGGCGGTGGCGGCCTGCTCGACCGCCGCCGCGACGGCGCTGGCGTCGGTCACGTCGACCGCCGCGAAACTGGCGCCGATCTCGGTCGCCAACTCCGCTCCGAGCTCGGCGTCGCGGTCGGCGATCACCACCTGGGCCCCGGCTTTCGCGAGCGCGCGGGCGGTGGCGGCGCCGAGTCCGGAGGCCCCGCCGGCGACCAGCGCTCCTGCTCCTTGGACGTTCATGTCGTGCAGCGTATTTCACATCCCGGTAATCCGACCTGGGTAGGGTCTGCGTATCGCAACCGAGGTGACGGCAAACACCCAGGAAGCAGGCAGCACGGCTCGCAATCGGGAGATCGCCGATCTGCTCGCGCAGGCTCGCCGGCGCACGCTGGCGCTGGTCGATCCACTCGACGACGAGCAGCTCAACCGCGTCTATTCGCCGATCCTCAGCCCGCTCGCCTGGGACCTCGGCCACATCGCCAACTTCGAGGAGCTCTGGCTGGTGCAGACGATCGGCAACCGCGAGCCGATGCACGGTGAGCTTGGCCGCTTCTATGACGCGATCGAGAACCCGCGCAGGACCCGCGGCGAGTTGCCGATCCTGCGCGACGCCGAGCTGCGCGATTACCTGGCCGACGTCCGCGCGCGGACGCTCGAGGTGTTGAGCGAGGTCGAGGTCGGGCCCGAAGCCGAGGACCGGCTGCTGCGCGATGGCTTCGTCTACGAGATGCTGCTCGCCCACGAGCTCCAGCACAACGAGACGATGCTGCAGCTGCTGCAGCTGGTCGACGGCTACGAGCCGCCCTGGGAGTTTGGCCCCGCGCCGGTCGACGCGGACGGACCCGAAACGATCGCGATCGCGGCCGGGAGCTACGAGATCGGCGCCGCGCCCACCGGCTTCGCCTATGACAACGAGCGCGGCCGCCACAGCGTCGAGCTGGCCGCCTTCGAGATCGATCGAATCCCGGTCACCAACGCTGCCTACGCCGAGTTCATGGGGGCGACCGGCGCCGACGCGCCCGACTACTGGGAGCGCGACGGCGACGGCTGGGTCAGCACGGCGATGGGCGACCGCGCGCCGGTCGACCCCGCGCGCCCGGTGGTCCACGTCTCCTGGGAGCAGGCCGACGCCTTCGCCCGCTGGGCCGGCAAGCGGCTGCCGACCGAGTTCGAGTGGGAGGCCGCGAGCCCGCGCCTGGACGGGGTCGGCGAGGTCTGGGAGTGGACCCGCTCTGAGTTCCGCGCCTACCCCGGCTTCGAGGCCTTCCCATACCGCGAGTACTCCGAGGTCTTCTTCGGCGACGGGCACAAGGTGCTGCGCGGCGCCTCCTGGGCGACCGACCCGCGCGTCTCCCGCCCGAGCTTCCGCAACTGGGA
Source organism: Solirubrobacterales bacterium (assembly GCA_036265675.1). Lineage (GTDB taxonomy): Bacteria > Actinomycetota > Thermoleophilia > Solirubrobacterales > 70-9 > VRUE01. Next base: position 5,517 of record DATAOP010000020.1, read on the forward strand.
CCTGGCCGAGCGCAGCCAGATCTTCTCCGGCCTGCGCTGCGCGAGGGACGCATGATCGCGATCGAGGTCCACCTCGACGCCGACTCGGCCGCGGCGATGGCCGAGGACGTCCGCGTCGGCCTCTCGGCCTCGCCGAAGGAGCTCTCGCCGAAGTACTTCTACGACGAGCGCGGCTCGCAGCTCTTCGAGCGGATCACCGAGCTGCCCGAGTACTACCCGACCCGGCGCGAGCGCGAGGTGCTGGCCGACCGCTCGGCGGAGATCGTCGCCGCCGCCGGCGGCCCCGGGACCCTGGTCGAGCTCGGCTCCGGCTCGGCCTCGAAGACCCGCCACCTGCTCAGCGCGATGCGCGACGCCGGCCGCCTCGAGACCTACGTCCCGGTCGACATCTCCGAGGAGATCACCCACGAGACCGCCCGCGCCCTGGTCGAGGAGTACCCCGGGATCGACATCCGCGGCCTCGTCTGCGACTTCGAGAACGACCTCGAGCGCATCCACAGCGACGGCTCCGAGCGCCTGCTCGCCTTCCTCGGCGGCACGATCGGCAACCTCTACCCGGGCGAGCGGCGCGAGTTCCTGACCCGGATCGCCGCCCTCTTCGGCCCCGGCGACCACCTCCTGCTGGGCACCGACCTGGTCAAGGAGACCGCGCGCCTGGAGGCGGCCTACGACGATGCCGCCGGGGTCACCGCCGAGTTCAACAAGAACGTCCTCGCCGTCCTCAACCGCGAGCTCGGCGCCGACTTCGACCTTGACGCCTTCGAGCATGTCGCTCGCTACGACGCCCGCGAGGAGCGGATGGACATCCGCCTGCGCTCCCTCGCCGAACAGTCCGTCACCCTCGCCGACCTGGAGATGACGGTCGAGTTCGCCGCCGGCGAGGAGATGCGGACCGAGATCTCGACCAAGTTCACCCGCGAGCGCCTGGAGTGCGTCTACGCCGAATCCGGCCTCGAAATGCGCGGCTGGTTCACCGACCCCGCCGGCGACTACGCCCTGAGCCTCGCGCGCCCGATCCAGGGTTAGGCGCTTGCTCGCCCACCTCGGGCCGGCAAGGGAGGGTGGGGGTGTCTCGTGCTCGCTGGGCTATTCGCCTGGGGAGAACATCGGCAGTCCTACAAAGGGCTCCGGTGCGAATAGCTAACGCCGCTGCGCGCGAGACACCCCCACCCTCCCTCAAA
>DATAOP010000021.1:0-9361 GCA_036265675.1 Solirubrobacterales bacterium
CGGCGTCGACTCGTCGAGCAGGGCGATCGGGCCGTGCTTCATCTCGCCCGCCGCGTAGGCGTCGGTCGGGATGTAGGAGATCTCCTTCAGCTTCAGCGCCCCCTCGAGGCAGACCGGGAGGCCGATGTGGCGGCCGAGGTACAGGAAGAAGCCCTTGGCGCTGTGCTGGGCGGATACCTCGCGGACGTCGTCCTCGCAGGAGGCCAGCGTCTCCTCGATCTTCGAGGGAAGGTGCTTGAGCTCGGCGACGAGCTCGGCGAGGCGCTCCTTCGGCATGGTCCCGCGCAGCTCGGCCAGCCGCAGCCCGAGCAGGTACATCGTCGCCGCCTGGGCGACGAAGGTCTTGGTCGCGGCGACGCTGATCTCGAGGCCGGCGCGCGTGTAGAGAACCGCGTCGGCGTCGCGCGTCGCCTGGCTGCCGCGGATGTTTGTGATCGCGAGGACCGTGGCGCCGCGCTCGCGGGCGAGCCGCATCGCCGCCAGGGTGTCGGCGGTCTCGCCCGACTGGGTGATCCCGATCACCAGGTCGTCCGGCCCGACCACCGGGTTGCGGTAGCGATACTCGGAGGCGATGTCCATCTCGACCGGGACCCGTGCCCACTCCTCGATCGCGTAGCGGCCGACCAGGCCGGCGTGGTAGGAGGTCCCGCAGGCGACGATCACTATCCGCCGCATGTCCCGCAGGAACGAGTCGTCGAGATCGACCTCGGAGAAATCGACGCCCTCGTCGCCGGGCAACCGGCCGGCGATCGTTTCGGCGACCGCGTCCGCCTGTTCGTGGATCTCCTTCAGCATGTAGGTCTCGTAGCCGCCCTTCTCGGCCGCAGTCTCGTCCCACTCGATCTCCTCCGGCTCGCGCTCGACCGGGTTGCCGTCGGCGTCGGTGAGGCTGACCCCGGAGGCGTCGATCGTGACCACCTCGTTGTTCTCGATCGCGACCGCAAGCCGGGTCTCGGCGAGGAAGGCGGGGATCGCCGAGGCGAGGAAGCTCTCGCCGTCGCCGATCCCGGCGACCAGCGGGCACTCCTTGCGGGCCCCAACCAGGATGCCCGGGTGGTCGGCGTGCATCGCGACGAACGCGTAGTGCCCACGGAGGTCGGCGAACGCCGCCCTTACCGCAGCGGTGAGGTCGCCGTCGTAGTGGCCGGCAATCAGGTGGGCGACGACCTCGGCGTCGGTTTCGGAGCTGAACTCCTGCCCCTCCGCCTCGAGCCGCTGCCGCAGCCTGGCGTGGTTCTCGACGATCCCGTTGAGGACGATGTGGACGCGGTCGGAGCTGTCGCTGTGGGGGTGTGCGTTCTGCTCGGTGACCTTGCCGTGGGTCGCCCAGCGGGTGTGGGCCACCCCGGTGGTCGCCGGCGGTGCGGCGACCGCGACGCCACCGGCGCCGTTCTCGTCCATCGCGGCGCGGAGGTTGGCGAGGTTGCCGACGGCGCGGACGCTGTCGACGTGGCCGTCCTCGATCACCGAGACGCCGGCCGAGTCATAGCCGCGGTATTCGAGCTTTTCGAGCCCGGCGACGAGCAGTTCCCGGCAGGGACGGCCACCGACGTATCCGACAATTCCACACATGAAGGCGATTAAGGGTAAAGGGCGGCCGCGTGCACTCAGGCGAGCTCGCGGCTGACGACAGCTGCCAACCGCTCGCAGATCGCGTCGGCCTCATCGGCATCGGGCGCCTCGACCATGACGCGAACCAGCGGCTCGGTCCCGGATGGGCGCAGGAGGATCCGACCCCGTCCCTCGAGCGGGGCCTCCTCGTCCCTGACCGCCTCCCAGACCGGCTTCGCGCCCTCGAGCGCGTCGCGGTCGCCGACCTCGACGTTGATCATCCGCTGCGGGACCCTCTCCATCGGGACGGTGTCGGCGAGGTCGCGCCCGCCGAGCTCGCGCATCGTCATCAGCGCCGCGGCGATCCCGTCGCCGGTCGCGACGAAGCGGGTGTCGATGATGTGGCCGGACTGCTCGCCGCCGAGCACCCAGCCGCGGCGATCGAGCTCGTCGAGGACGTGGCGGTCGCCGACCCGCGTTACCGCGACCTCGATGCCGGCCTCCTTCATCGCCCGGTGGAAGCCGAAGTTGCTCATCACGGTAACGGCGACGCCGCCGCCGAGCTCCCCGCGCGTTTTCAGGCCGCGGGCGGCGATCGCAATCAGCTCGTCGCCGTCGTGGGGGCGGCCGGAGCCGTCGACGGCGAGGACGCGGTCGCCGTCGCCGTCGAAGGCGAACCCGAGCGAGGCCTGCGACCCGGCGACGTGGCTCCGCAGCTTTCCGAGGTCGGTCGAGCCGCAGCCGTCGTTGATGTTGCGGCCATCGGGCTCGACCGCGATCGCCTCGACCGTCGCCCCGAGCCGCTCGAAGATCGCCGGCGCGACCCGATGGGTCGCGCCGTTGGCGCAGTCGAGCGCGATGGTCGTCCCGGTCAGGTCGAGCGGGAAGGCCGCCTCGAGGGCCCGCAGGTAGTCCTCCGAAGCCCCCTCGAGCTCACGGACCTGCCCCGCCTGCGCGGCCGGCGGCGCGCCGACCAGTGCTTCAACCGACGTCTCCGCCTCGTCGCTGAGCTTGGTTCCGGCGGCCGAGAAGAACTTGATCCCGTTGTCGCGATAGGGATTGTGAGAGGCGGAGACCACGACCGCGAGGTCGAGCCCGAGCCGCCTGACCAGGATCGCCGCGGCGGGCGTCGGCAGGACTCCGGCCAGCAGCGCGTCCCCCCCGGCCTCCGCCACCCCCGCGGCGAGCGCCGAGGCGAGCATCGGCCCCGACTCACGGGTGTCGCGGACGATCAGGACCTGGGGCCGGTCGACATCGAGCGAGGCGACCGCGGCCCGGCCCAGCGACATCGCAAGCTCGGCGCTGAGGAAGGCGCCGACCTCTCCTCGGACCCCGTCGGTTCCGAAGAGCTTGCGCTCCACCGACAAGTTGACCCCTAGCGCTTGGAGAACTGCGGACGCTTACGGGCCTTCTTCAGACCGGCCTTGCGGCGCTCCTTGACGCGGGCGTCGCGGGTGAGGAAGCCTCGACGCTTGAGCTCACTCCGCAGCTCGGGATCAACCTCGGTCAGCGCCCGGGCGATGCCGTGGCGAACGGCCCCGGCCTGACCGCCGATGCCACCGCCGTGAACGCGAACGCGTACGTCGACGCTGCCCTCGTAGCCGGTCGTCGCGAGCGGCTGGCGGGCCATCGTCTGATGAAGGGGACGTGGGAAGAACTCCTCGAGCGGGCGCCGGTTGATCACGATCTCGCCGCTGCCGGGCATCAGGGTGACGCGGGCGATCGCGCTCTTGCGCTTGCCGGTCGCCAGGTAGCGGGCATCGCCCTCGAGCTTCGCCGGGGCGCGGGGCGCGGGGCGATCCTCATCATCCTCGCCGCCCTCGCCGGTGAGCTGAGCCTCGCGCCGGGCACGCTCTTCCTCCTCGGCCTCAACCCGGGCCTGCTCCTCGGCGCTCAGCGGCCGCTCCTCCTCCTCGACCGCGATCGGCTCGAGGTCGGCCCCCGGAATCACATCGGCTTTTTTCTCCGCTTTTGCCGCAGGCTCGTCAACGGTCGCGGGCTCCTCCGCCTCTGTCGCCGCATCCTCGGCGAGCGCCTCCGGCGCCTCATCCTCGGACGCCTCCGGCGCCTCGCCGCCCTCGCTCGTCGAGGAGGAATCAGACTGCGACTCCTCCTCGCTCGGGCTTGCGGCTTCGCCATCAACCGCCGACTCCTCCGCTTCGCGTCCGGGGTCGGCGGGGGTCGGCTCCTGCGACTCCTCTGAAGTCTCTTCGTCTCTGCGCTCGTCGTCAGTCATCTCTGGATCTCCATCGGCTGCGGTTTCTGCGCCGCGTGTGGGTGGTCGGGGCCGGCGTAGACCTTCAGCTTGGTCAGCTGGCGGCGGGCAAGCCGGTTGCGGGGAAGCATCCCCTTGACCGCCTTGCGGATCACCTCCTCCGGGCGCCGGTCGAGCATCTCGGCCAGGCTGCGGGACTTGATCCCGCCCGGGTAGCCGCTGTGGCGCCAGTAGCGCTTCTGCTCGAGCTTGTTGCCGGTCACCCGGATCTTCTCAGCGTTGACGACGACGACGAAGTCCCCGGTGTCGACGTGGGGCGTGTACTCCGGCTTGCGCTTTCCACGCAGCGCATCGGCGATCCTCGTCGCCAATCGACCCAGGGTCTGACCCTCGGCATCGACGACGTACCAGTCGCGCTGGCGGTCGGCGGGTGTCGCAACGTAGGTCTTCATCGTGCAAAAACCGCGCGGGCAACCCTGCGCGGCGGAGCAGCATCATAGCCGCACACCGTTCTATACTGCCGCGCCAGCAGTGCCGAATCCCGCCTGGCCAAGCCGGGCGGGGGCGGAGGAACCGCAGGGACCGTTGCAGGTCCCAGGGGCGAATCGGCCGAACAGGTCCGTAGCGCAGCTCTTTCAGCGCGAGCCCGACAGCTAACTCCGTAGGCGATCGAAAGAGAGGGAGTGCGTGGCGCGCAGCGCGAGGGGTGCCTGGTTTCGGCAAACCGGATTTGGATTGATCGCCGTTCTGGCGACGGCGTGGGCCTGCGCGGCGACTCCGGCCGCGGCCGAGACCGGCGGCGCCCCGACACCCGCCGGAATGGCCCCCGCCCCGCCGACCAAGTCAGGGGCGCCGCCGGCCGAAGCGCCGAGCGCCGGCAACGTCACCCTGACCACGGCCATGGTGACCCCGCGCAAGTCCTTCTACTACGGCGTCCGCTACCCGAGCCTCCGCTACACGATCGCCAGCGACCAGCCCCAGAACGACCTCCGGATCGACGTCGTCGACGCCGCCGGCGAAGTGATGGCCAGCTACTACCGCAACGACATCGCGCCCGGTGTCGAAGACGGGGTCCGCTGGTCGGGGACGACGACGCTCGGCCGCGCCGCTCCCAACGGGCGCTACAGCTTCCGGGTCTCGGCCCAGACCGGCACCGAACCGCTGCGGGCGAAGCACCGCGCCTCCTCTTCGGAAGCGCCGCCGGTCAGCCTCGGCTTCTCGCTCTACGGCTACGCGTTCCCGCTGCTCGGCCCGCACGAATTCGGCGGCGCGGCGGGACGCTTCGGCGCCGCCCGCGCCGGCCACACGCACCAGGGCCAGGACATCATGGCCCGCTGCGGGCTGCCGATCGTCGCCGCCCGCGGCGGCCGCGTCCAGTACGCCGGCTACCAGGGCGCCGCCGGCAACTACGTGGTCATCGATGGCCGCGGCACCGGCTACGACATGGTCTACATGCACATGCGCGAACCGTCCCCCCTGCAGGAGGGGATGTCGGTCCGCACCGGACAGCCGATCGGCATCGTCGGCGAAACCGGCGACGCGGTCGGATGCCATCTCCACTTCGAGATTTGGGAACCACCCGGCTGGTACGAAGGCGGCAGCCCGATCGACCCGCTGCCGCTGCTCGAACGCTGGGACCGGTACAGCTAGACCGCGATAGGGGTACGCAACAGCAAGGAATGAGACTGGTTCTCATTCCTTGCTAGCCTGCCTGCCGATGGCTTGGACAGAGCATGCGATGAGGCGCCTCGGCGAGGCGGGATACCGCAGCGGCGGCTCCCGCCGTCAGGTCGTCGACCTTCTCGCCGGCGAGAGCTGCGCGGTGACCGCGCTCGAGATCGATCGCCGGCTCGAGGGGGTCGGCCGGGCCAGCGTCTACCGGACGCTGGAGCAGCTCGAGCATCTCCACCTCGTCCAGCGGGTCGAGATCGGCGGCGACGCGGCGGGCTATGAGCGGGTCGACCCCGAGCTCCACCACCATCACATCGTCTGCGAGGGCTGCGGCCGGCTGGCGCCGTTCGCGAGCGAGGCCCTGGAGGACGCGATCGAGGCGGTCAGCCGCAGATCTGAATTCGCCGTCGCCGCCCACGACGTCGTCCTCCGCGGGACCTGTCCCCGCTGTGAACACGCGACCGGGCGCTGAGGTCGCCGCGTGCCCGCTGTCGCGATCCCGCTCGCCGGCCTCACCGTCATCGCGACGCTGATCGGCGGCCAGATCGCGCTGCGCCTCTCCCACACCCTGCCGACGGTGATCGCGCTGACCGGGGGCGTCGTCGTCGCGGTGGCGCTGTTCGACGTTCTGCCCGAGGGGATCGACAACGTCGGCGACACCGACAGGGCGACCGCCCTGGTCGCGGTCGGGTTCCTTGCCTTCTTCTTCGCCGAGCGGGCGCTCGTCCTCCACCACCGCGACGACCCCGACGAGGCCCGCGCCCACCACCGGGTCGGGGTCTTCGGCGCGCTCGGGCTCTCGATCCACAGCTTCATCGACGGCCTCGGCATCGGCCTCGCGTTCGGCCTCGACGCCGCCACCGGGTTCCTCGTCTTCGTCGCCGTCGTCAGCCACGACTTCGCCGACGGGCTCAACACCGTCAGCTTCGTGATGAGCCAGTCGGGCGACCGCCGCCAGGCGACCCGGTGGCTGCGGATCGACGCCCTCGCGCCTCTGCTCGGGGCGATCGTCGGCTCGGTACTCACGGTCTCCGACCAGACCCTCGGCTACATCCTCTGCCTCTACAGCGGCTTCTTCCTCTACATGGGCGCGACCGACCTCCTGCCCGAGGCGCACGCCCACGCCTCCTGGCAGAAAGTCGGGCTGACCGCGTCGGGGTTCGCCGCGATCTTCGCGATCACGCGGGTCGCCGGGATCTGACCTCGAGCGGCCCGTCCGGTTCCTCCGGCACCAGCCTCTGAGTCAGGGCCAGCGCGACCGCGACCGGGACCGTCGCCGGCAGGGTGTCGAGGACGAAGAAGAGCAGGTCGAAGGCAAGGCCGAGGACGGCCGCCAACCCGGCCGCCGTGAGCTGACGACGGCGGTCGGCGGCGAGCAGGGCGCCGGTGGTTGCGGCGACGAAGACGTCGCCGAAGCCCATCCTGGCGGCGCCGAAGGCGATCACCTGCAGCCGCGGGAGCTCGACCCCCGGCGCGGCGGCCGTGAGGACCGCGTTGGGGCCCTGGAGCAGTTCGGCCGCGACGAAGATCGCGTCGATCGTCGCCATCGCGTAGATCCCCCACCGCAGCCAGGGGCCGGGAACGGAGGAGGCGAGGATCCAGCCGAGGGTGACGCAGGCCAGCGAGGAGATCGCGGCGGCGGCCGACTCGCCGGCCAGGGCGCCCCTCGAAGCCCAGGCGAGGGCGAAGAGCGGAATCACCGCCAGCGCCCAGAGCGGCTGCGAGCCGCGGATCAGCCACCCGAGCGCGAGCGCGGCGAGCGGCGGGCAGGCGATCAGCGCCAGGTAGGAGAGGACGGTCGCCGAGCCCGGTGTCGCCGCGACGATCGCGATCACGACGATGATCGAGCCGGCCGGGATCACGGCCCACCACGGACTTCGCAACGACTCGGCCCAGGCGGCGGGCCGGGCCTGCGGCAGCGCCACGAGCACCGCCTGCAGGAGGCTGAGGATCGCGATCGAGACCGGGAAGGACGGCATGGCCGCCCGACCCTAGATGGCTACTCCCACTCGATCGTCGCCGGCGGCTTCGAGGAGATGTCGAGGGCGACGCGGTTGACGCCGCTGATCTCGTTGATGATCCGGTTCGAGACCCGCTCGAGCAGGTCGTAGGGCAGGCGCGCCCAGTCGGCCGTCATCGCGTCGTCGGAGGTCACCGCCCGGATCACGATCGGGTACGCGTAGGTGCGCCCGTCGCCCTGGACGCCCACCGAGCGGACCACCGGGAGGACGCAGAACGACTGCCAGAGCTGGCGGTAGAGCTCGGCGGCGCGGATCTCCTCCTGGAGGATCGCGTCGGCGCCGCGGAGGATGTCGAGGCGCTCCCTGGTCACCTCGCCGCCGACGATCCTGATCGCCAGGCCGGGACCGGGGAAGGGCTGGCGCCAGACAAGGCGCTCGGGCAATCCGAGCTCGGCGCCGACCGCCCGGACCTCGTCCTTGAACAGCATCCGCAGCGGCTCGACCAGCTCGAACTCGAGGTCCTCCGGGAGCCCGCCGACGTTGTGGTGGGACTTGATCGTCGCCGCATGGTCGCTGCCGCCGGACTCGATCACGTCCGAATAGAGCGTTCCCTGCACCAGGTAGCGGGCGTCCTCGAGCTTCGCCGCCTCCTCCTCGAAGACGCGGATGAACTCCTCGCCGATGATCTTCCGCTTCTGCTCGGGCTCCTCGACGCCGGCGAGGCGGGTGAGGAAGCGCTCCTCGGCGTCGACGTGGACGAGCGGGATTCCGAATCGCTCGAACGCCTCGACCACCTGCTCGGCCTCGTTCAGCCGCATCAGGCCGTGGTCGACGAAGACGCAGGTCAGCCGCTCCCCGACCGCGCGGTGTACGAGGAGCGCCGCGACCGAGGAGTCGACACCGCCGGAGAGGCCGCAGATCACCCTGCCCTCGCCGACCTGTGCTTCGATCTTCGCGACCTGTTCGGCGATCACCGACTGCGGCGACCACTCCTCCTCGCAGCCGGCGATGTCGCGCAGGAAGCGGGTCAGGATCTCGGTCCCGTAGGGGGTGTGGACGACCTCGGGGTGGAACTGGATGCCGTAGAGGCCTCGGTCGGGGGACTCGCAGGCGGCGACGGGCGAGCCCGGCGTCGAGGCGAGGGCGTCGAACCCCTCCGGCGGCTCGAAGACCGCGTCGCGGTGACTCATCCAGCAGCTCTGGCTCTCGGGGAGGCCGGCGAGCAGCGTTCCGCCGCCGTCGCGCAGGGTCAGCTCGGTGCGCCCGAACTCGCCCGTCTCGGCTCCCTCGACCCTCCCCCCGAGGGTCCGGACCATCGCCTGCATCCCGTAACAGATGCCGAGCATCGGGATCTCGAGGTCGAGGAGCTCGGTCGGGAACGCGGGCGCCCCCGGCTCATAGACCGACGCCGGGCCGCCGGAGAGGATCAGCCCCTTCGGCTCCCGCTCCCGAATTACCTCCGCCGACGCCGTCGCGGGCAGCATCTCGGCAAAGACCCCGCATTCGCGGATGCGTCTTGCGATCAGCTGCGAGTACTGCCCGCCGAAATCCAGCACGAGCACCTCCTCGAGCCGCCCACTTCCGTCGGCAGCCGCGTCGGCCTGGGCCGAATCGGCTGGGGCTTCGCTCAGACGGGGGTCGACGGTCGTATCACTCACGGCATCTCCGGCGGGTGGTGTCGGGGGCAGGACCTCGCCCGCAGCGTCGTCCCGCGAGGACGAGGTGCTGTCCCCGACGACAGGACCCGCCGGCCATGCCGTCAGTCATCCGAGACAGCAACCCCCGCCGACACCGCTGCGCGGCCATTCGAGCCCATCCCGACCGACTGCTCCTGCTGAAGCTTCTTCCCCTCGCTCTGGAGCGCCGGCGCGACCATCACCTCGGCCCGCTGGAAGGAGCGGATGTCCTCGTAGCCGGTCGTCGCCATCGAGGTTTTCAGCGCCCCCATCAGGTTGAAGGTGCC
>DATAOP010000022.1:0-9212 GCA_036265675.1 Solirubrobacterales bacterium
GCTCGCAGGCCTCGCCCCCTCCGACGACGTCCTCTTCGTCGCCAGGGTGCTCGGTGGAGTCGCGGCCGGCATGGCCTTCCCCACCACGCTGGCCCTGATCACCGCGCTCTGGTCGGGTGCGGCGCGGACCCGCGCAATCGCCCTCTGGTCGGCGATCGGCGGCGCGATCGCCTCGCTCGGGCCGCTGCTCTCCGGCGCTCTTCTGGAGCATTTCGACTGGGGCTCCGTCTTCCTCGTCACCCTGCCGCTCGCCGGGCTTGCGCTGTTCATGGCGTGGCGCCACGTCCCGGCCCACGTCAACGAGGCCACCGAGCCGGTCGACAACCTCGGCGGCATCCTCTCGATCCTGCTGGTCGCGGCACTGGTGCTGGGAATCAACCTCGCCCCGGTGCCGGGGAAGGGAACGCTGGCAATCGGCCTCGGCCTGATCGCGCTCGCCGCCACCGGAGCCTTCGTGATCCGCCAGCGGCGGGCGCGCAACCCGCTGTATGACCTCGACGTCGCCGCGCGGCGGATCTTCTGGGTCGCGGCCTGCGCCGGGATCATCGTCTTCGGCTCGCTGATGGGGGCGATGTTCATCGGCCAGCAGTTCCTCCAGAACGTGCTCGAATACTCAACCCTGGAGGCCGGCGCCGCGATCCTGCCCGGAGCGGTGGCGATGGTGATCGTCGCGCCCCATTCGGCGAAACTGGTCGACGAGCACGGCGCCCGCTTCACCCTCCTGCTCGGCTACGTCTTCGTCCTGCTCGGCTTCCTCACGATGCTGCTGCTCTGGAACGGCGGGATCCCCTATTGGAAGGTCGGGCTCGCCTACGCGCTGGTCGGCGCCGGGGTCGGGTTCGCCGGGACGCCCGCCTCGCGATCGCTCACCGGCTCGGTGCCCGTGCGGCGCGCGGGGATGGCCTCGGCGACCGCCGACCTTCAGCGTGACCTCGGCGGCGCGATCATGCAATCGATCTTCGGCGCCCTCCTCACCGCCGGCTACACGGCCGCCGCGAACGAAGCGATCCAGTCCTCCGGCAGGGCCGGTCAGATCAACGAGGAAGTCCAGGCAACCCTGACCAAGTCGTTTGCCGGCGCCGCCGACCTCGCCCATCGCTATCCGGAATACGCCGACAGGATCATCCCCGCCGCGCAGGAATCGTTCCTCCAGGGCGACGAGCGCGCCTACATCGCCGGGATCGTCGCGGTCGTGCTCGGCGCCGCGCTGGTCTTCTTCGTCTACCCGGGGCGCGAGGAGGAGCGGGCGCTGCTCGACCGCTATCACGAGGAGGACGCCTAGCGGGGATGGCGGCGGCGGACCACAGCTCCCAGCGCCGCCTGCGGCCACGGCTGCGCGACGTCGAGGAGGAGCGCGTGACGCCGCTCGAGCTGTTCTTCGACCTCGTCTTCGTCCTCGCGATCACCCAGTGCACGGCGCTGATGGCGCATCACCCGTCCTGGTCGGGCCTGATCCAGGGGCTGCTCGTCCTCGGAATGCTGTGGTGGGCCTGGGTCGGATACGCCTGGCTGACCAGCGTCGTCGACCCCGAGGAGGGCGCGGTCCGCCTCGTGATCTTCGGCGCGATGGCGGCGCTTCTGATCGTCTCGATCTGCGTTCCCCACGCCTTCGGCGACCTCGGCCTCGTCTTCGCGCTCGCCTACGGCCTCGTCCGGGTTGCCCAGATCTGGCTCTTCATACTCGCCAGCCCAGAGGACGACGCCCTCCGCCACGCGGTGCTCGGCCTCGCGGTCAGCACCGCGATCGCGGTCAGCCTCCTCGCGGCGGCATCGCTCTTCGACGGCATCCTCCAGGGGGCGATCTGGGCGCTCGCCCTCTTCCTCGATATGTTCGGCCCCTACCTGATCCCGCCGGCGGGCTGGCGGCTCCACGCGGAGCACTTTGCCGAGCGCCACGGGCTGATCGTGATCATCGCCCTCGGCGAGTCGATCGTCGCGATCGGCGTCGGCGCCGCAGGCGAGCTCAGCTTCGGGATCGGCGCCGCGGCGGTGCTCGGAGTCGCGCTCGCCGCCGCGATGTGGTGGGTCTACTTCGACGTCGTCGCCCTCGTCTCCGGGCAGCGGCTGGCGGCGGCCGAGCCGGGCTACGTCCAGAACACGATGGCCCGCGACTCCTACTCCTACCTGCACCTGCCGATGGTCGCCGGGATCGTCCTCGTCGCACTCGGGCTGAAAAAGACGATCGGCCACTTCGACGACCATCTCGACGCCGTCCCGGCCTTCGCCCTGCTCGGCGGGCTGGCGATCTACCTGCTCGGGCTCGTCGCCTTCCGTTGGCGCCACATCCACACCCTCAACGGGCGCCGCCTTCTGCTGGCGGTCGTCCTCCTGATCCTCGTCCCGCTGGCGATCGACGCTCCGGCGATCACCGTGCTCGCCGTCGCCAACGTCCTGATCTGGATCCTGATCGTGGTCGAGACCAGGGGATACGGTGAGGGGCGCGCGCAGGTGCGCCGGCCCGAAGCGGCTGCCTAAGCGGACCTAAGGCGAGACGAACTCCGATGGGTCAGGACCCGTCCGCTCGCCGGCGTCGAGTCCCTCGATCCGGTCCATCTCCTCGGCGCTCAGCTCGAAGTCGAAGACGTCGATGTTCTCCCGGATCCGCTCCGGCGTCGAAGATTTCGGGAAGACGATGTCGCCGAGCTGGAGGTGCCAGCGCAGGATCGCCTGAGCCGGCGACTTGCCGTGGGCGGCGGCGATCGAGGCGATCGTCTCGTCGTCGAGGTGCCGCGACTTCGCCAGCGGGCTCCAGGCCTCGGTCGCGACGTCGTGCTCGGCATGCCAGCGGCGCAGCTCGGCCTGCTGCAGCCAGGGGTGGAGCTCGATCTGATTGACGGTCGGCCGGGTCGAGGTCTCCTGCTCGAGCCGCTCGAGGTCCTCGACCCTGAAGTTGGAGACGCCGATCGTCCGGGCACCGCCCTCCTCGTGGATTTTTTCGAACGCTCTCCAGGTCTCGACGAACAGGTCCTCGGCCGGCATCGGCCAGTGGATCAGGTAGAGGTCGACCCGGTCGAGCCCGAGCCTGCCGAGGCTGGACTCGAAGGCCGCGAGCGCCTCGTCGTGGCCCTGCTGGGAGTTCCAGAGCTTGGTCGTGACGAAAAGCTCCTCGCGCGGGATGCCCGACGCGGCGATCGCCTCCCCGACCCCCTTCTCGTTGCGGTAGGCGGCGGCGGTATCGATGTGGCGGTATCCCGCCTCGAGGGCCTCTTCGACCACCGCCCGCGTGTCGTCCGGCGGAACCTGGAAGACGCCGAACCCGAGCTGCGGGATCTGGACGCCATCATGGAGCTCGATCTGCGGGATCGCGGTCACTTCGACCATCGGCCTTCCTTCCTCTCGCGGGAACCCGGTTCTACTACCCCCGGGGATCCGCCTCAACCGCCGGCGGCGGGGCGCTCGAGCTCCTGGAGGCCGCCCGCGACGGCAAAGCAGAGCGCACCTGTGAGGGTGCCCCAGTCGGCCAACGCGACGCTGAGGATCTCGCCGCCGACCGGACGCGCGAAGGAGGCCACCGCCGAAGCCATGAAGAGAATCGAGCCGAGCTGGTTGACGATCACGATCCACCAGCCGAGATCGCGGCTGCGCCAGCACCAACGCCGGTGACACACCTCGGCGATCGCCATCTGTCCCGAGACGAGGAAGAGGGTGCACCCGATCATGTCCGGCGACCAGACGAGGTGGTTCTCGGCGCTCGCGCTCAACCCCTCGATGAACGAGTCGACGAGGAGGATGGCGAAGACGAGTGTCCCGACGAACACTTCTTCTCGACCGGCGGCTACGCCGGGCTGCTGCAGGTCGTGAACGGCCCGCGGGCGGTCGACGCCAACGGGGTGCTCGCCGCCGGCCGCTGGCGCTGGTGGGCGCGTGAACCCGACCGGCTCGAGTGGCTGAGCGCCGCGGCGCGACGCCGCCGATCAGATAGATCCAGCTGCTGGTTTTCGCCGGGGCGCCGGATAGCGCCAGCGCCGCTCCTAGGGCGAACAGCGAGCCGCCGATCACGAAAGCCGTCGCCGAGACCCAGTTGACCCGGCGCAGGCGCCGGGCGGTGGCCGGGGCCGCGAGCACGTGGACGATCTCGCCCGCCTCGGAGATGAGGTCGACGGTTCCGCGCCTGCGGGCGGCGCGTGAGGTCCAGATCGCGGTGCCGCCCTGCGGAAGCCGCCACCGAAGGCGAGTGGTGAACGGCCCCGCCCCATCCGTTCCGGGCCCACCCCACTCGTCGGGACCGTCGACCGGACTGGAGGAGGCGCCCCGGATCAGCTGGTGGAGAGGCCGATCGCGAGCAGCGGGAAGCCGGCCATCACGCCGAGAAAGGCGCCGATGGCGAGACCGGTGAGGAGGCCGGTGGTGCGTGAGCGGGCACCGGCGATGAAGCCGACGAGGACGCCGAAGGCGGCGATGCCGAGTCCTATCCAGAAGACGCCGGGCATGAGGGCGGCGAGATTATCAACGACCGGTGCCGAGCCGCTAGGTTTGGGTCGTGAGGATCCTCGCCTTCAGCGACCTCCACCGTGACCTCGGGCAGGCTGCCGAGCTGGTCGAGATGTCGGCCGACGCGGACGTCGTGATCGGCGCCGGCGACTTCGCCTCGATCCACGAGGGGCTCGAGGAGACGATCGGCGCGCTGGCGGCGATCTCGGCCCCGACGCTGCTCGTCCCCGGCAACAACGAGACCGAGGACGCGCTGCGCGAGGCGGCGACCGCCTGGCCCGCCGCGACCGTCCTCCACGGCGACGGGATCGAGATCGACGGGGTCGAGTTCTACGGGCTCGGCGCCGGCATCCCGATCACCCCCTGGGACTGGAGCTTCGACCTCGACGACGAGGCGGCGGCAGAGAAGCTGTCGGCCTGCCCAGACGGAGCGATCCTCGTCCTCCACTCCCCTCCACACGGATATTGCGACACCAACGGCGCCGGCGACCATTTCGGCAGCGAGGCGCTGCTGCGGGCTATCGAGGACAAGCGCCCGCGGCTCGCCGTCTGCGGCCACATCCACGAGTCGTGGGGATGCAAGAGCCGGGTCGCCGAGACCCCGCTCCACAACCTCGGCCCGAAGGGCACCCGGCTCGAGGCCTAGCCGGTGCGCCGATAATTGAGGTGGGCGACGCCGGGCGCTTCGACGACCCGGACCTGCTCGAGGTCCGAGCCGGCGGTCGTCTCGTCGAAAAGCGGGGCGCCGGCGCCGAGCAGGATCGGAACGACGTGTAGCCACATCTCGTCGATCAGGCCGGCGGCGAGGTACTGCCGCCCCACCTCGCCTCCGCCGGCGATGTTGACGTCCTTTCCGCCCGCCGCCCTGCTCGCCTGCTCGAGCGCGGACTCGATCCCGTCGGTGACGAAGTGAAAGGTCGTCCCGCCGTCCATCTCGAGCGGCTCGCGCTCGTGGTGGGTGAGGACGAAGACAGGGACGTGGAACGGTGGTTCCTCGCCCCACCATCCCGTCCACGGATCCTCGCCCCAGGGCCCGGACCCGCCGCCGAACATGTTGCGGCCCATCATGATCGCGCCGGCGTTGCCCGACGCCTCCTCGAAGACCTCGGTGCTGGCATTCACCTCGCCGCCCTCGCGGCCGTGGGCCCGGCGCCAGGCCTCGAGCTCGACGACCCAATCGTGGAGTCCCTCTCCCCCTTCGCCAAGCGGATGCTCGTCGCTCTGATTCGGGCCGGCGACGAATCCGTCGAGAGAGATCGAGATCAGAAACTTCAGACGCGGCACCGGCGCATTGTGCCCCTTTCCAGACATCAGCGTCGCTGCTACGTTTGCCCCGATGCGCCGTGTGGGCTCGTTCGCGCTCTTTCTGGGCTTCCTGCTGACCCCTGCCTGTGCGACGGCCGCCCCGACGTGGCTGGCGCCGACGACTGTTTCGGCCCCCGGCGAAGAGAATCAGCCAGCCGGGATCGCGCTCGGGCCCGATGGAACCGCGATCGTCGCCTTCCAACGAGCGACATGCACCCTGAGCAGCGAGCGCGAGGAATGCGAAGGCGGAGAGCTGATGTACTCGGCGCGGCCGCCGGGTGGCGGCTTCTCGCCGCCCCGAGCGATTCCCGGCGACCCGGGGACCGTGAATCTCCTCGTAGATCCGGAGATCGGATTCGACGCCTCGGGGAACGCGATCGCGGTCTGGGACAGCCGCGCCGGCTCGATCGGGCAGGTGCGGTATTCGATCCGCCCCGCCGGCGGGCAGTTCGGGCCCGTCCAGTCGATCCAGGGCCCCGAAAGCGGGTCGGACCGGGCCGCCTCCGTTGCGGTCGCTCGCGACGGCCGGGCGGTGGTCACCTTCATCCGATCGACCGAAGGGAAATCTGAAATCTGGTACGCGGTCCGGCCTCCGGGCGGCTCCTTCGGCGTCCCGAAGCCGATGACCGACGACCCGGGGGCCGGGAACATCAACGATGGGCCGGAGGTGCGGATCGACGACCTCGGCGGCGCGATCGCGATCTGGTCGAGCGTCGCGACCGTGCGCTACGCGGTCCTCTCGGCGGGCGGCGGGGAGTTCTCATCCACCCAGACGATCGAGAAAGGTGGATCCGGCGAGCTGGCGATGGCGCCGTCGGGAGCGGCGGCCGTGGTCTGGACCCCATCCGGCGTGGTCGAAGCGGTCCGCTACGCGTTCCGGCCGCCCGGTGGCAATTTCGGCACGCCCCGGTCGATTGTCGAACCGGATAATCCCCTGACGCCGCGGGTCGCGATCGCCCCAGACGGCAGCGCGGTCGCGGCCTGGACGGCGCTCGTCTCCCCCAACTCATTCGTGCGTTGGTCGGCGGCGCCGGCGGGCGGCCCGTTCGGCCCCCCGGTGCCGATGCGGGGGGCACCGAACCCCGCCGCCCTCCAGGACCTCGTGGGGAGCGCGCAGGGCGCCGCCCTGGCGCTCTGGCTCGATTTCACCTCGACACCGGCATCTCGCAAGCTGAATGCGTCCCTGCGACCTCCTGGTGGAATCTTCGGGCCGCCCGTGGTCCTGCCCAGCCCCGCGCAGGGAGCGGATTCGTTCAGCGCAGCGGCGGCATTCGATCCCGAGGGCAACGCCGCCGCGGTGTGGAACCCGTTGGATCCGATAACGCCAAGCCCGCACGATCTGCCGCTGTTGGCCGCAGGAATGGATGGGGCGGGCCCCCACATCGCTCTCGAGGCCCCGACCACCGTCCGCCAGGGCCGGCCCGCGAATCTGACCCTGACCGCCACCGACGTCTGGTCGTCGGTGGCGTCGACTCGGATCGATTTCGGCGACGGCGGAGGCGCGCCGGGACCGACGGCGACCCACAGTTACGACCCCGGCACGTACACGGTCGTCGGATCCGCGACCGACAGTTCCGGCAACCCATCGAGCCTCGGGCAGACACTTCGCGTGCTCAACGTCAAACCGGGCCTGTCGGGGCTGAGGGTGGTGCCGAAGCGGTTCGCGGTGGGTCCCGGCGCCTCCCGCAAGGGCGTCGCCAGCATCCGCTTCCGCCTGACGGAGCGAGCTTCCGTCCGCGTGACCGTGAAGCGGCGCGAACGGAAGGCCGGAGGCAAACGCGGCCACCGCCTGAAGACGTTCGGAAAGGTCGTCTTCAAGAATCGCCGTCAGGGACGCAACCGAGTCGGCTTCAGCGGCAGGCTGAAGGGCTCCGCCCTCCCGGTCGGCCGCTATGTACTTGCCGCCGTCGCCGTCGACCGGACCAAGAAGCGGTCGCGGCCCCGGCAGACCGCCTTCAAGGTGGTGCCCCGCAGGCGCTAGGAGACGGTCCAGGTGTCGCCCGAGTGGAGCAGGTCGTCGACGTCGGACAGCGACGCGCCCGAGTGGGCGTCGGCCAACTCGCGCTGGCGGCCCTCGCCGTAGACCGGTCGCTTGACCGCGCGCAGGACGCCGATCGGCGTCGGCCCGTTCGGCCGCTCCGAGAGCCGCGACAGGGCCACGGCGTGGCTCTGGTTCTCGAGGTGGGCGTCGTGGACGACCAGCGCCGACTCGCCGACCTCGGCGATCTCGGCGACGGTGAGGCTGCCGTCGGGGGCGCGGACGACTCCGCGTTCGCCCTCGGGCCCGAACCGGATCGGCTCGCCGTGCTCGAGGCGGATCTGGTTCGGTGCGCCGCCCTTGCCGCGGACGGCGTCGAAGGCCCCGTCGTTGAAGACGTTGCAGTTCTGGTAGATCTCGATGAACGCGGCGCCGTCGTGCTCGGCGGCGGCCCGCAGGGTCTCGGCGACGTGCTTCTTCTCGACGTCGACCGTGCGGGCGACGAACGAGGCCTCGGCCCCCAGCGCCAGCGCCAGCGGGTTGAAGGGCGGGTCCTCGGAGCCGAACGGAGTCGACTTGGTGATCTTCCCCTTCTCGCTCGTCGGCGAGTACTGGCCCTTGGTCAGCCCGTAGATCTGGTTGTTGAAGAGCAGGATCTTGATCGGGACGTTGCGCCGCAGGGCGTGGATCAGGTGGTTGCCGCCGATCGAGAGCGAGTCGCCGTCTCCGGTGATCACCCAGACCGAAAGATCGTCGCGCGAGGCGGCGATCCCGGTCGCGAGCGCCGGCGCCCGGCCGTGGATCCCGTGGATCCCGTAGGTGTCCATGTAGTAGACGAAGCGGCCGGCGCAGCCGATCCCCGAGATGAAGACGGTGCGCTCGGGGGGGACGCCGATCTCCGGCATCAGCGCCTGAACCCCGGCGAGGATCGCGTAGTCGCCGCAGCCCGGGCACCAGCGGGTTTCCTGGTCGGACTGGAAGTTCGCCTTGGTCAGGACGGACGCGCCGCCGTTGCCGTTGGCGCCGTTGGGGCTGCCGTTCTCGCTCATGACATCGCCTCCAGGATCGCCTGTTCCATCTCTTCGGCCAGGATCGGCAGGCCCTCGACCTTGTTGTAGCCGACCGCGTCGACGACGAACTCGGAACGGATGATGCTCAGCAGCTGGCCGGTGTTGAGCTCGGGGACGAGGACCTTCGGGAACCGCCTCACGACCTCGCCCGTGTTCGCCGGCAGCGGGTGAACGTGGCGCAGATGCGCGACCGCGACCGGGACGTCCTTTTCGCGCACCCGCCTTGCCGCGGCCCGGATCACGCCATAGGTCGAGCCCCAGCCGAGGACCAGCAGCTCGGCGCCCTCATCGGCGTCGACCTCGAGCTCTGGCAGCTCCTCGGCCAGCCTCTCGAGCTTCGCCGCGCGCAGCTTCGTCATCAGTGCGTGGTTTGTCGGGTCGTAGCTGATGTTGCCGCTCCCGTCCTCCTTCTCGAGACCGCCCAGCCG
>DATAOP010000023.1:0-17382 GCA_036265675.1 Solirubrobacterales bacterium
TCAGCGTCGTGACGAGCGTCCGCTCGCCCCGCTCTTCGCGCTTGCGGATCTCGTTCAGGAGGTCGTCGATCTGGTTCTTCGTCGGACGCAGCTCCACCTCGGGATCGACCAGATAGGTCGGCCGGATCAGCTGCTCGGCGACGCGCGTCGACTGGCGCAGCTCCCAGGCGCCCGGCGTCGCCGAGACGAAGATCGCCTGCGGCACCTTCTCGAGGAACTCGTCGAAGCGCAGCGGCCGGTTGTCGATCGCGCTCGGCAGGCGGAAGCCGAAGTCGACGAGGGTCTGCTTGCGCGACCGGTCGCCCTCGTACATGCCGCCGATCTGCGGAACCGTCTGATGCGACTCGTCGACGAGCACGATGTAGTCGGACGGGAAGTAGTCGAGCAGCGTGTGCGGCGCCGACCCGGGCGGGCGGCCGTCGAGGATGCGCGAGTAGTTCTCGATGCCGTTGCAGAAGCCGAGCTCGACCATCATCTCCAGGTCGTACTCGGTGCGCTGCCGGATGCGGTGCGCCTCGAGCATCATCCCCTTCGACTCGAAGTGCTTCACCTGCTCCTCGAGCTCGTGCCGGATCTCGACCACGGCGCGCTCGATCGTCGGCTTCGACGTCACGTACTGCGTCGCCGGGAACACCGTGATGTGGTCGAGCTTCGACAGCACCTCGCCGGTGAGCGGGTCGAAGTGCGTGATCTGCTCGACCTCGTCGCCGAAGAACGAAATGCGGTAGGCGGTCTCGGAATGCGCCGGCTGGATCTCGATCACGTCGCCCTTGACGCGGAACCGACCGCGGCCGAGCAACGTGTCGTTGCGCGCGTACTGGATGTCGATCAGCTTGCGGAGCACGAGATCGCGATCGGTCTCCTCGCCCACCGTCAGGAACACGAGGCGACTCTCGTACTCCTCAGGCGAGCCGAGGCCGTAGATGCACGACACGGACGCGACGACGATCGTGTCGCGCCGAGAGAGCAGGCTCGAGGTGGCGGAGTGGCGGAGCCGGTCGATGTCGTCGTTGCGCGACGAGTCCTTCTCGATGTAGAGGTCGGCCTGGGGAACGTACGCCTCGGGCTGGTAGTAGTCGTAGTACGAGACGAAGTACTCGACCGCGTTGTCGGGGAAGAACTCGCGGAACTCGTTGCAGAGCTGCGCGGCGAGCGTCTTGTTGTGGGCGATCACCAGCGAGGGGCGCTGGACCGCCTCGATCGTCGCCGCCATCGTGAACGTCTTGCCGGTGCCGGTCGCGCCGAGCAGGGTCTGGAAGCGCTCGCCGGTGCCGAGGCCCTCGGCCAGGCCGGCGATCGCCGTCGGCTGATCGGCGGTGGCCGTGTAGGCGGGATTCAGCTTGAAATCGGGCACGGCACGAAGATAGCGGGCGCCCCTGGCGTGCTTTGAGAGACTGCCCGGCGATGACGCGCTCGCAGATCGGGCTGGCGGGCTTCTTCGCGTTCGCGGGGACGATGCATTTCGTGATCCCGCGCAGCTATGAAGCGATGATGCCTCCCTCGCTCCCGCTCCACCGCGAGGCGGTGGTCGTCAGCGGGCTGGCCGAGATCGCCGGCGGCGGCGCGGTCCTTCCGCGCCGGACCCGCCGCCTCGCCCGCTGGTGGCTGTTGGCGCTGCTGGCCGCCGTCTTCCCGGCCAACATCCACATGGCCCTCAACCCCGAGCAGGTCCGCGGCCTCGACCTCGATCGCGTCCCCCGCTGGGCACTCTGGGCCCGTCTCCCCCTCCAGCCCCTCTGCGCTCTCTGGGTCTGGCGCGCCACCAAATAAACGCCGCCTCCTCTGCTCGGCGTCCGGGGCGGCTACGGCAGGAATTCTTCGAGGAAGTCCTGGGCGGGGCCGAGGAAGCCTTCGGCGCTGTTCAACAGCGAGCGGGCGCTTTCGAGCAGCTGGAACACTTCGTCGAGCGGGACGCTGCGAATGGTGTCCCGGATCGGCCCGGCGACCAGCGGGCTGAGTGCGCCCGCTTTTTCGGCGTCGTTGACGGCTCGCAGCAGGCCCGCCCGGACCGCCTTGGCGATCTCCTCTTCGGAGATGTCGTAGCGGTCGGCGAACTTTTCGCGCGCTTCGTCGCTTGCCAGCGCCTGGGCGAGTTCCTCACGGCTGACCCCGAGCTGGCAGGCGGCTCCGTTGAGTGCCGAGAGCGTGAACTGCTGGGCGATCTGTTCGAGCCCTTCCGGATTGCCCCAGGGCCTGTGCTTGCATGGATCTGCGGTCTTCGCCGGCGCGTAGGAGGCTCCACCGGCGGCGAGATAGACACCGACCAGGACCAGCGAGGCGACGACCGCGATCCCGACCAGCGCATGTCCACGTCTCTCTCCACTCATAGCTACAAGTCCAGCTTACGAGCGAAGCCGATCGGCACGAGGGCGAGCAGGCCGAGAAGGGCGGCGATCCCGAACGAGGGGCTGAACGCGTGGGTGGCGCCGCGATCGAGCTGGTCCTGAAGATCGCTCTTCAGCTGTAGTACCGCCGCGCGCTCCTCCGGATCTTCCGGGAGCGGCTCGAACGCCGGCCCGATCGTCGGCACCTTGCCCTTCTCTTCTGCGAGCCGGTCCTCGATCCGCTGCGCCAGCGCGATCTTTTCGACCGGCGCGACCTTCGAGTCGAGCACGACCGCGGTCGCGGCGTCGATCGCGTCTTCGCGCTGGGTCGCGATATCGGAGGTGAAGACCGGCGTCAGGATCAGGAGCCCGATCGCGACTCCCGCATGGCGGGCGGAGATCGTCCAGCCGCCGTGGATCGCCTGCGGCGCCCTTCCGAGTAGCGCGGTCTCGGTCAGCGCGGAGAGGACGAGCGCCAGTCCGATTCCGACCAGGATCTGGGGCGGGATCGTCAGCACCACCTCCGCCTTCGGCAGCAGCGCCAGGCCACCGAGCCCGCCGGCGACGAGGATCGCGCCGGCGGCGGCGCGGGCGCGGGAGCTCGGGACGGCGGGCTCGAGCCGGGATCCCAGGAGGGCGGCGAGCGGCATCACCGAGACGACGATCGCCGCCCCGATCGGGGTCAGCCTCCAGCCTTCGATCAGGAGCAGGACCAAGAGGAACAGCGCCGCGGCGATCGCCGCCGAGATCATCGCCAGAGCGATGTTCGCGAGCACGTGCGGGCGACCCGTCTTACGCAGCTCCGACTCGATCACGCCGGTCGCCGCCTCATGCCGGGCGACGGCGAGGATCGGGATCCCGGCAAGGATCGCGACCGGGACCTGGAGCAGGAAGATCGACTGCCAGGAGACGAGCTCGGTCAGGAGTCCGCCGACCGCCGGGCCGAGCGCGGCGCCGGTCGCGCCGGCGATCGCCCAGATCGAGACCGCGCGCCGTTCCGACCCGACGGTCGCCGGCAACAGCTCGAGCACCGCGGTGACCGCTGTCGCGCCGCCGAGCGCCTGGATGCAGCGGGCGGCGATCAGGGTGCTGAGCTCGGACGAGGCGCCGCAGGCGAGGCAGGCGCCGGCGAAGACGGCGAGGCCGATCGCCGCGGCCCTTCCCGGGCCCGCGCGCCGGGCGAGATGCGCCGCCGGGACCGCGGCGCAAGCCATCACGATGTTGAACGAGACCAGGACCCAGGTGACTCCTGCGACGCTCGTGTCGAGGTCGCGATAGATCTCGGGCAGGGCCAGGACGACGACCGAGGAGTCGGCCAGCACCAGGCCGACGGCAACCGCGAGCGCGGTCATTCCGGGGCGCCTCGGCTCACTCACCGCGAATCCTTCCGCTTCGCTCAATATCCCAGCTCCTGGGCGTATTCGCGGCGGTAGTCGCGGCGCTTGTCGAGCACCTCTTCGACGTAGCCACGGGTTTCGTCGAGCGGAATCTCCGCGACGCTCAGGGAGCTCCCTCCCCACCCTTCGACCGCTGAGGGACCGGCGTGGTAGGCGGCCAGCGCCGCGACCTCGTTGCCGTCGAACCGGCGCAGCAGTTCCGCCAGGTAGAAGGTCCCGTAGCGGATGTTGATGTCGGGATCGGAGAGGTCTGCGAGCCTGAACGTGGTCCCACCGCTGAGTCGCTCGATTTCTTTGGCGGTCGTCGGCGTGATCTGCATCAGTCCCCGCGCCCCCGCCTGAGACGTCTGGTCGCGGAAGCGGGACTCAGCGTAGATGACGGCGGCGATCAAGGAGGCGTCCACGTCCTTCTCCCGCGCCTGCTGGCGGATGATGTCCTCGTGCCGCAGGGGCAGGGTCAGTTCCTTGAGAACGTGATTGAAGACCCCGGTCACCCCGAGCACGATCGCCACAACGGCGACGAAACCGGCGCCGCCCGCGAGGAGCAGGCGCCGCCGCCGCCTCGCCCTGCGCTTCATTCCCTCAGCTTGGCGACCAGGGTGGACAGCTCGCGCTCGAGGTCCTCGATCGTCCCGTCGTTCTCGACGACATGCTCGGCCCGGGAGGCCTTCTCCCCCTGGTCGAGCTGGCGTGCCTCGCGCTCGGCGACGAGCGCGTGGCCGCGGGCCTCTGCACGGGCCTGCCGCACCGGGTCCGAGGCGACCACGGCGACGGTGGTGTCGAAGACCCCGGCCATCCCCGACTCGAACAGGAGCGGGACCTCGACGACGGCGATGCCGGTGCCGTCCGGCAGCGACGCGAGCCAGCGCCCAATCCGCTCGCCGACAAGGGGGTGGATCTGGGACTCGAGCCAGGCGAGCTCATCGGGCGCCGCGAAGACGATCTCGCCCACCTTGGTGCGGTCGACGATCCCGTCGGGCGCGACCTCGGCGCCCCAACGCTCGGCGAGCCGGGAGAGCAGCGGCTCGGAGTCGAGCAGCTCGTGGACGACCGCGTCGCTGGAGATCGTCTCGGCGCCGAGACGCTCGAAGGCGGCCAGCGCCTCCGACTTGCCAGCGGCGATGCCGCCGGTGAGGCCGATCGTCAGCGGCCTCGCCACCGCCGCCGCTCAGCCCTGCTCGGAATCGCCCTCGTCGGCGGGCTCGTCCTCGGTCTGTGACTCGGCGGCCGCATCGTCGAGGCTGTCCGGTGAGTCGGGCCGGTCGGCGACCGATTCGCCCTCGTGGGCCTCCTCGGCGTCCTGGCCGTTGTCACCGCCCTGGTCGGCGTCGCCGTCGCCCGCCTCCCCGTCACCCTCGGACGGGTTGACCGGGGCCTCCGGCTCGCCGGCGGCCTCCGGCGTCGGCACTTCGGCCTCCGGCGTCGGCACTTCGGCCTCCTCCGCGGGCGCCTCCTCGGCCTCGGCGCCCTCGGACGCCTCGACGGCGCTCTGAAGCTGTTCGCCGAGGTCGCCCATCGGCATGTTCTCGCCCTCGACCCGCTTGATGCTGAGCGAGAGCCGGCGGCGATCTTCGTCGATCTCGAGGATCTTCACGTTGAGGACGGTGCCCGGCTCGACCACCTCGCTCGGGCTCTCGACGTGATGGTCGGCGAGCTCGGAGATGTGGACCAGGCCCTCGACCCCGGGCAGGATCTCGACGAAGGCGCCGAAGGCGACGACCTTGGTGACCGTGCCCTCGAGGACGTCGCCGGGCCGGTGGGTGCTGATCACCCGCTGCCACGGGTCCTCCTGGGTCTGCTTGAGGCCGAGCGAGATCCGCTGCCGGTCGCGGTCGATGTCGAGCACTTTGATCCGCACCGTGTCGCCGATCGCGACCACCTCGGAGGGGTGGTTGACGTGGCTCCAGGAAAGCTCGGAAATATGGATCAGGCCGTCGATGCCGTCGAGGTCTACGAAGGCGCCGAAGTCGACGATGTTCGAGATCTTGCCCTCGACGACCTGGCCCGGCTGGAGCCGTCCGAGGATCTGCTCGCGGACCTCCTTGCGCTCTTCCTCGAGGACGGCGCGGCGCGAGAGGACGACATTGTTACGGCTGCGGTTGAGCTCGATGACTTTGCACTCGAGTTTCTGGCCGAGGAACTCGTCGAGGTTGTGGACCCGGCGGATGTCGACCAGCGATGCGGGAAGGAACCCGCGCACGCCGAGGTCGAGGATCAGGCCGCCCTTGACTACCTCGATCACGCTGCCCTCGACCGGCTCGCCGGACTCGGCCGCGGCCTCGATACGGCGCCATGCCTTCTCGATGCGGGCCCGCGTCTTGGAGAGGACGAGACGGCCCTCGGCGTCCTCCTTGGTCAGGACCAGCGCGTCGATCTCTTCGCCAAGCTCGACCTCGCCGGCGGGATCGACCGACTTCCTGATCGACAACTCGGTCGACGGGATGACCCCCTCGGCCTTGTAGCCGATGTCGACCAGGACCTCGTCCTTGTCGATCCGCACGACCTTGCCCTTGACGACGTCGCCCTCGTCGAAGGCGACCATCGTCGCCGCGTAGTTCGGGACGACCCTGCCATCGATTTCCAGCAGGAGGCCGCCGGAGCCCTCGACGGGCGTGCCGGTGGGCGCAGGGGCGGTCACTGTGTCTGTGGCGGACACGGCTCGCATGATGGCAGAAACATTCGAGCCACCTCCTCCGCTCGGGGCCCGGCCGCACTCATGACAACCGGAGATCTTGCGACCGGCCCCCTCCGCGTCCGGGGGCGGCTTCTTCACCCTGTTGCCGGGCCGATACCCTCATCGGGATGCCGGTAAGAGCGACGAAACGCGGTGAGGAGCGGACGCCGCTGGACGGAGCCCATGACGTTTTGATCTGCGGCGCCAGCTTCGCCGGCCTGGTCTTGGCCCGCGAGCTGGCCGGGAGCGGCGCCTCGGTGATGGTGATCGACCGCTACGAGATCGGCGAGCGCCAGACCTCGGCCTGCGGGATCCCGACCGACTGGCTGCGGGCGACCGGGCTGATGGGAGCCGAGCGCCAGCAGTTCGACTCGCTCCTGATCCACACCGCGCACGGGTCGCGGCGCTATTCGCTGCCGTGGAGCTTCTCGACCTTCGACTACCGCGAGCTCTGCAACCTGATCTGGAAGGGCTGCGACGCCCGGTTCGAGACTGCGAAGGTGAACGGCCGCGCCGACGTTGGCACCGATGGCGGCTTGATCGCCGTCGACACCGATCGCGGCATCCTCAGCGCGCCGCTCGTCGTCGACGCGCTCGGCTGGCGACGCATCCTGGCCGGCGACGACGTCTACCAGCCGCCGGACGCGCCGCTCTCGCGCGGTCTCGAGGTCCATCCGGGCGGCTCCGGCGAGGAGATGGAGATCTGGATCGACCGCCGCTACGTCCCGGCCGGGTACGGCTGGTCGTTCCCCGCCGACGACGAGGTCCGGGTCGGGATCGGCTCCTTCGACCCACGCTTCCACGTCCGCCAGACCACCGAGCTCCTCGCCGAGGACCTCGGCCGCGACCGAGTTCGATATCAGGGCAACTGGATTCCCCACAAGCTGCGCGCCGCGACCGAGGGCGGCGTCTTCTTCGTCGGCGACTCCGCCGGGCACTGCCTGCCGCTGACCGCCGAGGGCATCCGCACCGCCTTCTACTTCGCGATCGCGCTCGGGCGCGAGTTGCGCGCCGTCCTCGATGGCACCCGGACCCGCGAGGAGGCGGCCGCTCGCTACGCCGCGTTCAACGACTCACACGAGCGGAGGTTCCGCTGGATGCTGCGGGTCCAGCGCCTGATCCCGAGGGTGCCACCGCGGCTGCTCGGGCCGATCATCCGCCTGCTCGGCTCGCAGCGCTTCGTCGATTGGTCCTTCGACCACTACCTGCGGATCGCGCCACCCGAGTTCGCCGAGGTGTCAGCGCACGATCAGCAACGTGCCGGCGATCAGCAGCCCGACGCCGAGGATCCGCCCCGCCGAGAGCGGGACCTGATCGAGGCCAAATAGGCCGAGCCGGTCGATCGCGACGGATGCCGTGAGCTGGCCGGCGACGGTGGCGGCGGCGACGCCCCCGGCGCCGATCACCGTTACCACGATCAGCGCGTTGGCGACGTAGACCGCTCCGAGCAGGCCCCCGATCAGGTAGTACCAGCTCGCGTCGCCGACGGAGCTCAACCCTCCGGCCTTGCCGCTGAGGACGACGATCGCCGCCAGCGCGAGCGTGCCGATCCCGAACGAGACCAGGGCCGCGGGCAGGCTGCCCGTGTGCTTGCCGAGTCCGGCGTTGATCGGGGCCTGGAGGGCGATAAGGCCGCCGGCGACGGCCGTGAGCAGGACCGCAACGCCCTTATCCACGGCGATTGAACCTTTTCAGGGTCTGCTGCGTGATCTCTGGTGAGCGGGCGTGTTGCATGGACGGGAATGCCCCTCCCGGGCGCGCCCGCTTCATATCACCATCGCCAACCGTCGATCAACGCGTAGATGCCGCCCCCGCCCACAGAAGTCTTCGCTTCCCGGCTCTTCCTCGGGCCGGCGCTTCGCGCCCAGTCCGACGGCCGCCTGGTGACACTCGTCCGCGAAGGCTACGAAGCGGCGTTCGAGGAGATCGTCCGCCGCTACGGCCGGCCGCTCGCCCGCTATGCGGCCTCGATCGTCGGCTCCCGTTCTGAGGACGTCACCCAGGATGCGTTCTCGAAGGCGCTGACGGCGATCCGCCGCGACGACAACGAGATCGATCTGCGGCCGTGGCTATACCGCATCGTCCGCAACACGGCCCTCAACGACCTCCGCGACCGGCCGCCGACGACCGAGATCCTCGAGGAAGCGATCGCGGCCGGCCGCGGCACCGCCACGGAGGCCGAGGAGCGCGAGCAGCTGCGGGAACTGGTCGACCGCCTTCGGGCGCTGCCCGAGCGCCAGCGGGCGGCGATCGTGATGCGAGAGCTCGAAGGGCTGAGCCACGGGGAGATCGCGGCGGCGCTCGGCCTCCGCGGCGGTGCCGCACGCCAGGTGATCTTTCGCGCCCGCGAGGCCCTTCGCGGCGGTGCGGGAATGCTCGTGCCGCTGCCGCTGATGAGGCTGCTGCTGGAGTACGGGCCCGAAGCGACCGCCGGCGCCGGCGTCCTCGCCGCGGGGGGAGCTGCCGGCGGCGCCGGGACCGCGCTCAAAGCGGGAGCCGTCGCGGCAATCATCGCCGGCTCGCTCGGGACCGGGATCGCGCTGCAGCGGGACCACGGCAACGCGGACCAGGCGAATGCCGCGACTCTCAGCGATTCGCCGAGGCCGAGCCGCGCGGCCCGGGCGGTGGGCCGGCCCGCCTCGGCCCAGGATGGCCCCCTGGGACGCAGCGAGGCCGCCGACGACCATGGAGACGGCCACGACGGCGGCGAGGACCATCGCGGCCGCAGCGACGGCGACGACTCCACGACCCGCGCGCGGGCAGACGACAACTCCGGCCCGGGCGGCGGTCATCAGGCGGTCGAGACCGGCCGCGGCGGCTCAGGCGGCTCTTCGAACAGCGGGCCAGGCAGCGTCGTCGGCACCTCCGGCGCGGCCGGGGACGACGACCAGAGCGGGTCCGGCGACCGCCATGGCGGGCGATCCGGGAGCTCGGGAGGGTCCGGTGTCTCCGGAGGAACCGACGACAACAGCGGGCCGGGCGGCGGGGGTGGAACCGACGACAACAGCGGGCCGGGCGGCGACGGGGTCACGGAAGACCACAGCGGCCCCGGCGACGGCTCGATCGTCAGCGAACCCGCTCCGACGACCACCACCACCACCACCGATGGAAGCGGGAGCGGCAGCAGCAGCTCCGGCAGTGGATCGGGCGACTCGCTCGATTCCGATTCCGGGTCCAGTTCCTCGGGACCGGGCGGCGGCGACTCGATCGTCCCGTGATCTTCGTCCTCCCCTCGGGTTGACGCACCGAGATCCACCAAGCGTCGAACCCAAGGAGGAATCATGAGAGGACAACGTGGAACTCGCCCGGTGCCCGGCAGGCTGCTGCTCGCGGTCGCACTCGGAGCGCTGGCGCTTCTCGCCATCCCCGCGGCCGGCTTTGCCGACCACGGCCATCATCACGGCAACAGCGACCCGGCGGGAACGGTCAAGTCGTTCGACCAGGAAACCGGCGTCCTTACAATCGATCTCGCCGAAGGCGGCGACATCGAAGGCCTGGTCA
This sequence comes from Solirubrobacterales bacterium, assembly GCA_036265675.1. Classification (GTDB taxonomy): domain Bacteria; phylum Actinomycetota; class Thermoleophilia; order Solirubrobacterales; family 70-9; genus VRUE01. The sequence goes on from DATAOP010000023.1 coordinate 9,897, forward strand.
CCGATCGCACCCGGATCCGCTGCCAAAACGACAACGGCCGCGAGGACCGCCGGCACAACCGTCGCCATGGCGGCCGTGCCACCGCGTCGGATGAGGGTCCCGGACACGACGGCTCCGGCGGCGACAACTCGGGGTCCGGCAACTCCGGCGACGACCATCACGCCGAAGAGCCCGGCGAGGACAACCACGCCGAAGGTGATGAGCCAGGCGAGGACAACCACGACCAGGGCGACGAGCCGGGTGAGGAAAACCACGGCCAATCCGGAGAAGACGACAACGAGCACCACGCCCGCGACGAGAGGTGCGTCGGGCAGCTCGTGACCGGGGCGACCGTGCTCCGCGCCGAGCTCGAGCTCGAGGACGGTCAGGCGGTCTTCCAGAAGGTGACCCTGGCCGGCTGAACAGTTGTCACTTGGCGTCGAGCCAGTCCGAGCCGACGCCGATGTCGACCTCGAGTGGCGGGACGAGCTGGGCGGCGCCACACATCGCGCGCCGCACCAGCTCGGTCGCCGCGTCCATCTCCCCGGGCGGGCCCTCGAAGAGGAGCTCGTCGTGGATCTGGAGGACGAGGCGGGTCGTCATCCCGGCCTCGGCGAGCGCCAGCTGGCAGCGGACCATCGCGACCTTGATGATGTCGGCAGCTGTCCCCTGGATCACGGTGTTGACGGCAAGCCGCTCGCCGAGGCGGCGGGTGTTGGGGTTGCCGGACCGGAGCTCCGGAATCGGGCGACGGCGCCCCATCAGGGTCCGCACGTAGCCCTCCTCCTGCGCCCGCTCGATCACCTGCTCGCGGAAGGCGCGGACGGCGGGGAAGCGCTCGAGGTAGCGGGCGACGAATTCCTCGCCCTCCTTGCGGGGGATGTTGAGGCGGTCGGCGAGGCCGAAGCCGGTCAGCCCGTAGACGATCCCGAAGTTGACCATCTTCGCCTTCGAGCGCTGGCCGACGTCGACCTCGTCGCGGGAGATGCCGAACACCTCGGCAGCGGTGGCGGCGTGCACGTCTTCGCCGGCGGCGAAGATCTCCTTCAGGACCTCCTCGTCAGCGACGTGGGCGAGGACGCGCAGCTCGACCTGGCTGTAGTCGGCCGACAGCAGGCGGGCGCCGCGCTCGGCGACGAAGCAGGCCCGGACCGGGCGGCCGATCTCGGTCCGGATCGGGATGTTCTGGAGGTTCGGGTTGGTGCTCGAGAGGCGGCCGGTCGTGGTCGAGGCCTGGTTGAACGTCGTGTGGACGCGGCCCGTGTCGGGGTCGATCAGCTCCGGCAGGGAGTCGAGGTAGGTGCTCTTGAGCTTGCTCAGCTCCCGCCAGCTCTCGATCTTCTCGACGATCGGGTGCTCGTCGCGGATCTGGGCGAGGACGCGGGCGTCGGTCGAGTACCCCGTTTTGCCGCGGCGCTTGCGCGTCAGCCCGAGCTTCTCGAACAGGATCTGGCCGACCTGCTGCGGAGAGCCGATCGTGAACTCCTCGTCGGCGAGCTCGAATATCTCCTTTTCAAGCGTCTCGATCCGCTCGGCGAAGCCCGCCCCGACCTCGGCCAGCCGTTCGCCGTCGAGCTTCAGGCCCTCGCGCTCCATCGCCGCCAGGACGTCGACGAGCGGAAGCTCGACCTCGGTCAGCAGCGGCGCCAGCTCGAGCTCCTCGAGGCGCGGGCGCTGGGCTTCCGCGAGCGCCGCGACCAGCCGCGCCTCCTCGCCGGGCTGGAGACCGGCCTCCGGCTCCTCGCCGAGCGCGAGCTGGCCGTCGTCGGACTCCTCCCCCTTCGCCCCCTCCTCGCCGGCGGCGATCCCGATCCCGGCGTCGGCCGCGAGCTCGGTCAGCTCGTAGGCGCGACGCTGGGGCTCGAGCAGGTACGCGGCCAGCATCGTGTCGTGGTCGAGCTCGAGCTCGACGCCCTCGCGGGCGGCGGCGGCGAGCAGACCGTGGCGGCCGCCGCCGAGCGACTTCAGGTCGTGGGCCGTCAGCGGCCGGCCGGCGAGTGCCACCGCAAGCTCGTCGTGGCTCGCTTCGCCGCCGAGGATGCGCTCGCCCTGGGCCGCCGCCCAGCGGTCGCCGTCGATCGCCATCGCCACCGCGCCGTCCGCCAGATCCTCCGGCGTGGCCTCGACGACCTCGACCTCGAGCTCGGTCTCGACGCTGCGGCCGGGTACCGCCTCGCCATCCGGCAGACCCTCCTCGAGCCGCTCCATCACCGCCCGCAGCTCGAACTCGCGCATGAACTCGCGCAGGGTGCTGCGGTCGGGGACGACGCCCATCACCTCGCCGAATTCGATTCCCGTCTCGACGTCGAACTGGAGGGTGGCGAGCTCCTTCGAGACGCGGGCGTCGTCGGCGTGCTCGACGAGGTTCTGCTTGCGTTTCGCTCCGGAGACCTTGTCTACGTTGGCGAGGACCTCCTCGAGCGAGCCGAACTCCTGCAGCAGCTGCGCCGCGGTCTTGTCGCCGATCCCGGGGACGCCGGGGATGTTGTCCGAAGTGTCGCCTTTGAGGCCGATCAGGTCGGTGACCAGCTCCGGCGGCACCCCGTAGCGCTCGATGACGCCGTCACGGTCATAGACCTTGGTCTCGGTGACACCGCGAGACGTCGTCATCACCCGGATGCCGTCGCCGACCAGCTGGTAGACGTCGCGGTCGCCGGAGACGACCATCACCGGGATCCCCTCCTCGTGAGCCCGACGCGCCAGCGTGCCGATCACGTCGTCAGCCTCGAAGCCGTCGACCCTGACGTTGGTGTAGCCGAAGGCCTCGATCAGCGGCATCAGGTGCGGCCACTGCTCGCGCAGGAGGTCCGGTCGCGAAGGCCGCTGCGCCTTGTAGAGGTCGTAGGTCTTCTCGCGCCCCGACATCCCGGCGTCCCAGGCGGCGATCAGCCCCGCCGGCTTGTGCTCGACGACGATTTTCCCAAGCATCGAGGCGAGCCCGTAGATCGCGTTCGTCGGCCGCCCATCGGCGGTCGCGATCGACTCCGGCAGCGCGAAGAACGCCCGGTAGGCGAGCGAGTTGCCGTCGAGCAGGAAGAGCTCGTTGCCGTTCTTGGCCGCGTCGTCAGCCATCGCCCCCAACTCTATGAGGCGGGGCAGAGCGCCTCTCGCTCAGAACGGATGCCCGGGGTTCAGCACGGCCCGTTCCAGCGACGCGTGCGTGGAATCGCCGCTCAGGCTCACATTTGGACGACCCGGGAAATCGACCATGAGGTCCCCTCGCCAGCTGGATCCGCCGCTCGAGCGGCGGCGGTACTCCGCCCGCCCTGAGAACGGCGCCGGTGGTCGGATCGTCGCGACCCCGGAGGAGACGTCGAATTCAAAGGCGCTCGGAGGCCCGGTCACGGCGACCGACCGTGAGATCTCCAGCGCGCCATGCTTTTCCTCAATCGTTGCCGTGAACCTCGCCGGGCGGGAGGGACTGTTCTTCATCGCGATGAATTCGAAGCCGGCATGACCCCGGCTTCGCGCGGTGAGCCGGGCACCTGGCGAGTTGCCCCCGTGGCCTTCATCGACCGGCCTCGCGCAGAGGATGCTGAGGGCGAACTTCGCTTCGCCTCGAGCGGACTTCGCGTGGGCTCTGCTGTACCCGTGCTCACCCTCGAAGTCGATGACCCCCTCGTACCGTCCGCTGTCGAAGGTGAAGTGCTCTCCACCGCACTCCGGGCGTTCCGTCGTCGCCTTGCCGGAGGGGACGAAATCGACGTCGATCCTGCCAACCGCGCCGAGATCCGCTTCGATCGAGGTTTCGGTGACCACGGCGCGGGTCGCGTAGAGGACCGCTGAATTGCGCCCGTGAACGAAGACGAGGACGTCGCCCCGACCGCTCTCGGGATTTCCACTGGCCAGCACGCTGAGGGAATACCCGTCGCTCGCCTGCAGACGGAAGCCAGGAGGTGCCGGCAGGGATCTCGCCGATGCGGTCGCAGCGACGACCAGGACCGCGAGCAGAGCACCGATAAGCGCGAGACCACTCCGGCAAGCGCGCCGGATCGCTCCTCCCCCCTGGTCGGCACGCCTCACGACTCAAAATCTATGCCATCTACTTCGGCGGTAATGAGGCGGCGAAATCTGCGCCGGCGTCGACCCACCCGGCGAGGTCCGCGTCGCTCGCCGTGCCCTCGGCGTCGACGAAGACCATGTTCTTGGCAGGTTTGCCGGTGAAGTCCATCGGTCGGGTGTGGGGCTCGGACAGGGCGCGCTCGGCGTCGGCCGGGTCGAGACGGACCATCAGGTCGTCGCCGACGATGCCGACCGCCATGTTGCCGGCGACCATGAACGCGATCCCGCCGAACATCCGCCGCTCGGTGACGTCCGCGCGGGGGCCGAGCAGGTCGCGAATCCGGTCGGCGAGGGCTTCGTCGAACGCCATCGCAGACACCCTCGCAGAACAAGCGCAGCGAATCTGATTCGATAGCCGACGATGGCGGTCAGTGCCCAATACAGCGTCACTATCAGGGTCGAGCTCGATGCGCGGCAGGAGCCCCTCGGGAAACTGACGGCTGCGGTCGCCGAGGCGGGCGGCCAGCTCCAGGGTGTCGACCTCGTTCCCGGCGCCGGGGGCGAGGGCAAGCGGGTTCGCGAGTTCACGATCGATGCCCGCGACCGCGAGCACTGGGAGCGGATCCTGCGCAGCATCGGATCGACCCGCGGCGCCAAGGTCCTCGACTACGTCGACCGGACGATGCAGATGCACCGCGGCGGCAAGATCTCGGTCGAGAACAAGTACCCGCTGAAGACTCGCGACGACCTCTCGATGGCCTACACGCCGGGCGTCGCCCGCGTCTGCCAGGACATCCACGCCGATCGCTCGAAGGCGTTCGAGTTCACGATCAAGAAGAACACGGTCGCGGTCGTCTCCGACGGCAGCGCGGTCCTCGGCCTCGGCAACATCGGGCCCGAGGCGGCGATGCCGGTGATGGAGGGCAAGGCGATGCTGTTCAAGGAGTTCGCCGGGGTCGACGCCTTCCCGATCTGCCTCGACACCCAGGACGCCGATGAGATCGTCAGGGCCGTCGAGCTGATCGCCCCCACCTTCGGCGGCATCAACCTCGAGGACATCTCGGCCCCGCGCTGCTTCGAGATCGAGGACAGGCTGAAGGAGTCGATCGACATTCCCGTGTTTCATGACGACCAGCACGGCACCGCGGTGGTGACGATGGCAGCCCTCTTCAACGCGTTGAAAATCACCGGCAAGCCGATCGAGGAGCTGCGGGTGCTGGTGGTTGGCCTCGGCGCCGCCGGGGTAGCGGTGACGAAGATGATGCTCGCGTCTGGGGTCACCCATATCGTCGGCTGCGACCGCCAGGGCGCGCTCTCGACCTCGCGCGACGACTACCGATCGGGCGAGATGACAGAGATCAAGCGCTGGTACTCCGAGAACTCGAACCCCGAGCAGCTCAGCGGCAAGCCCGACGACGTGATCGAGGGAATGGACCTGTTCGTGGGCCTCTCGGGCCCGGGGATCATCAAGCCGGAGTCGCTGGAGAAGATGAACGACGACGCGATCGTGTTCGCGATGGCGAATCCCAACCCCGAGGTTATGCCCGAGGACGCGGCGCCGTACGTGCGGATCATGGCGACGGGTCGCTCTGACTACCCGAACCAGATCAACAACGTCCTCGCCTTCCCCGGGATCTTCCGCGGCGCCCTCGACGCCGGGGCAGCCCGCATAACCGAGGAGATGAAGCTGGCCGCCGCGAAGGGGATCGCGATGGCGGTCACCGAGGAGGACCTTTCCGAGGACTACATCATCCCGAGCGTCTTCAACCGCGAGGTCGCGCCGCAGGTGGCGAAAGCCGTCGTCGAGGAGGCGAAGCGCGATGGCATCGCCCGCCTCAACGAGGAGACGGGCACCTTCAGCGCCGTGGAGGTCACCTCCTGAAGGTCCTCGTCACCGGAGCCAGCGGCTTCATCGGGTCCGCCCTCTGCGACTCGCTGCTGACCCGGGGCGACACGGTCGTCGGTCTCAGCCGGGACCCGACGAAGGCCCGGAGCACCAACCCGACGGTCCTCTGGCACCGCTGGGAGCCGATGCTCGAACGGCCTCCGGCCGATGCCTTCGAGGGCGTCGACGCCGTAGTCAATTTGCTCGGCGAGCGGATCGACCAACGCTGGAGCGAGGAGTCGAAAGCGCGGATCATGGAGAGCCGGCGGACCGGCACCCACAACCTGGTCGGCACGATCGCCGGGCTCGAGCACAAGCCCCGTGTCCTCGTCAACCAGGCGGCGATCGGGTTCTACGGCGACCGCGGGGAGGCGATCGTCGACGAGTCCTCCGGCCCCGGCGACGGCTACGACTCCGAGGTGGTCCGCGAGTGGGAGAAGGCGGCGCACGAGGTCGAGCCGACCGGAGTCCGGCTGGTGATCGTCCGCACCGGGCACGTCCTCGACGCCGATGACGGGCTGCTGGCCGAACTGCTGACGCCGTTCAGGCTCGGGGTCGGTGGACCGCTGGCCGGTGGGCGCCAGTACATGTCGTGGATCCACATTGCCGATGAGGTCGGGATTCTGCTCTGGGCGATCGACAACGAGAAGGTCACGGGAGTGATCAACGCGACCGCGCCGAACCCGGTGACCAATCGCGAGCTTTCGCAGGCGATCGGCCGCGCGATCAACCGGCCGTCGGTGGTGCCGGTTCCCGGCCTCGTCCTCGACCTCAAATTCGGCCGCGAGTTCGGCCAGGTCCTGCGCGGCGGCCAGAGGGTCCTGCCGCGCCGCGCGCTCGACCTCGGCTACCGGTTCCGCTTCACCGAGATCGACGACGCGCTGGCCGATCTGCTCTAGCCGCCGGCGATTTCGTCGGCGACCACTTCACGCAGGTTGTCGGCGTTCCCGGCCGCTTCGATCGCCTCCACCAGCCGCGCCATCGCCGCCCGCCCCGACATCCCCGAGAGCTGCGCGATGCCGGCCGATTCGAGGATCGTGCTCGAGAACCTGGTCGCCCGGGGGTCGGTCTCCCCGATGTAGCCGACGGTGGAGGTGTCCTGGGTCGCGCGGCGGGCGTTGGCCCCGATCACGGCGAGGTCAATGCGGCCGCCGCCTTCGGATGGGGCCAGGCACACCGGCCGAACCCGCACCTCCCCGACCCGGTCCCCCTGTCGCCCGATCTCCCGCTTCGCCCCTGCGCACAGCGGCGCCGCCACATACACACTCACGCTCGCTCCCTCTTCCACCCCACCACTCCCACAACCGGCCCCCAGAATCGCCAAAGCAGCCACCGCGGCGAGCGAGCCAACCGCACCGAAGCCGAAGGGCCTGACTTTGGCTGCGCGCTGGGGACGGAGGCTTGGCGACGCGGGAGTCGGGCGGGCATCCCCCCGCGGGAACTTGTGAGCCGCCTCCGCAAGAACCCTATCCACGAAATCGACGCGGGTTCCAGCGGGGGGAGGGCCGACCGGGACCCGGCGGGGGGAGGCCCCGCCGCCCCACCACTCACCCAAAGAAAACCTCGGCCTCTTCGTACAGGCTTTTCGGAACCGTCTTCAACTCCGCTGTCGCCTCACTC
>DATAOP010000024.1:0-33550 GCA_036265675.1 Solirubrobacterales bacterium
AATGCCGGCGGCGGGAGCGCCGCCGGGCTGCTCGGCGCCGGCGCCGTCGCCGTGATCCTCGCGGTCTCGCTCTTCAGCCCGCGGCTGGTGCCGCCCCTGGCCGCTGTGGCCGGCTGGCCGCTTGAGCGCGCCCGGCGGCTGATCGGCCGGCTGGCGCGCGAGAACTCACAGCGCAATCCGAGCCGCACCGCGGTCACCGCGGCGGCGCTGATGATCGGCCTCGCCCTCGTCACCTTCGTGACCGTCTTCGCCGCGGGGCTGAAGACATCGGTCGCCTCGGTCATCGACGAAAACTTCGCCGGCGGTCTGGTGATCCAGAACACCGACGGCTTCTCGCCGATCCCCAACCCCGCGGCGAGGGCGGCGGAAAGAGTCCCCGGCGTCGACTCCGTGGCGACGATCCGCTCGGCCGAAGCGAAGCTGCTGCCGGCCGGGAGCACCGCCAGAGTCACGGCGCCCACCCCCAACATCGGCCAAGCGGTCGAAGTCGAATGGAAGCAGGGCGACCCCTCCGTCCTCCGCAATCTCAGCGACTCGGAGGCCGTCGTCTCCGACGGATTCGCCTCCGACCACGGCCTCGAAAAGGGAGACCGCTTCCGGCTCCTCACCCAGACGGGGGACAAACCGACGTTTCGGGTGGTCGGCGAATTCCACTCGAAGCTCGAACTCTTCGGCAGCGTCCTCATCACTCAGCCGGTCCTGGCGAGGGAATTCGGCCAGACGCAGGACACGACCGACTTCATCCTGACCTCGCCGGGCGCCAAACAGGAGGCGGTCCAGGTGCTGCTGACCAAACTGGTCGAATCCTCGTTCCCAACCGCGGAAGTCCTCAACCAGCAGGAACTGAAGGAAAACCGCGAAGAACAGATCAACCAACTGCTCGGCCTGATCTTCGCGCTGCTGGCGCTGGCGGTCCTCATCTCGCTATTCGGGATCGCCAACACCCTGGCGCTCTCGATCCATGAGCGGACCCGGGAGCTGGGGATGCTGCGGGCGATCGGGATGTCGCGCCGCCAGGTGCGGACGATGATTCGGTACGAGGCGGTGATCACGGCGCTGATCGGGGCGCTGCTCGGGATGGTGATCGGAACCATCTTCGCGGCGTTGATCGCGCAGCCGCTGAAGGACGAAGGCTTTGTCCTCTCCTACCCGGTCGGGACCCTGATCCTGCTGCTCGTCTTCGCCGCGATCCTGGGCGTCATCGCGGCGATCGCGCCGGCCCGCCGCGCCTCGCGCCTCGACGTCATCAGCGCGCTCCAGTACGAGTAGCTCAGCCGAGCGCCTCGGCGGTCAGCACCGCCGTCCCGAAGACCGCGGCGACCGCGGTCACCGCCGCGACGACCCTGATCGGAGGCCCGCCGTGGATCCCGGTCTCGTGGACGGCGACGTGCCCCTTGCCGCGGGCGATCAGCCAGCGGTTGACGGGCATCGCGATCGCGCCGGCGACGACCAAGGCGAACGCCAGGCTGCCCCAGAAGAGGAGGTCGCCGAGCCCCGCCTCCATCGCGCCGGGAATCGTCAGGATGATCAGGTTGTCGACCACCTCCATCGTCGCGATGCTGAGCGTGTCGGAGGCGAGGGCGATCGGGATCACGGCGCCGACCGCCAGCCCCGCCCGCAACAGCGGCAGGCTCGTGAGCGTGTAGCCGAAGAGGAACGCGAGGGCGACGGCGAGTGCGATCGTCGCCAGATTCGAGAATCCGAGCGCGGTCCCGATCGCGACGCCGGCAACCTCGCCGATCGCGCACCCGGTGAGGCAGTGGAGCGTCGCGCTGATCGCGACGGCGGTCAGCGCCGTGCCCTCGGTCGGCATCCGATGGTGCTCGTGGTGTGCGGTGGCCTCCATTGCTGCGGAGACCAGTATTACATACCCCCTAGGGGTATATCGAGAGACCCATCCGCAGGGCCCCGCAGAGCTCGTGCATCGCGGCGCGGGCGGTCCTGCTGATCCCGGTCATGTTGGCGAAGGTGTGGACGAGGCCGGGGTGGCGCTGGTGCGCGACCAGGTTCCCCGCCTCGCGCAAGCGCCCGACGTACGCCTCTCCCTCGTCGCGAAGCGGGTCCATGCCGGCGGTGCAGACGTATGCGGGCGGCAGGCCGGAGAGGTCGTCGGTGCGCAGCACCGAGGCGCGGGGGTCGGTGTCGGCGTTGGCCCCCTGCAGGTAGTGGCCCTCGTACCAGCCCATGTCGGCGGCGGTGAGGAGGAACCCGTCCGCGTAGACCCGCCGCGACTCCTGGCCGCCGATCGCGTCGGTGACGGGGTAGAGGAGGGCCTGCATCGCCGGCTTCGGACCGTCGTCGTCGCGGGTCAGGAGGCTGACGACCGCCGCCAGGTCGCCGCCGGCGCTGTCGCCGGCGACCGCGACCCGGTGCGGATCGGCGCCTAGAGCCGCCGCCTCCTGGCAGGCCCAGTGGAAGGCGTCGACGGAGTCCTCGACCGCGGCCGGAAACGGGCTCTCCGGGGCGAGGCGGTAGTCGACCGAGAGCATCATGGCCCCGGCGTGGCGGGCGGCAAAACGGCAGACCGAGTCGTGGGTCTCGAGGTCGCCGATCACCCAGCCGCCGCCGTGGTAGTAGACGATCAGCGGCGGCGGGCTCGCATCCGCCGGCACGGCGGAGTAGAGCCGGGCTCCGATCGGCCCTCCGGATCCGGGGATCTCGAGGTCTTCGACCCGCGCAAGCGGCAGCTTCGGCCCGCCGACGACGGCCGCCTCGTCGCGCGCCCGTTCGCGGGCTTCGCGCGGGGTGAGCGTCCCGCCGCCCGATGCCGAGTCCTCCCCGACCAGGCGCGCGAGCCTGAGCAGGACCTGGATGTCGGGAGCCGGTTCGAGGCCGCCGACCTCGATCCGCGGGCCGAACAGCCGCCGCTGCAGCCGCGGCGGCAGGCCGCAGAGAAACCGCACGAGGCGATGCTCGACCCGGGGCGGCAGGCGAGGGAGGTCCACGGTGGCGGAGGCTATCCTCCGCGCAAGGCGCGATGGAGGCAGCGACGACAACCGCTCCCCCCGCGGCGGGACGCTCCGCCGGCCGCGGCCTTCCGCCCGGGCCGCCCCTTCCGGCCCCGCTCCAGACCGCGATCTGGTCGCGCCAGGCCCGGCGCCTGCTGTTCGCCTGCCGCGAGCGCTACGGCAGCACCTTCACGCTCCGGATCGTCCACGAAGGCACCTGGGTGATGCTCTCCGACCCGGAGGCCGTGAAGCAGGTCTTCACCGGCGACCCGCGCGTCTTCCATGCCGGCGAGGGCAACCGGATCCTTGAGCCGGCGCTCGGCCCGAACTCGGTCCTCGTCCTCGACGAGAAGGCCCACATCAACCAGCGCCGCCTGCTGCTGCCGCCGTTCCACGGCGAGCGGATGCAGGGCTATCGCGCGACGATGGCCGAGGTCGCCGCGCGCGAGATCGAGAGCTGGCCGACGGGTGTCCCGTACCGCTTGCGGCCGCGGATGCAGGCGATCACTCTCGACGTCATCCTCAGCACCGTCTTCGGCGTCGGCGAGGGGGAGCACACCGCAGAGCTGCGCGACGCCCTGCGCCGCTTCCTCGACCTGACGACCAATCCCCGCGTCCTGATGCCCGTCCTCCTACTCGGGCCCCACCGGGCGACGCGGATGGGCTGGTTCCGCCGGCGGATCGAGGCCGTCGACCGGCTGATCTACCGGGAGATCGCCGAGCGCCGCCGCAGCGAGGACCTCGAGCAGCGGGACGACATCCTCTCGCTGCTGGTCGCCGCCCGCCATGAGGACGGCAGCCCGATGAGCGACGAGGAGATGCGCGACGAGCTGCTGACCCTGCTCGTCGCCGGCCACGAGACGACCGCGACGTCCCTCGCCTGGGCGGTCGAGCGGCTCTCCCGCCACCCCGACAAGCTCGGTCGCCTCCGCGAGGAGGCCGAGGCGGGTGAGAGCGCCTATCTCACGGCGACGATCCAGGAGACCCTGCGGCTGCGGCCGGTGATCTCGATCGTCCTCCGCCACCTCACCGAGCCGGTCGAGATCGGCGGCTACGAGATCCCCGCGGGGGCATCGGTCGCGCCCTGCATCTACCTCGTCCACGCCAACCCCGACGTCTACCCCGACCCCATGCGCTTCCAGCCCGAGCGGTTCGTCGACAACCCGCCCGGCACCTACACCTGGATCCCGTTCGGCGGCGGCGTCCGGCGCTGCCTCGGCGCCTCCTTCGCCCAGTTCGAGATGGCGGTCGTCCTCGAGGAGCTCGTCAGGCGGCATCGGATCAGGCCGGCGCGGTCGAGCCCGGAGCGCGTCTTCCGCCGCGCGATCACCGAGACCCCGCGCCGCGACGCCGAGGTGATCCTCGACTAGGTATAGGAGATCAGCTCGATCAGGCTGCCGTCGGGGTCGCGGCAATGGACGCTGATCCCGAGTCCGTGCGCGCCGGCGCTCGGCGCCGGCGCGCGGATGACGGCGACCCCGAACCCCGTCAGGCGCTCGACCGCGGCCTGTGCCGGACCGTCCCAGACCAAGCACAGCTCCGAGCTCCCCGGGTGGACCTGCGCCGCCCCGGGCTGCGCCCCGGCCCTGTCGGCCTCGCGGACGACGAGCTGCTGCGAGCCGATCCGGTAGGCGACGCCGCCGTTCGCCGCGGGAACGATCTCCGCCCCGAGGACCTCGCGGTAGAAGTGATCGGAACGGGCCCGGTCGGTCACCGCGATCGCGACCCGGTCGATCCTCAGCGCCGCCCCGTTGCCGAACTCGCCGCCCGGGGTGGGCGGCGGAAGGGGCACACGTCCTGCTGCGGCCGGCGCCCCGGAAGCCGCCGAGGGAACGCGCCTCAGCAGCGGCAGCACCAGGGTCCCCAGCAGGTAGAGGACCGCGAGGACGCCGAATGGCTCCCACCCCAGGTCCTCGCCGGGAGAGGAGATCTCGGCGATCGCCATCGCCAGCAGGATCCCGATCGCGCTCAGGACCCCGATTCGCACGAGACGGACCGCGTCGCTGTCCTCGGGCCGGGCGGAGCCGAGCAGCAGCGAGGCGTGACCACCGGCGAGGGCGACCAGCGTGAGGTCGGCCGTGAGCCTCCAGTTGTCGTCCTGGAAGTCGTCCGACCAGATCGTCGCGAACATCGCGAGCAGCGCGGCGCCGGAGACGAGCGCGGTCGCGTATCCGAGCGCCGACATCTCGGGCCGCCTGTTCGCGAGGTTCGTTCCCGCCACGCCGGTCAGGCTGAAGAAGGCGACGGAGATCGCCATCCCCAGCGCTCGACCGCTGGTCTCATCCACCCCGGACCCGTTGAGGATCAGGGCGATCAGCAGAAACGCCGCCGCGCAGAGGACGGCGATCATCAGCCGCACGAGGTTGAGCGTCCGGTCGTCCGGGTGGGTCACCGGATCCTTATCGGTCGCTCAGGGGCGGATCGTGAAGCGGCCCACCCGGGGCCTCCCGAGCACGAGCGGGAGCGGCGAGTTCCCCTCGGTCTGGACCAGGAGCCGGACCGGCCTGGTCCCCTTGACGCGGATACCGCCGGGCCAGACCGTCCGCGGCTTGTCGGCGCAGGGCTGGAAGACGACCTCGCTGAAGCCGGGGCCGTCGAGGCCCGTCGAACGACGGCCGCCCGGGCCTTCGTGGAACCCGTAGTAGATGAAGACCCGGTGGCGGAGCCGCCGGGGAACGCTCAGGGTCACCGGCGCATGCCCCTCGACCAGAGCGGGCATCTTCGCGACCAGCTGGCCGTTCCTGGTCCTGGTCATGTGGCTCAGAGGGTGCTCCAGGACCCCGACCGGCCCCGCGTCGAGCGAGGTCCGGCGCCAATCGGGGCTGCCGCTGCCGGCCATGACCGGGCCCTTCTCGCAGGTTGCTTCCTGAACCCCGGCGGCCGGGGCCGGCGCGGCGGATATCAGCGCGGCGATGACGCCGAGCGGCGCCAGTCGCATCACGAGTCCCATGCCGCGAAGGCTACCCGCGGCCGCTCAGCCGGCCGGCCGCTGGAGGCCGCGCAGGAGCGGCAGCGACACCGCGCCGAGCAGATAGAGCACGGCGACGACCCCGAACGCCTTCAGGCCGATGTCGCGACCGCCAGAGGAGACTTCGATCACCGCCATCACCGCCAGGGCGAGGAGCGCGAAGAGGGTGCCGACGCGTGCCAGCCGGAGGCCGTCGGAGTCGTTCTCGCCGGAGAGGGCGAGCAGGGCCGACGCCTGGCCCGCGGCGAGGGCGAGGATCGTCGTCACCGCGAACGCATTGGCGCTGTCGCCGCTGCCGAACGGGTCAAACGAGAAGATCCCCTTCATCGCGGCGGCGAAGGCGAGGACCGCGAGGACGATCGTGACGTAGCCGAGGAAGGCGTGGGCGCCGCCCCGCCGCGCCAGGATCCATCCCGCCGAGCCGATCAGGCAGTAGAACGTGAGCGCGACCGACGCGCCGAGCACATCGGCGATCGCGCGGTCGCTGTCCGACCCGTCCATGATCACGACGATCAGGACCAGCGCCCCGATGCAGGCGGCCGCGATCAGCAAACGCAGCAGCGACTCCCGCCCTTCGGTCCCTCCCGCCATCGGACGATTATCGACTGTTCCGGCGAAGAGCGACCCCCGACCAGTTCGTGCTGAGGCGCTGGGGTCAAGCGGGACGGTGACCGCGACAACCCGGCAGTGGTAACCACGGCGGGTTGTCGCGGGTGCCGGATCCGCGCCGGCCTCAGCGCCTCAGCCGCAGCCGGTGTTGTTGCCGCAGGACGAACAGGTGTAACAGGAGCCGGTCCGCTGCATCATCCCGCCGCACTGGTCGCAGGCCGGGCCGAGATCGCTGCCCACCATCTTCGCCGGCCGCACGGGCGGGGTTTCGGTCATCGCCTCCGCCGCCGCGACCGGCTTCGAGTGCCCGCTTCCGCCGTTGCCGCCGTTGCCCCCGTTGGCGGGCCCTGCCGAGCCGCCGGACTCGGCGCCGAGCGCCAGCTGCGCGGTCTCCGCTTCCTGCTTGGCGCGGACGTCCTTGGTCATGATCCCCAGTTCCTCGAGGGTCTCGGGATCGTCGATGAACCGGCTCGCGACCCAGCGCATGATGTAGTCGGGCATCGATTTGGCGAACGGGATCTCCGGGTTGGTCGTCATCCCCTCCGGCTCGAACCGCATGTAGCTGAACTTGCGGACGAAGTCTTCGAGCGGCACCCCATACTGGAGGCCGAGGGAGATCGCGGTCGCGAAGGCGTTCAGCAACCCCCGCATCGTCGATCCCTCCTTGCCGATGTCAGTGAGGAAGATCTCGCCGACCGAGCCGTCGTCGTACTTGCCGGCGGTGATGTAGCCCTCGTGGCCGGCGATCGAGAACTTGTGGGTGATCGATTCGCGCTCCTGGGGCATCCGTTTGCGCTCCGGCGCCCTCGGCGCCTCCTCCTCGGCTCCGCCCTGCTCCTGGGCGTCGGTCCGCAGCGCCTGCGCGGTCTTCGAGCCGTCGCGGTAGATCGCCAGCGCCTTGAGGCCGCCCTTCCAGCCGCGGGTGTAGGCGTCGGCGATGTCCTCGACGGTCGCCGACTGCGGCAGGTTCACGGTCTTCGAGATCGCCCCCGAGATGAACGGCTGCGTCGCCGCCATCATGTCGATGTGGCCGGTGTGGGAGATCGCCCGCTCGCCGACCGCGACGTCGAAGACCGGCAGGTGCTCCTCCTTCAGCCCGGGAGCGCCGACGATCGTGCCTCTGTCGGTGATGTGGGCGTCGATCTGCTCGACCTGCGGCTCGGCGTAACCGAGCGTCCGCAGCGCCAGCGGCACCGAGCGGTTGACGATCGTCATCTGCCCGCCGCCGACCAGCTCCTTGAACTTGACCAGGGAGAAGTCGGGCTCGATCCCGGTCGTGTCGCAGTCCATCAGGAAGCTGATCGTCCCGGTCGGCGCCAGCACCGTCGCCTGGGCGTTGCGGTACCCGTGCAGCTCGCCGAACTCGACCGCCTCGTCCCAGGCCCGCTGCGCGGACTCGAGCAGCTCGCCCTTGATCCCGACGGGATCGATGTCGTAGGCGGCGTCGCGGTGCATCCGCATCACGCCGTTGTGGGGCTCGCGGTTGCGCTCGTATTCGTCGTAGGGGCCGGTCGCCCCGGCCGCGATCAGCGCCGACTGGCGGTAGGCGCGGCCGGTCATCAGCGCCGTGATCGCAGCGGCGACGTTGCGGCCCGCGTCGGAGTCGTATGGCAGGCCGTCGGACATCAGCAGCGCGCCGAGGTTGGCGTAACCGAGGCCGAGCTGGCGGAAGGCGTTCGCGTTCTCGGCGATCTGCTCGGTCGGGTAGCTCGAGCAGCCGACGACGATCTCCTGCGCGAGGAAGACGATGTCGACGGCGTGCTGGAAGTCCTCGACGTCGAAGCTCCCATCCTCGCGGCGGAACTTCATCAGGTTGAGCGAGGCGAGGTTGCAGGCCGAGTCGTCGACGTGCATGTACTCGCTGCACGGGTTCGAGGCGTTGATCCGCCCCGACTCCGGGCAGGTGTGCCAGCGGTTGATCACCGAGTCGTACTGGACGCCGGGATCGGCGCAGCGCCAGGCGGCGTCGGCGATCTCGTTCATCAGCTCGCGCGCCGGCAGGGTCTTGGTCGCCTCGCCGGTCGTGCGGGCGGTCAGCCTCCAGTCCTCGCCGGCCTCGACCGCCTCCATGAACTCGTCGGTGACCCGCACCGAGTTGTTCGCGTTCTGGTACTGGATCGAGGTGAAGCCGTCGCCGTCGATCGACATGTCGAAGCCGGCGTCGCGCAGGGCGGCCGCCTTCTCCTCCTCCTTGGCCTTGCACCAGATGAAGTCCTCGATGTCGGGATGGTCGACGTCGAGGACGACCATCTTCGCCGCCCGCCGGGTCTTGCCGCCGGACTTGATCGTCCCCGCCCAGGCGTCGGCGCCGCGCATGAAGCTGACCGGGCCGGAGGCGAGGCCGCCCTTCGAGAGCGGCTCGACCGAGCTGCGGATGTTGGAGAGGTTGATCCCCGAGCCGGAGCCGCCGCGGAAGATCATCCCCTCCTTCGTGTTCCAGTCGAGGATCGACTCCATCGAGTCGTCGACGCTGAGGATGAAGCAGGCCGAGCACTGTGGACGCTCCTCGAAGCCGACGTTGAACCAGACCGGCGAGTTGAAGGCCGCCTTCTGGTTGAGCAGGATCGAGGTCAGCTCGGCCTCGAAGGCGTCGGCGTCCTCGGTCGAGCCGAAGTAGCCGCCATCGCGACCCCACTCCGAGATCGTCCCCGCAACCCGGCCGATCATCTGTTTCACGGACCGCTCGCGCTTCTCGCTCCCGAGCTGGCCACGGAAGTACTTCTGGGCGACGATGTTGGTCGCGTTCTGGGACCAGCTCTTCGGGAACTCGACCTCGCGCTGGGCGAAGGCGGGGCTCTCGGGGTCGCCGATCACGGCGTCCCGGGTCTCCCACTCGATCTCGTCGAAGGGGTGGGTGCCCGGCGTCGAAAAGCGCCGCTCTATCGACAGGCCCTGGAGGTCAGCTCGGTTCGTGCTCATGGCGGTCCTGGACATCAACTGGCTCCTCTCACGGCGGGCTTTGGGGGGACTGACGAGGATCGTCTTCGAGTCGGACGGAACCCGTTGGTTCGAACCCCGCAAAAGCCGGGAATTTGAGGCCGTGTCCCTCTATGGTGACAAGACGATGGTGCGGGCAAGGGCTGCCGAAAAAGCCGAAACTGCAAAGGAAGTTGCAACCGACGCGTTCGCCGCGGTCAAGCCCCGGCTGCGCGGCGTCTCCCACGAGTGGGCGTTCTTCATCTCGCTCGGTCTCGGGGCTGTGCTGATCATCGCCGCGAAGACACCGAAGGCGACGCTGGCGGTGGCGATCTACGCCGTCAGCCTCTCGGCGCTGTTCGGGACCAGCGCCCTCTACCACCGGGTCGACTGGAAGCGGCCCGACGTCCGCCGCTGGATGCGGCGCCTCGACCACTCGATGATCTTCGTCCTGATCGCCGGCACCTACACCCCGTTTGCGCTGCTGGTGCTCGAAGGGGCGCTTGCCGACGCGATCCTCGTCGTCGTCTGGGTCGGCGCGGCGATCGGCACGATCGTCGAGACGGTCTGGATCGAACACCCGAAATGGGTCGCGGCGCTCGTGTACCTCTCGATGGGCTGGGTCGCGGTCGTCGCGTTCCCAGGGCTCTGGGATGAGATCGGAGTCGGCGGCACGCTGCTGGTCGCCGCCGGCGGCCTGCTCTACACGATCGGTGCCGTCGTCTACGCGACCCAGCGCCCGAACCCGAACCCGCGGGTCTTCGGCTATCACGAGGTCTTCCACCTGTTCGTGATCGCCGCCGCCGCCGCCCATTTCGCGGCGATCGCGTTCTACGCGCTGCCGTCCTCCTCCTGATCAGGCGAGCGCGGCCGCGGCCCGCTCTTTCGCGGCCTCGATCATCGTCAGGACCTCGCCATCGCGCCCGTCCCGGATCAGGTCGATCGGGTCGGGGTCGCCGTTGACGATCCCCTCGAAGAACTCCTTGCGGTCCTGATAGGTGGGGAGTGTGTCCTTGGCCCAGCCGCGCGCCCCGTTGAGGATGATCGCCAGCCGCGCGTACTCCTCGCCGAACAGGTCGGAGATCTCGCGCTTCATCCGCTTTGCCAGCGCCGGCGAGGCGCCCGCGGTCGAGATCGCGATCGCGAGCGGGCCGGTGCGGACGATCGCCGGCAGGATGAAGTTGCAGAGCGGCGGGACGTCGACGACGTTGACCAGCATCGCGCGCTTCTCAGCGTCGTCGTAGATTCCGATGTTGACCTCGCTGTCGTCGGTCGCGGCGATCACCATGAAGGTGCCCTCGAGGTCGGCCGGGCCCGCGTAGAGCCGCTTCTCCCACTCGATCGACCCCTCGGCGGCGAGCGCCTCGAGCTCGGGGTGGGCGACCGGCGCGATCAGGGTTACGTCGGCGTCGCAGGTCAGCAGGCCCTCGACCTTCTCGAGCCCGATGTCGCCGCCGCCGATCACCAGGCAGCGCCTCCCCTTCAGCTTCAGGCAGGCGATGTAGAACGGGGTCTCGAGCATGTCCCGCACGCACGACTGGTCGCAGATCCCCTTGCGGAACTGGCAGACGCACTCCTTGCCTGCATAGGCCTGAGCCGGCATGAACCCAAGGTTAGTGGGGGCCGAACGAAAGCCGCCCCCGGACGCGGGAGCGAGGGCCAGTCCATATCTGTTTTTCTGGCCCGAGCGGGAGCAGAGGAGGCGGCGTTAGAGGGAGTCGAGCGTCAGCCGCAGGCCGTCGTCGAGCGTTGCCTCGGGGCGCCAGCCGAGCTCGCGCTCGGCGCGGCCGGGATCGAGCGCGATCCGCTGCACCTCGCCCGTCCGCGGCGGCTCGAACTCGGGCTCGAAGTCCTCGCGCCCGCCCAGCTCCCCGAGCCGGCTCGCGAGCTCGAGGACGTCGGTCTCGATCCCGGTGCCGATGTTGATCGGGCCGCTCGCGTCCGACTCGGCGGCGGCGAGGGCGGCCGCGACGACGTCGCCCACATATATGTAGTCACGGGTCTGGGTGCCGTCGTCGTAGACGGTCGGCCGGCCCCCGGCCTCGAGCCGGCCGCAGAAGATCGCGATCACACCCGCCTCGCCAAGCGGGTCCTGGCGCGGCCCGTAGACGTTGCCCAGCCGCAGGCTCACTCCGGACAGGCCGTGGAGCCGCTCGTATAGGGCCAGGTAGCCCTCGGCCGCGAACTTGCTCTGCCCGTAGGCGGAGAGCGGGGCGATCGGGGCTCCCTCGTCGAGCGGCAGATCCTGGCCCTCGCCCTCGCCGTAGATGGCGCCGCCGGTCGAGACGAAGACCACCCGCGGCGAGCCTGCCGCCCGCGCCGCCTCGAGCACGAGCGCGGTCCCGCCGACGTTGATCGAGGCGTCGAAGGCGGGGTCCGCGATCGATTTGCGGACATCGATCTGGGCCGCCAGGTGGAAGACGGCCTCCGGCCGCGCCTCGCGCGCCAGGTCCGACAGCGCCGGCCCGTCGCGGACGTCGGCCTCGAGCAGCCTGACGCCGCTGCCGAGCGCCCGCTCGAGGTTCTCCCGGCGGCCGGTCGAGAGGTCGTCGACGATCGTCACCTCGTCGCCGCGGGCGACCAGCGCGTCGACCAGGTTCGACCCGATGAATCCCGCACCGCCTGTGACGAGGCACCTCATCCGCAGGGCGATCCTAGGGCGCTGGACGACCTCTTGCCGGGAGGGGACGCTGAATGCCCCTGCTACCCTCGCCGCCCGATGCGTCTCATAGTCACCGAGAAGAACAACAGCGCCAAGAAGATCGCCGAGATCCTCGGCCGCGGCCAGGCGAAGGAGGACAAAACCTTCAAAGTCCCCTACTACACCTGGTCCGACGATCAGGGGGAGCACCGCTCGATCGGCCTCAAGGGGCATGTCGTCGGCCCGTCGTTCCCGGAGGGCTACTCGAACTGGCAGAAGACCGACCTGCATGACCTGATCGACGCCAAGCTGATCAAGGAGCCAACCGACAAAAACGTCGTCAAAGCGATCAAGAAGGTCGCGAAAGAGGCCGACGAGCTGGTGATCGCAACCGACTTCGACCGCGAGGGCGAGCTGATCGGCCTCGAGGCGCTCGATGAGATGCTCGACGCCAATCCCGAGCTCGGCTCGCGTGAGGAGTCGGAGGCGGGGACGCTGACGATCCAGCGGGCTCGCTACTCGGCGCTGACCAAGGAAGAGATCGAGCGTGCCTTCTCCGAGCTCGACGAGCTCTCCTATCCGCTGGCCAATGCCGGCGCCGCCCGCCAGGACATCGACCTGCTCTGGGGCGCGACGCTGACCCGCGCCGTCTCGCTCAGCACCCGCCGGTTCGGCTCCAACTTCCTCTCCGTCGGCCGCGTCCAGAGCCCGACCCTGGGCCTGATCGTCGAGCGCGAGCTCGAGCGGCGCGCCCACGTCGCAAAACCGTTTTGGGAGCTCTTCGCCAACTTCCAGCACCCGGACGGCAGCTTCGAGACCCACCACACGACGGACAAATTCTGGGATCGCAAGGAGGCCGACGCCGCCCTCGCGGGGACGAGCAGCCCGGGAACGGTCAAATCGGTGACCGCGCGGAAAAACACCCGCAAACCGCCGACCCCGTACAACACGACCGCGTTCACGACCGACGCCTCGAGCCGCCTCGGGATCACGCCCGCCAGCGCGATGCGGATCGCCGAGGACCTCTACATGGACGGGTTCATCTCCTACCCGCGGACCGACAACACGGTCTATCCCTCCTCGCTGCCGGTCCGCGAGCTGATCGGCTCGCTGGTCCGGATCAAGGAGTTCTCGGCCGCGGAGGGCCTGCTCGAGCAGGACCAGCTGAACCCGACGCGGGGCAAAAAAGAGACCACCGACCACCCGCCGATCTACCCGACGCAGGCGATCCATCCGGGGGCGCTCGAGGGTCCGAAGCGTCGCGTCTACGAGCTCGTCGTCCGCCGCTTCCTCGCCACCTTCAGCCCGCCGATGATCACCGAGTCGACCCGGGCCGACATCGAGGCCGGCTCGGAGACCTACTTCGTCCGCGGCTCGGTGGTCGTCGACCCCGGCTACGCCGGCGTCTACACCTACGCGCGCTCCGCCGACGAGGAGATCCCCAAACTCGAGGAGGGCCAGCAGCTCGAAATCGAGGGCGAGCCGTGGATCCTCGACAAGGAGACCCAGCCGCCGTCGCGGATCTCCCAGGGCAAACTGATCGAGATGATGGAGGAGCGGGGGCTCGGCACCAAAGCCACCCGGGCCGACATCATCCAGAAGCTCTACGACCGCGGCTACGTCTACGGCAACCCTCCGGTTCCCTCGGAGACGGGGATCGCGATGTACGAGGCGTTCAAAAAATTCGTGCCGGAGATGGCAACGCCGGAGATGACCGCCCAGCTCGAGGCCGAGATGGACAGGATCGCCGCCGGCAAGATGACCAAGGGCGAGGTGGTCGGCGAGAGCCGCGAGCTCCTGCACCGGACCTGGTCGGAGATCGACGAGAGCCGCGAAGACCTGGCGAAGGTCGTCTGGGCCGGGATGGACCAGGACCGGATCCTCGGGCCGTGCAGGGTCTGTGAAGAGGCCGGCCGCACCAAGGAGGACGGCTCGCCGAACATGCTGCGGATCATCCGCGCGAAAAAATCGGGCAAAAGGTTCGTCGGCTGCACCGGTTGGTCGGCGGACGACCCCGACTCCTGCGACCAGACGTTCCCGCTGCCGCAGCGCGGCGACGTTTTCCGGCTCGAGGAGCGCTGCACGATCTGCGATCGGACGCCGCGGCTGAAAGTCGTCCCGTTCCGCGGCCGTCCCTGGAACCTGTGCCTCAACGACGACTGCGAGTCGATGCAGGAGATGAAGCGGCGGCGCGCCGAGCGCGAAGCGGCCAAAGCGGCGAAGGAGGCGATGGCGAAGAAGCCGCCGCCCGAGGGGACCGAGGACGGCGCGGCCAAGCCGAGCAAGGCCGACACCGGGACCCGTCGGCGCAAACGGGCGAAAGCCTCGGCCAAAGGCTGAAGAAGCCGCGCCGTTGTTCATCTCGCTCGAGGGGATCGACGGTTCGGGCAAGAGCACCCAGGCGGCGCTGCTCGCGGAGGCCCTCGGCGATGAGACCGTCTCGATCCGCGAGCCGGGCGGGACGGACGCCGCCGAGCGGATCCGCTCGCTGCTCGCCGACCCCGAGGTCGAGCTCGACCCGGTCGCCGAGCTGCTCCTCTTCCTCGCGGCACGGGCCGACCTGACCGCGCGGGTGATCCGGCCCGCGCTGGAGGCCGGCCGCGACGTCGTCTGCGACCGCTTCGCCGACTCGAGCGTCGCCTACCAGGGCGCCGCCCGCGGCCTTGGGGTCGGCGAGGTGATCTCGCTCACCGACTCCGCCAGCGACGGGCTCTGGCCGGACCTGACAGTGCTGCTGAAAGTCGATCCGGAGACCGGGCTCGGCCGGGCCGAGGGCGGTGACCGCTTCGAGTCGGAGGGGCTGGAGCTGCAGCGCGCCGTCGCCGTGGCCTACGAGGAAATCGCGAAGATCGCCTCCGACCGGGTCGTCGCGATCGACGGCTCCGGCACGGTCGAGGAGGTGCACGCCCGGGTGATGGAGGTCGTCGGTGAGCGACGGGGTCCTGGCTGAGGCGACGGAGCACCAGCCGCGGGCGCGCCTGATGCTGAGCGCGGCGCTCGCCGCCGGACCCGCCCACGCCTACCTCTTCAGGGGCCCGCGGGGTGCCGGGAAGGGTGCCGCGGCGCGGGCCTTCGCGGCGGAGATCCTCGCCGCGTCCGCCCCCGACCCCGACGAGGCCCGGCGCCGGGCTCTGCTCGACCCCTCGCCCCATCCCGACCTCGTCTGGCTGGCCCCGAGTGGCGCCCAGCACATGGTCGAGGAGGTGCGTGAGCGGGTGATTCGCGCCTCCGCCTACCGTCCGTTTGAGGGCGGCAGCCGGGTCTTCGTGCTCGAGGCGGCGGAGGCGATGCGCGACGAGAGCCAGAACGCGCTGCTGAAGACGCTGGAGGAGCCGCCCGAGTTCGTCCACCTGATCCTGCTCAGCTCCGAGCCGGCCGCCCTGCTCGAGACGGTCACCTCGCGCTGCCAACCGGTCGAGTTCGCGCCGCTGCCGGCCGAGGCGATCGAGGCCGAGCTCGCTGGCGCCGCCGACCCGGTGGAGGTCTCGGCCGCGGCCGGCCTCGCCGCCGGTGACCTCGATCTCGCCCGGTCCCTGCTCGGGGCCGAGGGCCGAGCGCTGCGGGCCGAGGCCGAGCGCTGCGCCGCGGCCGCCCTGGCCGGGAGGAGTGGGTCGGCGCCGTGGAAGCGGCTGCTGAAGACGGCGGAGGACGCCGGCGCCGGCGTCGAGGAGTCGACCCGCGAGGCGCTCGAGGAGGAAAAGGCGGCCGGGGTCAGACGCTCGGCGCGGGAGATCGGGGACGAGGCGAAACGGGCCGGGCGCCGGCGCCGCACCGAGGTCCTCGACCTCGGCCTGGCGCTGCTCGCCGCCTGGTTCAGGGACCTCGCCGCGACCGCTGCCGGCGCGGCCGACCTCGTCCACAACCGCGACCGGCTCGAGGACCTCGCCCGGGGGGCCGACGGCCTCGATCCGGCCGGGCCGCGGAGGGCGACCGAGCTGGTTCAGGACACCCGGCGCCGGCTCGACCTCAATGTCTCCGAGGAGCTTGCGTTGGAGGCTCTTCTGTACGAGCTGGAGCGGACCCTCCGTTCCCCGTAGCGGCCTGCTCGCGCGCCTTCTCGATTGCTCGCTCCTGCGCCAGGCGGGTGATCTGCGCCGCCTGCCGCGACATGATCACGCTGAAGTTGAGGGCCAGGCCGAGCAGCAGCAGGAGGATGATCGAGAACAGGGCGACGTTCGTGTCGCGCACACCCATCACGTCGGCCGCGAACGTCAGCAGCCCGGGGAAGGCGGCGCCGACCAGCATCGCGAGACCGGCGACGAACCAGACGATGCTGTAGCGCTCCTGCAGGCTGTCGCGCCGGATCAGCTCGAGGATCATTGCCATGAAGCCGAGTGCAATGACCGCGGCGATGATCCGCGTCTGCGCGGTCAGGTGGACGGCCGGCTTCTCCGAGGCCACCGCCAGCCACAGATTCATCGCTCAGCCTCCGCGGACCTGCTCGGGCGGAATTGCCCGACGAGGAGGACGATCAGGCCCTTGAAGATGAAGAAGGCCGAGCGCAGCGGGGTCAGGAATGAGCTGCCGCCGACCCGCTCGAGCATCCGCACCGGCACCTCCTCGACCCGTAGCCCCTCGCGGACCGCCAGCTGCAGCGACTCGATCTCGGCGAAGTCGGGAGAGTAGTTCACGCTGAACAGCTCCATCACCCGGCGGTTCGCCGCCCGCATCCCGCTCGTCGTGTCGGTGAAGCGCTGGCGGGTCGCGAGGGTGAGGAAGAAGCGGAAGACGCTGGTCCCGATCCGGCGCGAGAACGTCGGCTGGTAATCATCGCTCTCGGCCTGGCCCGGGTCGCGGTAGCGAGAGCCGATCACGAGATCGGCCCGGTCGGCGCGCACCTCGTCGATCAGGCGGGCGACCTCCGCCGGCGGGTGCTGGCCGTCGGCGTCGAGGTGGGCGCAGAGGTCATATCCCTGGCGCAGCGCGTAGAGGTAGCCGGTCTGGAGCGCGGCGCCGAGGCCTTGGTTGAAGGGCAGCGAGGCGACCAGCGCGCCGGCCTTGCGGGCGGCCACCGCGGTCCGGTCCGTTGAGCCGTCGTCGACGACGAGGATGTCGGCGTCCGGCAGCCGCTCGCGCACGCCGGCGATGACCTCGCCGACGGTTCCCTCCTCGTTCCAGGCCGGGATGAAAACCAGTATCCGCATCACGCCCCCGATTCTCCCATGCAGGTCAGGCGCCATTGTGTTAGTAAACCTTCATGAAGGGAATCGGGATGCGCCTCTGGCTAGGGGGAGCGTTCGCCGCGGTCAGCCTGATCACCGCGGCCACCGTCTACCTCCTCGGCGACCGGCCGAAGGCGGTCCTGCTCGCGGTAGCGCTCGGCACCCTCGCCGGCTTCCTGATCGCGGTCGGCATCTCCCATCGGGTCGCACGCCTCTCCCACGCCGCGGGCGAGATGGCGGCCGGCAGCTTCGACGTTCCGCTCAACGTCGGCGGCCGCGACGAGATCGGTGACCTCGCCAGCGCGCTCGAGTCGATGCGCGACTCGCTCAAGGAGAGCTTCGGTGTCCTCACCGCCGACCGCAACAAGCTGCAGGCGATCTTCGACGGGCTGACCGACGTCGTCATCGTCGTCGACCAGGACGGGCCCCTGCGCTTCTCCAACAGCGCCTCGGAGAGCCTGCTCGATTCGAACGGGCTGGTCCCGGAGGCGATGCTCCCCCATATCAATCGCGCGGTCGAGCTCGGGTTCGCCGCCCACCCGGCACTACGGATCGGCGACCGCGCCTACACGATGACGGCCCGGGCGCTGCCGGACGAGCGGGCGGTCCTGATCGTCGCCCGCGACCGCACCGACGAGATGCGCCGCGAGCTCGCCGAAGCCGACTTCATCTCCAATGCGGCGCACGAGCTGCGAAACCCACTGGCCGGGATCTCGAGCGCGATCGAGGTCCTTCAGGAGGGGGCGAAGGACGACCCGAAAGCGCTCCATCACTTCCTCGGCCACCTCGCCGAGGACACCGAGCGCATGAACCGGCTGACCGCCTCACTGCTGACCCTCGCCAGGGTCGAGTCGGTGGGGCCGGGGGAAACCGAGATCGTCGACGTCCCCGCCGCGATCCGCGACGTGGTCGAGGCGGTCGAGGTGCCGCGCCACGTCGAGCTCATCGTCGAGATCGAGCCCGACCTCGCCGCCGAGGGCGACCCCACCCTGCTGCGTCAGGTGATGGTCGGGCTGCTCACCAATGCGTTCAAGAACACGCCGCCCCCCGGGACCGTTACCGTTCGCGGCCGCCGTGACGGGGAGACGGGAGTGGAATTGGCGGTGGTCGACACCGGGACCGGGATCCCGGATGAGGAGATCGAGCGCGTCTTCGAGCGCTTCTATCGCCGGTCGGAGAGTCGCAAGCACGAGGGCTTCGGCCTCGGCCTGGCGATCGCCCGGCGGATGGTCGACGTGATGGGCGGCGAGATCGGCGCCAGCTCAGTCGAGGGGGAGGGGAGCACCTTCTGGGTCCGGCTGCCGCTCGCCCAACCGAGCCCGACCCCGGTGGCATGAGGCGAATTCGATGAGCAGTGGCCACATCCTGATCGCCGACGACGAGCCCTCGGTCCGCGACTCGGTCGGCTACGCGCTCGTCCAGGAGGGGTTCGAGGTCACGCCGGCCGCCGACGGCGACGAGGCCTCGGCGATGCTCGGCGACGGGATCCCCTACGACCTGCTGATCCTCGACATCATGATGCCCGGGCCGAGCGGCCTCGACATCTGCCGGGACGTCCGCTCGCGCAGCGCGGTGCCGATCATCGTCCTCACCGCGAAGGACGCCGAGGTCGACAAGGTTGTGGGGCTCGAGGTCGGCGCCGACGACTATGTGACCAAGCCGTTCTCGGTGCGCGAGCTGCTCGGCCGGGTTCGCGCCCAGCTCCGCCGGCGCGAGCTCGACCGGGCGCCGCTGCCGCAGACGGCGCGGATCGAATCGGGGCCGGTGGCGATCGACCTCGTCCGCCACGTCGCGACCGTCCGCGAAATCCCGGTCAACCTGACCCGCTCCGAGTTCCAGCTGCTGCGGCTTCTGGTCGCACATCCGGGCGAGGTCTTCGCCCGCCGCCAGATCATGGAGGAGCTCTGGCAGACCGAGTTCGACGGCGACGAGCGCGCCTGCGACGTCCACATCTCGAACCTCCGACAGAAGGTCGAGCGCGACCCCCAGAGACCCGAGCTCGTCGTCACGGTCAGGGGTGTCGGCTACAAATTCGCCAGTCCCGAAGCCTGAGTGGCACCGTACCGGTATGTTTAGTATCTGTTGGGCTCGGGCCCGCGACGGTACCTGAGTTTTCCCCACTCACAAGCCGTTTGCGGGTGGAACTCCAGGTTCGTTGGCGAGTTTCGCCAACGGTGTTTCTTGACAATGGAGTCCCGCTGTGTTCTCATCGTCGGCGTCTTCGGGCCGGCATCCGCAGGGGTGAAGGCTCCGAGGCAGGGTACCCAGTCAGGCCGATTTTCAAGGCCGACGGTGCCGGACTTTCCCACCGGCGCCGAGTATGACCCGCCGGGGTCGCATTCCCACGACACCGGCAAGAAGCAAGCGGACACAACCCGAGCCGACCATCCTCACCGGTTGGCTCGGGAGTGACCGCTGTCCGCCCGCCGGCTGCTTCAACCGCGGGGCGCGCGGCCGTCGCCGTTCGCGATCTCGGCCGCGGCCTCGGCGCCGATGAACGGCGAGAGCGCGATGTAGGTGGCGAGCGGCGCGATCTCCGGCATCGCCTGCGGTCCCTTGCTGACGATCACCTGGTAGAAGAGGCCCCAGACGGCGCCGATGATCGCGTCGGCGACGAAGAGCTCGACCTCCGGGTTAAGCATGAAGCCGGGCTTCATCAGGACCCGCATCTGCTCGATCGAGCGGTCACGCTGGGCCAGCGCCCTGGGCCCGGCGGCCGCGGTCTCGACCGCAGCGAGCCGGGCGAAATCGGGCTCGGTCGCGCTGAAGAAGCAGAGGGCTCCGAGGCCGGCGCGCAGCGCGTGCGGCCAGTCCGGGGAGCGCCGCGCCGCGGGCAGGATCACCGCCATCGCCTGCGCCGCGGCCGAGTCGAGGGTCGCCAACAGCGCCGTTTCCTTGTCCTCGAAGTTCGCGTAGAAGGTCGCCTGCGACATCTGCGCGCGTGCGGCGATCTCGGCGATCGTCACCGCCGGGTAGCCGCGCTCTCCGGCGACCGCGGCGAAGGCACGAATGATCCGCTCGGGCTGACTGTAGGCAGCGAAGGCGGGTGGATAGCTCTGTATCTCGCGCGGGTGTCGTCCGGTGAGGCGCAGCGGGACCGGCGGGGGCTCGTAGCTGATCGCCCAGTCCATCAGGTGGTCGGCGAGGTCCGGCAGCTTGTCCTCTTCGCCGCGGCGGAAGTGGGTCACGAGGATGAACTGGACGCCGCCGAGCAGGGCCCTGACCATCTCCGGCGGCAGTTCCTTGCGGTCGGTGATCTCGGCAAGGGCCGGCCCGACGACGTCCCCGAACCGGGTCATCGACCGTTCCAGCGCCTCGTGGCCGGGGGGCCCGAGGTCGTAGGGGTGGTTGAAGCAGAGATCGGCGGCCGCAGGCTGGTCGACGACCGATTCGAACATCGCCCTCAGGCCGCGACGCGAACGCTCCTCGAGGGTCCCCTCGCCCTCGAGCTCGTTGCTGACGATCGCCATCGCGAGGTCGTGAAGGGCGTCGAAGGTGGCGAGGAAGCAATCCTCCTTGTCGCGGAACAGGTCGTAGAAGGAGCTCCGCGAGACGCCCGAGATCTCGAGCAGGTCGCCGACCGTGGTCGCCGCGTACCCCTTGTCGGCGACCGAGGCGACCATCGCCCCGTAGAGGCGCTCGAGCTGGTTTCGTGCCCCCTCCTCGCGCGACGGCTGCGGGCCGGGCCGCAGCGTCCGCTCACGAAGGCGATCGACGTCGCCCCACGGGGTCCGCCCGGCATCGATCGGCCGCCCGCCGGACGTCTGGTGGTTGCTCTCCCCGGGCGTCTCCATCGGCTCGCAGTCTCGCGCCGGTGAAACTTGATGTCAATCGGGCTCCGGCCCGACAGCCCGTTTCCGCGCGCAAAGTACTCCCGTGTCCGCCGTTCGCGGGCCGGTCCTTGATGAACTGTCGTGCAGGGGCTATCTGGTGAGCACCCGGAACATTGGGCAGAAGTACCTGCTTGTCCGTCTCCCGATCTCACCCGGTCCACGCGATTTACAGGGAAAATCCTGCCATTTACCGAGCCGCGGTTCGATCCCTCCCGCACCCGGCCTTGACACAGGAGTCCGGATATGTTCTTATCCGCCCCGCTGGGAATCACGGTGTTCGTTTCCGTGGGGGTCGGCAACAGGGGGCCACCTAGGGTGGTGGCAACGACAGAGAAGGGGAAGAAGCCAGCCGGTTCTAGGCGGGAGACTCAGGGTTTTTCGTCTCCGGGGGACAGAGCGGTAGGGACGATATGAGGGGAGAGCGAGTGAGAGACGCGGGATTGCGATTCGCGGGATCGACTCAGCCTGCGAGCGCTTCGACTCGGCTACTTCGGCCCCTCAAGTTGCTTGCGCCGGCCGTGGCCCTCAGTGTGCTGGCCCTGCTGCTGGTCACCTCCTTCGCCGGTGCCGCGACGACCTACGTGCCGGAGACGAGCTTCAACATGAAAACCCTCTTCGACAGCGGAGCCGGCATCTTCGTCGACAACCGGGCGGGTGCGGTCGCCGTCGACGAAGAAACCGACTACGTCTATGTGATGGCCCGATCCGGTCAGTTCCAGGGCGACATCGAACGGCTCGACGCGGCCGGGAATCCGGTGCCATTTCCAGGGTCGCCGGGACGCAACGAGATCCAGCGAGTCGAATTCTGTGCTTTCGAATGCGACTGGGAAACCGGCGACAAATTCACGCTCACCTGTCCCAACGGCGAAACGACTTCCGAAATCACCTGGAGCAATATCAGCGAAGTCTTCGTCGCCAATTTCAAAGCCGCCCTCGACGCCAAATGCGGTGCCAACAACCTCGCAATCTCCGGTAGCTCCAACAACGTGACCGTCACCTTTCAGGGCCCCTTCGCCGAAGAAGACGTCCCGAGAATGACGTGCACGACAACCGCCGGCGCCGGAACCTGTTCCATCGGTCAAGAAATCAACGGCGCGGACGAGCTCAACGTGATCAACACGACCTGCAGCTCGTCCTGCATGGACATCGCCGTCGACAACTCGGGGGGCCCGAATCAGGGGACCATCTACGTCTCCACCACGGGAGGCCAGTTCACCTGCTGCAACCCCGAAGGGCCGAACGACGAATCTGGAGGGATCCAGGTCTACCGCCCGACGGGCCAGCGGATCGGCGTGATCCATACCCACTCGCAGGACGGGGGCGGGATATTCGGGCCGCACGTCGCCTCTTGCGGCATCGCCGTCGAAGACGACGGCAACCTGGTCGTCGCGCACGGTGGCTTCGGGATCGCGTTTTCCTACTTCGACAAGCTCAGTGTGCCCAACTGGGCAACGAGCTCGGATTTCGATCCGCCGATTCTCGGGACGATCGCCTCCGACCATTCGAACCCGTGCCGGTCGGACGTCGATTCCGATGGAAACGTCTATGACACAGCGGGCAATTCACCGGAAGCATCCGGGCCCCTGCGCAAATACCCGAGCGATGCCTTCGAAGTCGATCCGCCCCTCAACTCGGCGAGGACCGAATTCGAACACCCCTCGGCCGTCCCGAGCCAGACGCTTGGCTCAGGGTCGCACGTCGACCTCGCCCTCGATGAAGAAGGAAACGTGATCACCTTCCTCACCAACGGCGAACTCAAAAAGTGGAGCACGGAGAACGGGTCCCCGATCGAAGGTTTCGATACGGAACTCGTCCTGCCGGCCGGCGTGGCCCGGAACAACACACTCAACAACGGCACGCTTTACGTGACCGATCGCGGCTTCGAAGCCGGGACGCCGGACATCTGGATCTTCAAATCTCTGATCGTTCCCGACTCCGTCACCGGTAGCTTCGCGCCGGACACCGCCACCACCGGCACTCTGGACGGGGAACTGGATCCCGCGGGAGGCGGAGAAGTCCTCAGCTGCGAATTCGAAGTCGTCGACACCACGAAATTCCAGTCGAGCGGTTTCGCCGAAGCGACCGACATCCCCTGCGCAGAGGGGAACACGTTCAATTCACCGGCCGACGTCACCGCGGAAGTCACCGGCGGCCTGACGCTGGAGCAGACGCATCGTTTCCGGCTTCGGACGACAAACGCAAACGGCCAGTCGCTCGGGTCGATTCACACCTTCGTCCCGCACGCCGTGGTCAACATCGAGACCAAACCGGCCACGGGCGTCGCTCCGAAAAGCGCCACACTCAACGCCTCCTTCGACGGCAAGGGCGAACCGACCTCGTACTACTTCGAATATGGGACTGACCAGAGCTACGGCAGCCAAACGCCCGAGCTGAGTGCGGGCGAACCCAACGGGGCGAAAGACATCTCAGACGTCCTCGAAGGCCTCTCGCTGGAGACCACGTACCACTACCGCGTCGTCGCGACGAACAGCCAGGGCACCAGCAGAGGTGAAGACCAGACTTTCACCACGCTCCCGGCGGTCAGCGGCCTGGTGACGAAGCCGGCCAGCGACATCGACCAGGAAGACATCACCCTCAACGCGCAATTCCAGGGGCAGGGGCTCGAAACCACCTACTACTTCGAATACGGCCTCACGTCGGCATATGGGCAGTCCACACCCAAAGTAAGCGCCGGTGCCACCAGCGGGTCCACTCCGATCTCGGCGGTGATCGACGAATTCAACGGATTCCGCACCTATCACTACCGAGTCGTTGCCGAAAACAGCTTCGGCAAATCGGTCGGAAATGACGAAACCTTCGTCGCGCCCGACCCGCTGAATCCGGGGGTGGAAAACACCAAGGTGGTCTCGGTCACGCCGACCTCGGCGAAGGTCTCGACCGAAGTCAACCCCAATCACTGGCCGACGATCTATCTCTTCGAGTGGGGCGAAACCGTCAACTACGGGACCGCGCTGCCGTTCAGCGAACCGATTGGGGGCCTCGACAACGAAAACATCACGGTGACGACGGACATCCCGAACCTGCAACCGGGAACGATCTACCACTTCCGGGCGGTCGCGATGAACTTCAAAGGGACGACGGAGAGCCCGGACATCATCTTCACCACCCCCGACCTGCCGCGGATCGACTCCGCCTTCGCGAACGCGGTGGGACAGACGACCGCCCACCTAGGCGGAACCGCGGCCCCACGTGCCAGCGCGACCACCGCCAGCTTCCAATACGGCACGACGAGCGCGTATGGGTTGAGCACCGGCCCCCAGGCGATCGGATCGGATCTGTTCCCTCACCAGTTTGGCGCCGACATCGGGGGCCTCGTGCCCGGGACCGTCTACCACTACAGGGTCGTTGCGACGAACGGGGTCGGGACGACCTTTGGGCCCGACCAAACCTTCACCACCGTCGCCGTGCCGCAGCTCACCGGTCAGGAGTGCGCCAAGCTCGAGCGCGAAGCGAAGAAGTTGAGCAAGGAAGCGAAGAGCCTGCGCAAGCGCGCCAAGAAGGCGAAGGGCAAGCAGGCGAGCTCGATGCGTCGCCGGGCGTCGAACCTGGATAAGAAGGCGAAGAAGGCGAAGAAGCAGGCCAAGACCTGTAGGAGCACTAGCGGGGGGAGCGGCAAGTGACGCGGAGAACGGGAACAATCACGAAAGTTCTCGTCGCGATGGGGCTGATCGCCCTTGCCTCGCTGTTCGCCGCGAGCCCGGCCTTTGCGATCAGGGACCACGTCTTCCAGGAAGAATGGGTCGTCACCAGGTGTGACGAATCCTCGGGCAGTTCGATCGAGGACATTGCGTTGGATGAAAGCGCCGAAATCCTCTACGTCTTCTGCGAAAGGGGCTTCGGTGAATCACCTCGTGCAGTGATCGAAAAATACGACTACGAAGGCCACCCGGTCAGTTTCACAGCTTCGAAAACCTACGTTTCAGGCAACGAAATCACCGGCAACCCCGGCAACCCCGGTGGAACCCTGGAATCCGGCTTCGGAGGCCCTCACATCGCGGTCGACAACTCCGGTGGCCCTCACGACGGCGAAATCTACGTCGTCACCTCCGGGTCAGGTGCGTTCAATGCAACCGAAAACATCCACATCTTCAGGCCGAGCGGCGAATACGCGGGCGCAATCGAACAGCCGGAATTGATCGGTGGCACCTCGGAGGACGTCGACGTCGGTCCCGACGGCTCCGTCTACTTCCTGACCACGACCCGCATCTCGAAATACAACTCCGGCTACAACGAAGTTGCACGGATGTACACCTCAGGAGCCTCGACGTTCAGCCAGGGCAATCGCCTCGTGGCTGACAACAAAGGCGCCGTCTGGAACGTCCAAGAAGGCCCGGTCAAGTTCGAGCCCGATCAGATGTTCACGAACTTCACCCCGGCGTTCGGCTCCAACCTCGAACAGTTCACCGGGGAACGCTCGCCCTACGTGCCGTTCCCACTGGAATCGGGCCTCGGCTCCAACGTCCATATCGCGATAGATCCGGGACCCGCCCGTGACGATCTCTATGTCAATCGGGGAAACAAAATCGAAGTCTTCAGCGAGGGCACTGCGGAGCAGCCGTCCTACCGGGACGCGCCCACCTTCGGACTGAACCTGGGTGGCGGAAACGGGATCGCTGTGACCAAGGACAACCACGTGTTCACCACCTACTTCGACACGAACTTCGGGGCGAAAAAGAAAATAATCGTCTTCGCCCCTGGGGCGATCCTTCCGGACATCGTCACCGACGCAGCCGATGTCGAAAAGGTCACCCACGAAGGGGCCGAACTGACCGGCGAAGTCAAGCTCGATGGCGGCACCGCAATCACGAGCTGCCAACTGGAAGTCGGCCCTGCGAAGAATCAGTACACGGAGCCGCCGGTTGCCTGCACCCCGGGATCGTTTGGCACCGATAGCGCCGTCGGCGCTGAGATTTCGGGTCTTGAAGCCGGGACCCCGTACCACTATCGGTTCACGGCGACCAACGAAGACGGTACGAACAGCGGCAGC
Source organism: Solirubrobacterales bacterium (assembly GCA_036265675.1). GTDB lineage: Bacteria > Actinomycetota > Thermoleophilia > Solirubrobacterales > 70-9 > VRUE01. The sequence continues at coordinate 26,086 of DATAOP010000024.1, forward strand.
GACCGGGTCTTCACGCCTGCCTACGTCCTGAAAGTAAAGACGCTGTCGGCGACCGGGGTCGATGAAAACAGCGCGGTGCTTCGCGGCCAGCTCGACCCCGATGGCAAAGACACCAGCTACTACTTCGAATACGGCGTAACCGAAAACTATGACCTGAAAACCTCCGTTCTCAGCGCCGGCTCGACGCCGGGGCTGAAGACGGTCTCGACCCCGATCGAAGGCCTTCCGGCGGGCAAGGTCTTCCATTACCGGCTCGTCGCCAGCAACGAAGACGGCACGACCCTCGGCGAAGATCAGCGGTTCCGGACAGCCTCGACCCCGTCCGTCTACGGGCTTCGAGCCACGAACCTGACGGGGACCTCGGCGACCCTCCACGCGACGATCGATCCGGTCGGCTATCCGACGAAATATCGCTTCGAATACGGGCCCACCTCGAACTACGGAGAATCGATTCCGGTCCCGGACGCTGCGATCCCCACCCTCGATGAACCGGTCGAGGTCGAACAGACCCTCACCGGCCTGACTCCCGGCATCACCTACCACTACCGGCTCGTGGCGACCAGCGAACCGTGGGGCACAAGCGTCAGTCCGGACACCACCTTTGATTTCGCTCCCCCGAGCTGTCCGAACGATCATGCCCGCCAGGAGACAGGTGCGACCTTCCTTCCGGATTGCCGCGGCTACGAGCTCGTGTCGCCGGGTGCGGCCGGGGCCGTCCAGCTCAACCCGGGCAAAATCGCCTTCGACCTGAACCAGAGTCCCCAGGATCCTCTTCAGCAGAGGTTCAGCTGGCCGCTGAACAACGGTCTGGCGTCGAGTCCGCCCCGGCTGGAGTTCTTCGGCTTCCTGGGAACCATCAACGGCCTGCGGGCACCGAACCTCCTCGCACCGGACGCGTACCTCGCGACCCGGACCAACACCGGCTGGGTCACGACGCTTCCGGGCTTCGACGACAGCAAGGGAATCCCGTCACTGAAGGAATGCGCGGACACGATGAACTTCTGTCTCGAACACAACAACCCGCTCGAGGGGAACGAAGTAACCGAATCGATGCCCTACGTCTACAACGCGGACGGGAAATTCATCGAAAGGCTGCCACAGAACGCCAACCTCGTGCCCGGAGCCAACGAATACAAGGGCTTCCATCGTGTCTCGGGCGACTTCTCCAACTACGTCTTTTCCTCGAGGGACACCCTGGGGATCTTCCAAAGCTATCCGGGGGCCATCTTCACCGTCGACGGCCAGACGACCGGCGCGGGCTCGGCGTATGACAACGACCTCAAAAACCGTACGGTCACCCTCATCTCCCGTTTGCCAGGATCGCTGGGCGGCGGCCACATTCCGCAGAACGGCAAATCTGTGCGGCCGATCCAATTCCCCGGTATCTCCGGGGACGGATCGCACGTCCTGATGATGACCGAAGCCGGGTTCGACGAAACCCGGAGTCCAACGGGCCCGCCCTATCACCTCTACATGCGCGTCGACGATGCCGTCTCCTACGACGTCTCGAAGGGTGACGCAACCGAATTCGTCGGCATGACCCGGGACGGTTCCAGTGTGGTCTTCACCAGCGCAGACCAGCTCACCGGGGACGATGAAGACTCGAGCGTCGACCTCTACCGCTGGGAAGAGGCCACGGACTCACTGACGCTGCTGTCGGTAGGCAACGGCGCCGGCAACGAGGACGATTGCGATGCCAGTTGGACAAGCGGCTGCAACATCGAAGTCCCGAACACCGAACGACGCTGGCCGGGAATGTTCCAGATCGGCGGTAACCCGAACACCCCCTACTTCGAGGGACAGGGCCTCGACGATCTGATCGCGGAAGAAAACGGCGACGTCTACTTCTACTCGCCCGAGTCTCTCGACGGCTCGAAGTTCGGCATCGCCAACCAGCGCAATCTGTATGTGGCGAAGCGGAACGGTCAGGTTCAGCTCGTGGGGTCTCTCGACGCCGGCACGCAGATCTATCGGATGACCATCGGCAGGGATGGCAGGTTTGCCGCGTTCCTCACGAACTCACAGATGACTCCGTATGACAACAGAGGCTTCCGTCAGGTCTATACCTACGACAGCGACAATGGGACGTTGGCCTGCGCTTCGTGCCGTCCCGGAGTTCCACCCACCAATAACATCTCGGTGAGCCAGGGCGGGAAATTCATGGCGGATGACGGGCGCACCTTCTTCGACACCAAGGACCCGCTGGTACCGCGTGACAGAAATGGGGAAATCACTGACACGTATGAGTACGCCGGCGGACGGCCGCAGCTGATCAGTTCAGGGCTCGCCTCCCGTGACTTCACGGGAGAAAGCGAAATCTTCTCACTGTTCCAGGCACCGGAGACCACCGGCCTCGAGGCTGTGAGCAGGGACGGCTTCGACGTCTACTTCTCGACCTTCGACACCATGGTCAGCGAAGACCACAACGGCCAGTTCGTCAAGTTCTACGACGCCCGGACCAATGGAGGCTTCGCGCAGCCCCCAGTCGATGCACCGTGTGCTGCGGCGGATGAGTGTCACGGCGCCGACAGCTCGCCACCGACGCTTCCGATCGTCAGCTCGAGCGTGGATCTCGGAACGACCGGCAACCACCAGCAGGCGAAGAAGAAGAAGAAGAGCGCCACGCAGAAGAAGAAGAAGGCAAAGAAGCGAAAGCACCGCAGACAGAAGCACCACCGGGGGCGGACCAATGGTTGACCGGACCAGCGAGGAGATGACGATGACGATGTCTGGCCGACCGAGCATGGCGGCGTCCAGGTGGGAGCGACTCCCGGTCCTGATGCTTCTGCTAGCACTCCTCGCGTTCGCCGGGGCAGCCTTCGTCGCAACGGCCGACCCAGCCTCCGCCGCGACAAAAGAAGAAATCGAAGAAGAACTGGGTTTCGAAAAGTTCGTCGTGACGACCACGGACACGCAGGCGGGCGGCCATCCGGACTTCTTCATCGATGCGAAATTCGCGACCGGCGGGGCCTTCAGTGGGCGCCCGCTTCCAGCCGTGCGGCGTATCGGAATCGACAGCCCGACCGGGTTCATCGGCAATCCTCATGTGACCCCTAAATGCACACTCGCCGAGTTCGCCTCGGCCGCGTGTCCGATCGATTCACAGATCGGAACGGTGGGCGTACCATCGCTCGGGATCTTCGGGATCTTCTTCCCGCTTTACAACATCGAGACGCGACCGGACCAGGCAGGCCTCCTCGGATTCATCGTTCCATTGCTCGGTGCCACCGTGTTCCTGGAACTGAACGCCCGTACGGATAGTGACTACGGGCTGACGACGATCTCCACACCGCAGATCAAGCTTGGGCTCGACACTCTCGAAGTGAATCTCTGGGGTGTGCCCGCGAGTCCGGTGCACGACATACACCGATTCTTCACACCGATGAAATCCCTCGCCGCCTGCTTCGATTTCCAGAACGGCTGCAAAAACGAAGAATCGAAAACCTTCGCGCCATCGTCGATTCCGGAAAGGCCCTTCCTCCAGAACCCGACCACCTGTGGGCAGAAACTGGTTGCTCGGGGCTACCTCGAATACTACGAAGGCTACGAAAAGTCGGCGGAGGCTGAAATCCCCGGGATGACCGGCTGTCAGCAGCTCAGCTTCTCACCGAGCTTCCTGGCCAAACCGACCACCACCCGCTCAGACACCGCCTCGGGTCTCGATCTGACGGTGAAAGTTCCCCAGGCCCAGAGTGGAAAAGTCCCCGCGCCGTCGGAGCTTCGCACCTCGCTGGTCAAGCTGCCGGATGGATTCACGATCAACCCGAGTGCGGCGGATGGCAAGGTCGCCTGCCCGGACGACGCGACGGGCATCGGGACCCTCTTCGCAGCTCACTGCCCGGAGGATTCGAAGGTTGCGACGGTCGTCCTCGACGTGGCTGCCCTGCCGGCGCCGATTCCCGGGGCGATCTACCTGGCTGAACCGAAACCCGGGGATCCTTACCCCTTCATCCTGGCCGCCGACGGCTTCGCCACCCATATCAAGCTGAATGGCTCCACGCGGACCAACGCGCAGACGGGAACCGTAACCCTCGCATTGGAAGACCTTCCGCAGTCGCCGCTGCAGGAATTCGGAATGCACATCTTCGGTTCCGAGCGCGGTCTCTTCGCTTCCCCAGAGAAGTGCGGCCACGTTCCGGTCCAGGCCGAATTCGTCCCATGGGACCACGAACTGAAAAACTCGAAGTCCACCGACTTCATGGATTTCACCGGTGGCCCGAACGGAACGGCGTGCCCGGGTGGCACACGGCCGCTCTCGCCTTCCGTGCGCACCGGAGTCGTGAACAATACGGCGGGGATCCATAGCCCATTCAGCATCACGCTGAATCGCGACGACGGCCAGCAGAACGTCACGGCTCTCGACGTGTCGACCCCGCCCGGCTTCGCCGCGACCCTCCGGGGGGTCCCTTACTGTCCGGAGGCTGCGATCGCCCACCTCAGCGATCCGGGGCACTCGGGAAGGGCCGAGTTGGCTTCCCCGGCGTGCCCGGGCGGCAGCCGCATCGGAAGTGCGACCACCGGGGTCGGCGCCGGCTCGCATCAGCTCTACACCGGCGGCGCGGTCTACCTCGCCGGGCCCTACAGAGGCGCGCCGCTGAGCCTGGTCGTCGTGGTCCCGGCGGTGTCGGGGCCGTACGACCTCGGCAACGTGGTGGTGCGGTCGGCGATCCACGTCAACCCGGTCACGGCGCAGGTGAGTACCGTCTCAGATGCCTTCCCGCAGGTCCTGGACGGGATCCCGTTGCGCCTGCGGACTGTGCTGATCAATCTCGACCGCCCGGGCTTCACGCTGAATCCAACGGATTGCAGCCGATTCAGTGTCGACAGCGCCACGATGGGCGACGAAGGGGGCCGCGCCCCGGTGTCGAGCCTGTTCCAGGTCACCAACTGCGCCAACATGAGCTTTGGCCCCAAGCTGGGACTGAAGCTGAAGGGGTCGACCAAACGTCGGGGTCACCCGGCATTGAGGGCAACGCTGACCGCGAAACCGGGCGAAGCAAATATCGCCCGCACCCAGGTCACGATGCCCAAGACCCTGCTGCTGGACAACGGCCATATCGGCGAAGTCTGCACCAAAGTGCAGTTTGCGAACAGCAGCTGCCCGGCCGGCTCGGTTTACGGCAGCGCGACAGTCGAGACGCCACTTCTCGACCAGCCGCTCACGGGCCCGGTGTACCTGCGCTCGTCCAACACCAAGTTGCCCGACCTCGTGGCCGATTTGAAGGGCCAGTTCGACATCGAGCTCTCAGGAAGAATCGATACGCCCAAGGGCGGCGGGCTGCGGACGACCTTCGCATCGGTCCCTGACGCGCCGGTGACCAAGTTCGTCCTCAACCTGGACGGCGGCAAGAAGGGACTGCTCGTCAACAGCACCAACCTCTGCAAGGGCGCGCAGAAGGCAAAGGTCGTGATGGGCGGCCAAAACGGGGCCGATTCCAACACGCAGAAGAAGCTGAAGACCGCGTGTGGCGGCAGCGCCTCGAAACACCGCAAGCGCAGCTCCCGGAACGGACGGGGGCGCTAACCGATGGAGCCGATCAGAAGAGGTCACAACGTGACGCAGGGCAACACTCAGCAGACGGGCAGGGCGGCGGCCTTGACCCGGATCCTTGTCGGAGCGATCGGGGCGCTCGCCCTTTGCATCCTCCTCACCGCATCGTCTGCCTCAGCGAAGACGGTCTATCCGTACGAATACGCAGGGTTCTTCGACGGGACCGGATCGACCAAAGGCCAGTTCAAGTCCGAACTTGCCGGGATCGACTACTGGCCCACGGGACAGAACCTGATGGTCAGCGTCAGCGGCGAACCGGGAATCATCGCCAAGTTCAACAAGAGCGGCACCCCCGCCAACTTCAGCGCCCTCAACAACGGAGCCGGACGCGACTACATCGACCTCGGCAGCAGCGCAACCGGGGAAGTGGCGGTCGATCAATCGAGCAACCCGGTGAGCGCCGGCAACATCTACCTTGGACAACTGGGATACAAATCGAACGGGCTCAAGATCACGAAATTCGAACCCGGTTTCTTCCTCGGCTGCGGGTACGGCACGGGCCCCAACGGCGAATACTTCGCCTTCAGCAACAACAACGGCCAGGCCGAACTGCACGAATACGAGCCGGAAAACTTCGAAATGGTGCACACGTACCTGACGGAGGAGACCTTCAGCGATCCCGAACTCTGCAACCTCAAGGTCGACAGCCAGCGGAATTTCTACGGCCTTTGGCTGGACGCCAGTTCGGGCGGATTCACCCCGCCGTGGGCGATCAAAATGCCACCCAACCCGATCGCGAACAAGTCGGGCGGCACCGCGACCCGCCTACCCGAGCAGGAATGGCGCTATCGGCTCAATGCGAGCTGTTGCGGTGAGGAACCCGAATTCTCCGAACACTACCCGCTGCATCTGGGGGTGGATCGCTCCGACGACGACGTATTCCTTGCGGAACGGATCAACACCGGAACCTTCCAGGACAACGTCGTATCGGTGTACGACAAGAACGGTGGGCTGTTGACGGAATTCGGAAGGCCCGAAGGATCATTTGCAGGCCTCGTCAATGTGGGTGGGCTGACGGTCGACCCGGTGACGCACGATGTGTTTGTCACCAACAACCGGGTCTACGCGGGTGAAACACGCCATGTCGAGAGATTCGTCCGCGGGGCGCCCGTCACGATTCCGACAACCGACACGGAACTGGCTACGCAGCCCTCGACGCCGGGCCAGGCGACACTTCACGGCGTTCTCAATCCTGACAATGTCACGACGACGGAATGCTATTTCGAATATGGACCCACGCCCGGCCTCGGCACCAAAGCGCCGTGCGCCGAGGGCAATACGTTCACGGGCGCCAGCGACGTCGATGTGACGGCCGAAGTATCCGGCCTCACCAAGGGAACGAAGTACTGGGTGAAGCTGTTTGCCAAGAATGGCGCCAGCGAAATGGTCTCCGACGGCGGCCCGGAACAGTTCATCGCGCAGTCCAAACCGATCGGCGACCCAGTGTTCGCAGACAACGTCAACACGGACGGTGTGCGGCTCAACGCGACGGTCGACCCAAACGGCGGGCGCACCTGGTACTACTGGGAATACGGGACTACGGACGAATACGGCAGTCAGACCCCGGAAACTCGCCTTCGCCGGGAAACGTCGACCGAGACGGAACTGCCGACATCGCTGACGCAGCCGTTCGAAGTTTCCAATCTGGTCGTCGGGTTGCAGAGCCACACCGAATACCACTTCCGCCTCGCCACCCGCAATGAACAGGGAACGTCGTTCAGTCCGGATCAATTCATCGTCACCTACGCCGCGGAAGAAGAACCGCCCTGCCCGAACCAGCTGGTTCGCCAGCAGACGGGGGCGCATTTCCTGCCCGACTGCCGCGCCTACGAGCTGGCATCGACGACCTACAGCGGCGGCGCCGACGTGCTCTCGACCACCGTGGTCGGCAAGGAACCACTTGTCGCCTATCCA
>DATAOP010000025.1:0-31274 GCA_036265675.1 Solirubrobacterales bacterium
CCGGAACCTCGGCGTCCACCTTGTCGGTGGAGACCTCGACGACGGTGTCGCCCTCGTTGACGAAATCGCCCTCGGCGACGTGCCACTCGAGGACGATGCCCTCGGTCACCGACTCGCCCATTTCGGGCATCTGAATCTGCACAGTGGCCGTTTGCGCCATCCTTGCTTTGAGTGTATGAAACAAGGATCGGCGCCGAGATAAGGCAGGAAGGCTGAAATGAATTACTTCGTCACCGGGGTGACCGGCTTCATCGGCCGCAACCTCGTCGAGAGGCTGTTGCAGCGCGAGGGCACGATCTACGCCCTCGTCCGTTCGGGCTCCCGCGGCAGGCTCGAGGAGCTGCGCACCTCCTGGGGGGCGGACGGGGCGCGGATCGTCCCGGTCGCCGGCGATCTCTCGCGGCCTGGCCTCGGGGTCTCGGAGGAGGACCTGCTGACGCTGCGCGGCGACGTCGACCACTTCTTCCACCTGGCTGCGATCTACGACATGACCGCCGGCGCCGAAGCGCAGGAGGTCGCCAACGTCGAGGGGACGCGGCACGCGGTCGAGCTCGCAACCGCGATCGAGGCCGGATGCTTCCACCAGATCAGCTCGATCGCCGCCGCCGGCCTATACCGCGGCGAATGGCGCGAGGACATGTTCGACGAGGCCGAGAACCTCGACGTCCACCCCTACTTCCGTACCAAGCACGAGTCCGAGCGCGTCGTCCGCGAAGAGTCCACGCGGCCGTGGCGCGTCTACCGGCCCGGGATCGTCGTCGGCGACTCCCGCACCGGCGCGATCGACAAGATCGACGGCCCCTACTACTTCTTCAAGCTTCTGCAGCGCGCGCGGCGCGTCCTCCCGTCCTGGCTGCCCGCGATCGGCGTCGAGGGCGGCGAGATCAACATCGTCCCCGTCGACTACGTCGCCGCCGCGATCGACCACATCGCCCACGAGCCGGGCCTCGACCGCCAGGCCTTCTCGCTTACCGACCCGAATCCGAAGACGGTCGGCGAGCTGGTCAACCTCCTGGCCAAGGTCGCCGACGCCCCGCAGGCCGCCTATCGCCTCGACGCCGGCATCACCGACCCGGCGACGAGCCTGGTGAAGACGGGGCTGCGGCTGTTCCCACCGGCGAAGCGGGCCGGCGACCGCGCCCTGACTGAGCTCGGCATCCCGCCTGGCCTTCTCAACTACCTCGACTACCCGACCCACTTCGACTCGAGCAACGCCGAGGCGGCGCTCGCCGGATCGGGGATCGAGGTGCCGCCGCTTGAGTCCTACGCCGACCGGCTCTGGGACTACTGGGAGCGCAACCTCGACCCCGACCTGTTCCGCGACCGGCCGCTGGCCTCGGCTGTGCGCGGAAAGGTCGTGCTGATCACCGGCGCCTCGTCCGGGATCGGCCGGGCGACCGCGGTCAAGGTCGCGGACGCCGGCGGGACCGTTTTGCTCGTCGCCCGCTCGATGGACAAGCTCGAGGAGACGAAAGAGGAAATCGAGGCCGCCGGGGGAGTCGCCCACATCCACCAGTGCGACATGTCCGATGTCGAGGACGTCGCGCGGATGGCCGACGAGGTCGTCGCCTACCACGGCCGGGTCGACATCCTCGTCAACAACGCCGGCCGCTCGATCCGCCGCTCAGTCGGCCTTTCCTACGACCGCTTCCACGACTACGAGCGGACGATGCAGGTCAACTACTTCGGCGCCGTGCGGCTGATCCTGGCACTGCTGCCCTCGATGCGGGCGCACAAGACGGGACACATCATCGACATCAGCTCGATCGGGACCCAGACCAACCCGCCGCGGTTCTCGGCCTACGTCGCCTCGAAGGCCGCGCTCGATGCGTTCGGCCGGGTGATCGCCTCCGAGGTGATAGACGACGGCGTCCACATCACGACGATCCACATGCCCCTGGTCCGGACGCCGATGATCGCCCCGACCCGGATGTACGACATGTTCCCGGCTATCACCCCGGAGGAGGCGGCGGAGATGATCGCCGGCGCGATCGTCCGGCGACCGAAGAAGGTGGCGACCAGGCTCGGCACCCTCGGCGAGGTGATATACGCGGTCGCCCCGACCTTCAGCGACCGGATCCTCAACACCGCCTACAAACTGTTCCCCGAGTCGCAGGCCGCCAAGGGCAAGGGCGAGCAGGCGCCCGACAAGGCCCCGACGACCGAGGCGATCGCCTTCGCCCACCTGATGAAAGGCGTGCATTGGTGAGAGGTGGGGCGCCTCTCGCCCGGACAAGCGCCGGTCTAATCAGACCGGCGCTTTGAGTATCCGCCCGTTCGAGAGGCGCCCACCTCTCCTTGCACGAAGCTGACGCGGGAGGACCTCCTGGTGCCCAGTACCGTTCCGACCATGAGCGGAGCGCGGCGGCTGAAGCACTGGGGTTGGGGCTACGAGGACCAGGCGCCGTCGAGGTCGCAGCTGGAGGAGGCGGCGGCCGGGATCAGGGATCGGCTCGGGATCGGCGGCGAGGTCGAGGAGCCGTTGCCGCTCGAGGAGGTCGAGCTCCGCGAGCCGCGGCTGAAGGCGCCGAGCGGATTCGGGGACCTCTACAGCGACGATCGGTACGAGCGGGTCTCGCACGCGCTCGGCAAGTCCTACGTCGACCTCGTCCGCGGTTTTCGCGGCGAGTTCGAGAACCCACCCGATCTCGTCGCCCGGCCACGCGACGAGTCGGAGATCGAGGTCGTGATGAGCTGGTGCGAGGCCGAGGGCGCGGCGGTGATCCCGTTCGGGGGCGGAACCAGCGTCGTCGGCGGGGTCGAGGGTCGCCTCGGCGAGCGGCCGTTCGTCAGCCTCGACCTGCGCCGCCTCGATCGCGTGCTCGAGGTCGATCCCGAGTCGCTGGCGGCGAGGATCCAGGCCGGGGCGACCGGTCCGCGGCTCGAGGACCAGCTCCGCGAGCACGGCCTCACGCTCCGCCACTTCCCGCAGTCGTTCGAGTACTCGACCCTCGGCGGCTGGGTCGCGACCAGGGCCGGGGGCCACTTCGCGACCCTCTACACCCACATCGACGACCTGGTCGAGTCGGTGCGGGCGATCACCCCGCGCGGCACCTGGGAGAGCCGAAGGCTGCCGGGCTCGGGGGCAGGGCCCTCGCCGGACCGGGTGTTGATCGGCTCCGAGGGGATCCTCGGGACGATCGCCGAGGCCTGGGTCCGGGTCCGGCCACGACCGACCTTCAAGGCCTCGTGCGGGGTCGAGTTCGGCGACTTCCTCGCCGCGGCGCGGGCCGTGCGCGAGATCTCGCAGGCCGGCCTCCACCCCTCGAACTGTCGCCTGCTCGACGCGCTCGAGGCCGGCACGACCGGCGCCGGCTCCGGCGACTCGAACCTCCTCATCCTCGGCTTCGAGTCCGCCCACCACCGCGTCGACCACTCGATGGACCTGGCCATTCAGATCGCAAGAGAGCATGGGGGTAGACCGGCCGATGCGGACGCGGGAGCGAGGGCCCGTCCATCTGTGTCTCCTCGGGCCCGAGCGGGAGCAGAGCAGTCGGCCGTTGATTCTTGGCGCCAGGCCTTCCTCCTCGCCCCCTACCTCCGCGACACCTTCGTCGCCTGCGGCGTCCTCTCGGAAACATTCGAGAGCGCGATCACCTGGGACCGGTTCGAGGAGTTCCACGCGACGACGATGGAGGCCGTCCGCACCAAGGTGGCGGAGGTCTCCGACGCGCCGCAATCGGGACCCGGCGCACCGCGCGTGACCTGCCGCTTCACCCATGTCTATCCCGATGGCCCCGCGCCCTACTTCACGGTGATGGCGCCGGCCGTCCGCGGCGGCGAGGTCGAGCAGTGGGGCGAGATCAAGCGCTCCGCGGCCGAGGCGGTGATCGAGGGCGGCGGCACTATCACCCATCACCACGCCGTCGGCCGCGATCACCGGCCCTGGTACGACCGCCAGCGCCCGGCCCCGTTCGCGGCGGCCCTCCGTGCCGCCAAGGCGGAGCTCGACCCGGCGGCAATCATGAATCCCGGCGTGCTGATCGACCCCTAGGATCGGTCCGACCGCCGCGCGGCGCTACCCTGTCGCGACGTATCTCCCTTGGCCGGCCGGCATCGCGCATGCCCGCCACTGGCTCACGATGGAAACGATCACCTCGGAACAGCCGACGATCACGGTACCCGCGGAGCCCGACACCGCGGCCGAAGAGCCGGTCGTGCCCACGCGGACGCCGCTGCAGGCCGCGATCAAGACCGCGCGGCCCCAGGAGTGGGTCAAAAACGTCTTCGTCTTCGCCGGCCTCCTCTTCTCGGGCAAGTTCAACGAGCCGCACGACGTCCTTCTCGCGACGCTCGCCTTCATCGCCTTCTGCGCGATCTCGAGCGCCGGCTATTACGTCAACGACCTGCTCGACGTCGAGCTCGATCGCAAGCACCCGAAGAAGCGGTACCGCCCGCTCGCCGCCGGCGAGCTCTCCGAGCGGGCCGCGAAAACGATCGCGCCCGCCCTCGCCGTCTTCGCCATCGGCCTCGCCTTCGCCACTGTCAACTGGGAAGTCGGCCTGATGGTGGTCGGCTACGGAATCGCCCAGGTCGCCTACAGCCTCGGCCTGAAGCAGATCGTGATCGTCGACGTGATGACCCTGGCCGGTCTCTTCATCCTCCGCGTCGCCGCCGGCGCCAGCGCCGTCGACGCCCACGCCTCGGAATGGCTGATCCTCTGCACCGGGATGGTCGCCCTCTTCCTCGGCGTGACGAAGCGGCGCCAGGAGGCGGTCTCCGAGCTCCACCAGGGCACCAGCACGCGGCCGGTGCTCGAGCATTACTCGCTGCCGTTCCTCGATCAGATGGTCGCCCTGGTGACGACCGGGACGATCATCAGCTACTCGATCTACGCAGTCAACTCGCCGCTGATCGGCAACCAGATGATGTGGACGATCCCCTCCGTCCTCTATTGCATCTTCCGCTACCTCTACCTGATCTACGACCGTGCCGATGACCGCTCGACCTCCGCGATCATCGTCGAGGACAAGCCGCTGATCGCCGGCGTCGGAAGCTTCGCGGTGATCGCCTTTCTGCTGCTCTACGTCTTCAACTAGATGGGGACCAGGACCGAGCACGCGCCGGGTGCGTTCAGCTGGGTCGACCTGACCACCGACGACTCGGAGGCGGCGAAGTCCTTCTACGGCAGCCTGTTCGGCTGGAAGTTCGAGGACAACGAGATTCCCGGCGGCGGTGTCTACTCGATGTGCCGTCTCGGCGGCGACACCGTCGCCGCGATCTATCAGGCGGATGGCCAGACCTCGCACTGGAACAGCTACGTCACCGTGGCCGGCGTCGACGACACCGCGACCCGCGTCGAAGCCCTCGGCGGCACCCTGACCCAGAAGCCGTTTGACGTCATGGAGGCGGGGAGGATGGCCGTCCTCCAGGACCCGACCGGCGCGACCGTCTGCATCTGGCAGCCCAACCAGTCGATCGGGGCGACGCGGGTCAACGATCCCGGCTGCCTGACCTGGAACGAGCTCCACACCCCGGACCCGGGCGCGGCCCTCGAGTTCCTGACCGGGCTGTTCGGCTGGGCCACTGAGGAGATGGAGGCCGGCGGGGGTCCGGCCTACACCGTGGTCCAGGTGGGGGACCGCAGCAACGGCGGGGTGATGGCCGCGCAGGAGGGCGAGCCTCCGCACTGGATCCCCTACTTCACCGTCGAGAGCCGCGACTCCGCCGCCGAGCAGGCGACCGAGCTTGGCGGCCGCGAGTACCACCGGATGGAGATGCCGCAGGGCGGGATCGCGATCCTCTCCGATCCCCTGGGCGCCCCATTCGGCGTCTGGGCCGGCGAGATCGACGACTAATCGGGCTCGACCGGGAGGTCCGAGCGGAGCTCGAGCTTGCCGCCCCGGTGGTACTGGAGGTCGACCGTCTCGTTCTTGCGGTAGGTCCCGAACAGGCCCAGGTACATCGCCAGCCAGCGCCCGGTCCCGACCTTCTCCTTGACCAGCTGGCGGGTGAAGACGATCTCGCCGGCGCGGATGTCGTAGTCCTCGCCCTCGTGCTGCTCGATCCCGTTGACGAACACCGTGTACGGGGCTTCGGCGCCCGCCGGCAGCTTGATCCTTCGGCCCGCCGCGTAGCTGCCCTTCGGAATCTCGGTCTCGGCGTGCTCGCTCACCTGCGCGCCTCCAGCGCCTCGCGAACGGCGTCGAAAGGCGTCTCGTACTCGGTCGGGTCGAGCTCCTCGCGGCCGATCCCGCCACGGTAGGGGACGAAGGTCCCGTCGCCCCGGAGATCGACCCCCGCGACCGGCTTCCGCAGCAGCCCGCGCCCGGCGAGCTGCAGCCGCGCCTGGACCTGGGCCTCGGGCCCGAAGTCCCTCAAGGACGAGACCGGCCTCGCCGGCCCCTCGGCCCTGATCTCCAGCGCCCTGCGCCGCATCGTCGCCACCGCGTCATCAAGGTCATCGAAGCCGGCATGCTGTACGTCGGACCCGCGCCGCACGGTGAGCTTCCAAGCCGCCATGGTGAGGAGCGTAAGCCACGGTGGGGAGGGTCGGGAGGTGTCCTCCCAACCCTTCTCGCGAGCCTTACGCCCCTCGCCTTGGCCGCTTCGGCCGTTTGGCGGGCGGCCCGACGATTTTTTCGGGCCCCTCCCGCTCGGCGGCCGGGACGTACTTGCGCTCGCGGTGGCCGGTGTAGATCTGGCGCGGCCGGGCGATCTTCTGCTCGGGATCGTCTTTCATCTCCATCCACTGCGCGACCCAGCCGGCGGTGCGCGGGATCGCGAAGATCACCGTGAACATGTTGGTCGGGATCTCAAGCGCCTCGTAGATGATCCCGGAGTAGTAGTCGACGTTCGGGTAGAGCTTGCGCGAGGTGAAGTAGTCGTCGTCGAGGGCGCGTTTCTCGAGCTCGCGCGCGATCTCGACCAGCGGGTTGTACTCGGTCGCCTCGAAGACCTCGCCCATGTGCTGCTGGATGATCCGCGCCCGCGGGTCGTAGTTCTTGTAGACGCGGTGGCCGAAGCCCATCAGTTTCTCCTCGCGCTCCTTCACCCGCTCGAGGAAGTCGGGGACGTTCTCCGGCGACTCGATCCGCCGCAGCATCCGCAGCACCGCCTCGTTGGCGCCGCCGTGCAGCGGCCCGTAGAGCGCCGCGACTCCGGCCGCCACCGCCGAGTAGGGATCGACGTCCGAGGAGCCGACCCCGCGCACCGCGTTGGTCGAGCAGTTCTGTTCGTGGTCGGCGTGGAGGATGAAGAGCACGTCGAGCGCCTTCGAGACCGCCTCTTTGGGGACATGCTGCGCTTCGGTTTTTTTGAACATCATCGAGAGGAAGTTCTCGGAGTAGCTGAGGTCGTTGTCGGGATAGGCGTAGGGGAAGCCCATGTTGTGGCGATAGGAGAAGGCGGCGAGGGTCGGGATCTTGGCGATCAGCCTGACCGCGGCCATGTACCGCTCTTCCGGGTCGTCGGTCTGCTTCGCGTCGGGATAGAAGGTCGAGAGCGCGCCGACGCCGGCCAGCAGCATCCCCATCGGGTGGGCGTCGTATCGAAACCCCTCGAAGAGCTGCTTCAGGTCCTCGTGGACGTAGGTGTGGTGCGTGATGTCGAAGACCCAGCGCTCCAGCTGGGGCTGGGTCGGGAGCTCGCCGAAGATCAGGAGATAGGCGACCTCGAGGAAGGTCGAACGCTCGCAGAGCTGCTCGATCGAGTAGCCGCGGTGTTCGAGGATCCCGGCCTCGCCGTCGATGAAGGTGATCGCCGAGCGGCAGGATGCGGTGTTGGTGAAGGCCGGGTCGTAGGAGAGCATTCCGAATTCGCTCTCGTCGACTTTGATCTGGCGCAGGTCCATCGCCCGCAGCGTCCCGTCGGTGATCGGAAGCTCGTAGGTCCGCCCCGTCCTGTTGTCGGTGACCGTCAGTGAATCGGAGCCGTTGGTGGCGACGCCATCCTCGCCGGCTGTGCTGCTGATCTGCTGCTCGGTGGCCATCACCCCTCCTAACACCGTGGACCGGATCGGTAGTTCCAGTATCGCAGTTCGGCTGCTTCGGACCGCCCCGCGCCGGCCGCCGTGCGCTACTCGCTGGGGACCGGGATCGGGTCGAATCTGGTCATCGAGACGAGCTCCTCGAAGCGGCCCTCGATCTCCTCCCGGGTGAGGCGGGTGACCCGCTCCGTCCCGAACTCCTCGACGTTGAACGAGGCGAGCACGGTGCCGTAGCCCATCGCCCGCCGCAGGCAGGCGTCGTCGGTGGCGCCGGGGTGGCTGTCGATGTAGCCGAGGAAGCCGCCGGCGAAGCTGTCGCCGGCCCCGGTCGGGTCGCGGACGTCCTCGAGCGGATAGCCGGGCAGCGCGAAAAAGCTGTTCTCGGTGAAGAGCGCGGCGCCGTACTCGCCCTGCTTGGCGACGACCGCGCGCGGGCCGTGGGACATGATCGTCCGGGCGCCGCGGGCGAGGTTGGACTCGCCGGTCAGCTGGCGAATCTCGGCGTCGTTGATGATCACGCAGTCGACGTCGGAGATCGCGGCCAGCAGCGAGTCCCTCGTCGTCTCGATCCAGAGGTTCATCGAGTCGAGGGCGCTGAAGCGCGCCTCGGAGCACTGGCCCCGGACCTGGCGCTGGAGATCGGGCTGGATGTTGGCGAGGAAGACGACGTCGGCGGCCTTGGCGGCGTCGGAGAGCTTCGGCTCGAAGTCGCCGAAGACGCCGAGCTGGGTGTCCTCGGTGTGGGCGACGTTGAGGTCGTACTCGTAGCGGCCGCGCCAGAAGAAGGATTGCCCGCCCTCGATCACCTCGATGTCGTTGGTCGCGATCCCACGGCTCTCGAGGACCGCGAACTCGTCGGGGCCGAAGTCGCCGCCGACCGGCCCGACCGGCCGCACCTCGGTGAAGAAGCTGGCGGCGAGCGCGAAGTGGACGGCGGCGCCGCCTAGCATCCGATCCCGCTCGCCGAACGGCGTGCGGACGGAGTCGAACGCGATTGATCCGACGACTGTCAGCGACATCCCGGCGGGAGGTTACGGATCATCGGCCGGGCCCGCCCCGCGACGGCGCTCCCAGGCCAATAGGGTGGCGGCATGAAGCGCGAAGGGTTTTCATGAAAGCGATCCAGATCGAGGAGTTCGGCGGGCCGGAGGTGCTCCGGTACCGTGACCTGCCTGACCCCGAGCCCGGCGAGGGCGAAATCCTGATCGAGATCGCGCGGGCCGGGATCAATTTCGCCGACACGCACGCGACCCGCAACGACTACCTCGCCGAGCAGACCCTGCCGATGGTCCCCGGCGGCGAGGTCAGCGGCCGCACCCCCGACGGGCGCCGGGTCGCGGCACTGCTCGGCGGCGGTGCCTACGCCGAGAAGGTCACGGTCCCGGAGGCGCTCGTGGTACCAGTGCCCGACGAGGTCGACGACGACCAGGCCGCGGGCCTGCTGCTACAGGGGCTGACCGCTATGTCCCTGGTCCGGCTCTGCGCCCGGGTCGAGGCCGGGGAGACGGTGGTGGTCGAGGCCGCCGCGGGCGGCACCGGCTCGCTCTCGGTCCAGCTCGCGAAGCGCGCCGGGGCCCGGGTGATCGGGCTCGCCTCGAGCGAGGAGAAGCGGGCCCTGGTCGAACGCCTCGGCGCCGATGCCACGGTCGACTCCCGCTCCCAGAGCCTCAAGGACGACATCCTCGCCGCGAACGACGGCAACCGGGTCGACGCCGTCCTCCACATGAGCGGTGGTGACGCCTTCGACGAAGAGCTGGCGGCGCTGGGGCCGCTGGGGCGGATGGTCGTCTTCGGCATCGCCTCGCGCGAGCAGCGCGAGGTCTCGACGGCGCGCCTGCTGCGCGGCTCGAAGGCGGTGATCGGCTTCTGGCTGATCCACCTGCTCGCCGCCCGGCGCGAGCTGGCGACGCAGATGATCGGCGAGCTGCTGGCCGCGGTCGGCTCCGGCGAGCTCGAGGTGACGATCGGCGGCGTCTACCCGCTCTCTGAGGCCTCCCGCGCCCACGAGGACCTGATCGCCCGCACGACCTCCGGGAAGCTGCTCCTGGATCCGGCAAAGTGACCGCCTTTCGCGACCTCGGGCTCGCGCCCGAGATCCAGCAGGCCCTCGACGAGCTCGGCTTCGAGGAGCCGACGCCGATCCAGGAGCAGGCGATCCCGGAGCTGCTCGCAGGCCACGACGTGATCGGGCAGGCGCAGACCGGGACCGGGAAGACCGCCGCCTTCGGCCTGCCGCTGCTCCAGTACCTCGACCCCGGCAGCGACGAGGTCCAAGCGATCGTCCTCACCCCGACCCGCGAGCTCTGTATCCAGGTGACGCAGGCGCTCCGCTCCTACGCCGAGCACCTCGACGTCGACATCGTCGCCGTCTTCGGCGGCGCCCCGATCCGCTCTCAGCAGGCTCAGCTCCGGGCGGGCGGCCAGGTAGTCGTCGCCACCGTCGGCCGGATGATGGACCTGATGTCGCGCCGCTCGCTGGTCCTCACCGCGGCCCGCTACGTCGTCCTCGACGAGGCCGACGAGATGCTCGACCTCGGCTTCATCGAGGACGTCGAGAAGATCCTCCGGATGTGCCCGAGCGGGCGCCAGACCGCGCTGTTCTCGGCGACGATGCCGCCGCCGGTCCAGCGGCTCGCCGAGGGCTACATGTACGACCCGACGACGATTCGGATAACGCCGAAGAAGCTCACCGTCGACGCGATCCAGCAAGCCTTCGTCGAGGTGCCCCCGCGCGGGAAGGCGGAGCGCCTGGTCGAGCTGCTGAAGGTCGAGGAGCCGGAGCAGGCGATCATCTTCTGCCGGACGAAAATCGGTGCCTCTCGCCTCGAGAAGACCCTCAAGGACCGCGGCCTCGACGTCAAGGCGCTCCACGGCGACATGAGCCAGGGATCCCGCGACGGGGTGATGATCGCCTTCAAGGACCACCGTGTGAAGCTGCTGGTCGCGACCGACATCGCCGCCCGCGGTCTCGACATCGAGCACGTCACCCACGTCATCAACTACGACGTCCCGGCCTCGTCGGAGGTCTACGTTCACCGTATCGGCCGCACCGGCAGGGTCGGCCGGACGGGCCGGGCGATCACCCTGGTGACGCCCGCCGAGCGCGACGAGATCGACCGCATCGAGCGCGACGTCAAGACCTCGATCGGCGAGTGGGAGACGCCCGAGGAGAGACTCGAGCATGCGCCGCCCCCGCGCCGCCGCGAGCGCCGCGGGAGGCCCCGCGACGGAGGAGAGGAGGAGGCCCGCGACGGAGGAGAGGAGGAGGCCCGCGACGCCGGCAGCGTCAAGCTGTTCGTCAATCGCGGCGAGCGCAGCGGGATCACCGAGGAGGACCTGCGCTGGGCCCTGCGCGAGGGCGCGGTGGTCCCCGAGGATGCGGTCCACGAGGTCCGCGTCCTGCACCGCTTCTCGTTCGTCGAGGTCGATCCCGACCAGGCCGAGCGGGCGGTCGGGTTCCTCGACGGGACCAAGCTCAAGGGCAAGGAGCTGCGCCTCGAGCTGGCGAAGGCCTAGCCGCTGCCGTCGGTCAGCTCGGCGATCCGCGCGAACAGTTCCTCGAAGTTGATCGGCTTGGTGACGAACCCGTCGATCGCCAGGTTCGCCTGTGACGCCGCGTCCATCTCGCCCTGATGGGCGCTGACGATCAGGGCCGGCGTCAGGACGCCGGCGGCGCGGAGCTCGCGCAGGGCGTCGATCCCCGACTTGCCCGGCATCATCGCGTCCAGCAGCATCACCTCGGGCCAGCCCTGGCTGTGCTGGATCGTGTCGACCACCTCCTGGCCGTTGGCGGCCGTCGCGACCTCGTGACCCTCCATCTCGAGCCTGGTCCGCATCAGCAGCAGAATCGTCTCCGAGTCGTCGGCGACCAGCAGCCTCGCCATCTCAGGCCCCTGCCCAGGTGACGCCGGCGCGGTCCGGCGCCGCCGCCGCGGGCAGCCGCATGCGAAAGGTCGCGCCGTCTCCCGGCCTCGACTCGACCCAGATCGTCCCCCCGTGCAGTTCGACAAGCGACTTCGAGATCGCGAGCCCGAGGCCGGTTCCGCCGACGCGCTGGGTGAGGCCCGCTTCGCCGCGGGTGAAGCGCTCGAAGATGAGATCGAGCTGCTCGGTCTGGATCCCCGGCCCGTCATCCGTGACCGCGATCTCGACCTGGGTCTCGATCCTCCTCGCCTCGACCGCGATGTCGGCGCCCTCCGGGCAGTACTCATTGGCGTTGGTGAGGAGGTTGACGAGAACCTGGCGGATCCGGTCGGCGTCGGCGTTGACGTACGGCAGCTGGTGCTCGATCTCCTCGGAGAGCGTCTGATGTTTGCTCTCGATCTGGCCCCGCATGGTCCGCACCGCTTCCTCGACCAGCTGCGAGGGTTCGACCAGGACCGGTTTGATCGTCAGCCGCCCGGCATTGCTGCGGGCGAGGTCGAGCAGGTCGTTGAGGAGGCGGACCAAGTGGCGGCTGTTGTCGAGGATCACCTCGACGGTTTCGGCCTGCTTCGCGGTCAGCCGTTCGCGCTCGAGCATCAGCAGCTCGGCGAAGCCCTGGACGGCGGTCAGCGGGCTGCGGAGCTCGTGCGAGGTCGTCAGCACGAACTCGTCTTTCATCCGGTCGAGCTGGTCGCGTTCCCCGGCCTGGCGCTGAAGCTCCTCGGCCATGTTGTTGAACGCGGTGCCGAGCGCCGCCGTCTCAGATAGACCGCCGACCTTGACTCTGACGTCGAGGTCGCCGGCGGCGAGTCGTTTCGAGGCCGCGACGAGGTCGTCGAGCGGTCTTCGCATCGACGAGATCAGACCGCTGAAGAGCAGCGCCGCACCGGTCAGCCCGGCGATCAGGCCGACTCCAACCAGCAGCGCGGTGTCGCGGGTCTTGGCATTGATTTCGTCGGTCAGCGTTTCGCGCTGTTCGTGCTGGGAGACGATCACCTGGCGCGCTTGGTCGGTTTCCACCCCGCGGGCGAGCTGGTTGCGGGCCTGGATCTCGCGCTGGTAGGAGCGGGCGGTGGCGTTCTCGTAGTCCTGGCGCTGCTGGATGAACCGGGCGACGCCGATAACCGCGAGCCCGGTCAGCACCGCGAACGCGATCGCGAAGCCGATCGTCAGCCGGTTCGCCAGCGATGGGCTGAACATCAGGCGTCGTCCTGAATATGCTTGCGCCTCTGATGTGCGCGGAGCGAGCAAGTCTTTGGATCTGTCCATTCGCGCGCTCACCAGAGGGCGAAACTACCTAAATATGGGGGATGAGGCTACAAGCACCGGCCCAGGAACCGCCACCGAGGTCGAGGGGATCGACCGCAAGGGCGTCGAAGCCTGGTTCGACGAGAGCGTGCCGGGGGTCGACCTGCCGCTCTCGTTCGAGCGGATCTCAGGCGGCCACTCGAACCTGACCTTCGCCGTCGCCGACTCCTCCGGGCACCGCTGGGCACTGCGGCGGCCGCCGCTCGGAAAGCGGCTCGGTTCCGCCCACGACATGGCGCGCGAGCACAAGGTCGTCTCCGCCCTGGGCCCTACCGAGGTCCCGGTCGCGCCGGTCGTCGGGATCTGCGAGGACGAGAGCGTCAACGAAGCCCCGTTCTACGTGATGGAGTTCGTCGAGGGGCCGATCCTGCGCTTCAGGGGTGATGCCGGGGCCTTCCCGGAGGAGTCCGATCGGCGCGCGATCGGCGAGCGGGTGATCGACACGCTGGCGGCGATCCACGCGATCGACCCCGACGCCGTCGGGCTTGGCGACCTCGGCCGCAGGGAGGACTACGTCGCCCGCCAGCTGCATCGCTGGCAGGGCCAGTGGGAAAAGTCGAAGACCCGCGAGCTCGAGGTGATCGACTCGGTCCACGAGCGCCTCGCGGCGCGGATCCCCGAGCAGGGCCCGGCGACGATCGTCCATGGCGACTACCGGCTCGACAACATGATCCTCACCCCCGCCGGCGAGGTCGCCGCGGTCGTCGACTGGGAGCTCTGCACCCTCGGCGACCCGCTCGCCGACGTCGGCCTGCTGATGGTCTACTGGTCCGACCCCGACGACGAGCTACTGCCGCTGGCCGAGCCGGCGACGATCGAGCCCGGCTTTCCCAAGCGCGAGGAGCTGCGGGCCCGCTACGCCGAGCGCTCCGGCCGCGACCTCTCCGACCTCGACTTCTTCGTCGCCCTCGGCTACTGGAAGCTGGCGATCATCCTCGAGGGCGTCTACGCCCGCTACGCGGCCGGGCAGTACGGCAAGACCGACGAGGGCATCCACCACTTCGCCGTCGTCGTCGAGCAGCTCGCGAACGCCGCCGACGACGCCGAGCGCCGCGGCGGCTAGCCGCCGACGGTCAGATCGAGCGCGGGGCGTGCTTCGGGTCGAGCTCGCCGGCGGCCTCCGCCTCGGCCCGCTTCGCCCAGCGATTGAGCTCGCGGCGGGCGAGGACCATCTTGTGGACCTCGTCGGGGCCGTCGGCGAGGCGCAGCATCCGGCTGAAGCGCCATAGCGCCGCCAGCGGCGTGTCGTCGGTCATCCCGAGGCTGCCGTGGACCTGGATCGCGCGGTCGAGGACGTCCATGACGATGTTGGCGGCGACGACCTTGATCGCCGAGATCGACTGGCGGGCCGCGCGCTTGCCGTCGGTGTCCATCTTCCAGGCGGCGTGCATCGTCAGCAGTCGCGCCTGGTCGATCTCCATCCGCGACTGGGCGATCGCCTCCTGCACGAACTGCTTCTCGCCGAGCGGGCCGCCGAACGCCTGGCGCTCGTTGGCGCGGCGGCACATCATCTCCAGCGCCCGCTCGGCGGTCCCGATCGCGCGCATGCAGTGGTGGATCCGGCCCGGGCCGAGGCGGTCCTGAGCGACCGCGAAGCCCTTGCCCTCTTCGCCGAGCAGGTTCGCGATCGGCACCCGGCACTCTTCGTAGCGGATCTCGCAGTGGCCGGGCCCGCCGGCGTGGCCCATCACCGGGATCGGGCGGACCAGGTTGAAGCCGGGGTTGTCGGTCGGGACGCAGATCATCGAGGCACGGGCGTAGGGATGGGCCTCGGGGTCGGTGACGACCATCGCGATCGCGAGCTCGGCGCCGACGGCGCCGGAGGTGAACCACTTGTGGCCGTCGATCACCCACTCGTCGCCGTCGCGGACCGCGCGCGCCTGGAGCAGGGTCGGGTCGGAGCCGGAGACGTCGCGCTCGGTCATCGAGAAGCAGGAGCGGATCGTCCCCTCGAGCAGCGGCTCGAGCCAGCGGCTGCGCTGTTCCTCGGTTCCGTGCTCGGCGAGGATCTCCATGTTGCCGGTGTCCGGCGCCGAGCAGTTGAAGGCCATCGGCGCGGCGGCGGGGCTGCGGCCCATCTCCTCGCAGAGCAGACCGTACTCCCAGTTGCTGAGGCCGGGCCCGTACCGCTCGTCGGGCATGAACAGGTTCCAGAGCCCCTCCGAGCGCGCCTTCTCGCGGACCTCGACGAGGATCTTCGGATAGGGGACCCCGGGGCCGACCTCCGCGTCGAGCCCCTCCATGATCTCCCGCTCCTGGGGGTAGATCTCCTCGTCCATGAAGTCGAGGATCCGCTCGCGGAGCGTCTCGACCTGCGGGCTCGGCTTGAAATCCATCCGGCGGAATCCTTTCAGGTCCGGCTGTATCGGGCGAAGAGCTCGCCGTCCTCCTCGAGCAGCCAGCTCAGCTCGAGCGGATCGATGCCCGGCAGCTTGCCCTCGACGATCCGCGGGGCGTCGCCGCCGACCAGCTTCGGCGCGATGGTGAGAAAGAGGTCGTCGACGAGGTTCGCCGCCTGGAGCTGGGCGTGGAGACGCGGGCCACCCTCGGAGAGGACCGCCCGGATCCCCTCCTCCTCGAGCAGGTGCCGCATCGCGTCGGCGAGGTCGACGGCGGGCTCGTGGCGGACGACCGTGACCTCGGTCTCGGTGTCCGGAGGTTCGGTCTCCGCCGTGGTGAAGATCAGGACCCGGCCGGCGCCCTCGGTGAACAGGGCCGCGTCCCACGGCAGGTCGAGGCGCCCGCTGACGATCACCATCAGCGGGTCGCCGGTGAGGCCGAGCTCCTCGCGCGCCGCCCGTTTTGCCGGATCGGAGAGCGGACGCGAGTAGCGCTCGGCGTGCATCGTCCCGGCGCCGATCATCAGCGCGTCGAACCGGGTCCGGAGGCCGACCAGCATCGCGGTGTCGGTGGCCGACCCGATCGGACCCGAGACGCCTCCGATCGTCGCCCTCCCGTCGACGGTCGCGGCGAAGTTGATCGCGACGAACGGGCGATTTTCGCGAGCCTGCTCCCAGGGACAGTAGGCGCCGAGCTGCTCCTCGACGCTGGTCGAGGCAGGGTCCGGGATCAGGCGCTGCACCCGCGGGAGACTAGTGACCGGGCCGCGCCTGGCTCAGTAGTCGTGCCAGCCGGCGAACTCGCGGCCGGCGTACTGCTGGAGCACGGCGACGTCCTCGCCGAAGCGGCCGCGGAGCGTCTCGAAAAGGTCGTCGGGCAGCTCGGGCTTCGGCGCCGGCGGCTTCTCGGGATCGTGGACCACCTTCTCGACGATCCAGCGCATCGACTCGGGCAGGCGGTCGAAGTTGCGATCGAAGGAGCGGAAGCCAGGGAGTTTGATCAGCTTCTCCATGAATTGGTATTTGTCCCCCTGCTTGGCGCTCGACTTCTCCCACTCGCGGTCGAACTGGTCCGAGCTGAAGGTCTCGTCGACGCCGGCGAAGGCGAACGCCTTCCGCATCGTCTCGTCGCGTTCGGTCTGCAGCTCCTCCTGGGTGATGACCTCGATCCGGGATCGGTCGAAGAGCTCAAGGTAGGGCTGGAGCTGCATCCAGTAGAGCGAGCGCTGGGTGTATGAATTGGCCGGGTCGGAGAGGGTCGGGACCAGCTCGCGGGTCTCGTAGCCGGCGCCGGTTGCGTGGACCCAGTGCGAGAGGATCCGCTTGATCGGGTCGCGGACCATGTAGATCAGCCGCGCGTCGGGACAGTTGGCGTGGATCCGCTCCGCGACGGCGGTGAAGCGGGGAAGGTTCGTGTAGTGGGGCGAGGACTCGCCGCGGACCCGGAAGCGGCCGTCGAAGCGGCTCGCGTACCAATCGAGGCCGAGGTCCCAGTTCAGCTCCTCGACGAAGAAGTTGAGCTCCTTCGGCTTCGACATCTGGATCTCGGGATGGAGGCCGAGGTAGTGGTGGATGCTGGTCGTGCCGCACTTCAGGCCGCCGATGATGATCAGGTTCGGCAGGTCGGCGTGGCGCTTGCGGCGGCGGCGGAACGCGTAGCGGCGGTCCCCGGAGTAGCGCTCGCGGGCGCGCGCGCACATCGCCGCGTCGGCTGGATCTGCCGTCGTCGCGGGGCTCGCCGGGGTCTCGGTGGGGCTCTTCGCCTCTGACACGAGCGCGTCAGTGTAGCCGCCTCGGGCGGGGGAGCGGATGCGGCGTCGTCATAGTTAGTCCGATGCCTCTCGGCGATCTCCAATCGAGCCTCGAATCCTTCGGCAGGGGCGCCGAAGCCTTCTTCCAGAACCTCTCCGACATCGATTGGAGCGCCTTCGGGCTGGCGCTCCTATTCCTGCTCGCGATGCAGCTGTGTCGCGCCTGGGCCTGGCGCAACGTGCTCCGGGCGGCCTACCCGGGAACCCGGATCGACTTCCTGCCGCTCAGCGCCGCCTACCTCGCCGGCGCCGGGATCAACGCGATCGTCCCGGCGCGGGCCGGCGACGTCACCAAGGTCTTCCTCGTCAAGCGCCAGATACCGCACTCCTCCTACCCCGCGGTCACCTCCTCCTTTCTCGTCCAGAGCGTGTTCGACACCACGATCGGCGTGCTCGTCCTCCTTTACGCGATCACCCAGGGACTGCTGCCGGAGCCCCCGAAGCTGCCGGACCTGCCCGCCTTCGAGCTCTCGTTCTGGGCGGCGCACCCGCAGGTCTTCGCGATCACTACCGCGGCGCTCCTGATCACGATCGTGATAGCGATCTTCGTCCTCGCCCATCGCGTGCGCCGGTTCTGGGACCGGGTCAAACAGGGGGTCGTGATCCTCACCACTCCGCGCCGCTACCTGCGCGATGTAGCCGCCTGGCAGGGAGTGGGCTGGCTATGCCGGTTCTTCGCGTTCTGGTTCTTCCTCGAGGCGTTCGGGATCGGGGGCTCGGTCGGCAACGTGCTGCTGGTGATGAGCGTGCAGGCGATCGCCAACGTCGTCCCCTTCACCCCGGGCGGCGCCGGCGCCCAGCAGGCGCTCCTCGTCGCGACCCTGAACGGACCATCACGGGCCGTCGTCCTCTCCTACTCGGTCGGCACCCAGATCGCGATGGCCGCCTGGTCGGTCGCCCTCGGGTTCGCCGCGATGGCGATCGTTTTCCGCACCACCGACTGGCGCGGCCTGATCCAGCAGGCGGAGGAGGACGAATCCCGCGAACGCGGCGAGGGCGGCGGCGAGGGCCAGTCCGCGGTCAGCCCCGGCAAAGCCTGAGCGCTAACTCGACCAGCCCGGATAGCGGCTCTCGAGCTTCCAGCGCCACGGCGGTTCCTCGCCGGTGGGGAAGTCGTACTGGTCGCGGCCAGGGAGGGTCTCGAGCGGGACCAGCATCGGGTCGTCCTCGAGCAGGACCGGTGTCCCCGAGGCGGCCTCGACGGCGGGCTCGGTCGCGCGGCGGACGACCCGCTCCCAACCGAGCGTGGGCCTGTAGAGCCAGTAGGTCACCTCGACCCAACCCTGCGAGCGACGTAGGTCGAGGACCGAGGTGAAGGCGGTGGTTCTCCGGCCCGAGGTCGTCAGGTGCGCCTCGGCGCCCGGGCGCGGGACCGCGCAGCTCTCGCTGCGGCAGCGGCGGAAGTCGACCGGGACCAGCGGCAGCCCGCCCGGCCCGGGCCGTGCCGAGGGCGCCGGCGCCAGCGCCCGGACCAGACGGGCCAGCGACCAGCCGTAGACCGGCACCAGCGGGTGGTGATGGCAGGCGTCGGGAAGGTGCGGCGCGCAGGCGATCCGACGACCGATTACCCCGGCCAGGTCACGGCCGCCGTCGATCTCGCCGTCGGCGGCGACCGCGGCGATCGCGACCAGCAGGAGGAGGGCGATCAGCGCCGCCAGCGCCGCCTGCTCGACGCTCGCCGAGCCGCGCTCCGTATCGCCGTTCATGGCGCGGACCGTAGGTCGGGACGGCGCACCCGTGGCGCGCAGATGGCGACAAGACTGAGCCGCGGCTGCGCCTCTGCTTACATTGGGAGAGATGGAGGGCGGCTTCAACATCTTCGGCGACCCGGAGGAGTTCCGCGCCCGCATGGAGGAGCTCTCGGAGCAGATGCAGTCCTCGCAGCGGGTTGCCTGGGCCGACAACGCGATCAAGCTCGCGGTCGAGATGACCGTCGCCTCGATCGGCCGGCTCGAGCTGAGCGGCACCCCCGACGAGCAGGCGATGCAGGTCCGCGACGCGATCCGGAGCCTCTTTCCGGAGGCGGTCACGCTCGTCCGCGAGGCCAGGGAAGGTCTTTCCTAGACTCAAACGCGCTGTCCTGCGCAGCCCAACCTTGCTCTACCGGGCGAGGCTGGGCAGGGTGCTCGGCGATCGCTTCCTCTGCGTCACCCACCGCGGCCGCCGGACCGGCCGGACCCGTCACACCGTGCTCGAGGTCGTCCGCTTCGACCGCGCCGCGCCCGAGGTGACTGTGATCGCCGGCTGGGGCCCCTCGACCCAGTGGTATCGGAATCTCGAGGCGGCTCCGGCCGAGGAGGTGGTGATCGGGCGCCGGCGATGGCACCGCCCGCGCCACCGTTTCCTCGAGGAGCCCGAGAGGGTGGCGGTCCTGCGCTCCTATGTCGAGGACTATCCGCGCGCCTCGAGGGTGCTGGGACTGGTGTTCGGCTTCTCGACCATCGACGAGCGGGCGATCGCCAGGATCGCGGAGCGAACCCGCGCGGTCGCCTTCAGCCCGGCCGCCTCCGCCTAGAGCAGCTCGAGCCGGAGCCTGGTCACGCTGCCACGCCGCAGCGGCGCCCCGACCAGCTCGATCGGAACCGCGACGATCAGCGCCGGCAGCGCGGCGAGGACGGAGACCAGAGCGTCAAGCCTGCGCTGCCACGGCCGGGACGCGGGGACGGCGGCGGCGCGGCCGAGACTGCCGAGGGCCACGTTGCGTCCGAAGGTGAGTCCGTTGAGAAGGGTCTGCCAGACCGACGCGATCCCGGCGCCGGGCGCCCAGCGGGCGCTCCTCACCACCTGGTCGCGGCGGGCGACGAGACGGCGCACCGCCTCGGCCGTGAACAGGTAGCGGGAGCCACGCTCGAGCCCGGCCCAGCCGGCTCCGCCGAGCGAGGCGGAGAACCCCGCCCGGTTGTCGATCGTCAGCACCCCGTCGGCTTCCAGCCGGTCGAGCTCGCGCAGGGCCTCGGCCGGCTCACCGGGCGCGGCGACGACGCCGAGGCCGCAGCTCTCGCAACGGCTGACCGGCCCGGCAAGGCCGGGCCGCGCGTCGATCCAGCCGAACAGCGGCTCGCCGCAGGCGGGGCATGGCGGGTTATCGGGCCCGGCGCCGGCCTCGAGCGGGACGACGGGTGTTCGCTCCACATCGGGCACGTCTGTAGCGTACGCACCGATGAGTGCGGAGCGAGCCCAATGAGCCATATCTGTTTCTCCGCGCAGCGAGCGAAGCGCGAAAGGGGTTCATGCAGCTCAGCGAGATCATGACCGCGGGTGTCGTGACCTCCCCGCCGGAGGAGAGCGCGGTCTCCGTCGCCCGCAAGATGCGGGACCACCGGGTCGGCTCGGTCGTGCTCGTCGACTCCGCCGAGGTGCCGGTCGCGATGGTGACGGACCGCGACCTCGCGGTCCGCGTCTTCGCCGACGGGCTCGATCCCGAGTCCGCGGTCGGCGAGCATGCCTCGCGGCCGCTAATCGTCGGCGACCCGGCGATGGAGCTCGACGAGGCGGCGGCGCTGATGGTCCAGCACCGGGTGCGGCGTCTGCCCGTCGTCGACGGCGATAGGCTCGCCGGGATCGTGACCCTCGACGACATCGCGGTGAGGACCGGGAATCTCGAGGTCGCCCAGCGGATGACCGCTGAGGTGATCGAGGGCGCTCTGCCCCAGTTCTACTTCCGCGAGCGGGGCTAGCTTGACCTCCAACCAGGAGGTCCTCGCCTGGGAGGAGCGTTGGTCGCGCCCGGCGGGGATCGCCGCGCTGGCCGCGATCGTCGTCCTGGTCGCCTCGCTGATCGTCGGCTCACAGATCGGGGGCGGGGCCGGCACCGCCGAACAGCTCCAGAACGTCGACCAGGACAGCGCTACCCAGATCCTCTCCAGCATCCTGCTCGCGCTCGGCTTCGTCCTCCTGGTCGCACCGCTCTACTTCCTCTTCCGCGCCGCCCGCGCCCGCAGCGACCGTGTCCGCCGCCAGCTCGTCGGGGTGGTGATCGCCGGCCCGCTCTTCTTCGCCGCCGCCTCGGTGGTCCTCGGGTTCGCGACCGTCGACGCCGCCGGGACCTTCGTCGAAGACAAGCTCCCGGCGCTGGAAAGGGAACACGTCAAGCTCGACAGCGACAAGGCCAACGAAAAGGCCGAAGACACCTTCTCCGAAGGGTCGCTCGCGGGGCTCGGGGTCGGCCTCAAATTCGCCGGTCTGATCGGATTCGTCGTCGGCTTCCTCTACACGTCGCTGTGGGCGATGCGGGTCGGGCTCCTGACCCGCTTCTGGGGATCGCTCGGAATCGCGCTGGCGGCCGTCTCGGTCTTCTTCTTCCAGTTCGCCCTGCTCTGGTTCGTCTATCTCGGACTGCTGCTGCTAGGGCTCGTCCGCGGCGGCCGCCCGCCGGCCTGGCAGTCGGGCGAAGCCGAGCCCTGGCCGACGCCGGGCGAAAAAGCCGCGCAGCAGATGGGATCAACACCCGGCATCCCCGGAGGCGAAGCTGAGGAGATGCCGGACAATGATTCGGCCGAGCGAGGTGAGGGTCACGATCTGACTCCTCCCGATCCGAGCGAGGCCAGCCCCCCGAAAAAGCGCAAGCAGCGCGGGTGAGGATCAGCCGAGCGGATTGAGCCCCGGCGGGCTCTCGGAGGCGACCCCGGCGCCGACTCGCCTGCGGTGGGTCCGGATCTCGCTCAGGATCCGCTCGAGCCGCGGCTCCTGCGAGGAGTCGACGTGGGTCATCGCCGCCGCCACCGCGGGGTGAATCGCAGCGATCCGCTCGTGCATCGCCTGGGCGACGGCGCGGTAGGCCGGGTGCCCCTCGCGGCCGGAGCGCAGCTCGATCAGGTGCATCGCCTCGCGCGCGTTGAGGTCGAGGACATAGCGGATCCGGTAGGCGAGGCAGAGCGCGTAGGGCGCGGCCTCGGCCTGGCCGGCCTCGCGCAGCCGCTCGTACTCGTTGCGGGAGACCTCGAGCGCCCGCTCGAACTCGTCCCCGCCCCCGGCCTCGCGGACCTCGGCCGGCACGCCGGCGCCGAGGTCGGGGCCGAGCCGCTGCCACTGGCAGGTCAGCATCCGGTGGCGCTGGAGATCGCGGAAGGCGCCGTAGTCGGAGACGATCTCGAACCGGTAGCGAAGCGCCTCGAAGCCGCGGCCGGGCCGGTGGCGGCGGTTGGCGCGGTCGCCGACCAGCGCCGCCAGGAGCTCGGCCCGCTCCTCGCGGTCGAGGACGTCGACCCGGGCCCGGATCTCGGTCTCCGACGCGGTCGCCGCCTCGAACAGGCAGGAGGCGAGCAGGTCCTCCTCGGTGCCGTCGACGTGGATCAGCTCGACCGTTGGCGCGTCCTCGTCGCCGCCGCGGCGGTCGAGGCCGAGCCGCGAGACCCATCCCTCGGTGGCCTCGCGCCGCTGCTGCAGGTAGGAGATCCACTCGCCGCCGCGGTCCGGCCGCTCGACCCTGGAGACGAAGCTCGGCATCACCAGCTGCAGCTCGCGCAGGATCATGCCGCCGATCTCGCGCGCCTCCGGCAGCGGCGAGGCCATCAGACGCAGGAGCAGCTGCTCGTAGGCCTGGCCGGTTGCGTAGATCCCGACGTGGCTCAGGGTCGAGGCGGGGAGGAGGCCGCGCAGCAGGTCGAGCGCCTTGGCGCGGATCGAGCGCCGCCAGGCGGCCTCCGGCTCATCTCCCCGCGGCCAGCGCTCGGCGGCCCAGGCCTCGACCCGCTCCAGCGAGCGGGAGTAGATCGAGAAGAGCTCGTCCATCGCCGCTCGGTACTCCGGTCCGAGCACGTCGTCGCGGTAGTAGCGGTAGCCGCCGCCGGCATCCCCGGGGAGCGGTTTGTCATATGGGATGTAACGGGTCGACTGCTCGAGGTAGGCGGCGAGGCGGCCGCGCTGGAGGACCTTGGTGAGGACGTTCGAGACCCACTCGCAGGCGATGTGGGCGCCGCCGACCTGGGCGATCGAGTCGTCGCCGTAACCGAGGAACACCCGCTCGTAGAGCTTCGCCGCGCGCTCGCCCTCGGCGCCGTCGAAGGGCCGCACGCCCGTCTCGACGTCGCCGGCGAACTCCTCCAGGTAGAGCCGTCGCACCGTCCCCGAATAGCGCGAATAGCGGGCAAAAAGCGCCCCCTTCACCGTCTCCGGGAGGTTGACGAGGGCGAACACGGGGCGGTCGAGGTTGGTGAAGTGAGGGGCGAGGAGCCGTCGCTCCTCCTCGTTGAAGTCCTCGACCGGGTAGCGCACCGGCGCATCGTAGCCGCAGGCCCCGACGGGGCTCAGCCGCCGGGCGGGTGCTCCATCAGCTCGACGCGATGGCCGCTCGGCCCGACTGCCTCGGCGCGCTTCGAGCCCCACCGTTCGCGCTTCGGCCTCACCTCGAAGCCGCTCTCCTCGAGCCGTTCGAGGGTGCGGTCGAACTCGGGGACGACGACCGCCGCGTGGCCGCGCTCGGGGACGGCCGGCTTTTCGGTGCGGAGCAGGTGGATCTGGGTCCCGTCGCGTTCGTACCAGCTGTAGCGGTCGGCGAGGTCGGGCGGCGGCTCGACCTCGGCGAACCCGAGCGTGGACCAGAACTCGGCCGCCCGGCCGCGATCCGCGGGGTAGACCTCGAGCGTCACGTGATGAAGCATCGACTTCAGAATACGCCCGCTCCGGCTGTCAAAACAGGAGCGAGAAGAGGGCGGCGGCGACGACGAACGCGGTCGACCAGGTGACCGCCTCGGAGGCGATCCCCATGTCGAGGCCGTAGGCGTGGGCGACGACCAGCGAGTTGAGCCCGGAGGGCATCGCCGACATCAACAGGTAGGCGGTCGGCAGGTCGATCAGCGGCGCCGCCATCGCCATCAGCAGGACCGGGGCGAGGGCGAGCCGGGAGACGACCGCGACCGCGACCGGGGGCGTGAACGGAGGCGGAACCGGCAGCTCCCCCTCCTCGGCGTTCTCGGCGAGAGTCGCGCCGACGGCGAAAAACCCGATCGGGAGGATCGCGATGACCAGCGCGTCGGAGGCGTCGACGAGGGCGCTCGGGGCCAGTGCCGATGGCGCCAGCAGGCCGGCGATCGCGGCGTAGAGCGGCGGGTTGCGGGTGAGGAAGGCCGCGGTCCGCTCGCGGACTCCCTCGCCGGCGCGGTCCCCGAACGCGGCGCCGACGGCGAAGGCGCCGAGCAGCAGCGACGGGCCGGTGACGAGAACGTCGAAGAGGACCGCGTTGTGGAGGTCGTCGTTGCCGAGCAGGGCCAGCGTCAGCGGGTAGCCGAGGTAGCCGCTGTTGACGCTGATCACGGCGCAGATCACCGCCCCGGTGGCCGGCCGCGACAGGTGCAGGACGCGGGCGGCGACGAACCAGGCGACGAGCCCCGAGAGCGCGTAGGAGAGGAGGCCGAGGAGCAGCCCGACGCCATGGCCGACGTCGATCTCGCTGCCGGCGACGTTGAAGAAGATCACCGGCGGCAGCAGGACGTAGAGCATCAGCAGCAGCGCCCGGCGCGCCGCGTCCGCCGCCCCCCGCGGCCAGCGCCGCTCCGACCAGACCCCGATCCCGGTCGCGACCCCGATCGTCGCGGCTGTGAGGACAACGCCCATCGCGAAACCCTTTCAGGCGCCACCACCCCGGACCGTGATCGCCATTCACACCTATACGGGACCAAATGACGATCACACCGCGACTAGACCCCTTCCGGATCTCCGGTTAGCGAGCATCACAGTCTGATTCTCTGCGAGCGGCGTTTGTGAGCCGCATTGCCGCCGCCCGCGGACGCGAAGCGGAGCAGGCGGCGGATGACTACTGGAACAGCGCGGCGCCGGCGTGTTCGGCGAACTCGACCAGCGGCTGAGGGACGATGCCGAAGAAGATCGCCGCCGCGGCCGCGACCAGGGCCGGGACGACGAGGTAGAGGCGGGTGCCGGCGTCGGGATCGATCGGATCGGCTTCCGGCGAGGCGCCGGCGATCACCGGCTCGCCGCCGGTGTCCTTGGCGCCCCCGGGGCGCATCCACATCGCCGCCACTACCCGCAGGTAGTAGGCGAGCGAGATCATCGTCCCGACCGCGATGAAGACCGCGAGCCAGGTGTAGTCGCCCTCGACAAGCGCCTCGATCAGGTAGAGCTTGCCGATGAAGCCCGCCGTCGCCGGCAGTCCGGCCAGCGCCAGCATCGAGATCGTCAGCGGCCAGGCGAGCAGCGGCCGCGACTGGCCGAGCCCCCGCACCCCCTCGATGTCGTCGCCGTGGATCGTCTCCCGCTCACGGGCGACGACGACGGCGAAGGCGGCGATGTTCATGAACACGTAGATGGCGAGGTAGAAGACGAGGGCGTTGATGCCGGATTCGGTCGCGACGACAAGGCCGCCGAGGATGTACCCGGCCTGGGCGACCCCGGAGTAGCCGAGCATCCGCTTCAGCGAGTCCTGGCCGAGGGCGCCGACGTTGCCGACGATGATCGAGACCGCGGCGAGGACCGCGAGCGCGGGCTGCCAGTCAGAGGCCTCGCTGATCAGGGCGACGTCGAAGAAGCGGACGAAGACGGCGAAGGCCGCCGCCTTGGTCGCAACCGCCATGAACGAGGTGACCGGCGTCGGGGCACCCTCGTAGACGTCCGGCGTCCACTGGTGAAACGGCGCGATCGAGGCCTTGAAGGCGAAGCCGACCGCCGCGAGGGCGAGCCCGATCAGGACCAGGGAATCCCCGCTCAGCCCTTCTTTGTCGATCCCGGCCGCGATCCCGGCGAAGTCGGTCGACCCCGACCCCCCGTAGATGAAGGCGAGCCCGTAGAGCAGCGTCGCCGAGCCGATCGAGCCGACGATCAGGTACTTGAGCCCTGCCTCGAGCGATTGCTCGCGGCGGAGGTTGGTCGCGCAGAGGATGTAGAGCGGGATCGAGAGGGTCTCGAGCGCGACGAACACCGTGATCAGGTTCTGCGCCTGGGCCAGCAGGACCATCCCGAGTACCGAGCCGAGCAGCAGCGAGTGGTACTCGCCGGAGCCGGCCTGCTCGGCCGCCGGCTCGCGGATCGAGAGGAAGACGGCGAAACCGGCGCTGAGGATCGCGATCAGCGAGATTGAGATCGCGAGATCGTCTAGTCGCAGCGCCCCGGCGACGAGGTCGGTCGCTTCGTTCCACTGCCAGATCAGCAGCCCCGCCGCCGTCGCCAGCGTCACCAGGGTCAGCCCCGGGGCGGTCCGCCGCAGCGGCGGGATCACCGCCGTGAGCAGGACGATGCAGATCCCCGCCGTCAGCGCGTAAACCGGGGAGAGGCCGGCGGAGTCGAGATGCGGGGCGGTGAAATCAGCCAGCATCGGGTCTGCTCCGAATCAATCCGAAAGGTGCTCCGCTCCCGCTCGGGTCAGAAGAAACGGATATGGACTGACCCTCGCTTCCGCGTCCGCCCTGCCGGGTGAGTGCCTTTTCGCCGGTGGCGCCGCCAACCGCAGCGACCCGTTCCTGGACCGACGTGTCGGTTCGCTTCAGGATCAGCTGCGGGTAGAAGGCGAGGCCGATGATGCAGAGGACGAGCGGGGCGAGGACGAGGCCGTCGCTGAGGCTGATCTCGCGCGAACCGATCGCCTCTGGGCGGCGGTTGTGCATCGTCCGCTGGTAGAGGCGGAGCGCGTAGTAGGCCGACATCGCGATGCCCGAGCTCGCCACGATCGCAAACACGATCTTCGAGTCGAAGAGCCCGTTGAGGATGTAGAACTCGCCGATGAAGTTGGCGGAGCCGGGCATCGCCAGCGTCGCCAGCGTCACGATCAGGAACAGGCCCGCCAGGACCGGGGCCCGCATCGCCATCCCGCCCATCTTGGTCAGGTCCTCGGTACCGGAACGCTCGGCAAGCAGGGCGATGATGATGAACAGCGGCGCGACGACGAGGCCGTGGTTGACCATCTGCAGAACCGCCCCGTCGGAGCCGTCGGCGGAGAGCGCGAAGATCCCGGCGGTGATGAAGCCGAGCTGGGCGACCGAGGAGTAGCCGGCGACGAGCCGGATGTTGGTCTGGGTGAAGGCCATCACCGAGCCGTAGAGGATCGAGGCGAGTGCGATCACCAGCACCACCTCCTGGTACTGGACGGTCGCTTCCGGGAACAGCGGCAGGACGACGCGGAGGAATCCGTATGCGCCGACCTTGGCCAGCACCCCGGAGAAGACGGCGAGGACCGGCAGCGGCGCCGCGCGGTAGGCATCCGGCATCCAGCCGTGCAGCAGGAAGGCCGGCATCTTGACCAGGAAGGCGACGGCGAAGAACCAGAAGATCCACTGCTGGCTGCCCTTCGCCAGCGGCTCCTTCGCCAGTTCGGCGATCGAGAAGGTGATGTGGCCGCCGTCGGCGGCGATGATCGCGGTCGCGATCGCCCCGACCAGCATCAGCAGCGACCCGACCAGGGTGTAGACGATCATCTTCGTCGTCGCCGCGACCGCCGTCGGCCCGTCCTCGCGGTCGCCTCCCCAGGCCCCGAAGAGGAAGTAGAACGGGACCAGCATCAGGTCGAAGAAGAGGACGAAGAGGAGCAGGTCCTGGGAGAGGAACGAGCCCAGGACCGCGGTCTCGGCGAGCAGCATCATCAGGAAGAAGAGGTGGGGGCGGTCCGGCTCGCGGAAGGCGGCGAATGCCGTCGCCGCCGTCCACAGCAGCCCCGTCAGCAGGATCAGGAAGACGTTGAGGCCGTCGACCCCGAGGCTGTAGTCGACGCCGAGGCCGGAGATCCAGGTGACGTCGACGGTGTCCTGGAGGCCGGAGGCGCCGCTGTCGAAGCCGGCGAGCACGGCGATCGCGATCCCGAGGGTGACCGCGGCGCCGAGCGTTGCCCACCAGCCGGTCAGCCGGCGCGGGAGGAATAGCCCGACGAGGCCGAAGGCGAGCGGCGTCCAGAGCAGGAAGTTGCTCATGACAAGGCCTCGCGCTTCGCTCGCGGCGCGAGGAAGCAGAGATGGACGCTTGCTCGCTCCGCGCTCATGAGCTCGACAGCAGGAAGTAGAGGGCGAGGCCGGCGAAGCCGGCGACGAGCAGCAGCGCGTAGCTGCGGACGAATCCGCTCTGGACGAGGCGGACGAGGCCGCCGGCGCTGCGGACCGTGTCGGCGGTGCCGGTGACGATCCCGTCGACGACGAACCGCTCGAAGGTCTGGTTGGCGAAGCGGCCGATCGCCAGGGCCGGCCGGACGACGAGGATGTCGATCAGCTCGTCGAAGTACCACTTGTTGGAGAGGAAGCGATGGACCCCGGCGAAACGCCTCTGCAGCTCGCCCGGCAGCTCCGGCCGCACCACGTAGAGCCAGTAGGCGATCCCGATCCCCGACAGGGAGACCGCGGCGCCGATCGCCAGCCCGAGCCAGCTCGCCCCGGTCGAGGGATGGATCGCGCTCAGCGGCGAGTCGGCGAAGACGGGGTCGAGGAAGTTGCCGATCACGTTGTCGACGCCGGGGATCTGGACGAAGCCTGCGAAGAGGGCGCCGAGGGCGAGGACCGCCATCGCCACTCGCATGCTCGCCGACTGCTCGGCGATGTGGTGCTCGGGCCCCGGGAAGCCGACCTCCGTGTCCTCGACCTCGCCGGTGGCCGGGTTGCGCGGCTCCTCGTGGGCGACGTGGCCCGTGTCCATCAGCTCCTGCGCCTCCCTGCAGGGCCGGCCGGGAAGGATCCGGAAGATCAGCCGGAAGGTGTAGATCGCCGTCAGCAGCGCCCCGAAGTACCCGAGCACGGTGAAGATCAGGTACATGCCGCCGCGTGCCGAGGCGTAGGCCATGATCTCGTCCTTCGAGAAGAACCCGGAGGTGAACGGGAACGCGGCGAGGGCGAGGGCGCCGGCGAGCATCGTCGCCGAGGTGAACCGCATGACCCGGCCGAAGCCCGACATCCGGTCGATGTTCTGGTCGTTCGCCATCGCGGCGATGATCGAGCCGGCCGCCATGAAGAGCAGGGCCTTGAAGAAGGCGTGCGTCATCAGGTGGAAGAGGCCGGCTCCGTAGGCGCCGATCGAGACGCCGACGAACATGTAGCCGATCTGGCTCATCGTCGAGTAGGCGATCGCCCGCTTCAGGTCGGTGACCACCAACGCGATCGACGCTGCCACGAGCAGCGTCGCGAGGCCGATGAAGGCGGCGATGTCGGCGGCGGTCGGGGCGAGGACGAAGAGGGCGTGGGTGCGGGCGATCAGGTAGACGCCGGCGGTCACCATCGTCGCCGCGTGGATCAGGGCCGAGACCGGGGTCGGTCCCTCCATCGCGTCCGGGAGCCAGGTGTGGAGCGGCAGCTGCGCCGACTTGGCGATCGCGCCGAGCAGGAGCAGCAGGCAGATGGCCGTCACCGTCCACTCGTTGACGCTGAACACTTCCGGCGCCTTCGCGAACACTTCCTCGTATTCGAAGGTCCCGAGTTCGCGGAAGATCAGGATCGCGGCGAGGACGAGGCCGATGTCGCCGACGACGTTGATCACGAACGCCTCCATCCCCGCCGCCGTCGCAGTCGTCCGCCGGTACCAGAAGCTGATCAGCGCATAGGAGGCGAAGCCGACGAACGCCCAGCCGACGATCAGGAGGACGAAGTTGCCGGCTAGGACCAGCAGCAGCATCGAGAAGACGAAGAAGTTGAGGTAGCTGAAGAAGCGGTGGTAGCCCTCGTCAGAGGCCATGTAGCCGAACGAGTAGAGGTGGATCAGGGCCGAGACGGCGGTTACGACGACGACCATGTAGACCGAGAGCGGGTCGACGAAGATGCCGAGCTTGATGTCGAGCCCGGCGACGCTGGCGTAGTCCCAGAGCGAGGAGGCGTGGTGGCGGGCGTCGGCGTCTTCGCCGAGCAGCGCGATCAGGGCGGCGACGCCGCAGACGAAGGCGAGGGCGATCGCGGTGGTGCCGATCGCGCCCGCGGCGCGGGCCGGCAGCGCCCGAAAGCCGACCGCGATCACGACCGAGCCGAGCAGCGGGAAGAGCAGGACGAACCACGCCCAGGCTGTCGCGCTCATCCTCTGAGCTCCCGCAGCTCATCGACGTCGAGCGGCAGCCGGCGGCGGAAGATCGCGACGATCAGGCCGAGCCCGACGACGACCTCGCAGGCGGCGACGACCATGACGACTATCGCGAAGACCTGCCCGTCCTGGTTGCCGACCATGCGGCTGAACGCGACCAATGCCAGGTTGCCGGCGTTGAGCATCAGCTCGAGGCAGAGCAGGATCACGACCGGGCTGCGGCGGATCAGGATCCCGGTCGCGCCGATCGCGAACAGCAGCGAGGAGAGCACGACGTACCACTCGATGTTCACGAGCGCTCGCCCTCCCGCAGGTGGCCGGCCAGGACCACCGCGCCGACGGCGGCCAGTAGAAGCAGGATCGAGGCGGCCTCGAACGGGACCAGGAACTTTTCCAGCAGGAGGTTGCCGATCGCGGCCGGGTCGCCGAAGCCGGCCCTGACGTCGGGGCCGTCGGTGCCGAGGGCGAGCAGCGAGGAGGCGAGGACTGCGATCGAGAGCTCGATGAACAGCGCTACGCCCAGCAGCGGCGCGAGCAGGCGCTGGCCGGGTATCGGCTCCCAGGCGGACTCGGTGCCGCCGCCGACGTAGGCGACGACAAAGACGTAGAGGACCATCACCGCGCCGGCGTAGACGACGACCTGGGCGGCGGCGACGAAGGCCGAGGTGAGGAGGAGGAAGAGGACGGCGAGCGAGAAGAGGTGGACGATCAGCGACAGCACCCCGAAGAAGGGATTGCGCATCGCGACCACTCCGATCGCGCCGCCGAGGGCGCCGATCGCGGCCGCGAAGAAGAGGGCCTGTTCCACCTACTCCCCCTCCGACCGCAGCGGCGTCCGCTCGATCGAGTCGGCGAGCAGCATCTCCTTGGTGAAGATCAGGTTCTCGCGGTCGTAGTCGGCCATCTCGTAGTCGTGGCCCATCGTGATCGCGTCGAACGGGCAGGCGATCTCGCAGTAGCCGCAGAAGATGCAGCGCGAGAGGTTGATCTCGTAGACGGCGGCGTAGCGCTCGCCGGCCGAGACGCGTTCCCCCGGCACGT
>DATAOP010000026.1:0-17825 GCA_036265675.1 Solirubrobacterales bacterium
GTCCGGCGGCACCCGCACGTCTTCGGCGCCGACCGCCTCGACTCCGCGGGGGCGGTCCGCGTCCGCTGGGAGGAGCTGAAGCGGGAGCAGGAGGAGCGGGAGGGCATCTTCCACCACGTGCCCGAGACGCTTCCCGCGCTCCTCTACGCCCGCAAGGTGCAGCGGCGCGCGGCGGCGATCGGCTTCGAGTACCTCGACACCGACGGCGCGGTCGCCGACCTCGACGACGAGCTGCGCGAGCTGAAGGAGGCGCTGGCCGAGGCCGGGGAGATCCGGGCCGAGACCGAGCCGCCGCCGCACGTGTTCGAGGAGCTCGGCGACGTCCTCTTCGCCGCCGTCAACGTGGCGAGGCGCGTGAACGTCGATCCCGAGCTTGCGCTGCGCGCGATGACGCGGCGCTTCGTCGAGCGGATCGAGCGCGCCGAGCGGTTCGCCGCCGAGGAGGGCAAGGCTTTCTCGGAGCTCGACCTGGGCGAGCAGGATCGCTACTTCGACCGCGCGAAGGTGGCCTTCGAGTGACGGCGATCGCCGAGGTCGGCGCGCGCCGGATCCTCGACTCGCGCGGCAATCCGACCGTCGAGGCGGAGGTGCGGCTCGAGTCGGGCGCGTTCGGACGCGCGGCTGTGCCCTCGGGCGCCTCGACCGGCGTCCACGAGGCGCTCGAGCTGCGCGACGGTGGGCCGGAGTGGGGCGGGAAGGGCGTCGACCGCGCCGTCGAAAACGTGCGCTCCGAGATCGCGGCCGCGGTGCGCGGCCTCGACGCCGCCGACCAGGAGAGCCTCGACCGGCGGCTCGTCGAGCTCGACGGGACGCCGAACAAGGGGCGCCTCGGGGCGAACGCGATCCTCGGCGTCTCGCTCGCCGCGGCGAAGGCCGCGGCCGCCGACTCCGGCCAGCCGCTGTATCGCTACGTCGCCGAGCTCTATGGCGGCGGCGAGCCGAGCCTGCTGCCGGTGCCAATGATGAACGTGCTCAACGGGGGCGCGCACGCCGACAACTCGGTCGACTTCCAGGAGTTCATGGTCGCGCCGGCCGGCGCCTCGACCTTCGCGGAGTGCCTGCGGGTCGGGACCGAAGTCTTCCACGCCCTGAAGAAGAGCCTCGCATCGAGCGGTCTCTCGACCGCGGTCGGCGACGAGGGGGGCTTCGCGCCGAACCTCGACTCGAACGAGGCCGCGCTGAAGGCGGTCCTGGCCGGGGTCGATGCGGCCGGCTACGAGCCCGGGTCCGACGTCTACATCGCCCTCGATCCGGCCACCAGCGAGCTGTTCGAGGACGGCTCCTACCGGCTCGAGCACGAGGGGCGCACGCTGAGCTCCGAGGAGCTCGCCGCCTACTGGGAGGACGCCTGCACGCGCTACCCGATCGTCTCGATCGAGGATGGGATGGACGAGGAGGACTGGGCCGGCTGGAAGCATCTCACCGAGAGGATCGGCGACCGCGTGCAGCTCGTCGGCGACGACCTCTTCGTCACCAACCCCGAGCGGCTTCGCCGCGGAATCGAGCAGGGCGTCGGCAACTCGATCCTGATCAAGGTGAACCAGATCGGGACCCTCACCGAGACCCTCGAGGCGGTCCGGATCGCTCGCGAGGCGGGCTACACGGCGGTCATCTCGCATCGCTCGGGGGAGACCGAGGACACGACGATCGCCGACCTCGCCGTCGGCACCGGAGCCGGCCAGATCAAGACCGGAGCGCCGTCGCGCTCGGACCGGGTCGCGAAGTACAACCGGCTGCTGCGGATCGAGGAGGAGCTGGGCGCGGCTGCCGAATTCCGCGGCCTGCAGGCGTTCGCCCGAGCCTCAGTCTCTTGAAGGAATGCGGGGCCCGGCCGCGTAGCACCGGGTATGGCAGCGCGCGCTTACGCGGGGAGGACCGCGGTCCGACGGACTCGACGCCGCCCCGCCGCCCGCCGCAGGCCGGCCGCCCGCCGCGGCAAGAGCCGGATCAAGTGGGACCGGGTTGGGCGGATCGCCCTGACCCTCGTTCTCGCCGCAGTCCTTTACTCGTATCTGAACCCGGCGATCGACCTGTTCAAGACCTACAGGGCGACGACGGCGGCGAAAGTCGAGTTCCACGAAAAGCTCGCCGAAAACAAGCGCCTGCACCGCCGCGTCCAGTCGGCGGACGACCCGGTCTCGATCGCCCGCCGGGCTCGAGCCCAGGGACTGCTCGCCGAAGGCGAGAGGCCGCTCGTCGTCCGCGACCTGAAGCCCTGAGCCGCCCGTACGGGAGGCCCGACCGGTGATCGGCGCCGGCACCTACGTCCTGACAACGGCTCTGCTCGCCGCCGTCATCCTCGCGGTCGGCTTCAGCGCCGTCCGCATCCGCCACCGCCTCCTGCCCGAGTGGGACGGCGCCCCGTCCCATCTCATCGACGCAGTCGTCGCGGTCGCCCTCCTGATCTGGCTCTCCGAGCTCCTCGGAGTGATGCAGCTCTTCTACGACTGGGCCCTGGTCATCGCCTCCCTGCTCCTCGCCGGAGCCGCATACGCCTGGACCCGCGGCGATGGTGACCGGGCCCCGCAGGAGACCCCTCCGGCTGGACCCGCCGGCCGGCACCTCATGTCCCTGGTCACCATCGGCGTGATTGCCGTCGTATTCGCCCACTGGGGGTTGACAGCAAAGGATGCGCTCGACCGCGGCATCTTCAATTTCGACTCGCTCTGGTACCACATGCCGTACGCGGTCGAGTTCGCCAAGACCCACTCGGTCACCGGCTTCGACCACACCGAGACGGTCCTCACCAACTGGTTCTATCCACAGAACTCGGAGCTTCTGCACGGCGTCGGGATTCTGCTCACCCGGCGCGACACCCTCTCGCTCTTCATCAACTTCGGCTGGCTCGCGGTCGCCTTCCTCGCGGCGTGGTGCATCGGGCGGCCGTATGGGCGGGGACCACTCTGCGTCGCCGCGGCGGCGATCGTCCTCGAGTGCCACACGCTGGTCGTCCGCGAGCCGGGCGCCGGCAAGAACGACCTCGTCGCCGCGGCGCTGATCCTTGCCGCGATCGCGATTTTGGTCAACGCTGCATCCCGGTCCGGAGCGGGGCGGACGCTGCCGGTCGGGTGGCCGCTGGCGGCGGCCGGCCTCGCCGTCGGGCTGGCGGTAGGCACCAAGCTGACCGCGGTCGCGATTGCCGCCGCACTGACCGTGGCGGTGATCGTGCTGGCGCCGGCGGGCAGGCGTTGGGCCGCAAGCGGCTGGTGGTTCGCAGCCGCGCTCGCCGGCGGCGGCTACTGGTATCTGCGCAACCTGATCGCCGCCGGCAACCCGCTGCCGCAGGCAGAGCACCTCGGGCCGATCGACCTGCCGCACCCCGAACGCCTCCAGTCGGGCCGCCCCGACCACAGCATCCTCCACTACGCGACCGACACCTCCGTCTGGCACGAATACTTCACCCCCGGCCTGCACGAGGCGTTCGGCGCGCTCTGGCCCCTCGTCGTCCTCGCCGCAATCGCCGGCCCGATCATCGCCCTCGCCTGGGGCCGCGAGCGCGTCCTGCGTGGGATCGGGGCCGTGGTCATCGTCGGGCTCCTCGCCTACCTGGTCACCCCGCTCGGGGCTGCGGGCGCAGAGGGCGAACCGGTCGGCTTCGCGATCAACATCCGCTTCGCGCTGCCGGCGATGCTGGCCGGGGTGGCGCTGCTGCCGCTCGCGCCCTGGCTGGAGGGGGAGCGACGGCAGTGGGTCGCCCTGGTGGCGCTGCTCGTAGTCCTCGTCCTCACCGACCGCTCCGACGCCGTCCTCCGCGATCCCTCGCGCCCGTTCGGGCTGCTGGTCGCGGCGCTGGCCGTCCTGATCCCCGCCGCGCTCATCTTCTGGATCCTGCGGCGCCCCGCCCGCCCGACCGCGGTGGTCGCCGCCTTCGGCGTGCTCGCCCTCGTCGTCGCCGCGGTCGGCTATCCGGTCCAGCGCCATTACCTCGGCGACCGCTTCGGGCCCGGCTCGGAAATCCCGGGGATGGGCCTCGATTCCGCCTACGTCTGGGCCCGCGACACCGGCAACGCCCGGATCGGCCTTGCCGGCAGCACCGCCGGCTTCCTCGGCTACGGCTTCTACGGCACCGACCTCTCGAACGACGTCACCTATCTGGGGGTCAGCGGGCCGCATGGCGCCTTCAACGCGATCCCGAGCTGCAGCGAGTTCCGCGCCGCGGTCAACGACGCCGACCTCGACTACCTGGTCACGGCGCCGTTCCTCAACTACATCCACACCGACGAACCGGTCCCCTCGCCGGAGGCGGGCTGGCTGCGGGGCGAGACGGCCGTCAGGCCGATCCGCCGCAACGGGGAAGTGACGGTCTGGCGCGTCGATGGGCGCCTCGACCCGGCCGCCTGTGGACCCGAGAACGCACCCCTGCGCCGCATCCCCCAGCAGCCGGATTCCTGACGAGCGCGGCTGGGTACCCTCACCGGGTGAGCTACTCGCTCGAGAACGGGCTCTTCCAGTGGGAGGACGGCAGGCGCGTCCTCGATGGCCTCCGCGACGACCCCGCCGAGCGCCGTCGCGCCGACCGGGTCATCGCTGCAGTCCACGAAGAGCTTCGGCGCCGGATCGGCCCGACCTTCCGCGCCGTCGAGCTGGCCGAGCTATACGCCCAGGGGACCGATCCCTACGTGACCGTGGCGCAGGACGCCGAGCCGGGGCTGCGTACCGACCCGCAGTCGCTGGTCGACGCGGCCTTCTGGCTCTACCTGCGGAAAGCGGGCGACTTCGCCGGCGGGCAGCAGCTAACCGTCTGAGTCGTCGTCGTCGGCCGACTCGTCGGCCCCGGCGCGACGGATGACGATCTGGTCGGGGTCGATCCTGACCGTGACCTCGCGCTTCCCGGCCCAGTTCTCGACGTAGACGGGGTTGTCCTTGACCGAGGCGTCGAGCCAGAGCCCG
This sequence comes from Solirubrobacterales bacterium, assembly GCA_036265675.1. Classification (GTDB taxonomy): domain Bacteria; phylum Actinomycetota; class Thermoleophilia; order Solirubrobacterales; family 70-9; genus VRUE01. The sequence goes on from DATAOP010000026.1 coordinate 4,891, forward strand.
TAGCCGTCGGTCTCGCCGTGGTCGAAGGTGGCCTCGATCTCCCTGCGCCTGCCGCGCCCGCCGCGGCGACCGCGGCGGCGCCTGCGTCGGGGCCGCGCCTCGCTCTCGCCGCCCTCGGTCTCCTCACCGTCCTGTTCGTCCGGCTCTGCCTCTGCCTCCTCGTCGGCCGGAGCCTCTGCCTCGACCTCTGCCTCGGCGGTCGCCGCCTCGACCTCGGCCTCGATCTCGTCGCGGAGGTCGACCTCGCCGCCGCCGTTCTCCTCGTCGGGAGTCAGGTCGTGCTGCTTGCGGAACTCGCGCAGCTCGGTCGTGCTGACCTCGAGCTGGTGCGCGATCCAGGCATCGGTTCTCCCCTGGCGGACCCAGGAGCGGATCTGATTGAGCTGCGGCTTGAGCGATCGTCTCGCCATCGACGCGCGAGTCTATTCAACTGCCGAGCGCTAGGCCATCAGGAACGAGAGCGCCTCGAACATCGCGACGACGACGACGATGACCGTCACCGTCAGGCAGACCGCGAGGACGCTGAAGCGGACCTTGCCGTGCTGTTCGTCGCGGGCCATGCGGCGCTCGCGCGATCGGTTCGCCGCCCGGCGGCGAAGCTGCTCCCGCCGGCGGCGCTCCAAGGTGGTCTCCTGCTCGAAGGCGACCTCGAACTGGGAGATGCTCTGACGCATTCGCATAAAAATCGGCCGGGCGACCTGGCCCGGCCTGCGGCTGACCGTACCAAAGCTGCACGCGTTGTTGCACCAGGGCAAAGTGGCGATGCGCACGAAGCCGTGCAGCGCCCTTTCCTAGCCTCCGCAGGCGGTCCAGAGGCCGCGCCCGGCCCGCGCCGCGGCGACCTCGAGCCGGTGTAGAAACGGGGCGTAGCGGTCGTTGGGCGGGATCGTCAGGGTCCGCGCGAGGCCACGGCGGACGAGGGCCGCATTGACGAAGCGATCGCCGAGATGGACGTAGGCGAGCAGCCGGCCGTAGACGTCGCGGCGCTCGACCCCGAACACGAGCCTGACGGTGCGGCCTTCGAGCAGATGGTGGGTGAAGTCCGACGCCCGCGGCCCGTAGCACTGGACGGGGGTGTCGGGCTTGACCGTCTCCGGCGTGTCGACTCCGATCAGGCGGACGTCCTCGTCCTCGCCGTCGATCCTCGCTTCGAAGGTGTCGCCGTCGACGACCCTCACCACCGGGGCGGTGACCGCCGCCGGGCCGCCGTTCGCGCCGCTCTCCCAGGGCCGCAGGATCAGCAGCGCCAGCACCGCGAGCAGGACCAGGCTGCCGATCGTGTCGCGCCTCATCCGGGTCAAAGCGCGCAGCCGCCCGGTCTCTGCCCGGGCGCTACGGGATGCGGCGAACGTTGGAGAGCAGCGTCTCCTTGATCTGGGCGATGATCTCGAGCGCGTCGTTCCACTCGCGCTGCCAGACGTTGCGGCCGAAGATCACGCCGCTGCCGCCCGCCTCCATGATCTCGCGGGTGTGGTTGAGGACCGTCTCGTCGTCGACCCTGGAGCCGCCCGAGAGAACGACCAGGGAGCGGCCGGCGGACTCGACGCAGTGGCGGATCGCCTCCGCTTGGTCGACCTCCACCTCGTTGTACGGTGCCTGCGAGTCCTTGTCCTTCTCCGCGTCGATCTTCGGCATGTTGAGCTTGACGACGTCGGCGCCCATCTCCATCGCCAGCCGCGCCGCGTAGTCGATCGCGTAGAAGGAGTTGGCGCCGCCCTTCGCGTCGACGGCTTCGCCGCGCGGGTAGGACCAGACGATCAGCGGCATCCCGTAGCGGTCGCAGTCCTGGCGCACGCCGCGGAGCTGGGCGAGGTCCTCGTCCTGGCGCGGGGAGCCGACGTAGAGCGTGTAGCCGACCGCGTCGGCGCCGAGCCGGACCGCGTCCTCGACGCTCGCGTTGCAGCTCGAGAAGGCCTTCGCCGAGGAGGGGATGTCGGTCTTGCCGTTGACCTTCAGGATCAGCGGCACCTGGCCGGCGTAGTCGGGGTAGTACTTGCTCGCCATCCCGATCTGGCAGGCGAGGGCCGAGTAGCCGGCCTCGGCCGCGAGCCGGAACTGGTAGTCGGGGTCCTTCGAGGCGGGATTCGGGAAGAAGTCCCGGGGGCCGTGCTCGATGCCCTGGTCGATCGGCAGCAGCATCAGGGTGCCGTTGCCCGGGCCGAACTCGAACAGCAGCCTCCGCAGCCTGGTGCGTTTGCCGGGCGCCAGCTCGGCAAGCAGCGATTTCTGCTCGGTCAGGCTCTTCAACTCCACGCTGATTCCTCCTCGGTTCTCCGAAGTCGTTTGCCCTCGCAGTATGGCACCGGGCCCGTGGCGCCGGGGGGGCAGCGGCGGCCAGTTATCCTCGTTGGGGTGGCGAGTGAGCGAGCCGGCATATGAGTGAGACCGAGCTCAGCGTTATCTGCAAGAACTGCGGTTCGGAGGTCAGCCCCTACGTCACGGAGTGTCCGTACTGCGGGGCGCGGCTGCGGAAGAGGGCGCCGAAGCTTGAGCGACGCGGCGACGCGCTCGAGGCGCGCCCGAAGCGCCGCGCCGCGCGGCTGCGGGGAAGGCTGCGCAGGCGCGCCGCGGGGGCCGTCGCCGCCCGCCCCTACGCGACCGCGGCCGTCGTCGCAATCTCGGCGATCCTCCTGATCGTCCAGAAGGCGACCGGCTCCACCCTCTCGGAGGTCGGCGGCCTCGTGGTCCCGTTCGACAACCAGTGGTGGCGGCTCTTCACAGCCCCGTTCGCCTACGTCGACGTCGGCTACCTGTTCGTCGTCGCCGTCGCGCTGGTGATCTTCGCCGGCGACCTCGAGCGGCGGCTTGGCAGCATCTCGGTCGCGGTTCTGCTCGTCGCCTGCGGCGCCCTCGGGATGCTCGCCGCAACCGGGGTCGCCGAAGCCGAAAGCAGGTTCACGATGATCGCCGGCGGTAATGGGATGGCACTCGGCGCGATCGCCGCCTGGTTCGCGGTCCGCCGCGCCGACTCGCGGCGATCGATCGACCAGGACTACGACCTGATCGGGGTCGCCGTCGCTGCCGCGGTCGTGCTGCTCCTGCCGCTCTTCGACTCCAGCGCCGACGTCTTCGCCGGGCTGGCGGGGGGCGCGGTCGGCGGCCTCGCCGGACTCGCCGCCTCGGTGCTGCGCCCGTCCGAATAGATTTCCGCAGGATGAGTGCGGATCGAGCCCCGGACCCCGAGCGGCTCAGCGCTGCGATCGAGCGGCTCACCGACAGCGAGCGCTTCGCCGAGGCCGAGCGGGTCGTCGCCCGCGCCGCGCCGGACCTGCAGCGCGTGCTCGCCGCGGCGATGGCCGAGGGCGGCTGGTTCGGCGAGTCGCACGCGGCCGAGGCGCTGCGCGCGGCGACCGTCCCCGACCCCGACGAGCGGATCACCGCGGTCCGCTCGCTGCTCGCCGAGGAGGCGAGGATGGGGATGATGGTGGGCGTCGCAGTCGGCTGGGCATTGAAAGAGGAAATGACAGACATCCAGGAGGGAGAGAGCTGAATGGAGATCCGATTCCACGGACACTCGTGCTTCGAATTGAACGAGGGGGATGTGAGGCTGCTGATCGACCCCTTCCTCAAACCGAACAACCCGGCGGCGGTGACGACCGCCGACGAGGTCGACCCGACCCACATTGCCCTCACCCACGGCCATGCCGACCACATGGCCGACGCGGTCCCGGTGGCGACCCGCACCGGCGCCCACTGCGTCGCGATCGTCGAGCTCGCGAACTGGCTCGACTCGCAGGGGGCGGACGCAATCAGCGACCCGAACCTCGGCGGCACCGTTAGGTTCGACTGGGGCTGGATCAAGCTCGTCCCCGCCTGGCACACGAACACGATCCCCGGCTCCGAAGAGGCGCCGTTCAGCGCCGAGCACGGGATCTCGATCGGCACCCCGTCCGGCCTGATCATCTCGATCGGCGGCCTGACCGTCTACCACGCCGGGGACACCTGCCTGTTCGGCGACATGAAGCTGATCGCCGAACGGAACCCGGTCGACATCGCGATGCTGCCGATCGGCGGCCACTACACGATGGACCGCCACGACGGGGCCCACGCCGCCGGCCTGATCGGCGCCGGGACGGTGATTCCGATGCACTTCGACACCTTCCCGCCGATCGAGACGGACGCCGAGGCCTTCAAGGCCGACGTCGAGTCGGCGACCTCCTCCAGGGTCGAGGTGATGAAGCCGGGCGACACGTTCTCCCCCTAAGCTCGGAGAGGACGACATGGACGCCAAGGCCAAGGAGGCGAGGACACAGCCGCGGACCGAGCGCGAGGACTACCGTGCCACCGCCGACCCGGCGTTGATGGAGGAGGCCGACCGCACCTCGGAGGTCAGGCTGCTGACCTACCGGGAGCTGTACCTGCTCTGGGAGCGCCAGCAGTGGCTGACCCAGGACCTCGACTTCAGCCGCGACCGCGAGGACTGGCACGAGCGGATCCCCGAGGAGGAGCGCTTCCAGCGGATGTACGGGCTCTCCTCGTTCTTCATCGGCGAGCAGAAGGTGGCTGAGGAGCTGGGGCCGATCATGCGCGCCGCGCCGACCGAGGACCAGAAACTCTTCCTCTGCACCCAGATCGCCGACGAGGCCCGTCACGTCCGCTTCTTCGAGCGCTTCTACCGCGAGGTGGGCGTGCTCGAGTCCGATGAGCTCTCGCAGATGCTCGAGCAGACCTCCGAGCACCTCAACGACAGCTTCGGGCGCCTGTTCGACGAGATGCTGGGCGAGCGCACCGACCGGCTCGCGGCCGAGCCCGAGGACACCGAGGCCCTGGTCGAGGCGATCACGCTCTACCACATGGTGATCGAGGGAATGCTGGCCCTGACCGGCCAGCACTTCATCATGGACTACAACGAACGCGAAGGGACCCTGCCGGCGTTCGTCGAGGGATTCCAGAACGTCGCCCGAGACGAGCACCGGCACGTCGCCTTCGGCTCGGTCTTCCTGCGCGAGAAGGCACGCGAGGACGACCGCTACAAGGAGGCGATCCAGCGGGCGCTGCAGGAATCGCTGCCGGTCGCCGACAAAGTCCTCTCCCCGCCCTGGGTCGAGAACGTCGAGGACTGGGACCTGTTCGGCTACTCGCTGGAGGAAACGCGCCGGTTCGCCGGGACCTGCCTGGCCCGCAGGCTCAAGGTCATCGGCCTCGCCTAGCGGCCGCTATTCGGACGGGGTAGCTTCCGAGCTTTCAGCGTCGGGCGTCGCCGATTCGCTCGGCGGTACGGCGGGAGTCGGGGGCGGGCTTTCGACCGGCGCCGGAGGCGCGGATTCGGGTGGTGGCGCGGTCGGTCCGCTGGCGACCGTGACGACGACGGTTTCGCCGCCTTCCGGGGCGCCGGCGGAGCCGGTCGGCGGTTTCGCTTCGGTCACCGCGGGAGCGCCGGTCGCGTCACTGCCGTCGCCGCCGTCACCGGAGGCGTGGGAGCCGCCGGCGGGTTCGGCGGTGGTGTCCATCGCGGGTGCGGGCGCGGGCTGAGCTTCCGGGGCGGGGTCCTTGGCGACCGGAGGTTCGGCGGGCGGCGGGACCGGGGCGATCGCAGTGCTCGGTTCGGGGGTCGGCTTCGCGGGTTCGCTCTGCGCGACGGCCGGGGATTCGTCGAGCGGGTGAGAGGCCTTCGATGTGAGCGCGGCCGGATGGGGGGTCGCGGTCGGGGCGGTGGTGACCTGTTCCTCGACCTTGACGGCGCCGGCCGTGAGGACGGCCGCGGTGACCACGCCGGCCACGGCCTTGGTGCCGATCGCACCGCCGACGGCGCCGAGCCCACCGGCCGCGCCGCTGCTGCTGAGCGCGGCACTGACCGTGCCGACCGCACCGGTCGCGGTGGCGCTCGCTCCGGCGCCGGCGGTCGCGCCTGCACCCGCACCCGCACCCGCCCCGGTGCCGCCGCCGATGCCGAGCTTGGAGAGGAGGAATCCCTTGAACGCGAGCAGCGGGCCGGCCGGGAACAGGGCCGCAAGGGCCTTGTCGTTGGAGCGGACCTGGGAGCGGAAATCCGAGCACTCCTCGCAGTCGCGCACATGGCGGCGGACGGGGCCGGAGACCTTGCGCAGGCCCTCGGCGGCCTCGGCGAGGTCGATCCGGACCTCGCCACAGGTCAGCTGCCGGGCCTGGCTCGCCTCGGCGAGCGAGATCCGGGCGCGGACCAGAAGGGACTTGACGGACGGGACGCTCGTCTCCATCGCCTGCGCGATTTCCTCATAGGACATCGCGTCCATCTCGCGCAGCATCAGCGCCGAGCGCTGCGTCTCGGGAAGCTTGCCGACGTCGGCGAGCAGCTGGCGGAACTCCTCGCGGTTGTGGACTTTCTCCGCAGTCGAGGCGGCCTCGACCATCGGGACCATGTCCATCGATTCCTGCGCGTCGGCGGTCGGTTTGCGCAGGTGGTTGAGGCAGCGGTTGCGGGCGATCCGGTAGAGCCACGGCCGCAGGTTGATCTCGCGATCGTCGGCGAGCATCGCCCTGTAAGCGTTGACGAAGACCTCTTGGAGGACGTCTTCAGCGTCCTCGGTTGACCCCAGCATCTGCCGGCAGAAGCCCAGCAGGCGGCCCTGGTAGCGGTCGACGATCGTCTCGAAGGCGCCGGAGTTGCCGTTGCGAGCCATCGAGATCAGGCGGGTGTCCCCCTGCAGCTTCAGCAGCGGGGAGCGGCGAGCAAGAAGGCCGCGTTGACTGGCGTGTGTTAGAGCTGATGCCTCCAAGCAATCTCCCAGGGAAGGCGTTGACCTCTGCCCTAGAGACACCGTAGCAGCGCGGTAGTTGCGGCCCCAGGGCATTTTTAGGGCTGCTTTAAGCCCGCCGCAGTGCCCGGGGCGGGACTCGAACCCGCAAGCCCCCTAGGGGGCAGCGCCTTTTAAGGGCGCCGCTTTTGCCAGTTTCGCCACCCGGGCAGGGTGATGGTACGCCCCGCCCCTGCTTCTCTATAGGCTCGACCGATGGCCACCGGGGCGGACCAGAAGACCGCGGTCCACGGCGGAAGACTTGTCGCAAAAGCGCTGAAGTCGCGTGGCGTCAGCCACCTCTTCACCCTCTCGGGCGGGCACCTCTTCTCGATCTACGACGGCTGCCGGGCCGAGGGGATCGAGATTGTCGACGTCCGCCACGAGCAGTCGGCCGTTTTCGCCGCGGACGGGTTCGCCAAGGCGACGAGGCGGGTCGGGGTCGCGGCGCTGACCGCCGGGCCCGGGGTGACCAACGGAGTCAGCGCGATCGCCGGCGCCCAGGCCAACGGGTCGCCGGTCTGCGTCCTCGGCGGCCGTGCCCCGGAGCTCCGCTGGGGCGCGGGCTCGCTGCAGGAGATCGACCACCTGCCGTTCGTGTCGCCGCTGGTCAAGGATGCGCAGACCGTCAAGGACCCGGCGCGGATCGCCGCGATGACCGCCGCCGCGCTCGATCTCGCCGCCGCCGCGCCGACCGGCCCGACCTTCCTCGACTATCCGCTCGATGTCGTCTTCAGCGAGGCCGAGGCGGAGATTCCGGCGCCGCCGGCCGATTCCGGGAGCGCGGCGGCCGGTGTCGAGGAGGCGGCGGCAATGCTGGCGGCGGCCGAGCGGCCGGCGATCATGGCCGGCACCGGCCTCTACTGGGGGCGCGGCGAGGACGGGCTCCGCGCGCTCGCGGAGCGTCTCGGCATCCCCGTCTTCCTCAACGGCCTCGGCCGCGGCTGCCTGCCCGCCGATCACGAGCTGGCGTTCAGCCGCGCTCGCGGCGTCGGCCTCGGCGGCGCCGACGTCGCGCTCCTGATCGGAGCCCCGATCGACTTCCGGCTCGGCTTCGGCGGCAGCTTCGGGGAGGAGACGCAGCTGCTCCGCCTCGACGCCGCGGACAACGAGCTGACCGCGAACCGGCTGCCCGAGATCGACCTCGTCGGCGACGTCGGGGCGACGCTGGCGGCGCTGGTCGAGGCGGTCGGCGACGGCGCGCCGCGGACCGCGCCCTGGCTCGAGCAATTGCGGGCGGTCGAGCAGGAGAAGCGCGCCGCCGAGCAGGACGAGCTCGAAGACGGGCGCTCGCCGCTGCACCCCGTGCGCGTCTACCGCGAGCTGGGCGAGGTGCTCGACCGCGACGCGATCGTGGTCGGCGACGGCGGCGACTTCGTCTCCTACGCCGGGCGCTTCATCGAGACCTTCGAGCCGGGTTGCTGGATGGATCCCGGACCCTTCGGCTGCCTCGGGGCCGGTCCGGGACAGGCGATCGGCGCCAAGCTCGCCCATCCGGAGCGCCAGGTCTGCCTCCTGCTCGGGGACGGCGCGTTCGGCTTTGCCGGAATCGAGTTCGACACGATGGCGCGCCACGGTCTCGGCGTCGTCGGCGTGATGGGCAACAACGGGATCTGGGCGCTCGAGCATCACCCGATGAAATTCCTCTACGGCTACTCGGTTGCCGCCGAGCTGCGGCCGGAAACGCCCTACGAGGAGATGGTCGAAGCGCTCGGCTGCGAGGGGGTGGTGGTCCGCGAGCCTGAGGACCTGCGGCCGGCGCTGGAGCGGGCGTTCGAGTCGGGACGGCCGACCCTCGTCAACGTCCTCACCGACCCCGAGGTCGTCTACCCGCGCAAATCGAATCTGGCCTGACCGGCGAACCGGCCCCCGAAAGAGAATCGACCGCCATTGCTGGCGGTCGATTCAAATGGCCCCTCAGGACGGGCAGGGGTACGTCTTCAGGGACCGTATGTGTTCTCCAGACCCAGACGGCGGGAGGCGCCATGATGCGGCAATCGTCCGAGTCCTTCGAACGGGGTCGGAGTAGGGCAACAGCCCCACCACCTTTCCCAGTGCCGCGATTATCTGCCCGCCTATCCGATCTGTCTAGTCAGGCATTATCTGTCTACTCATTTATTGGTAGCCTCGATTTACCCACTTTTATGGGTTCGAGCGACGCGTTTACCCATTTGTAAGAGGGGGGTCCAGGCCCCTGTACAGCGGGTCCCAACCCGCTAGCCGGAGGCGGCGGCGATCGCGGCCCCGTAGAGGATGTCGTGCTCGGAGACCTCGACCTCTTCGAGGCCGAACGCGCGCATCGCCTCGATCAGGATCACGACGCCGGCGATGATCGTCGGCGCCCGGTCCGGGTGGAGGCCGACGATCGCGGCCCGCCCCGGCAGCGGTGCCGCCGCGAGCCTCGAGAGATCGCGCTGGATCGCCGGCAGCGAGAGGATGTGGCCGTGGACTTGCTCGGGGTCGTAGGGGTCGAGCTCGAGCTCGACCGCCGCAAGGGAGGTCGGGGTGCCGGCGACCGCGATGCCCTTCCCCGCTCGCGCTTCGGGCCGGTCGGAGACGGCGGCGTCGATCAGGGCGCGGACGTCGGAGGCGAGCGCCTCGAGCTCGGCGGTCGTCGGGGGGTCGGAGGCAATGTGGCGCTCGGTATGGCGGACGACGCCGGCCTGGAGCGAGGTGTGGAAATGGATCCGGTCGCCGTGGCCGACGATCAGCTCGGTCGATCCACCGCCGATGTCGATTACCAGGGCCGGCTCGGCGGTCGCTCGTTCCGCGGTCGCCCCGAGGTAGGTGAGGCGCGCCTCCTCCTCGCCGTCGAGGACCCGCGCGGAGAGATCGAACCGCTCCCGCAGCTCGGCGACGAATGCGTCGCCGTTCTCGGCGTCGCGGACGGCGCTGGTCGCGATCGCGTCGATCCTCCCGACCTCGGCATCGCGGCAGATCTCGACGTAGTCGGCGATCTCCCTGCAGGTCGCCTCGATCGCCTCCGAGGAGAGCTGGCCGGAGAGGTCGACGCCCCGGCCGAGCCGGGTCACCCGGCTCTGGCGGTCGACCCGCGTCACGCGGTCGTCGGCGATGTCGGCGACGAAGAGGCGGGTCGAGTTGGTGCCGATGTCGATCACCGCGACCCTGGCGGGGCTGCCACTCATCGTGGCGGCACTCTAGAGATCTTGCGCAACCTACTCCGGAAGCCCGAACTCGCCGCGACGAGCGGCCGGCACCAGGTCGGCCGCCGCCGGGTGGCGATCGATGTAGCCGCGGACGAAGGGGCAGTGGGGGATGACCGCGAGCCCCTCCTCACGGACTAGCGCGAGCACCCCCGCGATCAGCGCGCTCCCGTATCCCTTTCCCTCGTGCTGGGGCAGGATCTCGGTGTGGATCAGGTCGATCCCGTCGGCGAAGCGGCGGTACCGCAGGTAGCCGACCCGCCGTCCGTCGGCCAGCAGTTCGAACTGGCTCCTGTCCGGGTTGTCCCGGACCTCCGGCTGTGCTCGACGGCTCATCGGTCCTCCGCTAAAATCGCAGATCCGCCGCGGGGTGGAGCAGTCAGGTAGCTCGTCGGGCTCATAACCCGAAGGTCGCGGGTTCGAATCCCGCCCCCGCTATGTCTCTCACTACCACCTCGGAGCCCTCCTTCTGGAGGGCTCTTACGTTCTCGAAGGCATCAGCGACCGCCGCTGACACAGTTGCGGAGATCTCAATCCGCCTGGCTCAACACCTCGGCGGGCGGGTGAGCCGCCGGGTCCCCGGTAGGTTCGTCTGGTGGATCGACCTAAGACCCGCTACGCGCGCAGCGGCGACCTTGGCATCGCCTACCAGGTCTATGGCGAGGGCGACCTCGACCTCGTTGTCGCCTTCCCCTACGTCTCTCACCTGGAGCTGCTCTGGGAGGTGCCGGCGATGGAGCGCTTTATGCGCCGGCTCGGCAGCTTCGCCCGCGTGATCCCCTTCGACCGGCGAGGAGTCGGACTGTCCGATCCGGTCGACTCGACGCCTACGCTCGAGGAGCGGATGGACGACGTGCGCGCCGTGATGGATGCCGCCGGCTCCGAGCGGGCGGCGCTCTTCGGGATGTCCGAGGGAGCGATGATGTGCATGCTCTTCGCGGCGGCGCACCCCGAGCGCACCTCGGCGCTGATCCTCTGGGGCGCGATGGCGCGCTCGACCTGGGCGGAGGACTATCCCTGGGCACCTCCTCGCGAAGCCGTGCTGGAAGCCGAGAAGGAGCTGGTGTTCCCACTCTGGGGCGAGGGCGCGACGCTTGACATCTTCTCTCCGAGCCTCGCCCACGATCCCCAGGCGCGCGAGATGCAGGGGCGCCTTGAGCGCCAGTCGGCGAGCCCGATGCGCGCTGCGCAGCTGCTCGAGATATTCCTGGACACGGACGTCCGCGAGACGCTGCCGCTGATCCGGACGCCGACCCTGGTCATCCAACGGCGCGATGACCACGCGGTCAACTACAGGGCCGCCCGCTGGCTCGCGGAGCAGATCGAGAACAGCACCTATGTCGAGCTCGCCGGCGTCGATCATTTCCCCTGGGTCGGCGAGGGCGGTGGCGACGGCATGGACGAGATCGAGGAGTTTCTCACCGGCGTCCGACCCGTGCCCTCGCCGCAGCGTGTCCTCGCCACTGTCCTCTTCACCGACATCGTCGACTCGACCAGGCGCGCGCAGGAGCTCGGCGACCGCCGCTGGCGCGGGCTGCTCGAGGATCACCAGGCGCTCGTGCGAGAGCGCCTCGGGCGCTTCGACGGGCGCGAGATCAAGACCACCGGGGACGGCTTCCTCGCAACTTTCGACGGCCCGACGCGGGCGGTCGAGTGCGCGCGACGGATCGCCAACGACACGTTTGCTCTCGGGATCGAGATCCGGGCCGGGCTCCACGCCGGCGAGGTCGAGTTGATGGGCGACGACGTCGGCGGCATCGCCGTCCACGTCGCGGCGCGGATCGCTGCACTCGCCGGATCGGGCGAAGTGCTCGCGTCGCGGACGGTGCGCGACCTGGCCGTCGGCTCGGGAATCGACTTCCGACCTGGGGGCATGCACCGGCTCAAGGGCGTCGCCGACGAGTGGGAGGTATTCAGTGTCGAGGCAACGCCGCTCTCAGCCGGCTCGACCGGCTGATCGCAGTCAGGTGGCTCGTCGGGCCGACTGCTTGGTGATGTCGGCGATGAGGCTGACCGATCTCGCCTGCATCGCAATGGGTGGTGGACGCTTACGCGCTCTCGCTTGCTGCGTGGTTCTGACCGAACCCGAAGCCACCGTAACGCGGATTGCCGGCGCCGGGACTGTACATCCGAGTCCACGCATAACGAAGGAGGGTGATCCCGATGAACACGAGTGAGCAAGAGTCCAACGGCGAGACCCGGCTCGCCTACATTCTTGGAGTGCCCCTCGCCGAGAACGTCGTGCGCCAGTGGCCTCAGATGGGCGAGATCGTGCGCACCAGCCGCCTAATTGCGGAGGTCGAGGGCAACTTCCCCGAGCTCACACTCGAGATCGGCAGGCGGTTGCACCTCGACGATGCCGTTGTGGTCGAGTGGTCCTGCGACTACGGTGACGGACGCCTGTACCGGAACGTGACCATAGGCGACTTGGAGGGCGGGAAGGCCGTGCGCGTAACTGACTACTGGGGTGAGCCCACCGAGACACCCGAATGGCGCAAGCGAAGGACGGACCGGCTCGACATGCCCGGCGACGGCATCTGGCCGGACGGCGAGCACCTCGCCCACCATTAGAGCGCGCCGGTTGGGCCGAAGCGCTCTGTCCGGATCTGACGAGCCTCCCAACCCATCCCGAGGAGCAGCCGCGAAACGGTCTCGACGAAGCCGTTGGAGCCGCAGACGAAGGCGATACCGGGCTCGATCCCGGCCGCGGCGATCAGCTCTCGGTCGATCCGCCCGCGGTGCCCTTTCCAGCTCTCCGGCGCCTCGCGGGTGAAGGTGAGCAGGGTGTCGTCGTCCAACTCGTCCCCGTAAATCACGTCCTCTGTGGAGCGGACCGAGTAGACCAGTCGCATCGGCAGGGTCGGCATCGTGCGGCGCCGATGGCGGAGGATCGCCATCAGGGGCACCACGCCCGAGCCGCCGCCGAGCACTCGAGTCGCTCACGGACTGAGCGCCGTGGCGTTCACCGAGCTGCTGCGAATCACCGTTTTCCTCGCCGGCGGCGAGGCAACGGTGCTGGGCGCGATCACCGCGATCACCGCCGGCCGTGAGGCCGACA
>DATAOP010000027.1:0-4484 GCA_036265675.1 Solirubrobacterales bacterium
GGCCACTTCGAGCGCGAGATGATCCCCTACCAGGTCAACGGCGACACCTACATGACCGACCAGGGTCTGCGCGAGACGACCCTCGAGGGGCTCGCCAACCTGAAGCCGGCCTTCAAGGAGGACGGCAAGATCACCGCCGGCAACTCCTCCCAGGTCTCCGACGGCGCCGCCGCGGTGCTGCTGATGACGCGCGAGAAGGCCGACGAGCTCGGCCTCAAGCCGCGGGCGCGGATCTTCGACCAGACGACGGTCGGGGTCGACCCGGTGATCATGCTCACCGGCCCGATTCCGGCGACCCGGAAGCTGCTCGAGCGCAACGGGATGAAGATGGACGACATCGACCTGGTCGAGATCAACGAGGCCTTCGCCTCGGTCGTCGCCGCCTGGCGGCGCGAGCTCGAGCCCGACATGGACCGGGTCAACGTCAACGGCGGCGCGATCGCGCTCGGCCACCCGCTCGGCTCGACCGGGGCCCGGCTGATCACCACCCTGCTGCACGAGATGGAGCGCTCCGACAAGGAGATGGGCCTGGTGACGATGTGCTGCGGCGGCGGGCTCGGGACCGGCACCCTGATCCAGCGGATTTAAGTGCTGAGGCCGGCACCGATGTCGGCTCTGTTGGGGGACATCGGGACGATCGAGTGGTGCCGGCGGACGAGGGGGATCCTCGGCCGCGGCGAGCGCGCTCGGTTCATGGCCGCGGTCGCCCTGCGGACGGCGCAGGCGCTGCCGCGAGTGATCGGGTCGCGCAGCGGCCGCAGCAGCTCCGGTCCCGACCCATCGCAGCTGACGCCGCCGGACTCGCCGTTCGCCAGGGAGGTCGTCGAGGCCTGCGCCGAGCTCGGCCCGGCCGTGATCGAGCACAGCTATCGCTCCTACCTGTTCGCGCGCGCTCTCGGCGACGCCGACGGGGTCGAGTGCGACGAGGAGGCGCTGTTCGCGGCGACGATGTTCCACGACCACGCCTTTCCGGAGATCGAGCAGCTGACCGATCGCTGCTTCACCCTCGCCGGCGCCGAAGCGGCGGAGAGCTTCCTCGAGTCCTCGCCGTTGTCGGCGTCTCAGCGCCACGACGTCCTCGACGCGATCTGCCTCCACATCAGCCCCGAGTCCCCGCGCGAGCGGGGGACCACCCAGTACCTGGCGCACGACGGGATCGCCCTCGACGTGATCGGGCTCCGGGCCTGGGAACTCGACCGGCCGGGCGTACGGCGAACCTTCGAGCTCCATCCTCGCCACGGCTTCAACGAGACCGCCGAGACGCTGCTCAAGCCGCACGGCAGGCGCGTCAGGGGCTGCCGCACCGCGGCACTGTTCGCCACCGGATTCGGCCAGGCGATGAAGCTGAGCCCCTGGGCGCCGGTCGAGGCGGCCGATAGGTCGAAGAACCTCGCCCAACAGGTCCCATAGATTTAGCGTCCAAATCAACCCGGCAAAAGGGAGGGGCAGTTGACCAAGGGACTGGTTGCATCGATTTTCGGCGTGCTCGCGATCGCACTGATCGCGGCGGGCTGTGGCGGCGGCAACGACACAACGGGGACGACCGCGTCGCTGACCAAAGCCGAATTCCTCAAGCAGGGGAACCAGATCTGCAACGAAGGCAACAAAGAAATCAACGCGGGATTCGAGGAATTCCTCAAGAAGAACAATCTCTCTCATCATCAGAAACCGACCCTGGCGCAGAGAGAAGAAGTCGCCGAAACGGTGATCCTTCCGGGGGTCGCCAAGCAGGTCGAAGGCGTGAAGAACTTGGGGGCGCCGAGCGGCGAAGAGGAAAAGGTCGACGCGATCATCGCGGCCGCCGAAGAAGGGCTCGAAAAGGCCGAAGAAGATCCGGCCGCCTTTGTGAACGAAGAAGGTGGCGACCCGTTCAAGGAAGCCGACAAGCTGACCTCCGCATACGGCCTCACCGCCTGCTCGGGCGAAGGCTGATGCTTCAAAGGCGGCCTGGCTGACTGGCCAGGCCGCCTGTATTGTCCCCCGAAGATGGACCTGAGCCTGTCGCCATCCGAGCAGGAGTTTCGCGACGAGGTCCGGACCTGGCTCGAAGAGAACCACCCGGGGCCGGAGCCCGACGGGGGCCTCGAGGAGGTGATGGAGTTCCGCCGCGAGTGGCAGCGCAAGCTCCACGCCGCCGGCTGGGCCGGGATCTCCTGGCCGAAGGAGTTCGGCGGCCGCGGCGCGACCCTGATCGAGCAGGCGATCTTCGTCGGCGAGGCCTCGCGCCAGGAAGCGCCGAGCCCCGCCAACGTCCTCGGCCTGGCGATGGGCGGGCCGGTGGTGATCGCCCACGGCACCGACGAGCAGAAGAAGCGCTACCTCGAGCCGATCCTGACCGCCGAGGAGATCTGGTGCCAGGGCTTCTCCGAGCCCGAGTCGGGCTCCGACCTCGCGTCGCTGAAGACGAAGGCGGTCAAGGACGGCGACGAATGGGTCGTCACCGGGCAGAAGGTCTGGACGACCTTCGCCCAGTACGCGAAGTGGTGCATGCTCGTCGCCCGCACCGACCCCGACGCCCCCAAGCATCAGGGCCTCACCTACTTCCTGATGGACATGGAGCAGGAGGGGGTCGAGGCCAAACCGCTGGTCCAAATCACCGGCGAGGGCGAGTTCAACGAGGTCTTCATCGAGGAGGCGCGGATCCCCGACGAGAACGTCGTCGGCGGCGTCGGCAACGGCTGGACGGTCGCGATCACGACCCTGATGAACGAGCGTGCCGGCCTCGCCTTTGGGGCGATCGCGCAGATCGCCAACAGCCTGAAACGGCTCGGGGCGCTCGCCGCCGAAACGCGCCACAACGGCGGCACCGCGGCCGAGGACCCGGTCATCAGGCAGCGGATCGCCCAGCTCCAGATCGAGGCCGAGACGATGCGGCTGAACGCCTATCGCGGCCTGACCAAGACGATGCAGTCCGGGATCCCCGGGCCCGAGGGCTCGCTCGGCAAGTGGCAGTGGGCCGACATCAACCAGGCGATCTCCGAGCTCGCGCTCGACATCGAGGGCGCCCGCGGGCAGCTCGCCCGCGGCGCCGAGCACGCCGTCGCCAACGGCGCCTGGCAGTACTCCTTCCTCCGCAGCCGTGCCAACTCGATCGAGGGCGGGACGACAGACATCCTGAAGAACATCATCGCCGAGCGCGTGCTCGGCCTCCCGAGGCTGCGCTAGCCGTGTACTTCGACCTGACCGACGAGCAGCAGGCGATCAAATCGACCGCGCGGGACTTCCTCGCCGCCCGCTACAAATCGGAGCGGATCCGCGAGCTGGTCCAGAGCGAGCAGGTGTTCGAGCAGTCCGATTGGCAGGAGATGGCCGATCTCGGATGGCCCGGGCTGGCATTGCCCGAGGAGTGGGGCGGACAGGGGCTCGGGGTCGTCGACCTCGCGGTCCTCTTCGAGGAGATGGGCTACGCGCTGGCGCCCTCGCCGCTGCTCTCGACGACGCTGGTCGGCCTGGCCCTGGCCCGCTGCGGCTCCGACGACCAGCGCGAGCGCCACCTGGGGCCGCTCGCGAGCGGCGCGAAGCGTGGCGCCCCGGCGCTCTGGGACGCCGGCTCGACCGTGACCCCGGGAGCGTTCACGATGGATGCGAGAGCCGACGGCGACGACGTCGTCCTCGACGGCGAGAAGATCCTCGTCCCCGATGCCGACGCCGCCGACCTCCTGCTGGTCGCGACCGACGACGGTAGGCGCCACATCGTCGACCGCCGGGCCGAGGGGGTCACGGTCACCGCCGAACCTTCGATGGACCCCACCCGCCGGCTCTATTCGGTCGGCTTCGAGGGGGTCAGGGTCCCGGCCGCCGACACGCTGCCGGCCGAGGGTCGCGAGTACCACCAGGTGTTCCTGCGAATCTGCGTCGCGCTAGCGGCCGAGTCGACCGGAGTCGCCCAGCGCACGATGGAGATGGCGGTCGAGTACGCCAAGGACCGCCAGCAATTCGGGCGGCCGATCGGCGCCTACCAGGCCGTCTCCCACCGCTGCGCGCAGATGCTGCTCGAGACCGAGAACTCGCGCTCGGCCGTCTACGGCGCCGCCTGGGCCGCCGATTCCGACCCCGACTCGCTGCCGCTGGCGGCCTCGATGGCGAAGGCCTATTCCGCCGACGCCGGTTGGCGGGTGCCGAACGCCTCGATCCAGGTCCACGGCGGGATCGGCTTCACCTGGGAGCACGACCTTCACTTCTTCCTCAAGCGCGGACGGGCGAATGCGGCGATGTTCGGGACCGCCGCCTGGCATCGCGAACAGGTCGCGGACCTGAGCATCTGGGCCGCCTCCGAGCCGGTCCCCGCCTGAGTCGTTGGCCGCGCTGGACCGGATCTCGGTCGCAGCGATCGGCAACACCGTCGCCGATCTCGAGGCCGAGGCGAAACGGGCCGAGGCGGCGGGGGTCGAGTGCGTCTGGGCGCCGGAGCTGTTCCGCTCCGCCGTCACCCAGGCCTCCTACCTCGCCGGCCGCACCGAGACGATCGGGATCGCAACCGGGAT
>DATAOP010000028.1:0-7379 GCA_036265675.1 Solirubrobacterales bacterium
GAGATCACCGGCCAGACCCAGGAGCAGATCGTCGATCGGCTGATGACCCTCGAGCAGGGGACGAAATTCATGGTGATGGCGCCGGTGGTACGGGGGCGCAAAGGCGAGTACGGCAAGCTCTTCGAGCAGTTTCGCCTCGAGGGCTACTCGCGGGTCCTGGTCGACGGCGAGCTGCGCCGCCTCGACGAGGAGATCGTCCTCGACAAGAAGTACAAACACGACCTCTCGGTCGTCGTCGACCGGCTGGTGATGAAGCCGGACCTGCGCCGCCGCCTCTCCGAGTCGGTCGAGGCCGCCGCCGGCCTCGCCGCCGGGCTCGTCGAAGTCGAGCTCGTCGGCGACAAACCCGCCCGCGGCGGACGCGGGCGCGAGCACGCGGGCGGAATTCTCTTGTTCTCGGAGCAGTTCGCGTGCCTCAACTGCGGCACCTCGATTCCCGAGCTCGAGCCGCGGATCTTCTCGTTCAACTCGCCTCACGGCGCCTGCGACCGGTGCCACGGCCTCGGCTTCCAGCGGGTGATCGACCCGGAGCTGGTCGTCCCCGACCCGACCCTCTCGCTCGAGGAGGGCGCCCTGCAGCCCTGGAACCGGGGCGTCACCTCCTACTGGCGGCGGCTGATCGCCGCCGTCGCCGACGACCACGGCGTCGACATCACCAAGCCCTGGTCGAAGCTGAAGAAGGCCGAGCGCGAGATCTTCCTCAACGGCACAGGTGGCGAACGCCACCAGGTGACCTACACGAACCGGTTCGGACGGCGCCGCTCCTACCGGGTCCGATTCGAGGGGATCCTCAACCAGCTGCAGCGGCGCTACGAAGAGACCGACTCCGACAGCAACCGCGAGCGGATCGAAAGCTACATGGCCGAGCAGCCCTGCCCCGATTGCGGCGGCGCGCGCCTGCGGCCGGAGAGCCTCGCGGTCAAGGTCGGCGGCCTCAGCATCGCCGAGTACAGCGCGCTGTCGGCGAGCGCGGCCGGCGAGTGGATCCGCTCGCTGGAGATGAACGAGACCGAGCGGGCGATCGCGCGGCTGATCGTGCGCGAGATCTCCGAACGGCTCGCGTTCCTCGAGAACGTCGGCATCGGCTACCTCTCGCTGGCCCGCTCGGCGCGGACGCTGTCCGGGGGCGAGGCGCAGCGGATCAGGCTCGCGACCCAGATCGGGTCGAGCCTGGTCGGCGTCATGTACGTTCTCGACGAGCCGTCGATCGGCCTCCACCAGCGCGACAACGCGAAGCTGATCGCGACCCTCGATCGGTTGCGCGATCTCGGCAACACGGTGATCGTCGTTGAGCACGACGAGGGGACGATGAAGGCCGCCGACCACATCGTCGATCTCGGCCCGGGCGCCGGCGAGCACGGCGGCCACGTCATCGCCGAGGGGTCGCCGGACACGATCGCGGCGACCGCGTCCTCGCTGACCGGCCAGTACCTGTCCGGCAAGCGCCGGATCGAGATCCCGGACGAGCGGCGCGAGCCGCGCGGGGCGCTGCTGGTCCGCAACGCGCGCGAACACAATTTGAAGGGAATCGACGTCGCGGTTCCGCTCGGCGTCTTCTGCTGCGTCACCGGCGTCTCCGGCTCGGGCAAGTCGACCCTCGTCAACGAGACCCTCCATCACTCGGTCGCGAACCGCCTCCACCAGGCGAAGCTGCGGCCGGGCGCCCACGACGGGGTCGACGGGCTCAGCCAGATCGACAAGATCATCAACATCGATCAGTCGCCGATCGGCCGGACGCCGCGCTCGAACCCGGCCACCTACACCGGAGTCTTCGACCACATCCGCCAGCTCTTCGCCCAGACCCAGGAGGCGCGTGCGCGCGGCTACAAGCCGGGCCGCTTCAGCTTCAACGTCAAGGGCGGTCGCTGCGAGGTCTGCCGCGGGGACGGTCAGATCAAGATCGAGATGCACTTCCTGCCGGACGTCTACGTCCCCTGCGAGCAGTGTCACGGGAAGCGCTACAACCGCGAGACGCTCGAGGTCAGGTTCAAGGGCAAGAGCATCTCCGACGTCCTCGAGATGTCGGTCGAGGAGGCGGTCGGGTTCTTCGAGAACGTGCCGAAGATCGCCCGCCGCCTCCGCACCCTGCACGACGTCGGCCTCGACTACATCCGGCTCGGGCAGCCGGCGACGACGCTGTCCGGCGGCGAGGCGCAGCGGGTGAAGCTCGCGACCGAGCTCTCGAAAGTCGCGACCGGCGACACCCTCTACATCCTCGACGAGCCGACGACGGGGCTGCATTTCGCCGACGTCCAGCGCCTGCTCGACGTCCTCGGCCGCCTCGTCGACGCCGGCAACACCGTCGTCGTGATCGAGCACAACCTCGACGTGATCAAGACCGCCGACCGCCTCATCGACCTCGGCCCCGAGGGGGGCGAGCACGGGGGAGAGGTGGTCGCGACAGGGACACCCGAGGAGGTCGCGGCGGTGGAGGCCTCCTACACCGGGAGATTCCTCGCCGAGCTCGTCGAGCCGACGCCCGCCAAGCCCGCTTCGCGCAAACGTCGCGAAGCCGTCGCTGCATAGCGACGGTCATGCCTTGCATAACCGTCGCGAATAGGGGTACGGTGGCTGCAGGGGCAGGACGCGTCGAAAGGAGATTGCATAGATGTCTACTCTTCTTGGGTTGAGGCGGAGCACTCTGTTGCTCTTCGCGCTTCTGATCGCCGCAGCGGCGATCGTGGCCGGATGTGGAAGCAGCGGCGGAGGTGGACCGAAGATCGCACTGCTGCTGCCTGAAAACGAAACGCCGCGCTACGAATCCGACGATAGGCCGGATTTCGAAAAGGCGGTGGAAGAACAGTGCGAAGACTGCGAAGTCATCTATCTGAATGCCAACGGCGACGCGGAAAAACAGCAGAGCCAGGCGGAATCGGCGCTGACCCAGGGCGCGGAAGTCCTCGTCGTCGATCCGTTTGACTCCAAATCTGCAGCGTCGATAGCCGAAAAGGCGCAGGCTCAGAACGTGCCCGTGGTCAGCTATGACCGCCTGATCGAAAACGCCGAAGTCGACGCCTACGTCTCCTACGAAAACAAAAAAGTCGGCGAACTTCAGGCCGAAACTCTGTCGAAAAAACTCAAAGAAGACGGCAAAGCCAGCGGCCCGATCATCATGATCAATGGCGATCCGGCCGACCCGAACGCGGCGGGGTTCAAGGAAGGCGCGCACATCGGGTTTGAAAAAGCGGGCGTCGAAATCGCGAAGGAATACGACACGCCCGGCTGGTCGGCGGAAAACGCACAGCGCGAGGCTCAGCAGGCGATCACCGCGCTCGGCAACGACGGCTTTGCCGGCATCTACGCCGCCAACGACGACACCGGCGGCGGCGCGATCGCCGCGATGAAGGGCGCCGGCATCAATCCCGAAGAAAGGCCGACCACCGGTCAGGACGCGACCGTCGCCGGCCTGCAGCGGATCCTCGCCGGCCAGCAGTACATGACGGTCTACAAGGAAATCGAACCCGAGGCCTCGATCAGCGCGGAAATCGCGATCGCCCTCGCCGAAGGCGAAGAAGTGCCGAAAGAACACCTGACCGGCGAAGTCGAAAACGGGAAGGTGAAGGTCCCTGCGGTGGAACTCGAACCGAAAGCCGTGGTGAAGGACAACGTCAAGAGCACCGTGGTCGCCACTGGGTTCGTCAGCCCCTCGGAACTCTGCACCAGCGCCTTCGCGTCGGCATGCAAGGAAGCCGGGATCTCGGGGTGAGATGGGTAACGGCACTCCACTCTTAGAGCTGGAGGATGTAAGCAAGCGATTCGGCCCGGTCCAGGCTCTGGACCGGGTCGACTTCGCCGTCAACGCCGGCGAGGTGGTTGGCCTCGTCGGCGACAACGGCGCCGGCAAGTCGACGCTGGTGAAGACGATCGCGGGGATCCACACGGCGGATTCCGGCGACATTCGCTTCGAAGGGAAAGAAGTCTCGATCTCCCGCCCCCAGGACGCCACCGAACTGGGGATCGCGACCGTCTATCAGGATCTCGCCCTGTGTGACAACCTCGACGTCGTCGCCAACGTATTCCTCGGCAGCGAGGAGGTTTCCCCGGGTATCGGGCAGCTCTCCCGCCAGCTCGACGAGGCGCGCATGGAGCACCAGACCGCCGAGCTTCTCTCCAACCTGGCGGTAACGATCCCGAGTCTGCGCAGCGAGGTCGGCACGCTCTCCGGCGGCCAGCGCCAGCAGGTGGCGGTGGCACGCTCACTGCTGGGCGAGCCGAAGGTGGTGCTGCTCGACGAGCCGACGGCTGCGCTCGGAGTCGCCCAGACCGAGCAGGTGCTCAACCTGATCAAACGCCTGAAAGAGCGCGATCTCGGGGTCGTGGTGATCAGCCACAACCTCGTCGACGTCTTCGAGGTCGCGGACGAGATTTTCGTCCTTCGGCTGGGACGCGCCGCCGGGACCTACCAGGCCGATGCGACGACCGAGGAGCACGTCGTAGCGGCGATCACCGGTCTTGGCGACGACGACGAGGCCGCTCGCGGAAATCGGAACGAGGAGGACTCCGAGTGAGCGAGACGGTCGAGAGGGCGAGGGAGACCGTTGCGGACCTCAAAAGTGCCCCGCGTCCGGCCGAGACCCTGCGGCGCCTGATCCAGGGCGACCTCGCCTCGCTGCGTGTCGTCATCGGCCTGGCGGTGATCTGGGCGATCTTTCAATTCGAGAACGATCGTTTCCTCTCAGCCGAGAACCTGACCAACCTGGGCCTTCAGATCACCGCGATCGGGTTGATCTCGGTCGGGATCGTGTATGTCCTCCTGCTCGGCGAGATCGACCTGTCGGTCGGTGCCGTCAGCGGTCTGGCGGCCGCCTGCATGGCGGTGCTCAATGTCAAGCACGGCTGGAGCCCTTACCTGGCGATCGCGGCGGCGGTCGTGGTCGGCTGCGCGATCGGTGTCCTTCAGGGCTCGCTATTCACCCGCTTCGGCATCCCGTCCTTCGTCGTCACCCTCGCCGGCCTGCTGGCCTGGCAGGGAGCCCTCTTACAGGTGCTCGGGTCGACCGGCTCCATCAACCTCACCGACTCCAAGATCACCGGCCTGGCCAATACCTTCTACTCGGACACGGTCGGCTGGATCCTCCTCCTCGCCGGCCTCGTGGCCTTCGGAGCCGTCCTCTATTTAGGGCATCGAAGACGGATCGCAGCGGGACTGGAAGAGCAGAGCCCGACAGCGCAGATAGTGCGCTTCGTCGGCGTCGCCATAGTGGCGCTCGCCGCCGTTCTCATCTTCAACTCTGACCGGGGCGTGCCGCTGGCGCTGCTGATCCTGCTCGGCTTCGTGGTCGGGATGGAGTACGTCGTCAAACAGACCGGCTTCGGCCGCCACGTCTTCGCCGTCGGCGGCAACGCCGAGGCCGCGCGGCGGGCAGGGATCCCGGTCACCCAGGTGCGAATCGCGGTGTTTGGCATCGCCGGGACGATGGCGGCGATCGGTGGCGTCATGGCCGCATCGCGGCTCCTGGCCGTAAATCAAAACTCCGGCGGGAACGAACTTCTGCTGCTTGCGATCGCCGGTCCGGTGATCGCCGGGACGAGTCTCTTCGGCGGCCGCGGCTCGGTCTGGACCGCCCTCCTCGGCGCGCTCGTGATCGGCTCGATCTCAAACGGCATGGACTTGCTCGCCCTTTCCTCGGCGGTCAAGTTCATGGTCACCGGCGGCGTCCTGCTCTTGGCCGTGATCGTCGACGCTGTGGCGCGTCAGCAACGGCAGGCTTCAGGCCGCGCCTGAAATCAGTCGCCGCCTCCTCTGCTCTCGCTCGGGCCAGAAGAAACAGAAATGGACTGGCCCTCGCTTCCGCGTCCGGGGGCGGCTATCAGGAGACGAGCAGGGAGGCGCCGATCGCCCCGCCGAGGTCGCCGAGCGAGGCGACCCTCACCGCCGGCGGGCGCTCGTCGACGAAGAGGTGCTTGCCCATCTCCTTCGTCAGCGGGTCCATCAACCGGGCCCCGAACCGGATCCCGAGGCCGCCACCGAGCACGACCGCCTCGGGGTCGATCAGGTTGACGGCCGAGGCGATCCCGGTGCCGAGCATCTCGATCGCCCGCTCGATCAGCTTTTCGGTGAGGTCGTCGCCATGGTCGAGCGCCCGCTCCCAGATCCCGCTGGTGAGGCGCTCTTTTTCGTGCTTCTCCATCAGCTTGAAGAGGTCGGTCTTGACCCCCTCCGAGTGCTGACGCCTCGCCTCGGCTTCCATCGCGCCGCGGCCGGCGTAGGCCTCGAGGCAGCCCTTGCGCCCGCACGGGCACTTGGCGCCGCCGCGCTTGACGACGATGTGGCCGATCTCACCGGCCGCGCCGCGGCCCAGCCACGGCTCACCGTCGAGGACGAGGCCGCCGCCGACCCCGGTTCCCCAGAAGACGCCGAGCAGGCTCGAGAACTCGCGCGCCGCGCCGAGGTGGAACTCGGCTTCGGTCGCGACCTGGACATCGTTGCCGACCTTGACGCTCGTCCCGAGCGCCTCGGTGAGGGTTTCTGCGAGTGGGAAGCTTCCGTTCCAGCCAGGAAGGTTGCGGGCATCGGAGACGACGCCGGTCTTCTCGTCGGCGTCACCCGGCGAGCCGACCCCGACGCCCTCGAGGCCGGAGGGCTCGACGTCCGCCGCCTCAGCCGCCTCGCGCAGCGCGGTCGACATCGCCTCGGCGACGTCCTCCGGGCCGCCCGCGGTGGGGGTCGGCCGGCGCGCTTCGCCCAGCACCTTGCCGGCGCCATCGACGATCACGGTCTGGATCTTCGTCCCGCCGAGGTCTATTCCACCTCGCAGCTTGGCCATCGCCACCCTTTCGTGCTCGGCTGCGGCGCAGTCTATGCCCGTCGGTCTGGAAAGCTTGCGTCCATGAGCGATCAGACGGGTTGGCGGCTGTGGTGGGCGAAGCGCCGCTGGTATGAGCGGAACCGGCGCCCGCTGCGGCGGCTGCGGATCGCGCGCCACGCCGCCAGGGGCGGCTTCTTCGTCCGGATGCCGGTCGAGGGCGAGCTGCTGGAGGCGCTGGACGAGGGCCGGCTGACGATCGGCGGGGGAACCCTGCTCGAGCCGGGGTGCTGGCTGACGCTCGCCCCGGATGCGCGGATCGAGATCGGCTCCGGCTGCTTCCTCAACCGAAACACGATGTTCGCCGCGGTCGAGCTGATCGAGGTCGGCGACCACGTGATGTTCGCCAACGGCTGCTTCGTCGGCGACGCCGACCATCGCTTCGACGACCCCGAGGTCCCGGTCCCGATGCAGGGCTTCACGAGCAAGGGGCCGGTCAGGATCGGCGACAACTGCTGGTTCGGGGTCAACTGCGTCGTCACCAGCGGGGTTACGATCGGCGAGCGCTGCGTGATCGGCGCCAACTCGGTCGTGACCGGCGATCTCGCGCCCGGCACGATCGCCGCCGGCGTT
>DATAOP010000029.1:0-19499 GCA_036265675.1 Solirubrobacterales bacterium
TCGTCGCCGACGCGTCGGCGACGATCACGCCGGAAAGCGTGCCCGCGGCGAGCGCCCCCCGCTGGATCGTCCCCGGCTTGATCCGGCTGTTCGCGATCGTCTTCTTCTTGATCTGGTTGTTCGTCACCGACTTCTTCTTGATCCGATTGCCCGGGATCGAGTTCTTCTTGATCTGCTTGCCGTTGATCTTGTTTGCCGCCCAGACCGCGCCGCCGGTGAGCGCAAGGAACAGCGCCAGGGTGGCGACCACGTTCGCGTAGTTGAGCCGGGATCGGATGCGCGACATCGAGACCTCCTCGGGTTGAAGCCGGACGGGCGATTGGCGCCCGGTCGGAAAAACTCTCGCCAACCCTATTCGGCGCTGCGGGTAACCACCACCCCCCGCCCGTGTAGCGATCCAGGATGGACCGCGTCAGTGACCCCCTGGCCAGGCCCGCGCCCGACGGCGTGCGGGCGGAGTTCGTCAGCGACGAGCGCCTAACCCGCTACCACGAGTACACCCGCAAACACGGCGTCAACTGGGTCCTCTACATCCTTGCCCGGATCTTCATGACCCCGTTCTCCCTCGTCTACTTCCGCTATCAGCGCGAGGGGAGGGAGAACGGCAAGCTCGGGGGCGGGTTGATCGTCGCCTCCAACCACCGCAGCTTCTTCGATCCGTTCCTGATCGGCGGCAGCCTGCCCTGGCGGCGGCCGATGAACTATGTCGCCAAGGTCGAGTTGTTCGAAAACCCGGTCCAGGCCTGGATCCTCTCCCGGCTGGGCGCCTTCCCGATCCGCCGCGGCGAGTCCGACGAGGAATCGGTGGAGACCGCGCGCCGGATCATCGAGCGCGGCGGCACGGTCTGCATCTTCCCCGAGGGGACGCGGATCCGCAGCGGCTCACTCGCCGAGCCGAAACGAGGGGTCGGCCGCCTCGCGCTCGAGACGGGCGCACCGGTTCTGCCGACCGCGGTCGTCGGCAGCGAGCACGTCCGCCGCGGCTGGAGGATCCGGCCGCGCAAGGTCAAGGTCCGCCTCGGCCGCGCGATCCGGTTCCCGCGCGCGACCGAGCCCTCGCAGGCGCTGGCCGAAGAGGTGACCGCGCGGATCTGGCCCAGCGTCCTCCTCCAGTGGGAAGCGATGGGCGGGTTGCCGCCGATGCGGCGCGCGGCGGTGATCGGCGCCGGCAGCTGGGGGACCGCGGTCGCGGTGCTGCTCGCCCGCGGCGGCCTCGAGGTCCAGCTCGGCACCCGCACCGTCGAGCAGGCCGAGGAGGTCGCGGTCGAGCGCTTCAACAACCGCTACCTCGAGGACGTCGAGCTTCCGGAATCGATCGATGTCCGGCCGGCGTCGGAGATCGAGCTCGCGGGCCTCGACCTCCTCTGCCTCGCGATTCCCTCGAGCTCGCTGCCGCAGGCCGTCGGCGCGATCGGCGACCGGATCAGCGATCGCTCCTCGGTCCTGCTCCTGACCAAGGGCCTGATCGCGCCGCAGGGAATGCTTCCCTCGCAGTATGTCGGCGAGCGCGTGCATGCGCGGGCGATCGCCTGCCTCGGCGGGCCAGCCCACGCCGGCGAGGCCGTCTCCGGCTCGGCCGCGCTCGTCCTCGGCTCCGCCGACGGAGATCTTCGCCAGCAGCTGGGCGAGGTCTTCGACCGCGCCGGCCTCGTCTGCGAGCGCTCCGGCGACGTGACCGGGGTCGAGATGGCCGGCGCCGCCAAGAACGCCGCAGTCCTCGCCGCCGCCGCGACCGAGCCCTACGGCCGCAACGCCGCTGGGATCGCCGCCGCCGAGATCTGGCGCGAGTGCATCGAGTACGCGGACGCGCTCGGGGCCGAGCGCGAGACCTTCACAGGGCTCGCCGGGGTCGGCGACCTGACCGCGACGCTGATGGCGCCGAACGGCCGCAACCGCCGCGCCGGCGAGCTGCTCGGCGAAGGGACCCCGGCCGACGAGATCCCGGACCTGATCGGCCAGGCCTCCGAGGGGCTCGACACCGTCCCGCTCCTCGCCAACGCGGTCGCCGCCTCGGGCGGCCCGGCCGAGGCGCTGACCGGGCTCGCGGCGCTGATCGAGGGTGAAATCGACGGCGACGAATGGGTCGCCGGTCTGCACCAGGTCGAGCAGGCGCGGCGCGCCGAGACTGACTCCGACTACCCGAGGACGGGGGCTAGGCTTGGTGGGTGAGCGCGGAGCCATCCAGCGGGGCGCCGGAGAACGTCGAGCCGGCGAGCCTCGACCCTGCCGAGAAGGCGGAAATCGACCGCGCCTTCGAGGACCTGTACCGGGCCCACCTCCGCGACGTCTACTCCTACGCCTACTACCGGGTCGGCAACCCGCACGACGCCGAGGACCTGACCGAGCAGGCCTTCCTCCAGGCCTACCGGCACTTCCCGCGGGCGCGGGCGGAGTCGGACGGGCGGCCGCTGCGGCCGTGGCTGATCCGGATCGCCCACAACCTCGCGCTCAACTACTACCGCGACCGCTCGCGGCGGCCGCAGACCTCGCTCGAGAGTGCCGACCCGATCGCGACCCAGCACGGGACCGAGGCGATCGCCGCCGGCCGCGAGGAGCTGCGCCAGGTGATGCAGCACCTCGACAAGCTCCCCGACGACCGGCGCGACGCGCTGATCATGCGCTTTGCGCTGGGGATGGACAACCGCGAGATCGCGCGCGCGCTCGGCCGCACCGACGGCGCCACCAAGGTGCTGATCCATCGCGCGATCAAACAGCTCCAGGAGGAGATGGGAGACGGCGATGAGTGAGGCGGCCGGGTCGGCCTTCCCGAGCGAATTCGAGCGTCTGCTTTCGGACGCGCTGCGGCCGATCGAGCCGCCCGAGCGCCTCTCGGGCCGGGTCGAGGACACGCTCGCCGCGGTGACGGCCGCCGCCGCCGAGGAGCTCTCCGATTGGGCCGAGGAGCTCTCCGAGAGCGAGCTCCGGGCACTCCGCGATCCCCGCAACTGGGTCCGGCCGCTAATCGCCGTCGGCGCCGGAGGAGTCGCCACCGGCGCCCTCGTCGTGATCGAGATGCGCCGCCGCGGCCGTCAGCAGACGAAGGGCGGCCTGCGCTCGATCGCGGAGCGCGTCCGGCCCTAGCCTCGCGTCCGGCCCTAGCCTCGACGGCCGCTGAGCCGTTTGATCAGCTTCACCGTCTTGGCCTGGGTGTTGGGATCGCCGCCGGTCGGGATGAAGGTGACCTTGACCTTCAGCTTGGCCTTCCCCATGCGGGCGAGCGTGCGCTTGCGCTTCCCCTTTGCCTTGATCAGGAGCTTGACGCTTCCCGCGCCTGATACCGCCTGGGATTTCTTCGCGACGACGCCCTTGCCGGAAAGCGACAGCGTCCCGGCGCCCGGCACGTTCACCGTGAGCTTTGCAGTGCCCTTTTTCTTGTTTCGTTTCAGTTTGCCAAAGGAAAAGCGGTTCGAGGGTTTGGGGCAGGCAGCGGTCGGCGTGAACTCGTAGGCGCCGATATCCGGGATGGGACCGCCACCGATGCAGGGTGGCTGGGACCGAGGGCTCCCGTCCAGATCGGTGTTGCCGATCAGCGGGCCTGCGACACCGGCATCGATCGTCGGTGAGCCGGCGAGCTGATGGAAATCCCCGCCCGCCGCGTTCACGAACAGCGGCTCCGCCGTCTGGTTGCCGTTGGTACCCGGTTGGGTGTAAGAGAAATTCGTGCCGGCGCTGAGGCTGGTGTCCACGGTCGAGTAGTTCGAGTGAGACAGCACGGCCGTTGCCGAGGCCATCACGTTCACGTCGACGCTGAGGTCCTCCCGGCCGGGCTCGAGGCTATGTGCGATCACGTTGGCGGCGTCGACCGTGAGGTTGGCGCCGCAGCAGGCCCCGATCACCAGCGGGCTGGCGGTGACGTTTCTCAGCACCGTGCGTTGACTCCCCGGTTCAGCCGAGAACACAAACAGCCCGACCCCACCCGAGCAGACGCTGTCGCGGATGGTTCCCTGTTCCACCTGACAGGGACCTGCGATTTCACCGGCGCTGATGTAGGACCGTTCGATCGTGCCGGCTTCCATGGTTACCGTGTAGGCCATTGCCGGCCCCTGCATGTGGATCCGAACGTCGTGCAGGATCGCCCCCGCGTTGTGGATTCGAATGGATTTGGTGGACAGCTCGATGCTGGGGGCGGGGGTGCCCGGCTGGCCGCCGACGTTCTCCGCACGATCGAGGAGGAGTTCACCGCTCACGGTGTAGTTACCCGCGGTGACGATGACCTGGTCGCCGTCCACGGCGTTGTTGACCGCGGTCAGGAGGCTGCAGGGATCGGGATTGCAGGGCTCTGGCCCGTTGGCGCTCGGCCCGGCGTAGCGGATGGCGCCCGCGGCTCCCGAAGCCGCGAAGAGCATCGGGACCGCGATGCATACGGCAAAAAGAAAGAACTGCCTGACGGAACGGGACATTTGTTGCTCCCCGAGGTTCAGGTCACGGTAACACGGGCTGTGGTCCCTAGGTCGTGGACTTCGCTGCCAAAAGGGCACGTCGCGAGGGAGTGCCGGCCGCGGCGGCGACGCCGAGGATGCCGAGCACCAGGTGCAGCGCGTCGTCGCCGAGGTTGCTCGCGAGGAAGCCGAGGATCGCCTCGTCGCTGCCGATAACGAATCCCCAGGCGCCGCCGACGATCAGCAGCAGGCCGAGCCAGAGCGAGTAGGAGCGGGCGGCGAAACCGGCGACCAGGAGGCCGATCGCGCCGAGCGCGATATGGACGACGTTGAGCCAGCCGTTGACGGCGAAGACCCCGAGCATCTGGTCGACCTCGCCCGGGCTGCCGAACGAGGCGCTGTAGAAGAAGCCCAGGATTCCCAGCACCACGAGCAGCGCGCCGGTCGCCGACGCGTAGAGACGGGCCGGGCTCGGCGGCTCCATCCGGGTCTCGCTTCTGGTCTCGCTCCGAGGGGCCACGGCGCCGCGATTGTAGGCTCCGCAGCCCGATGCCCACCTGCTATCGCCATCCCGACCGCGAGACCGGTGTCGCCTGCTCCTCCTGCGGGCGCCCGATCTGCCCCGAGTGCATGACCCCGACCCCGGTCGGGATGCGCTGCCCCGAGTGCGCCCACCAGCGGACCGAGGTGCGGCGCGGACAGGCCGCGTTCGAGGCCAGCGGCTACACCGCCACGATCGTCCTGATCGCGATCAACGTCGCCGCCTACCTGGCCGAGATCGCGACCGGCAGCGGTGGCCTCAGCGGCACCAACGGGTCGGTGATCGCCAATTTCGCGCTGCAGGGCAACGCGGTCGCCGACGGCGAGTGGTACCGGCTGCTGACGGGCGGCTTCCTCCACGCCGGCCTCTTCCACATCGGCTTCAACATGTTCGCCCTCTTCATCCTCGGCCGCCTGCTCGAGCCGGCGATCGGCACCCAGCGCTTCGTCGCCCTCTACTTCGCCTCACTCTTCGCCGGCGCGTTCGGGGCGATCGCCCTCACCAACCCGCACACGGTGACGGTCGGCGCCTCGGGGGCGATCTTCGGCCTCTTCGGCGCCGCCTTCGTGATCGCCCGCGGCCGCGGGCTGAATGCGCTCGCATCGGAGCTCGGCGTGATCCTCCTGCTCAACCTCGGGATCACCTTCGGCGTCCCCGGGATCAGCATCGGCGGCCACCTCGGCGGCGTCGTCGGCGGCGTCATCTGCGCGCTCTTCATCGTCGCCGGCGAGCGCGGCAACCTCGGCCCAAACCCGAAGGCGGCCGAGATCCTGGCGATGGCCGCGATCGCGATCTTCTCGATCGCCGCCGCGATCGAGGTCGCCTGAGTCCCCCCGATACTCGGGCGGCCGTTGGTCCAGCGGCTGGATTCTCGCCTGCTGCGCGGTTACCCTGATCACGTATGAGGCTCCCGAGCGGGTGCCGATCTCTCGTCCTCGCCGCTCTCGTCCTGACGGCCGCATTGGCCCTTGCGCCGACCGCCTCGGCGAAGGGCAAGGGGGTCTCCTGCAATGGGACGAAGGTCGCGGTGAAGGTCGGCAAGAAAACCACCTGCCGGCCCTTCGCCAAGGTCTTCCCGCAGCCCAGGGATCTCGACCTGCGCCTCTCCTACCTCAAGCAGTCGCTGGAGATCGACCCGGCGAAGCTGGCGGGAGGGAAGAAGAAGAAAAAGCGCATCAGGCCACCCGAGAGGCGGCTGCGCAAGAAGGTCGAGAGGGTGCTGCCGAAGGCGCTGGCCTTCTTCGACCGCAAGCGAGGAGGCACCGCAGCCTCATCCTCTCTGCTCGGCGGCTCCGCGTTTGCATCGGCGAACTGCGGGATTGGCCAGGCCGGGCAGCGCGGCAGCATCGGCGGCAGCTCGTCCGTCGGCCTCCTCGGGGACAACGGGATGTTCATCGAAACCGAGGCGGCCGGTTTCACCATTCGACTCACATTCGTCTCCTGTGGCGGTATCGGCAGCTTCACGGTCCCGCCATGCCCCACCTCGAACGGGAGCGTCGACGCCAAAGCCAGCGGCGACTTCAAGGTGACGATCGAAGTCTGGGAAGGGAGCCGGCTCGTCAAACGCAACACCACCTCCTGGGAAGACAAAGCGGACGTACATGGCGAGGTCGGCCCCGACGCGCAGCTCAAATTCATCAACGTCAGCCACCGCCAGGAGATGTTCATCGTCGCGACCGGGGGCATCGTCGTCAGGGGCGGGCTGAAGCGGGAGATCAGGATTGATATGCCCGCCGGGCAGTACAACCCGGCGAGCGCCAGGGTCACCCCGTTCGGCGACCCCGTCCCCGCCGACTTCGGCGCCGACGCGTTTGCGAAGACCGCCGCCGCCGCGCTCGGCTCGTATCGGTCGGCGGAGGCCGGGTGGAGCACCTTCGGCCGCAGCAACTGCGCCGAACCCGTCTTCGCCCCGGCGAGCAACGCGGAGAAACTGCACCGCGGCGACCAGAAACAGGTCGGCGTCTACGCCAGGGCGCGTGCCGACAGCGGCCGCGCGATGGAGGCGCGGTGGAGCTTCCTCGCGCCGCTGAACGCCGAGTTCTCTCCGACGGCCTCCCAGGACGCCGCCCCGACGATCGCCTACTCGGTGAGCAAAGCCCCAGCCGGCGATCAGGTCAGGGTGACGGCCAAGGTGACGTCGACCGCCGGGGTCGGGGAAAAGACCTGGACCCAGCCGATCGTCCCCCCAGGACGTAACCACATCGTCGGGACCTTCAGTGGCGAAATGAAAGGAGCGACCAGCGTCGAAGGCCGCACGGAACAGACCTGGAGCGGGACGGTGGAATTCAACAGGCTGGCGACGATCGAAGGGGTTGACTACTACACCCTTGTCTCGGGCGTCATCACAATCACCGCGTCCGGACTCGACGGGTCCGGACTGAGCGGCTGCCAGCAGCACGGTTCGAACTCAAACAAGAAATTGCCGGGGGGTGGAATGGAAGTCACCCCGACGAATGGAGGGGCGCCCTACGGATACTCGATCAGTGTTTCGATGCCTTTCGAACCGCTGAACATCACCCGCATCGATTGCAATAAAGCGTCACAGGAAGAAGGTTTCGAAGGGACGGAATACCCGCTCACCCCGCTGTACAAGTTCTCTCCCTCTGGTCAGGAATCGTCTGACGGGATCACCTTCGCGGGCACAGTGGACGAAGGGTCGGGCGAATTCGTGTACGTCCAGCGCTGGAATCTTCACGGCACGGAATAGGGCCGTCGTCGCAGGAGCGGCACGATCCTCGACACTGTCGGGATGCGGGTCCTCGCGATAGTCCAGGAGGCCGACGCCGGCGCGGGAGTGTTCGCCGAGGCGGCCGCGGCGCGGGGCGATCAGCTCGACGAGTGGCTGATCGCCGACGGCGGCGACCCGCCGGCCGACCCACACGGCTACGACGCGGCGATCGTGTTCGGCGGCTCGATGAACGTCGACGACGAGGGCGATCACCCCTGGCTCGCCGACCAGAAGTTCCTCTTGCGGGCGCTGCTCGTGAACGAGATCCCGCTGCTCGGCGTCTGCCTCGGGGCCCAGCTCCTCGCCGAGGCGGCGGGCGAGGAGCCGCGCCGCGCGAGGCGGCCGGAGATCGGATGGCATCCGGTCGAGCGCACCGTCGAGGGCGCCGCCGACCCCCTGATCCGCGCCCTGCCGCCGGCCTTCACCGCCTTCCAGTGGCACAGCTATGAGATGGGGATCGACGATGGCGAGGTCCTGGCCCGCAGCGACGTCTGCGCGCAGGCCGCCCGGTTCGGGCCGCGCGCCTGGGCGATCCAGTTCCACGCCGAGGTGAGCGAGCGCGACGCGCTGAAGTGGATCGCCGACTACGAGTCCGATCCCGACGCGGTCGCGATCGGCCTCGACCCCGAGGCGCTCGCCGCCGAGACGCGCGAGCGGATCGGCGGCTGGAACGAGGTCGGCCGTGCGGTCTGCACCCGCTTCCTCGAGCTCGCCGCCGCCGCATCCTGAGGCACGTCCGAGTCAGGGCGCCCGCATCGTGGAGAGGGCGCCCGCGGACCGCCGTTACTCGGGGGTGATGTAGGCGGCCGAGATGCCGCCGTCGACCATCATCGAGGAGGCGGTGATGAAGGAGGACTCGTCGCTGGCGAGAAAGAGCGCCGCCGCGGCGACCTCCTCCGCCTGTCCGAACCGCCCCATCGGCACATGGACCAGTCGGCGCCGCGCCTTCTCCGGGTCCGAGGCGAAGAGCTCCTCCAGCAGCGGAGTGTTGACCGGCCCGGGGCAGAGCGCGTTGACCCGCACCCCACGGCGCGCGAACTCGACCCCGAGCTCGCGCGAGAGCGAGAGCACGCCGCCCTTCGACGCGGTGTAGGAGATCTGCGAGACAGCGGCGCCGAGGACGGCGACGAACGAGGCGACGTTGACGACCGAGCCCCCGGCCCCGTCGAGCAGGTGGGGGATGCCGTGCTTGCAGCAGAGGAAGACGCCGCGGAGGTTTACGTCCTGGACGCGCTGCCAGGCCTCGAGGGAGGTCTCGAGGACCGACTCGTCGTCGGTCGGGTTGATGCCGGCGTTGTTCATCAGGACGTCGATCCGGCCCATCTCCGCCCGCGCCCGCGCATAGGCGTCGCGGACCTGGTCCTCGTCGGAGACGTCGGCCTGGATCGAGAGCTCGCCCTCGCACTCGTCCTCGAGGTCGATCCCGACCACGCGCGCGCCCTCGGCCGCGAACAGTCGCGCCGACTCGGCGCCGATCCCGCTCGCGGCGCCGGTGATGACGCAGACCCTGTCCTGCAGACGTCCTGGCATCAGCCCTCCTCGGTTGCGTAGAAGACGTTCTTGACCTCGGTGTAGTGGTGGAGCGCGTCGGGGCCGAGCTCGCGTCCGACTCCCGATTGCCGGAAGCCGCCGAACGGGGTCGAGACCCGGACCGACGTGTTCGAGTTGATCGAGAGCACGCCGGTCTCGACCGCGCGCGCGACGCGCAGCGCCCGCGCCCCGTCGCCGGTCCAGACCGAGCCCGAGAGGCCGTAGATCGTCTCGTTGGCGAGCCGCACCGCCTCCTCCTCGCCCTCGAACGGGATCACGCAGGCGACGGGACCGAAGATCTCCTCGGCGGCGGCGCGGTCGTCGTTGGCGACCGGCGCCAGCACCGTCGGCGGGTACCAGTAGCCCGGCCCGTCCGGGGCCGAGCCGCGGATCGCGACCGGCGCGTCGTCGGGCACGTAGGAGGCGACCTGTTCGCGCTGGCCGGCGGAGACCAGCGGCCCCATCTGGGTCTCCTCGTCGAGCGGGTCCCCGACCCGAATGCCCTCGACCTCGCCTCGCAGAGCGTCCATGAACTCGTCGAGCGCCGCCCGCTCGACCAGGATCCGCGACCGCGCGCAGCAGTCCTGGCCGGCATTGCCGAAGACCGCTAACGGCGCCGCCGCCGCCGCCGCCGCGATGTCGGCGTCGGCGAAGACCAGGTTCGCCGACTTGCCGCCGAGCTCGAGCGTCACCCGCTTGATCGTCGCCGCGGCCCCCGCCGCGATCCCGCGCCCGACCTCGGTCGAGCCGGTGAAGGCGATCTTGGCGACGTCGGGGTGCTCGACCAGCCGCCGCCCGCAGACGCTGCCGGGGCCGACGACCACGTTCAGGACCCCCTCCGGCAGGCCGGCCTCGACCGCGATCCGCTCGAGCTCGATCGCGCTCAGCGGCGTCAGCTCGGCCGGCTTGAGGACGATCGTGTTGCCGGCGGCGAGCGCCGGCGCCACCTTCCAGGAGGCGATCGTCAGCGGGAAGTTCCAGGGGACGATCAGCCCGACGACGCCGAGCGGCTCGCGGAAGGTCATGTCGACGCCGCCGGCGACCGGGATCGTCTGCCCGAGCAGCCGCTCCGGGGCGCCGGCGTAATAGCGAAAGCATTCGACGACCATCTCGATCTCGGCGCGGGCGTCGGCGATCGGCTTGCCGACGTTGCGCGCCTCGATCCGCGACAGCTCCTCGTGGCGCTCGGCGACGTGGGCGGCGAGGCTGTGCAGGAGCGCCGCCCGGTCGACCGGCGCGACCGCGCGCCAGGCCGGGTACGCCGCCTTCGCCCGCGCCACCGCCGCGTCGGTCTCCTCGACCCCCGCCCGCGGAACCTCGGCCAGCACCTGCTCGGTCGCGGGCTCTATCACCGAAAGGCCGCTCACGATGTCGTCGCACCCCCCTTCACCTTCCGGAAGGAGCTGCGGCCGCCGCCGCGGGCGGCGCCGACGAGGGCGCCGATCACGCGGTCGTCGACGTCCTCCTCGGGATGCCAGATCACCCCGAGGGCGAACCGCCGCTCGGGCAGCTCGATCGCCTCGATCAGCTCGTCATCGACCGAGTGGCCGCTGACGACCAGCCCCTTGCCGACCTCGTCGACCCCCTGGTGGTGGTGCGACTTGACGCCGACCCGCTCCGCCCCCGCGGCCTCGGCTGCGAGGCTGCCGGGCTCGAGCCTGACCTCGTGGTCGCCGAAGGTCCCGGCGACCTCACGGTGGCGCTCATGGCCGATGACGTCGGGCAGGTGCTGGCAGAGCGTCCCGCCGCGGGCGACGTTGAGGATCTGCATCCCGCGGCAGATGCCGAGCAGCGGCATGTCGCGGTCGAGCGCCCGCCGCGCCAGCGCGACCTCGAAGCTGTCGCGCTCGGGCCAGGTGTTCTTCGTCTCGGGGTGTGGCTCGGCGCCATAGGTGCCGGCGTCGATGTCGGCGCCGCCGGCGAGGATCAGCGCGTCGAGCAGCTCCAGCATCCGGTCGGGATCGGCCTCGGCCGCCGCGTCGGGCGGCAGCAGCACCGCGGTGCCGCCGGCGCGCTGGACGGCGGTCGCGTAGGAACGCGGGGCCAGCGTCACGGTTTCCTCCCAGACGCCCCAGCGGGCGCGCTCGAGCGCCGCGGAGATGCCGACGACGGGCGAGGCCATCAGAGTCTCTCGAAGCCCCGGAACCGCTCCCAGTCGGTGACCGCGGCCTCGAAGGCGTCGATCTCGACCTGGGCCCGGTTCAGGTAGTGGTCGACGACCTCGGCCCCGAATGCGTCGCGGACCATCCCGCTCGCGGCGAAGGCGTCGCGGGCGTCGTAGATGTTGTGGGGGACTCGGGGCTTGTCGGACTCATACGCGTTGCCCTCGAACGCCGGCTCGAGCTCGAGCTCGCGCTCGACCCCATGGAGGCCGGCGGCGATCATCGCGCTCAGCGCCAGGTACGGGTTGACGTCGGCGCCCGGCAGACGGTTCTCGACCCGCAGCGCCTCGCCGTGGCCGACGACCCGCAGCGAGCAGGTGCGGTTGTCGCGGCCCCAGGCGATCGCGGTCGGCGCGAACGAGCCCGCCGCAAAGCGCTTGTAGGAGTTGACGTGGGGCGCGTACCAGAGCGTCAGCTCCTTCATGCAGGCGATCTGGCCGGCGATGAAGCTCTCGAACAGCGCCTGGTCGGCGGCGAACGCGTTGGCGCCGCCATCGCCGGCGAGCGAGCAGTGGATGTGGCACGAGTTGCCCTCGCGCTCGTTGAACTTCGCCATGAAGGTGATCGACTGCCCCTCCTGGGCGGCGATCTCCTTCGCCCCGTTCTTGTAGATCGCGTGGTCGTCGGCGGTCCGCAGCGCCTCGTCGTAGCGGAAGTTGATCTCGTGCTGGCCGAGGTTGCACTCGCCCTTCGAGTTCTCGACCGTCAGCCCCGCCGCCGCCATCTCGTTGCGGATCCGCCGGATCAGCGGCTCGACCCGAGCGCTTCCCAGCAGCGAGTAGTCGATGTTGTAGAGGTTGGCCGGCTCGAGGTCGCGGAACCCCTTCTTCCAGGCCTCCTCGTAGGTGTCGAGGTAGACCATGAACTCGAGCTCGGTGCCGGCGTTGGCGGTGAGGCCCCGCTCCTGGAGCCGCGCCAGCTGCCGGCGCAGGATCTGACGCGGGGAGGCGACGACTTCGCGCCCGTCCTCCCACTGCAGGTCGGCCATCAGCATCACGGTTCCCGGATGCCAGGGGACCGGCCGCAGCGTCGCGAGGTCGGGTTTCATCTGGAAGTCGCCGTATCCGGTGTCCCAGGAAGCCATCGCGTAGCCGCCGACGGTTTCCATGTCGACGTCGACCGCGAGCAGGTAGTTGCAGCCCTCGGCGCCGTGCTCGAGGGTCTCGTTGAGGAAGTGCGTCGCGGTCAGCCGCTTGCCCTGCAGCCGCCCCTCCATGTCGGCGATCGCGAGGAGCACGGTGTCGACCGTGCCGTCCGCGACCGCCTTCTTCAGCTCATCGACGGTCATGCCCGGCTTCGTTCACAACGGCGGTTGTACAGCTGGCCGTAGCTAGGGCGCCTCGGGGAACGCCGGTGGCGCTCCGATCTCTTCGTCGACCGTGACCTCGCGGATCGGCCCTTTGAACTTGCGCCGGGCACTGAGCAGCCACCAAAGGCCGACGGCGATGATGGTGACCAGGACCGTCAGCGGCGCGTAATTGAAGTACTTCCAATCGAACGATGCGTCCCAGGGTACGGCGACGGGTGCAGTCGGCAGGCTGAAGATGATCACGCAGATGATCACCCAGACGACCGCCGCTGGGTTGATCCACTTGTACTTACGTCCGAGATTCCACGGTCCGGGCTCGAAGTCATCGCCCTTTCGCCACCGCAGGTAAACCGGGATCACGTAGGCGATGTAGAGGCCGATCACCGCGATCGAAACGACGGCGACAAAAGCGTAGGTGTAGTTGTTTTCATCACCCAGGAGTGCCGGCAGCGTCACCAGCCAGGCAATGAAGGCCATGAACAGGACCGAGAAGTGGGGGATGCGGTGATGGTTCAGCCGGGTCCAGATGCGATGTCCAGGCACGGCCCGGTCACGGGAGAAGGCGTAGTTCATCCTCGAAGCGCTCGTCAGGCACGACATTCCGCAGAACAACTGGCCGACCGTGGCGATCAGGATCACCATCTTCGCGGCCCAGGGGTCGAGGGCGCTGTCGAAAATCGACAGTGAGGACCCTAGGCCGATCCCGTTTTCGGCGTTGTTGACGAAGCCGGTATCCGTCGCCGCGAAGGTGATCGCGAGCAACACCGCCCAACCGATTGCGCCGGCCCAGAAGACCGAGCGCCAGACGCCCTTGGCGGC
This sequence comes from Solirubrobacterales bacterium, assembly GCA_036265675.1. Lineage (GTDB taxonomy): Bacteria > Actinomycetota > Thermoleophilia > Solirubrobacterales > 70-9 > VRUE01. The sequence continues at coordinate 13,469 of DATAOP010000029.1, forward strand.
GCCGAGTGCGGCGCCCTTAGTCTCCTCGCTGATGTGAGCAGAGGCGTCGTACCCGGTCTGCGTGTACATCGTCAGCAGGAAGCCGAGCGGCAGCACGTAGAACCAGAACATCCCGTGACTGAAGCCGGTGTTGTTGATCGTGTGCCCGAACACGAAGCTGACGCTCTGGTGGTGTGATGGCACGAGGATCAGGATGATGATGATCACCGCGACACCGAGGACATGCCAGCCGACCGAGATGTTGTTGAGCCTCGCCACCAGGGGCGACGAGTAGATGTTGATGAGCGAGTGGACGATCAGGATCAGCGTGAAGAGGCAGAACGTCTCGAGCAGGACGTGGCTGCTATCGCCGAAATTGGCAAAACCGAGGTCGAGGCCATAGAGGCTGAGGAGCGCGTAGAGGAACTGTGCTGAGGCATAGACAACCGACGCGATGATTCCGACCAGGCCGATCAGGTTGAACCACCCCGTGAACCATCCCCAGGCTTTGCCTCCGAGGTCCGAGGACCAGTAGTAGATCCCGCCCGCGGTCGGGTATTTGGATACCAATTCGGACATCGAGAAGGCGACCAGCAGGATCAGCCCGCAAATAATCGGCCAGCCCCATGAGATGGCGATCGGCCCGCCGCTGTTCCAGGCGACAAAATAGGTCGTGAAGCAGCCGGCGAGGACCGAGATGATCGTGAAGGAGATCGCGAAATTCGAGAAGCCGCTCCAGGCGCGGTCCAGGCGCTGTTTGTAGCCGAGTTCAGCCAGGCGTTGCTCGTCGTGGTCGAGGGGCGGCGACGCGCTCTCCATCGGTGATCCTCCTCTGTTTCGGTTGAGACAGCTAAAGGTGTGATGACCACACCTATGACCCGCGCAGACCGTATGCCGCACGCCCGGCCGTTGTCAATGCCCGGGGCGCGGAATGGGGCCTAGGCGGGCAGGAGCCCAGCCAGAATGTGCTCGGTTCCCTCAATGTGCTTGCGCAGCAGGCTGACCGCAGCGTTGGCGTCGCCGCTGCGCAGCAGCATCACCAGCCGGCGGTGCTGGTCGTTGGAGCGGGTCAGGACCTCGTCTGGGTGGGCGATCAGCGAGATCAGATCGCTCATCTGGCCCTGGACCTCGGTCATCGCAGTGATCAGCCGCGGCGATGCGGCCGCCTCGGCGAGAGCGATGTGGAAGCGGATGTCGAAGCGGCGGTAGTCCTCGAAGTCGTCGGCGCCCGCCATCCCCGCGGTCAGCTCCTCGAGCCGCGAGATCTGTTCGGCGTTGGCGCGTTCGGCGGCGAGCAGGACCGAGCCGGTCTCGATCGCGACCCGGTAGTCGAGCACCGCCCACGCCGCCTCGTCGAGGAGCTCGCCGGGGCCGCCCGCGAGCGGCGGCTGCTCGGCGACGAAGGTGCCGCCGGCGCGTCCTCGCCGCGAGACCAGATGACCGCTCTGGGTCAGGGTCGTCAGCGCCTGGCGCAGGGTCGACCGAGAGATCGTCAGTTGACGCGCCAGCTGCCGCTCGGGAGGCAGGCGGCTGCCCGGGGCCAGCAGGCCGAGCCGGATCGCGGTGCCGAGCCGCTCGACCGTCTCCTCGAAGGTCGTCGGCGGCCGCACCGGCGCGAACACCGCCTCCTGGGCAGCACCGTCCTCGCTCACCGCCTTCCCCTCCACGCGGTCATCGGCCCAAACCGTACGCCCCAGTCGGTCCTCGCGCTATATCCCGCCGAGTTCCCTCCGCTGTTCAGGCGGTCGGGTCCGCGCGGCCGATCGGGGCCCGGACCTCGGCGAACGCGACGCTCCCCGGCGAAGCGACGAGGTCGGGATGGAGCAGGTGGCCGAGCAGTTCGACGCCGTCGACGAGGCGGGGCCCGGGCCGCGAGAAGGTGGCCGCGGCGTCGACCGCGAACACGGTTCGCGCGCCGAGCTCGGCAATCCTGCCCCAGTGCTCGAGCGCCTGCGCTCGGGCCTGCTCGACTCCCCAGCCGCAGGGCATCGCGACCACGACGTCGGGCTCGAGGCCCGAGAGCTCGCCCCAGCTCACCTCGGGGGACTTCAGGCCGGGAGGGCCGGCGATGTCCTCGCCGCCGGCGATCGAGATCATCTCCGGCACCCAATGACCGCCGACGTATGGCGGCTGGAGCCACTCGAGCGCGATCACCCGCGGCGAGCTCGATCCGGCCACCGCGGCGCGCACCATCGCCAGCCGCCCCTCGAGCTCGGCGCGAAGTTCGCGTGCCTCGCCCCGCATCCCCGTCGCCTCGCCGAGGCGGACCACGTCTTCGAGCACCTCGGCCAGGGTGCTCGGGTCCTGCTGGACGACGCGGGGCTCGCTCGGCAGCCGCGCGGCGACCTCGAGCACATCCTCGTAGGAGACGGCGCAGACGTCGCAGACCGACTGGGTGACGATCAGGTCCGGCCCCAGCTCTGCCAGCCGCTCCTCGTCGAGCTCGTACAGGGCCCGGCCCTCGCCGACGATCGCCTTCACGGTCGCGTCGATTTCGCCCGCGGCGATGTCCGGCGGCAGGACGGTCCTCGTCAGATGCGGGATCGAGCGCGCCTCGGTCGGGTAATCGCACTCGTGTGTCACAGCCACGACGCTCTCGCCGAGGCCGAGCGCGAACAGCATCTCCGTCGCGGAGGGGACAAGGCTCGCGATCCGCATCGCCTCCCAATATGGCAGCCGCGCATCTTCGGCGGACGGACAGCCAAGCTATATTCCGTACGCCGAATGGCCGAAGACCTCCCCCGAAGTACCGGGTCAAATAGCCGATGAGCGTCCTGCTGCTCGTCTTGCTGCTCGTCCTGGTGGCGATCAACGGCTTTTTCGTCGCCGCCGAGTTCGCGCTCGTCCGCAGCCGCCGCGGCAAGATCGAACAGCTCGCCGAGGAGGGCGAGGTGGGCGCCGAGGCGGTGATCGAGCAGCTCGACCGAATCGATGAGTCGCTCTCGGCCTGCCAGGTCGGGATCACGATGGCCTCGATCGGGATCGGCTTCCTCGGCGAGCCGTCGCTGGCGAAGCTGCTCGAGCCGGCGTTCGGCGGGCTCTCGCACGGGGTCGCGGTCGCGATCTCGCTGGTGATCGCGTTCGCCCTCGTCACCGCGATCCACATCAGCATCGGCGAGCAGGTCCCGAAGATGCTCGCGATCACCCACGCCGAGCGGACAGCGCGCCGGGTCTCCCGCCCGCTCAACTGGTTCCGGCTGGCGACGGCGCCGGTTACCAAGGGACTGAGCGCAATATCGAACGCGATCGTCCGCCTCTTCGGCGTCGACCCGACCAATATCGAAGAAAGCCACTCGGCCGAGGACCTGAAACAGATCATCGACAGCGCCGGCGCCGGCGGCACCCTCGACCCCGGCGAGGCGGGGATGCTCGGCGGCGTCTTCCACCTCCACGAGCAGGACGCCCGGGCGGTGATGACGCCGATCCCCGCGGTCGTCACGATCGACTTCTCCGACAGCGTCGAGACCGCGCTCCGGCGCTGCGTCTCCTCCGGCCACACGCGGCTGGTCGTGATCGAGGACGACAACCCGGACCGCGTCAAGGGCATCGTCCACAACAACAGCCTCGCCCGCCTCTTCATGAACGACGGCCCCGAGGCGTCGATCGAGTCGGTCGTCCGCGATGCGCTGATCGTCCCCGAGACGCGCCCGCTCGACGACCTCCTCCACGACCTCCAGGTCCAGCGCACCTCGATGGCGGTCGTCGTCGACGAGTACGGGCGGACGGTCGGGATCGTCACCGTCGAGGACATCCTCGAGGAGGTGGTGGGGGAGATCGAGGACGAGACCGACCCCCGCGCGGCGGCGCTGCGGCGCCTCGCCGGCGGCGAGTGGTTCGTCCGCGGCCACGTCTCGCTCGGCGACCTCGCCGACGTCGGGATCGAGCTGCCGGCCGATCAGGAGGCCTACAACTCGATCGGCGGCTACGTCTTCGCCGAGCTCGGGCGGCTGCCGAAGCGCGGCGACACGATCAGCGCCGACGGCTACACGATCCGGGTCGAGTCGGTGCGCGAGAACCGGGTCGAGGCGGTCCGGATCAGCGGCTCCGGGGAGGCCTCGGAGGCCACCGGTTCCGTCCGCCCCGAGGCCTAGCTTTCCCGGGCAGCCCGCGTCCTGCTGAATCCTGGAGGTACCGCATGTGGGTTGTGCGTTTGAGCGACAAGCAGCTTGAGGTCCTGAGAGCGCTGCTTCGCTCCGAGGAGCACCTTGGCCCGGCGCTCAGGGGGGCGGTCGAGGCGCTCGATCTTGCCCGCTGGGACGACCTGCCGGAGGCCGAGCTGCCCTGGGAGGAGATCGAAGAGGCCGCCCGCCGTCAGGGCATCTCCCCGGCCGACGTGATCTGGGACCTCGCCGGCAAGCGATAGTTACGCCGAGATACGCGCAGGTCTAGTCGTAGGTGTAGAAGCCGGCGCCGCTCTTGCGGCCGAGCTTCCCTTCGCCCTCCATCTCGACCATCAGCCCGGGCGGCTTGTGGTTCGGCTCTTCGGAGTCGGCGTAGAGGGCGTCGCCGATCGCCTCGGCGACGTCGAGCCCGACGAAGTCGAGCAGGGCGAGCGGGCCCATCGGGTGGCCGGCGCCGAGCTTCATGCAGGTGTCCACCTCGCCGGCCTCCATCCCGGTGCGCTCCATCAGCCGCACAGCGTCGAAGAGGTAGGGGAAGAGGAGCCGGTTGACGACGAACCCGGCCTGGTCGGGGACCTCGACCGCAGTCTTGCCGAGCGCCGCGCACCAGGCGAGCGCCCTCTCTCGCGACTCCTCGGCGACGCCGTCGAGGAAACAGACCTCGACCAGCTTCATCCGCGGGACGGGGTTGAAGACGTGGAGCCCGAAGAGCCTGCCCGGGATCCCCGCCGCCTCGGCGATCTCGGCGACGCTGAGCGAGGAGGTGGTGCTGGCGAGGTCGGCGTTCGAACCCAGATGGGCCGCGACCGCGCTCAGGACCTCACCCTTCGGCTCGACCTCCTCGACGACCGCCTCGACCACGACGTCGCAATCGGCAAGGTCCTTGGGGTCGGTGGTGACCCGCAGCCGCGAGGGCTCGGCGCCGTCGATCTTGGCGCAGGCGGCGACCACTTTCTCCTCCGCTCGCCAGGCCGAGGCCTCGCTGCGGGCGAGCAGAATCGTGTCGGCGGTCGTCGTCGAGACAGCGGCCAGGCCGGTCGCGATCGCGCCGCTGCCGGCGATCCCCGGCGCCTCGTAGCCCTTGCCCCCGCTCATTACAAGGGGTTCCTATCAAAGGGATAGGCATTGCCGCTGATTGGTCGCCGGTAGAGTATTGTGATGAAACTGACATCGGTGGACAACGGAGGCAAGCGATGAGCGAGAACGGGAGTGGCGGTTTCGGTGGGCGCGAGGTGGTCATCGTCGAGGCGGTGCGGACCCCGATCGGCAAGGGCCATCCGGAGAAGGGCTACTACCGCGACGTCCATGCCTCGAACCTCCTCGCCACGACCTACTCGGAGCTGATCTCGCGCGCGGGCATCGACCCGAACGAGGTCGGCGACGTCGTAGCCGGCTGCGTCCAGCAGTTCGGCGAGCAGGGTCTCAACATCGGCCGCAACGCCTGGCTCGAGGCGGGCCTGCCGCAGGAGGTCCCGGCCACCACCGTCGACCGCCAGTGCGGCTCCGCCCAGCAGGCGGTCAACTTCGCCGCCGCGCTCGTCGCCTCCGGCGTTCACGACATCGCGATCGGCGGCGGCGTCGAGCACATGGGCCACATCTCCTTCGCCGACTCCGCCCAGGTGATGGAGCAGCACGGCTTCGCCTTCTCGCCGGAGCTGCTCGAGAAGCACAACCTGATCCCGCAGGGCCTCTCGGCCGAGATGATCGCCGACAAATGGGAGATCCCCCGCTCCGAGCTCGACGAGATCGGCCTCCGCTCCCAGCAACTCGCCGCCAAGGCGACCGAGGAAGGCCACTTCGAGCGCGAGATGATCCCCTACCAGGTCAACGGCGACACCTACATGACCGACCAGGGTCTGCGCGAGACGACCCTCGAGGGGCTCGCCAACCTGAAGCCGGCCTTCAAGGAGGACGGCAAGATCACCGCCGGC
>DATAOP010000030.1:0-1814 GCA_036265675.1 Solirubrobacterales bacterium
TGACCGGCCTCTACAAGCCGAGCGCCGGCCGGATCTCGCTCGAGGACCGGGAGATCACCGGCAAGCGCCCCGACATCATCACCTCGCTGGGCGTCGCGCGCACGTTCCAGAACATCCGGCTGTTCCGGGCGATGACCGCGGTCGAGAACGTGGTCGTCGGACGCCACGCACGCATGCGAGCCGGTGTGTGGGGCTCGATCATCCGGCCTCCGGGCGTCCGACGCGAGGAGCGCGCCGCCCGCGATCGGTCGCGGGAGATCCTCGAGTACGTCGGCCTCGAGCACTCCCAGTTCGACCAGCTCGCGGGCAACCTGTCGTATGGCGACCAGCGCCGTGTGGAGATCGCCCGCGCCCTCGCCGCCGATCCCACCCTGCTGCTCCTGGACGAGCCGACCGCCGGCATGAATCCGCAGGAATCGGATCGGCTGACCGACTTCATGCGCAAGCTGCGTGACGACCTCGACCTCACGATCCTCCTGATCGAACACGACATGCGCGTGGTCATGGGCATCTCGGAGCGCATCACCGTCCTCGACCTCGGCGAGCGGATCGCGGAGGGACCGCCGGCGGAGATCCGCGAGAACTCGCGCGTCATCGAGGCCTACCTGGGCAAGCAGGACGAACGCTGATGACCCTGCTCGAGGTCCAGGACATCCACGCCCACTACGGGACGATCGAGGCGCTCAAGGGGGTATCGCTGACGGTCGAAGACGGCGAGGTGGTGACCCTGATCGGGTCGAACGGCGCGGGCAAGTCGACCACGCTCCGGTCCATCTCGGGGCTGACCCCGGCGACGTCGGGCACGATCAGCTTCGGCGGTGAGGAGATCACACGGGCCCCGGCCCAGGACATCGTCGCATTGGGAGTCGCGATGGCGCCGGAGGGCCGGCACGTGTTCCCGCGCATGACCGTCCGCGAGAACCTCGACCTCGGCGCCCATCGCCGCCGGGGCCCCGACATCGGGCAGGATCTCGAGCGCGTCTTCTCCCTGTTTCCCCGGCTCAAGGAGCGCGAGCGCCAGAAGGCGGGAATGATGTCGGGCGGCGAGCAGCAGATGCTTGCCATCGGGCGCGCCCTCATGGCCCGGCCCAGGCTGCTGATGCTCGATGAGCCGTCGATGGGACTCGCCCCGATCCTCGTGGAGCGCATCTACGACACGATCCGCGAGATCAATCGCGATGGCGTGACGATCCTGCTCGTCGAGCAGAACGCCAACTATGCGCTGGAGATCGCCGCGCGCGGTTACGTCCTCGAGACGGGACGCATCGCCGTCGCCGACGACTCCGCCAAGCTGCGCGACGACCCCGAGGTCCAGCGGGCCTACCTGGGCGCATGACGGTCCTCGCGGTCATTGGCGCCAAGGGGCTCTACCTCCTCTTCGCGTGGCTGATCTCGGGCGCTGCCGCGGCCTGGGTCGCCGAGAGGAAGGGTTACGGCGAGCGATTCGGGCTAGCCTTCGGGCTGCTCCTCTCGGTTGTCGGGCTCTTAATCGTCCTCGTGCTGCCCGGCCGGCCAGGCTCGCGGTGGAGGGAGGATGGTCCGTTGCCGCGCCGGCGACGGGCGCACAGCGGCGCGCCACGCTCGGGCGAGGGTCCCACGGGCTAGGTGCCGAGCACCGCCTCGACCGGCAGCGGTGCGACGCCCAGCGCCTCCGCATCTGCGGTCCCGCGCTCACTGACCATTGGAACCTCCATCAGCTCCGCCTCCTCCCAGGTGGCGAACACCGCCTCGCCGAACAGCCGCCGCAGCGTCACCAGCGTCAGGTGGACGAGGCCGAGCGGCACGTGGACCAGCGGTCGCTCACGCCCGGCGGC
>DATAOP010000031.1:0-31504 GCA_036265675.1 Solirubrobacterales bacterium
AACGCGATGACGCTCGGCAAGATCGACTACTACGTGCTGAAGCCGCAGCGCTGCCCGGACGAGCTCTTCCACCGCACGGTCGCGGAGTTCCTGTTCGAGTGGGCTCGCCACGAGTCGCCGCTCCAGGGCGAGATCGAGATCGTCGCCGAGCTGGGGTCGCCGCGGGCGGCTGAGCTGCGCGACCTGTTGAGCCGCAACGGGATCCCCTACGCCTGTCATCCGCCCGAGTCGGAGGAAGGCCGCGCGTTGTTGGACGACTGCGGGCACCAGGACCTCTCGGTCCCGATCGCCAAGGTCGGCGGTGGCCGCTTCATCATCGACCCGACCAACGTCGAGCTCGCCGACGCGTTCGGGGTCAGCACCCAGCTCGAGGAGCACGAGTTCGACGTCGTCGTGATCGGCGCCGGCCCGGCCGGCCTCGCCGCCGCCGTCTACGCCTCCTCGGAGGGGATGCGGGCGCTGGTGGTCGAGCGCGAGGCGATCGGCGGCCAGGCGGGCTCGAGCTCGCTGATCCGCAACTACCTCGGCTTCTCGCGCGGGGTCAGCGGCTCCGACCTCGCCCAGCGTGCATACCAGCAGGCCTGGGTGTTCGGGACGAAGTTCCTGCTGATGCGCGAGGTCGTCGAGCTGCGGCCGGGGGAGAGGAGGCACGTCCTGCGAACCGCCGACGGCGCCGAGATCGAGACTCTGTCGGTGCTGCTCGCCTCCGGAGTCTCCTATCGGCGGCTCGAGATCCCATCGCTCAGCTGCCTCGAGGGGGAGGGCGTCTTCTACGGCGCCTCGGCGGCCGACGCGAAAGCGCTGCCGGGGAAGCGGGTCTTCGTCGTCGGCGGCGGCAACTCGGCCGGCCAGGCCGCGATGCACCTCAGCCGCTACGCGAGAGAGGTGACGATGCTGGTCCGGCGCGCGAATCTCTCCTCGACGATGTCCGACTACCTCTGCCGGGGGATTGAAGCGGCCGACAACATCGACGTCATGTACGAAACCGAGGCCGTCGGCGGGAGCGGCGAGAACCGGCTCGAGTCCCTGACCCTGCTCGACAGGCCGTCGGGCACGGAATCGACGGTCGACGCCGACGCCCTCTTCGTGATGATCGGCGCCCGTCCCGGCACCGAGTGGCTCCCACCCGAGATCGAGCGCGACGAGTGGGGCTACATCCTCACCGGCACCGACCTCGAATCCGGCGACGGCCCCTCGCCGCGGCTGGGGGAGACCAGCCTCAGCAGGGTCTTCGCGGTCGGCGACGTCCGCCACGGGTCGGTCAAACGCGTTGCCTCGGCGGTCGGCGAGGGCTCGATCGTGATCCAGCAGGTGCACCACTACCTAGAGGCGGAGGCCGACGCCTCGAACACTGCCGGCGTCGCCTAGCCTCCCGGCGCCCGCCAGTCCTCGAGCATCGTGTGACCGCGGCCGCGGTGGTCGAACCCGAGCAGATCGCCCTGCGGGTTCTTGCGGCCGCCGTGGTGGTAGGCGCGGACCTCGGCGATCAGCCCGTCCTCGATCCGGAACCACTCCGTGCCGCGGTCGAGCCGGCGCTCACCGGACTCGGGGTCGCGCCAGGTCATCGTCCACTCGATCACGACCTGGTCGCCCTCCCCGATCGCGTTCTCGATGTACCACTGGCCGTCGATCTGCTCGACCGCGAAGGCCGCGTAACGCGCGATCTCCTCGGCGCCGCCGTGCGGGCCGAGCCGCGTGTAGTAGTGGACCGCGTCGTCGGTGAAATGGGCGGCGACCGCCTCCGCGTCCCCCGTGTTCAGCGCCTCGTAATACGACCGGACGTGGTCGGCGTGGGACATCGGCCGCTAAAGACCGTACGACCGCCCGATGACCTCGAGCATGATCTCGTCGGTGCCGGCGCCGATCCGGTTGAGGCGGACGTCGCGGTAGGCGCGCTCGATCTCGTACTCCTTCATGTAGCCGTAGCCGCCGTGGATCTGGATGCACTCGTCGGCGACCTCGCAGGCGATTCGCGAGGTGTAGAGCTTGCACTCGGAGATCTCGCGGACCGGGTACTCGCCGTTCTTGTAGCGCCAGGCGGTGGCGTAGGTGAACTGACGGGCGGCCTCGATCTTGGTCGCCATCTCGGCGAACTTGTGGCGGATCACCTGGAAGTTGCCAATCGAACGGCCGAAGGCCTTCCGGTCCTTCGCGTACTCGAGGGTCCGATCGAACATCCGCTGCGCCCCGGCGACGGCGCCGGCGCAGGCGACCATCCGCTCGCTCTGGAGCTCCCAGGCGATGTGGTAGAAGCCCTTGCCCTCTTCGCCGAGCAGGTTGGAGACCGGGACGCGTACGTCCTCGAAGGCCAGTTCGGCGGTGTCGGAGGAGTGCATCCCCATCTTCTCGAGCTTGCGCGAGACGCTGAAGCCGGGGACGGTCTCGCCGTCATCGTCGCGGAGGTCGACGACGAGGAGGCTGATCCCGTCGTGGGCCTTCTCGGGGTCGGTCTTGACGACGAGGACGATGAAGTCGGCGCGGGCGCCGTTGGTGATGAACGTCTTCGAGCCGTTGACGACGAATTCGTCGCCGTCGCGGATCGCCTTGGTTCGGATCCCGGCGACGTCGGAGCCCGCCTCGGGCTCGGTGATCCCGAGGCAGCCGATCTTCTTGCCCTCGATCGCCGCCGGCATGTAGCGCTTCTTCAGGTCCTCGGTGCCGAGCATGTTGATCGGCGGCAGGACCATGTCGGTGTGGACCGCGAAGCCCATGTTGAGGCCGCCGGAGCCGGAGTAGCTGAGGCACTCGGCACGGACCAGCGAGTAGTAGTAGTCGCCACCCTGGCCGCCGTACTCCTCGGGGAGGCAGAGGCCGATGAAGCCGAGCTCGCCCGCCCGCTCCATGACCGCCCGTGGCCAGGTCGTCTCCTCCCACTCGTTGCGGTTGGGAAAGAGCTCCTTTTCCACCCACGACTGCATCGACTCGCGCAGGTCTTCGTGCTCCTGCGTGAAGATCATGTGCTTCCGCTCGGCGCCGTGATCGGGCTTGATGACCTTGGAGCCGTTGGTCGTCGCTGTGGCCACTGGGAGTCTCCCCTCGTTCGCGGTCGATCGGGCGGCCCGCCGCCCTCGAGTCGCCGTGGACAGTAGCACTTCCTACTTTCCACGCAGTCGGCTATCGTGCCTCGAGCGTGGAGCGAGCAAACGTCCATATCTGTTTCCTCGTGCAGCGAGCGAAACGCGAGCCATTGGTTTGAGGATGGAGTACGAGCTCGTCAAGTACGAGGAGGCCGACGGCGTCGCCACGGTGACGCTGAACAACCCGGAGAAGCGGAACATGCTCTCCGGCCAGATGCTGGTCGAGCTCGTCGACGCGATGCGGACGGCGCGCGACTCCGAGGAGGCGAAGACCGTCGTCCTCACCGGCGCCGGCGACAAGGCCTTCTGCGCCGGGGCCGACCTCGGCGGGTTCGCCGCCGACGCCCCGCTGGTCGCCAAACACTTCGCCTCCGACCTCTTCCTCGAGTTCTTCCGGCTGATGCCGCGCCTCGGCAAGCCCTCACTCTGCGCCGTCAACGGCCATGTCCTCGCCGGCGGCATGGGCCTGGCCCTTTCCTGCGACCTGGTTGTCGCGAAAGAGGGAGCCACCTTCGGCACGCCGGAGATCAACGTCGGCGCTTTCCCCTACATGATCATGGCGATCATCTACCGCAACGTCCCGCGCAAGAAGGTCAACGAGATGATGCTGCTGGGCGAGCGGCTGAGCGCCGAGCAGGCGGTCGAGTTCGGCCTTGCCAACAGGGTCGTGCCCGCCGACGAGTTCGACGATGCCGTCGCCGATTGGGCCGGCAAGCTCGCCTCGAAGAGCCCGGTCCTGATGCGCCTCGGCCATGACGCGATGTACCGCCAGCAGGACATGGCGGTCGACGATGCGCTCGAGTTCCTCCGCAGCCAGCTCTCGCTGACCTTCAGCACCGAGGACATCGTCGAGGGCGTCTCCGCCTTCTTCGAGAAGAGGGAGCCTCAGTGGAAGGGAAGATGAGGCTCGGCGAGCGCTTCGAGGCGCGTGATCGTCTTCCGGAGCCAGCCGGGAACTGTGCTCTCGTCGACGGTCACCATGTGCCCGCGATAGGTGATTGTGTAGACGTAGCAGTCGGCGCAGGTGCCCGGCGGGCCGCCTTCGAAGGCTGCGAAGCGGGGGTCGGACAGCCCGTTGCGAAGCCGCTTCACCGTCGGCACCGGGACGCGGTAGCGAACGGTTTTGACCCCGACGCCATTCCTGGTCGTCGCGACGACGTGGCGGCCGGGCTTGATCACCACCTTCTGGGGCATCACCTTGAGCCCGCCGCTGCGTTCGTACCTGACCGAGAACTTCGAGACCGGCACCAGCGGTTCGGGGAGCGGTTCCACCGGGCCGCAGCCGAAGGACGCGACCACGCAGGCCATCGTCGCCAGGAACAGGGTCATGCCATGAACGTTAGAGGGAACTGAGCGAGGAGAGAGATTGACTGAGAACGACCACAAGCTGCCGGGGACTGCGTCGCTCGACGAGCTGACCGAGCAGCTGCACGAGGCCCGCGACAAGGCGCTCCTCGGCGGCGGCGAGGAGAAGATCGCCAAGCAGCATGAGCGCGGCAAGCTCACCGCCCGCGAGCGGATCGACCTGCTCGTCGACGAGGGGACCTTCGTCGAGATGGGAATCCACGGCAGGCCGCACTTCGCGCAGCGGGCGATGGACGGGGTCGAGGCTCCGGCCGACGGGGTCATCACGGGCTGGGGGGACATCGACGGGCGGCCGTCCTGCATCGCCGCCTACGACTTCACGGTGATGGCGGGCTCGATGGGGATGACCGGCGAGCTCAAGGTCACCAGGCTGCGGGAGATGGCGCTGCAGAAGCGGATGCCGTTCATCTGGCTCCTCGACTCGGCCGGCGCCCGGATCCAGGAGGCGGCAGGCTCGCTCTTCGCCGGCTCCGGCCACCTCTTTCGCGAGGAGGTCGAAATGTCGGGCGTGATCCCGATGGTCGCGGCGATGATGGGGCCCTGCGCCGCCGGCACGGCCTACATCCCGGCGCTCTCGGACTTCGTCCCGATGGTCTCCGGCCAGGGGGCGATGGCGCTCGCCGGGCCGCACCTGACCAAGGCCGTCACCGGCGAGGAGATCTCGATGGAGGATCTCGGCGGCGCCAAGGTGCACTGCCGCAAATCGGGGGTGGGGGACCTCGAGGTCAAGGACGACCCGGAATGCATCGAGAAGGTCAGGGCCTACCTCTCCTATTTCCCGTCCAACTGCGAGGAGAAGCCGCCCCTGCGCGAGAGCTCGGACCCCGACGACCGTCGTTCCGAGAAGCTGCTCGAAATCGTCCCCGAGTCCTCGCGCCAGCCCTACGACATGTACGAGGTGATCGCCGAGATCGTCGACGACGGCGAGTGGTTCGACATCAAGCCCAAATTCGCGAAGAGCCTGATCACCTGCTTCGCCCGCTTCGGCGGCCAGCCGGTCGGAATCGTCGCCAACCAGCCCAAGCAGCTCGCCGGGATCCTCGACAACGACTCATCCGACAAGGCGGCGCGGTTCATCAACCTCTGCGACGCCTTCAACATCCCGCTTGTCTTCCTCCAGGACGTGCCCGGCTTCATGGTCGGCTCGAAGGTCGAGCACGCCGGCATCATCCGCCACGGGGCGAAGATGCTCTACGCGGTCAGCCGCGCGACGGTGCCGAAGGTGACGGTGATCGTCCGCAAGGCCTACGGCGCCGGCTACTACGTGATGTGCGGCAAGGCCTACGAGCCGGACCTGATCGTCGCCTGGCCCGGAGCCGAGATCTCGGTCATGGGCCCGGAGGGCGCGGTCGAAATCATCGGCCGATCGGCGATCGAGGCCTCCGATGACCCCGAGGCGACGCGTGAGTCGATGCTCGACGCCGTCCGCAAGCAGATCGACCCCTACATCGCCGCCGGCAACGCGGTGATCGACGACATCATCGACCCGCGCGAGACGCGGCCGACGATCGTCAGGGCTCTGCGGATGGCCCGGACCAAGCACGTCGAGAAGCCCGCCAAACGGCACGGGGTGATGCCGGTATGACCGAGGTCCTCCTGAAGAACGAGAAGGAGCAGTTCACCGGCGTCCTGACATTCGATGGGACGGTGTTCGAGGCATTCGGGTTCGAGGTGGGCGGCTCGTTCGGAAGCTTCGCCCGGGTTCCGGTCGCGATGATGGCGAACGCCAGCGCATCGTTCGACTCGGGAATGCTGAAGACGCCGAAGCTCGTGATCGCCGGCCGCGAGGACCTTGGCCTCGGCGACATGCAACTGCCGTTCGACCCAGACCCCTCCGAGCAGGCTGCGATCGCCCAGCTTGTCGAGGAGATCCAACGGGCGATCGATGAGAGGGGAGGCTCATGAGTTCGTTCGATGACCCGGTGGTGATCAGCTGTTCGATCAGCGGCGCGATCGCCAACCGCGACCAGTGCCCGGCGATTCCGTACACGCCCGAGGAGTACGCGGCGGAGGCCCGCCGCGCGGTCGACGAGGGCGCCTCGCAGATCCACATCCACGCGCGGACCCCCGACGGGACCCCGTCGTTCGAGGTCGGGGACTTCCGCGCGATCACCGACGCGATCCTGGCCGAGGTCGACGACGTCATCGTCAACTACTCGACCGGGGCGATCGGGATCCCGATCGAGAAGCGGATCGAGTATCTACGCGAGCTGAAGCCCGACGTCGCCGCGCTCAACATGAGCTCGATGAACTACGCGAAGTACAGCTCGCGACGCAAGGACTTCGTCTTCAAGGCCGTCTTCGAGAACAGCTTCGACACGATTATCGAGTTCCTGGCCGCGATGCGGGAGCTCGGGATCAAGCCCGAGCACGAGTGCTTCGACGCTGGCCATGTCGCCAACCTCGACCCGCTGGTCGACATGGGGCTACTCGAGCCGCCGCTGCAGATCTCGCTGGTGATGGGCGTCAACGGCGGCATCCGGCCGAACGCCCGCAACGTCGCCTTCATGTCGGAGCAGATCCCCGGCGGGGCCGAGGGCGAGAACCAGTGGCAGGTGATCGGGATCTCGCGCGACCAGTGGAAACTGCTCGGGGCCTCGCTGGTCCTCGGCGGCAACGTCCGGGCCGGGCTCGAGGACAACCTCTACCTGCCGAACGGCGAGATGGCGAAGTCGAACGGCGAGCTGATCGCGAAGGCGCGGCAGATGGCCGAGGACGTCGGCCGACGCGCCGCGACCGTCGCCGAGGCCCGCGAGCTGCTTGGAGTGCCGAGGCGTGAGCGGGCTCCCGCTTAGCGACGTCAGGGTCCTCGACCTGACCCGGCTCCTCCCGGGGGGCTTCTGCTCGCTGCTCCTGGCCGACCTCGGCGCTGAGGTGCTGAAGGTCGAGGACACCGGGATGGGCGACTACGTCCGCTGGGCGCCGCCCTATTACGGCGGCGAGGAGCAGCAGGAGCTCGGAACCCGCTCGGCGCTCTATCTCTCGCTGAATCGCGGCAAGCGCTCGATCCGCCTCAACCTGAAAGCGCCCCAGGGCCGCCAGGCCCTCCTGCAGCTGGTCGAGCAATACGACGTCGTCCTCGACGGCTTCCGACCCGGAGTCCTCGACCGGCTCGGCGTCGGTTACGAGCAGATGCGCGAGGCGAACCCGGCGATCGTCTTCTGCGCGATCACCGGCTACGGCCAGGACGGCCCCTACACCGAGCGCGCCGGCCACGACATGAACTATCTGGGGCTGGTCGGGCTGCTCGGGCTGACCGGGGCGAAGGACGGCCCGCCAGTTCAGTCGGGCGGGCAGATCGCCGACATCGGCGGCGGCGCGCTGATGGCCGCCTTCGGGGTGATGGCGGCGCTGCACGAGAGCCGCCGCTCGGGCGAGGGGCAGATGGTCGACGTCTCGATGGCCGACGGCGCCCTCTCCTGGCTGGCGATGGTCGCCGGCCGCTACTTCTGCGACGGCGAGGTCCCGCGGCGCGGCGAGCAGCAGCTCGCCGGTGGCCTGATCTGTTACCTGCCCTACGAGGCCAAGGACGGCTGGGTGACCTGCGGCGCGCTCGAGCCGAAGTTCTGGGCCGCCCTCTGCAACGGCGTCGGGCGGCCGGACCTGATCGAGTCGCAGTTCGACGCTCCCGGCTCCGACGCCTGGCGCGAGATCGCCGAGGTCTTCCGCGTGCGGACCCGGGAGGAATGGCGGGCGTTCAACGACGAGCACGACTGCTGCGTCGAGCCCGTCCTCGACGTCGACGAGGCGCTCGACTCGGAGCTGGTCCGCGCCCGCGAGATGGTTATCGAGATGGAGCAGCCGGAGCTGGGGACGATCCGCCAGCTCGGGACGCCGGTGAAGATGAGCCGCACCCCCGGCGACCCGACCCGCCCTGCGCCGGCGTTCGGCGAGCACACGCGCGACGTTCTCTCCGAGGCCGGCTACTCGGCGGAGGAGATCGCGGCGATGATCGAGTCCGGCGCGGCATCCGGGCCGAGCGCCGACTCCGCCGCGACCTTCCGGGCATGAGCGCGAGCGCCGAGCAATCGCTGCTGCGGATCGGTGAGCTGGCCGAGGCCTCCGGGGTCCCGGTGCCGACGATCAAGCACTACCTGCGCGAGGGGCTGCTGCCGGAGCCGGTGAAGACGAGCCGCAACATGGCCTATTACCCGCCCGAGTTCGTCGACCGGATCCGGCTGATCAAGCAGCTCCAGGAGGAGCGGTTCATGCCGCTGAAGGCGATCAGGTCAGTGCTCGAAGAAGGCCCGGAGCGGGCCCGGGCCCTGGTCGAGCTCGAGGACCGGATCCTCGATCGCGCCCTCGCCGGCGAGCGCTCGCGGACGAGCCCGGCCGAGGCACGCGACCGCTACGGCGTGCCGAAGGAGGTGCTCGACCGGCTCGAGGAGCTCGAGGTCCTGAGCCCGAACAGCCGCGGCTACTCGCCCTCCGACATCCGCATCATCGAGGCGATCAGCCGCTTCCGCACCGGCGGCTACGACGAGGAGATCGGCTTCACCGTCTACGACACCCTCCGCTACAAGCGTGCGATCGAAGAGCTCGTCCGCGAAGAGATCGAGATCGTGATGGAGCGGCTCGCCGGCGAGGTTCCCCCCGAGCGAGTCGTGGCGATGCTCGAGGCCGGCTCCGAGCCGCTGCACGACCTGATCGCCGCCCTCCACACCAAGGCGATGGTCGCCGAGCTCGAGCGCCACCGCGCCGGCCGTTCCTAGGGGCGGTCAGGCCCGGAGCTCGGCAAGGCCCTGTTCGCGGGAGACGATCGGCGCGTAGCCGAGCTCGGCGCGGGCCTTGGTGATGTCGATCGTGCACTCCTGGGTCAGGATCCAGGCCCGGAAGGTGGTCATCGGCGGCTGGCCGGACAGGGGGAGGAGCTTCCAGGCGGCCTCCGAGATCCGCGCCAGCGGCGCCGCGGTCCAGGCCGGGAGGCTGCGGTCGGGCGGCTCGACTCCCTGGGTCTCGATCATCGCCGTGACGAACTCGCGGAAGACCACGGGCTCCCCGTCGGTGATGAAGTAGGCCTCGCCCGGCCGCCCCTTCTCGGCGGCGAGGAGGAAGCCCTCGACGACGTTGTCGACGTGGGCGGTGTCGGTGACGTTGTCGCCGCCACCGACCCAGGCCCATTTTCCGGCCCTCACCGTCCTCACCATCTCCGGCAGGAGCGTCGTGTCGCCTCTGCCCCAGACGAAGCGCGGCCGCACCGTGAGTGTCTCGAAGCCGGGGCGGTTCGCACGCCTCACCGCCAGCTCGGCGCGCGCCTTGGTCGCCGGATACGGGGACGGTGAGTCCGGTCGCAGCGGCGCCTCCTCGTCGACGTGAACCAGAGGCTCGCCCGCCATCAGCGCCGCCTCCGTCCCGCAGTGGACGAAGCGACGGACGCCCGCCGCGGCGGCGGCGGCCAATGCGTTCTCGGTGCCGTCGACGTTTCCCCGCTCGAACTCCTCCCAGTCGCCCCAGTCCCCGAGATGGGCGGCGAGATGGAAGGCGAGCTCGGCGCCCGCGGCCCCGGCCTCGAGCGACTCACGGTCGGAGAGGTCTCCGCGGACAGGCTCGGCGCCGAGATCGGCGACCGCCTTCGCCGACGCGTCCGAGCGGGCCAGCGCCCTGACCCGCGTGCCCTCGCGGACCAGGCGCTCGACCAGCCGCCCGCCGATGAAGCCGGAGCCGCCGGTCACGAAAGCCGTCGAGGTCACCGCAGCCGATCTTAGCCCGGGTTGCTTGCGCGCATATAGCCTTCCGGCGGTGAGATCCGCGCTGATCACCGGGGCATCGACCGGGATCGGGAGGGCGACGTCCCTGTGGCTGGACGCGCGCGGCTGGCGTGTCTTCGCGGGGGCCCGGAGGGAGGAGGACGCCGAGTCCCTGCGGGAAGCGGGCTCGGATCGTCTGCGGCCCCTGATCCTCGACGTCACCAGCGCGGAGCAGATCGCCGCGGCCGCCGACCGCGTCGGCGAGGAGAGCGAGGGAGCGGGCCTCCACGGGCTCGTCAACAACGCCGGGATCGCGGTCCCAGGACCGCTCGAGACGCTGCCGCTGGCCGACTTCCGCCGCCAGATGGAGGTCAACCTGACCTCGCACGTGGCCGTTACCCAGGCGATGCTGCCGTCGGTCCGGGCGGCCCGCGGCCGGATCGTCTTCAACACGTCGATCGGCGGCCTGATGGCGATCAAGATGTTCGGCGCCTACCACGCGTCGAAGTTCGCCCTCGAGGCGGTCGGCGACGTCTTCCGCCAGGAGCTGGCGCCGTGGGGCATCGGGGTCTCGATCATCGAGCCGGGATCGATCGCGACCCCGATCTGGGAGCGGGGCGTCGGCGAAGCCGACACGCTGATCGAGCGCTCTTCCGAGGAGGAGAAAGCGCTCTACCCCAGGTACATCGCCCGCTACCAGAAGGTCGCCAAGGCGGCCGCGGCGCGAGGGATACCGCCGGAGAAGGTGGCCGCCACGATCGAGAAGGCGCTGACCTCACCCCGGCCGCGCACTCGGTATCTGGTCGGGCTCGACGCCCGCGGACAGGCCCTGCTCGCCCGCCTTCTCCCGGATCGGGCCACCGACCGCCTGATCTCGATGCTGAGCGGGATCTAGGGGCCGGATCAGCCGGCGGCCGCGAGGGCTTCGCGCTCCGCTGCGATCGAGTTGGCGCTCATCTCGCATCCCCTCGAACGCGCCAGCGCCTCCCCCTCCTCGAGCGCCTCCGCCACCCCGGCCCGGCCGGCGGCCGCGCGGGCCTTGGCCAGCGCCCGCAGCGCCAGCGGCAGCGACCAGCCGAGGCTGTACTCACGGGCCTCCTCGGCCCCCGCCTCGGCGACGGCCATGGCCTCATCGGCCCTGCCGACCCCGGTCAGGGCTTCGGACCGGACGCTGGCCCGCCAGATCGCCATCTCGCCGTCCTCGGGCATCGCCTCGCGGTAGATCCGTTCCGCCGCCTCGATCGAGGCGAGCGCCGACTCGGGGTCGCCGGCCATCAGCTGGACAGCCGCGAGATTGGAGGTCGCGAGCGTCCGCGAGAAGATGTCGCCCAGCCGTTCGGTCTCCTCGAGGCTCCGCCGCGAGAGCTCGAGACCCTCGTCGATGTCGCCTTTCAGGGCGACAAGATAGGCGTGGTTGCTCTTGACCCAGCATGCAGTCTCGGGGTCGCCGTCCTCCTCGGCGATCCGCAGCGCTTTCGCGAACAGTTCCTCGGACTCATCGAGCCGGGCCCGCTCGCGCCTGGCGAGGCCGAGGCTCATGTAGGCGTAGGCGAGCGGGCTTCCGACGAGGATGCCGGCCCCGATCGAGCGGTCTCCGTCGATCAGCTCGATCATCTCCTCGAGGATCGCTTCGTAGCCGTCGAAGTCACCGAGGACGAGGTGCGGATAGGCGGCGATTGCGCGGATCGCCACCCGCAGGTGGATGTCACCGGTCTCGTCGGCGAGCTCGGTCGCCTCCTCGGCCGCCGTGAGCCACGGCTCCGGCGGGCGCAGCCTCCCCGGCCGCACGCCGGTGGCCGTCTTCAGCAGCGCCAGCGAATGCTTGTCGTCGGTCCTCGTAGCGATCTCCTCGGCCTCGGCGACCAGCTTCGCTTCCTCGTCCCTCTCCATCCCGAGCCGCCAGGCGTAGTCGAGCAGCATCAGGCGCGCATTGACCGCGAGAGCCGCCGCTTCCGCATCCTCCTCCGGATCGGGGACGAGCCGTACCACCGACTGCCACATCCGCATCGCCTCGCGCGGCTGGCTGTGCCCGGCCCAGTAGGCGCCGCGTGCAGACCACCGGGCCGCCTCGCGCAGCTCGCCGCCGGCCTCGTAGTGGTGGGCGATCAGCCCCGCCAGCTCGTCGTGTCGCTCAGGGTTGAGGTCGATCGTCGCCTGCGCCACCGCGGCGTGGGTCCGCGCCCGCTGGTCGGCGAGCTGGGTTCCGTAGGCCACCTCGAGGGTGAGGGGATGGCGGAAGGCGATCACGCGCTCCGGGTAGAGCTCGGCCTCGTAGAGGAACTCCGCGTCGATCGCCCGCTTCAGCGCCTCCCCGCAGGACTCGTCGTCATCGAACCCGGAGATCTGCATCAGCGCCGGCTCCGCGACTTCCTTCCCCGCGACCGACATCGCCTGCAGGAGGCGCTTCGCGTCTGGGTCGAGCCTGTCGATTCGGGCGGCGAGGACCGTCTGCACGCTGGCGGGGACCTTGACGTCGCAGACCGGCTGGACCAGCCGCTGGGAGCCGCGTTCGCCTTCCAGCGCCCCGCTCTCGGACAGCTCGCGGACGATCTCCTCGATGAAGAAGGGGTTGCCGGCCGTCCGCTCGTGGATCAGCTCGGCGAGGCCGTCGAGGGAGGGGTCCTCGCCGACCAGGTCGCGCAGGAGCTTCTCGGTGTCCGCCGGGCCGAGCGGCTCGAGCGGGATGTGGCGGTAGTTCGGCAGCTCCCCCCAGGTGGGGGAGTACTCGGGCCGGTAGTTGAGGACGACGAGCGTCTTCGTCCCCGCGACCGAGCCCAGCAGCTCGCCGAGCAACGCGTCGCTGCCCTCGTCCATCCAGTGCAGGTCCTCGACCACGTTGACCGTGGCGTCGCGGCGGCTCGTGTGCAGCAGCTTGCAGAGGAGGCCGCGGAGCGCCCGCTGCCGGGCCTCGGGGCTGAGCTGCGGCGCCGGCCGGTCGGGATCCGGCAGCCCCATGAACTCGAAGAGGACGGGCAGGTCCTCGATCAGGCCGGGGTCGAGGAGGAGCGCCCGCCCGGCGATCTTCTCGCGCGAGATCCGATCCGAGTCCGAGTCGGAGACGCCGAAGTAGGCGCGCAGGATCTGGAGGACCGGCGCGAAGGGCGTCTCCTGGCCATGGGCCTGGGCCTGAGCTTGGTAGACCTCGATGCCCTGCGCCCGGCAGCGGTCGACGAACTCCGCGGTCAGGCGGCTCTTGCCGAGGCCCGCTTCGGCCGCGATCCCGACCACCGCGCCGTCGCCGGCCTGGGCGGCCTCGAACCCCTCCTCGAGCACCGTCAGCTCCTCCTCGCGGCCGACGAACCGGGAGAACCCGCGTTCGCGGGAAAGGTCGAGCCGCGAGCGCGCCGAGCCGATCCCCTCCAGCTCGTAGACCCTGACCGGGCGGCTCGAGCCCTTGATCTCGAATTCGCCGAGGTCGTCGAGATCGAGGAAGCCGGCCGCCTGCTCGGCCGCCGCCTCTGCGAGGTAGGCCTTGCCGGGCTCGGCCAGCGTCTCCATCCGCTGCGCGAGCCCGACCGTGTGCCCGATCGCCGTGTAGTTGCCGTCGCCGCCGTCGCCGATCGCGCCGGCGATCACCTCGCCCGAGTTGATCCCGATCCGGGTCGAGAAGTTGAGCCCGTGCTTGCGGCGCAGCTCGGCCGCGTACTCGGAGACGTCGTCGAGCATCCGCAGCGCGGCGTAGCAGGCGCGCCTGGCGTGGTCCTCGTGGGCGATCGGTGCCCCGAACACCGCCATGATCCCGTCGCCGGTGAATTTGTCGACGGTCCCCTCGTAGCGATTGACCGCGTCGGCGAGGACCGAGAAGAAGCGCTGCATGATCGACCGCCACTGCTCGGGGTCCTGCTGCTCGGCCATGTCCATCGACCCCTGGACGTCGGCGAACAGCACCGTCACGAGCTTGCGCTCGCCCTCGGGCTCGATCCGCTCGGACACACTCATTGCCATCGGCTCCGGGCAATCGTAGCCACGCCGCCACCTATACTGGGCCGAGACCGATTGACTGGTCAGTCAATCGGCGCGATACCGAGAGGAAGACTTGCGGGCAGCCGCAGTACAGCTCAATTCGACCGACGACAGGGAGCGGAACCTGGCGACCGCCGAGCGCCTGGTCCGCGCCGCGGCGGCCGACGGCGCGACCCTCGTCGCCCTGCCCGAGAAGTGGAACCTTCTTGCCGGCGGAGAGGAGCTGCTGGCGGGGGCCGAGCCGCTCCACGGCCCGAGCCTGACCGCGGCTCGGGCCTGGGCGTCGGAGCTCGGCATCCACCTGCTCGCCGGAAGCATCGCCGCCCGCGGCGATGAGCGCGCCCAGAACACTTCGGTCCTGGTCGGCCCCGACGGCTCCGACCTCGCCGTCTACCGCAAGATCCACATGTTCGACGTCGACGTCGGCGGTGTCTCCTACCGCGAGTCGGCCTTCGAGGATCCCGGGTCCGAGATCGTCACCGCATCGCTCGGCGAGGCCGAGCTCGGCCTGACCGTCTGCTACGACCTCCGCTTTCCCGAGCTCTATCGGATCCTGGCGCTGCGCGGCGCCCGCCTGATCTCGGTTCCCTCCGCATTCACGACGACGACCGGGCGCGACCACTGGGAGGTACTGCTGCGGGCGCGGGCGATCGAGAACCAGGCCTTCCTGATCGCCCCGAACCAGATCGGCGTCGCGCCGCCCCATTACGACTCCTTCGGCCACTCGATGATCGTCGACCCATGGGGGAGGGTCCTCGCGACCGCCCCCGACGAGGAGTGCTTCATCGCCGCCGACCTCGACCTCGCCGCCCAGGACGAGGTCCGCGACTCGCTGCCGGCGCTGGCCAACCGGCGCCCCGAGGCCTACTCCTGGCCGCGGTTGGTGGAGGCCCACGCCTGATGGCCTCGAAAGCGCCCCCGATCGACAAGCGGCGCCAGATCCTCGACGCGGCGATCCGCGTCTTCGCCCGCCAGGGCTTCCACTCGACCAGGGTCTCCGACATCGCCGACGAGGCCGGTGTCGCCTATGGGCTCGTCTACCACTACTTCAAATCGAAGGAGGAGGTGCTGAACGAGCTCTTCACCGAGCGCTGGTCGCTGCTGCTGGCGGCGATCGACGAGGCCGATGCCGGGGGCCGGCCGCCGCGCGCGAAGCTCGAAGCGGTCGCCGCCTTCATCATCCAGTCCTACCGCCACGACCCCGAGCTGATGAAGGTGATCATCGTCGAGGTGACGCGGGCCGCGAACTCGTTCGGGCAGACCCATCTGACCGAGATCCGCCGGGCCTACGACTCGATCGCGAGGATCGTCGAGGGCGGGCAGGAAACGGGTGCGTTCCGATCCGACATCGACCCCGCGTTCGCCTCGATGTCCTTCTACGGCGCGATCGAGCAGCTCCTCTCCGGCTGGATCTTCGACCTGATCCCCGCCGCGGACTCGGACTTCGCGAAGGCAAAGGACTTTGTCGTCGCGACGATTTGCGACGGCCTCGAGCCTCGATAGGTAAGGTCGGCCCCAAGCGGGTATGGACAACGACATCGTGAAACGGCTGATGTGGAGTGGGGTGCTGGCGGCGAGCAGCGCGCTGGCGAGCATCGCGGCGACGCGCCTGGCCGCCGTCCTCTGGCGCCGGGTCTTCGACGAGGAGCCTCCCGAGTAGTCGGATGTCCGGGCCGGGCCCCACCCCCCCGCCGCCTACCGACGACAAGTCGGTCAGCGAGCTGATCTTCGACGTCTCCGAGAAAGCGTCGACCCTGATCCGCGAGGAGATCGAGCTCGCCAAGGCCGAGGTCAGCGAGAAAGTCGGCAAGCTCATCCGCGGCTCGGCGGTCGGAGGGGCCGCCGGCGTCTTCGCCGCCTTCGCCCTGATCCTGATCATGCAGGGAATCGCCTGGCTGCTCGACGAAGAGGTCTTCGACGGCAAGGCATGGCCTGGGTTCTTCATCGAGGCGGCGGTCTTCCTCCTTATCGCGGCCGGGGCGGGCTACTTCGCCTACCGGGCGTTCCAGGCCGGCGCCCCGCCGGTTCCCGAGCAGGCGATCAAAGAGGCGAAGCTGACGCGCGAGATGCTCGAAGCCGACGAGAGCCCGACACTGGAGACCAAAAAATGAGCGCCCAGCCCGAGCAGGCCCGTCCGGCCACTCCCGGGCGCCCCGGCCGCTCGTCGGCCGAGATCCGCCGTGACATCGACGTCCAGCGCCAGGACCTCGGGCAGTCCGTCCAGCTCCTGCGCCACAAGTTCGGCGAGCTGACCGACTGGCGCCGCCAGGTCCGCGAGCACAAGAATGAACTCGTGATCGGGGCCGCCGTCGTCGGCTTCGCGGTCGGCGTCCTGGCTTTCAGGCGTCGAAGGTAAAAGAGCTGCCCCCGGACGCGGGAGCGAGCGGCAGTCCATTTCTGTTTCGGCCTGAGCGGGAGCAGAGGAGGCGGCGTCTTATTCCAGGACCGAGGTCGTGACCGACCCGACGCCGAGCAGGCCGGGACCGGCGTGGGCGCCGATGACGGGGCCGACCTCGGAGATGAAAGCCGGCTCGCAGCCGAAGATCTCGCGGCAATCGTCGGCGAGGGTGTCCGCCGCCTCCCGGTCCTGGATGTACTGGACGACCCAGGCGTCGGCGCCCGACTCGTGACGCTCGCGGGCGTATTCCCGCAGCCTCTCGATCGAGCGCGACCGGGTCCGAACCCGCTCGATCGGCGTGATCTCGTCCTCGAGCGTGAGAATCGGCTTGATCTTCAGCGCCGAGCCGATCCAGGCCCGCGCGCCGCCGATCCGGCCACCGCGCCGCAGGTACTCGAGGGTGTCGATCGCGAACCACATCTTGAGCTCCTCGCGGGCCTGTCGGGCGCGGGCGATCGCTGCCTCGGCGTCGGCGCCGCCGGCCGCGGCAGCTGAGGCTGCGACCGCGCATAGCCCCATCCCGCCACAGGCCGACCGCGAGTCGAAGAGATGGATCCGCTCGCCGCCCTTGTCTTCGGCGATCAGCCGATCGCGAGCTTGCCCGGCGGCCTCGAACGTCCCCGAGATCCCCGCGGAGATGTGAATCGAGGCGATTTCCCGGCCCGAGTCGAGCAGCGGCTCGTAGACCTCGACGAAGTCGCCGATCGAGGGTTGCGACGTCGTCGCCGCCCCCTGGGAGGCGCGCAGCTGCTCGTAGAAGGCGTTGTAGTCGGTGATCTCCGCCTCCGGCCTCTCGTCGCCGTCGATCGAGACATAGAGGCTGATCACCTCGATCCCCCGCGCGGCGATCATCTCGCTCGGCAGGTAGCAGGTCGAGTCGCAGACCACCGCGGTCGTCGCTCCGTCGCTCAAGCTGGCGATTCTCGCAGACGGGTAGCTACACTTAATGAAGTGACCGATTCAGCGAAAGAGGCGATCACCCTCAGCGACAGGGCTGCGGCGAAGATCGGCGAGCTCCTCGGCGGCGAGAACGACTCCGAGGGCCAGGCCCTGCGGGTTGCCGTCCGCGGCGGCGGCTGCTCCGGCTTCCAGTACGCCCTTGCCTTCGACCGCGCCAAGGAAGACGACCACGTCTTCGAGGTCGATGGCGTCTCGGTCGTGGTCGACAAGGTCAGCATGCAGTTCGTCTTCGGCTCCGAGGTCGACTACGTCGAAGGCCTCCAGGGCGCCGGCTTTCAGGTCAACAACCCGAACGTCGTCGCCGCCTGCGGCTGCGGCTCCTCCTTCCAGGTGAAAGAGGACGCTGCTGCCTCCGCCTCCGCCTAGGGCGCTGCCCGCCGTCGGGAGCGGTTGCATCTCCCGATTGACCTTGCGGAATTGCATGCATAGGCTGGCAAGCTGTCTCGTCGCTTGAGTCCCCGACCAAGGAGGGCTGAGATGCGACCTCGACTCACCTACGCAAACGCGATGGCAACGATCGCGGTCTTCGTTGCCCTCGGGGGAAGCGCCTACGCTTTCCAGCTGGCAAGAACTCTGTCGGCACAAAGTAGCTGAAGAAGAACGCCGTGACCACGGCGAAAGTCAAGAAAGAAGCGATCACCGCCGCCAAGGTTAAGAAGGGCACGCTAACCGGGACGCAGATCAAGGCTTCGACGCTCGGCACCGTCCCAAAGGCGCAACTCGCCGAATTCGCCGAAGCATCCAGGGCCTCCCGGTTCGCCGAAATCGCAGACAAGGTGGCGCACGTTCCGCCGCCCGAACCGTGGCATGAGGTGGGTGCGTCCGGCGAGCCGCAGTTCCAAAACGGCTGGGAAAATCTCGGCACCCCGGGGCATGAAACCGCCGGGTTCTTCAAAGACGCCTTTGGGATCGTGCATCTGAAGGGATCGCTCAAACCTGGGGGTACCTCACTGATCTTCCAGCTTCCGCCCGGGTTCCGGCCGGCCAGCGGCAAATTCATCCAGGTCGCGGCAACCTGTTCCGGCGGCCCATGTACCGAAGGGACGTTCCCCCTGACGATCTATGGCCCGGGTGTCCTGTCGGGATTCGATGGCGGCGTGGTCGCATTCACCGGCGCGACCTTTGTCGGGCTCGAAGGAGTCTCCTTCCTCGCCGAATCCTGAGCACACTTAGAACGGAGCCTGGTGAACCCGGGGCGCTCGGGGTCAGTACCCCATCACACCCGAACGAGCTGAGGAACCCAGGATGGCTTCGAAACAGAAAGTGCTGGTGATTGCCAATCGGACCGCCGACTCCCCCGAACTGATTGCGGTCCTGCGCCGGCTCGGAGAGGAGGGCGCAGGGGTCACGCTTCTCGTCCCCGCCGTCCCTCATGGCCTTTCCTGGGCCGCGGACATGAAGGCGGGCTGGTCGGCGGCGATCTCCTGCGCCGAAGCCGCCTCGCAGAGGATGCGGACCGACCGTGTCGTCCTGGACGAGGTGGTCGTCGGAGATCCGGACCCCTTTGCGGCGGCCGGCGACGTGCTCCACGGAGGCGATTTCTCCGCGGTGGTCGTGTCGACCCTTCCTCGCAGCGTTTCGAAGTGGTTGAGGTTCAGCCTCGCCGACCGCATACGCCGGGCCTTCGAGATCCCCGTGACTCAGGTCAGCACGCACCCGCGGGCGAGGTCCGGGCCGGTCAGGCGAAGGAAGCCCGTTCCCGTCTCGCCCTGAGCGCGGCTATTCGATCTGCAGCGGCGGCGACTGGCCGGGCGGCGACTGCCGCGGAGGCGGGGCCTGAACGGTGTCGGCCGGCTGCTCGACCCCGAGGGCCGCGGCCAGCTCTCCCGACTCGTACATCTCGTCGACGATGTCGGCGCCGCCGACCAGCTTGCCGTTGACGTAGAGCTGCGGAAAGGTCTGCCAGTCGGAGATCTCCGCGGTGACTTCGCGCAGCGGCTGCAGCGCGGGGAGGACGTCGATCGCGCCGTAGTCGACGTCCATCGTGTCGAGGACCTGGACGACGCGCATCGAGAATCCGCAACGCGGCGCTTCCGGCGTGCCTTTCATGAACAGCAGCACCGGGTGGCCCGCGATCAGCTCCTCGACCTTGCTCTTCAGCTGGGGATCGGACATCTGGGAAAAGACTAGCGGGCGGGGACGCTCGTCCTGATCGAGAGGGCGTGGATCTGGCCGTCCTCGAAGCGATCGACGACGGCGCTCTTCACGAGCCGATGCTGGTCGATCCGCGAGAGCCCCTCGAACTGCGGGGCGGTGACGGTCGCCAGCAGGTGGTCGCCTGCGCCGGTCTCGTCGATCACGTCGACATCGGCGCCGGGAAGCGCCGCCTCGATCATCGACTTGATCTCCGCCAGGTCTGCCATCGCCGGGATTCTAGGAAGCCGTGGCTACGATCGCTCGATGAGCGCGCTTCAGGCGGAAAGGGAGGAGGTCCGCTTCGTCTCCGGCGGCGAGCACTGCGCCGGCCGGCTCTTTCGCCCAGCGGGCTCGGGGCGGTCGCCGTGCGTGGTGCTGGGGACGGGCCTCGGCTGCGTCCGCGACCAGGGCCTCGACCGCTACGGCGAGCGGTTCGCCGCCGCCGGCCTCACCGCCCTCGCCTTCGACTATCGCCACTTCGGCGACAGCGAGGGCGAGCCACGGACGCTGCTCTCGCCGCGGCTCCAGCGCCAGGACCTCCGCGCCGCCCTCGCCTACGCTCGCGGGCTCGACAGCGTCGACTCGGGCCGGATCGCGATTTGGGGCTACTCGCTCGGCGGCGCCCATGCCCAGGCGGTGACGATCGGCGACCCGGAGATCGCGGCCGCGATCTACGTCGCGCCGGTGATCGACAGCCTCAGGTCCCTGCTGCACATGGGCGGGCCGCCGCACCTGGCGCGAGTGATGGCGGCCGGTATCCGCGATCGGATCAGGGGGCTGCGGCGATCGGAGCCCGTCCGCCTCGCCGCCGCCGGACCGCCCGGGTCGGGTGCCGTGATGTGCACCTGGGATGCGGCGAGGGGGTTCGAGGAGGTGACGGAACCGGGCTCGAGCTGGCGCAACGACCTCTGTCCTCGCGGGGTGACGGAGCCGCCCTACCGGCTCGAGCGCAGGGCGCGCCGGATCCACCGCCCCGCGCTCTACTGCATCGCCGCGGACGACGAAGTCAACCCGCCGAGCCTGGGGGAGCGAACGGCGCGCGGCGCCTCCAGCGCCGAACTGAGGCTCTATCCGGGCGGGCATCTCGCCCCGTTCCAGGGCGAGACCTTCGAGCGGATGGCGGCCGACCAGGTCGCCTTCCTCGAACGGCGTCTTTAGGAGGAGACCTTCTCGCCGAGCGCGTCGAGCATCTCCTCGACCCTGACGAACTTGACCCGCGGCCGTCCGTGCGGCTCGCCGCGGCCGACCTCGGCCTCGTCGATCGCCTGCCAATCGTCGAAGCTGACGAAGCGGACGCCGCGCTCGGCGAGGAGCTCGTCGACCGCGCCGGGCTCGGGGTCGGCGGGGTCGAGCAGCGTCCCCGACTCGACATCGGCGAGCAGGTGCTGGACCGTCTCCAGCGCGTCTTTCTTGTTCGTGCCGATCACTCCCGAGGGGCCGCGCTTGATCCAGCCCGCCGTGTAGTGGCCGACCTTGTGGCCGGCGTCGTGGGAGTCGAGCACCCGGCCGCCCTCGTTGAGGATCAACCCGCGGTCCTCGTCGAACGGAACCCCTTCGATCGGAACCCCGGTGTAGCCGACCGAGCGCAGGATCAGCCCGCACCCGAGCTCCTCGCGCTCGCCGCTGTCGCGGGCCCGCAGCGAGCCGCCCTCCTCGGCGAGCTCGTTGCGGCCGATCACGATCCCCTCGACCTTTCCGTCGCCCTTGACCTCGGCCGGCGAGGAGAGGAAGCGGAGGACGATCCGCTTCCGCTTGCCCTCCGGCTCGCGCTGGGAGAACTCGCGCAGGGTCTCGACGTTGACCCGGGTCGTCTTGTCGGCGTCGTCGGACTCGAGAAAGGCGGCGCTCGCCGGGTCGAGCTCGACCTCGGAGGGGTCGACGACGACTTCGGCGTCCTCCATCTCGCCGAGCTCCTTGATCTCGGGGTTGGTGAAGGCGGCCTGAACCGGGCCGCGGCGGCCGAGGACGACGATCTCGCGGATCCGGCTGCGGTCGAGCGCCTCGATCGCGTGGTCGGCGGTGTCGGTCTCGCGCAGCTCGCGGTCGGTGAGGGCGAGCATCCTGGCGACGTCCATCGCGACGTTACCGTTGCCGATCACAACCGCCCGCTCGCAGGAGAGGTCGAACTCCTCCTCGCAGTAGTCGGGGTGGGCGTTGTACCAGCCGACGAACGCGGTCGCCGCATGGCTGCCGGCCAGGTCTTCGCCCGGGATCCCGAGGCGGCGGTCGGTCTCGCATCCGACCGTGTAGACGATCGCGTGGTAGAGGCGCTCGAGGTCCTCGACCTCGATGTCGTGGCCGACCTTTACGTTGCCGAAGAAGCGGAAGCCCTCGCGGGCGGCCGTTTTCTCGTAGACGCGGATGACCGACTTGATCTTCGGATGGTCCGGGGCGACGCCGCCGCGGACGAGGCCGAACGGGGTGGGAAGGCGGTCGAAGAGGTCGACCTGGGCGTGCGTCGACTCGTCCTTGAGGATGTGCTCGGCGGCGTAGAAGCCGGACGGGCCGGCGCCTACGATCGCGACGCGGAGCGGGTTGTCTGGGGTGCCTACCTTGCTCATGGGAAAACCGGACGCGGAAGGATAGGGAACGCGCGTTCGCTAGGTCGCCGCAGCGACCGCGCTCGGCGTCCCGTCGAGGGCGTCGAGGGCCTTGCGCGGCGACATCGCCACGCAGGTGAAAATCGGGGTCTCGCGCTCGGTGTAGGCGCTCGACTCGGTCGGGCGCAGCTCGTTGACGAGATCGAGGAACTCGCCCGGGTCGTCGCCCTCGAAGCCGACGACGAACTCCTGGTCGTCGAGCCCGAACGAGTAGGTGGTGTTGATCGTGATTTCGGGATGGCGGCGGCCGACTTCGATATGGCTTTTCATGATCCGGCCGCGTTCCTCGTCCGACAGCCCGTACCAGCGGCGCTGCTTGACCATCGGGTAGAGGAACAGGTACTTGCGCTCCGACACGCAGATCTCCGGCCTCGCCGCCTCGTCGGAGTAGGGCGAGCGCTTGGTCATCGAGAGGTAGGAGTAGGGCGTGGTCGCCCACTTCGCCAGTCCGCTCTGGCCGAGGACCACGTGAAAGGTGTGGAGGTCGTCGAGGTTGGGGCTCTGGCTGATCAGCAGGAGGTCGACGTCACCACGCGTTCCTATGGTTGAGTAGGCGCGGAGCGAGCGGTCGATGGCGAAGTCCTCGCAGGCGGCCAGGAACTCGTGCTTGTCGGCCGCGCGCAGCTCGGCGTCGCGGCGGCGCCACTCGGGGTCGATCTTGAAGAAAGTGAACTTGGCGAACGTGCGGTCGGCCATCGGAATCACGATAGCGGCCGCCCTGCTCCTGGCGCCCGCGGGCTGCCTCGGCGCGGAACGCCAGGTGTATGTGCCGAACTTCCCCGGCCCACGGGTCGTGGTCGCCTTCGTTCCCGCCGGGACCACGCCTCAGGAGCTGGCGAGCGCCGGCTTCTCGCCCGGGCTGATGAGCGCTGGGCTCGGCGGCGTCCCAGCCCAGCAGACCTACCTCGACATCGGCCAGGGAAACCGGGTCTTCGACTCTCTCTACGAACCCTCCGACCTGCCACCGCTCGGCAGGGGATGCCGGGGCCTGCCGGCGGTCGAGCGACGGGCCGAATCCGCTCCGGCGGAAATCGATCCCGCCCTGCTCACGGACCTGCTCATCCGCCGGGGCGGCGTGGCCGTCTTCGCGAGCGGTGCCTCGTCGTGCGCCTTCGGGCTTGCCGACGGGTCGGGCCAGGGGGGAGGCGGAAACGGCTCCCTCGACATCGTCGATTCCTCGGTCGCGGAGGCCGCCGCCCTGCGGGATCGGTCCAGGCTCGTGATCGCGATCGAGCGGCCGCCTCCGGAAACCGACCGGCAGCTCGCGATCGGAATCGCGGGGGACGGATTCGACGGCAACCTGACCTCGGACAGCACCCGGCTCGACGGCTATGTCCTCTCGACCGACGTCGCGCCGACGGTGCTCGACTTCTTCGGCGTCCCGATCCCCGACGAGATGTCGGGGCAGCCGATCCGGTCGGCCGGCGCGGTCGACGCCGGCGCGGTCGAATCGCTCGGCGACCGGATGGCGCTGATCGCCGAACGCCGCGGCCCGGTCATCGGCCTGGCGCTGCTGGTCTGGCTCCTCGCCCTGGGTGCGATCGTCGCGGTCGCCCGCGGCGGAGCCGCGGCCCGCGAGGCGGTCCGGACCGTCGCCCTCAGTGTCGTCTATCTCCCCCTGGTCCTCCTGATCGGAGCCGCGCTCGAGCCGAGCCGGGCGGTCGAAACCGCTCTGACGATCGCGATCGCGCCGGCGTTGGCGTTCGTGACGCTGCGCCTGACGCGCGGATATCGCGCGCTCGCCATCGCCAGTGCCGCGACCGTCGCCGCCTGCGCGATCGACGTCATCGCCGGCTCGCCGCTGACCGCCCTCTCGCTGCTCGGCCCCAATCCCGGCCTCGGGGTGCGCTTCTACGGGATCGGAAACGAGCTCGAGTCGTTGCTGGCGGTCCTGGTGATCGCCGGCACCGGCTCGGCGCTTGCCGGCTTCCTGCCGCGGCTACCGCGGACTCGAGCCGCCGCGGCCTTCCTGATCGTCGGGGTGATCCTCGCCTTCGTCTTCGCGGTCGGCGAGTTCGGGGCGGACGTGGGGGCAGCGATCGTGCTCCCGTTCGGCGCCGCCGTCGCCGCGGCCGTGATCGGAGCGCACGGCGTCCGGTCGACGCTGCTGATCGTCGCGGCACCGGTCGCCGCGGTCGGCCTGCTGGCGCTGATCGACCTCGCGACGGGCGCGAACTCGCACCTAACCCGATCGGTGCTCGACGCCGGCGGCCTCAACCAGGTCGCGGAGGTCGCCCAGCGCCGGCTCGAGCTCTCGGCGCACAGCTTCGCGCGGCCCATCGTCTACCTCTTCATGCCGCTGGTTGTCGCCGTCGCGGTTCTCGCCTACCTCGGGCGCGACCGCCTCGCGGCCTGGCTCCGCGAGGTCCCGGCGGTGCGGGCGGGGATGGCCGGCGCGCTCGCGGCGGTCCTGATCGGCGCCCTCGCCAACGACTCGGGCGCGCTGGTGATCGAGATCGGCGCGGCCTACCTGACCGCGTTTCTCGGATTCGCCTGGGCTGAGTACTGAGTAAGGCAAACGTCGATTCGGATGCATCGCCTCTCCTGTTCGAGGCAGGACGTTCCGATTACCGGGCGAGGAATCTCACTCAATTGAGGACCTGCCATCAGTCTCGCCCAGCAACAAGCCGAAGGACCTTCGCCATCGCGGCCGAATAGAGCGCCCATGCGCCGCCTGGCAACGATCGCCGCGACCGGCCTTGGCTCGGTCTTGATGTTGATGCTGGCCGCCTCGCCCGCAGGGGCCTATCTCGCGCCCGGCTCGTCTGTCCCGGGGGTGGGCACCGAGCCCGCGTCCGTCCAGGCAGCCGACCTCAATGGCGACGGCCGAACCGACCTGGTGGTGCCGAACACGGGCTCGGGCAACGTCTCGATCCTCCTCGGCAACAGCTCCGGCGGTTTCTCACCGGCCGTCGGCTCCCCGGTGGCGAGCGACGGCACGCCAGCGCCGGCGGAACCGGTCGCGGTCGCAATCGCCCAACTGAACCGCGACTCGATTCCAGACATCGCCCTCGTCAACAGGGGGTCGGGCGACGTCTCGATCCTGCTCGGCAACGGCACGGGCCGGTTCAGTTACGCCGCCCAGTCCCCCAGGCCGAGCGACCCTCCTCCCACCCTTGGGATGCATCCAGTGGCCATCGTGAGCGGCGACTTCGATGCGGATGGCGACACCGACCTCGCCGTCGCCAACCAGGGGTCGAACGACGCTGCGATCCTCAGAAACGACGGTTCCGGTGGTTTTTCCGCTTCCACCATCGAATTGGGCAGCGGTGGCGATCCGGAGGTGATCACCGCCGGTTACTTCGACGGGGACGGCAGCCTCGACCTCGCGGTCGGACGCGAAAACGGTGACGTCGACGTCCTGCTCAACGATGGCAGCGGAAGCTTCTCGGCTGCCGTCGGATCGCCGCTGAGCACGACGGCAAACGACCCGGTCTCAATCCAGGCCGCGGACCTCAATGCCGATTCGATCCCCGATCTCGCCCTGATCGGCGAAGGTGACAGCCTGATCCAGGTCCTCCTCGGTGACGGTACGGGCGGCTTCATCGAAACCGCGGTTCCGGCCTTCCTCGGCGGTGCGCAATCGCTCGCGGTCGGCGACATCAACGGTGACGGCGAACCCGACATGGCGGTCACCAACGGTGGCAACGTCAATGTCCTGATCAACCAGATCCCCGGCCTGCTCGAATTCAACCCGCTCCAGTTCACGACCATCCAGGGCGTGGCGAACTATCTGACTATCGCCGACGTGAACCAGGACGAAAACGCCGACCTGGTCTTCGCCGAAGAGACCCTGAATGCAGCCTCCGTTCTCCTCAGCCTTCCCACCGTCCTCTTCGAACCGTCCGAACTCTCTTTCGGCACGCAGCCGACGGGTCTGTTCACCCCGGCGCAGACGAGCACCGTCTACAACCTCGACCCGGTCGCCCGCCTTCAGGTTGATGACGACAGGGTCACCGGGGAAGGGCGGGACGACTTCCTGATCTCCTCAGACGAATGCGAGGGCACGACGGTCGGGACGGAACAGACCTGCGACATCCGAGTCCGCTTCGGGCCGAGCGAAGAAGGGGATCGCGAAGCGGTCCTCCAGGTGACCGACAATGCGATCGAAGACGCCGGCGCAGTTCCGCTCACAGGAACCGGCGGCCCCCCGCCGCATGGCGACACGGGACCGACCGGACCCACCGGTGACACGGGCGCGACAGGCGCCACCGGGGCAACGGGAGCAACTGGCGCGACCGGCGACACGGGCGCGACCGGCGCGACAGGCGACACAGGACCGACCGGACCGACGGGTGACACCGGCGCAACCGGAGCGACGGGAGACACCGGCGCAACTGGAGCCACCGGCGACACGGGACCGACCGGACCCACCGGTGACACGGGCGCAACCGGCGCAACTGGAGCGACGGGAGACACCGGCGCGACCGGAGCGACCGGCGACACGGGACCGACCGGACCCACGGGCGATACCGGTGCAACCGGGGCCACAGGCGACACCGGCGCCACCGGCGACACCGGCGCAACGGGCCCCACGGGCCCGACCGGCCCAAGCGGAGCGACCGGTCCCGCCGGCCCAACCGGACCGACCGGGGCGACGGGCCCGACCGGAACGGCCGGCAACAACGGCCCACCGGGGCCGGAAGGCAACCCCGGGGAACACGGCC
Source organism: Solirubrobacterales bacterium (assembly GCA_036265675.1). Taxonomy (GTDB): domain Bacteria; phylum Actinomycetota; class Thermoleophilia; order Solirubrobacterales; family 70-9; genus VRUE01. The sequence continues at coordinate 26,854 of DATAOP010000031.1, forward strand.
ACAACGGACCCCGGGGCCCGAAGGGCCGAGACGCGCTCGTCACCTGCAAGGTCAAGGACAAGAGGAAGGGCGACAGGAAGCCCGACATCACCTGCGCGGTCAGCTTCCACGTCACCTCGAGCACGCTCAGGGCTTCGGTGAGCATCTGGCGCGGCAACCGCACCCTTGCCCGCGGCCACTCCAGAGTCCGCCACGGTCGGGTTCGCGTTCCACTGCGCGGCTCGCTGAGGCCGGGCCGCTACCGGATCACGGTCCTGCTGACCGAAGCCGGCGGCGGGACCAGGGCGTCGAGCAGCTCGATCCAGGTTCGCTGAGCCGGTCTCCCGGTCGAGGCCGGTCGATCCTCTAGGCTTTGTAACCCGTGCGAATTGCCCTCGTCTCGCCATATTCCTGGTCGTATCAGGGAGGCGTGAACCGGCACGTTGAGGCACTCGCCGAGGAGTTTCTCGGCCGCGACCATCACGTGCGCGTTCTCGCCCCCGTGGACCCGCCCGACCGGCTGAGCCGGGCCCTGCACCGTGCACCGGCCGAAGTCGTCGACGCACCCGACTATCTGGTGCCGCTCGGGCGGACCGTGGGCTTCTCCGCCAACGGAGCCGTCTCTAATCTCTCCCCGTTCCCCGCGGGCGGGGTCGCGGCAATCCGCCGAGAGTTGCGGCAGGGCGACTACGACGTCGTCCACATCCACGAGCCGCTCGTCCCGCTGGTCGGTTGGAACGCCGCGCTCGGGACGACGACGCCCGCCGTGGGCACCTTCCACACCTACTCGACCAAGCCGGTCCCGAACCACATCGCCTCGGCGCTCGGCGCCCGGCGCGTCTTCAATCGCCTCTCGGCCCGGATCGCGGTCTCCGAGGCGGCCGCCTGGACCGGCCGGCGCTGGTTCGGGGGCCGCTACGAGATCGTCCCCAACGGCGTCGACATCGACGCCGCCCCGACTGGCCCGAAGCCTGTTGGCGAAGAGCTGCGGGTGCTGTTCGTCGGCCGGCCGGAGGAGCGCAAGGGCCTGCCGATCCTGCTGACCGCATTCGGCGCCCTCGCCGAGCACGTGCCGTGCCGCCTGACCGTGATCGGCGCCGAGCGTGCCGACGTCCTCCGTTATCTCGCCGACCCGGAAACGATGGAGCACATCGACGTTCGTGGCCGGGTGTCCGGCGAGCGGCTCTGGCAGGAGCTCCACGATGCCGACGTCCTCTGCGCACCGTCCCTCGCCGGCGAGAGCTTCGGCATGGTCCTGACCGAGGCATTCGCCGCCGGCACCCCGGTGATCGCCTCCGCGATCGCTGGCTACAGCGACGTCGTCACCGATGGGGTCGACGGCGTCCTCGTCGCGCCGGGCGATCCGCAGCGCCTCGCCGAAGAGCTCCAGCGCGCTCACCTCGAGCCGGATCGGCTCGCGGCGATGGGCCGCGCCGCTCGCGAGAGCGCAAAACGCTATGCCTGGCCCCGCGTCGCCGACCGGGTGACCGCCGTCTACGAGCGCGCGATCGAGGCGCCGACCCCCGTCACCAGGTCCGAACGCGCCGCCCACTGGGCCGGCCTCCGGTCCGCCGACGGCGGTCCCCCGGCACCGCCTCAGAAACTCCCGTCGCCCGACCCGCCGATCGCCGCCGACGGCAGTCGCGGCCGTCGCATCGCTCGCCGGGCCGGCCTCGCGGTCGCCGGCGCCCTCGGCGTCGGCCTGACCGCCCTGGCGGCGCAGAAAATCGGCGTCGACGAGGTCCTGGCGAGCATCGTGCGCTCCGACATGTCGTGGGTGCTGATCGCCTGCGCGCTGATGTCGCTGTCGCTCTTCTTCCGGGCCGCCTCCTGGTACTGGATCGTCCGTGCGGCCCTGCCGAACCGGTCGGTCCGTCGCCGGGACGTCACCTCGGCGACGATGATCGGGGTCCTGATGTCCGCGACTCTGCCGGCGCGCCTCGGCGAGCCGGCGCGGGCGATGGCCCTTGCCCGCAGGACCGGCCGCATGCGGGAAACCTTCCCGGTCCTGCTCGGGACCCTCGTCTCGCAGACGATGCTCAACCTCGTGGCGCTGCTGCTGCTCGGCGGGATCATCGTCGCGACCACCGACCTCTTCCACTCCGGCACCCAGAAGATCTTCGTCTTCAGCCTCGTGCCGCTCGGCGTGCTCCTGCTCGTCCTCCTGGCGCCGCTGCTGATGCGGCGCAACGGCAACGGCCGCTTCGCCCGGATCAGCGCTGCGGCGCACCGGGCGCTGCTTCAGGTGCGGGCCGGGCTGAGCGTCTTCCGCACCCCGAGGCGGGGCCTGGCCGCCGCGGGCGCGCAGCTGACCGCATGGATGATCCAGCTCGCCGCCTGCTGGGCGCTGTTCACCGCGCTCGGCCTCAATCACATGGCGGGCATCGGCGCTGCCGCCGCCGTGCTCTTCGCCGTCAACGTCACGGCGGTCGTGCCGGCGACGCCGTCGAACATCGGCGTCTTCCAGCTCGCCGTCGTCAGCGTCCTCCATACCGGCTTCGGGATCGGCACGGCGGATGCCCTCGCCTACGGAGTCATCCTCCAGGCGGTCGAGATCGCGACCGCCGTCGCCCTCGGCCTGCCGGCGCTGGTCCGCGAGGGGCTGACCTGGAGCGACCTCCGCGTCCAGGCTCTCTCTGCCGCACCGGTCCGGCTCGAGCCGAAGACTCGCCCACGCAGTGGCGAGCGCGAGAGCGTCCGGATCTAGCGGCGGCCAACAGCGGGGATGGGCCCCGATCCGGACTCAGCTCTCCAGAGCGCTGCAGATCCGGCTCACCACCTGCTCCGGTTCGCGCTCGAGCTGACGCCAGGTCACCCGCATGACTCGATATCCGGCGGCCTGCAGCAGCTGATCTCGCCAGCGGTCTCTCTGAAAGGCCGAGCGAGTGGCGTGCGCTTCTTCGCCATCGGTTTCGACGACGAGCATCCTCTCGTGCCAGACGAAGTCCACCTCGAATCGGACGCCGTCGAGGTCGATCCGCGCATTCGCATCCGGGAACGCCAGGCCGCGTTCGACCAACCGCGGCCAGAGGCGCGCCTCGAGCCTGCTTCGGAGGGCCGGCAGGTCCCCGGCCGCGGCTCGCCATGGCGTCAACAGCGCGCGTAGAGCGGGGGCTCCGCGGCGGCGGCGACGAGCGAGAATCGAGTCGATCGCCTCGACGTCCAGCGAGCGCCGGACGGCCGCCTCCTCGATCAGCCCGCGAAGGCTCGATCGCCCGAGGCTGCCGGCCAGGTCGACCAGGGTCCTGGCCACCGTCGTGCAGCGAATGCCATGGCGGATGGCAACTTCAGTCGGGCCGGGGAGCGGCACCCGATGCCAGCGGATTCCGTCGATCCTCCGACCATGTTCTCCCGGGCCGATCAGATGGATCAGCGCGAGCTGCCTATCGGTCAGGCCGAGCAGCTCGAGGGCTGATCCATGCGAGATCGTCGCCCCGGGCCCACAGGAAAGCCAGGCCGCATGCATCCTGCCCCTGCGCCCGATCCCGGGATGGCCGACCGCGTAGACGCCCCGGAAGACCCGGTGGAGGTTGGAGGCCGCGAGCGCCTTTTCGATTTGGTCGTCGCTGAGCCCGACAGCGAGGACCTGCTCGCGAGAGATGACTCCATGCTGGCGCGCTGCCAACTGGGCAATCGCGTGATTCCGCGTTCCGGTGGGAGAAACCTGCGGAATATGCGGGTAAGTCCCACCGGAAGCGAATTCGCCCCGGCAAGGGGACGACAGGCCCCGACCGGCGTCTAGGCCCCGCCCGAGGTCTAGGCCTCGACCGGCGTCTCCTCGGCCTCCTCGCCGGGCTCGGACTCGGGCGGTAGCTCGCCGCCGCGCTCGGTGCCGGCGATCAGTTCGTCGCCGATCTTGTCCTCGGGGATGAAGCCGGACTTCATCCCGAAGTAGACGGCCTGGGGATGGTGGGCGACGATTGCGACGGTCGACTGCTCGGGCATCACGGCGTAGCCGCCGGAGAGGGTCATCCCGATCTTCTCGAGGTCGAGCAGGCGCCAGACCTTCTCGTGCTCTGACTGCTCCGGGCAGGCCGGGTAGCCCCACGAGTACCGGCGGCCCTGATCGAGGTCGATCTCGAGCTCGCGGCGGACCTGGGAATGCAGCCACTCGGCGAGACCCTCCGCCGACTGGACGCCGATCCCATGCACGTACAGCTGCTCGGCGAACTCGCCTTCGCGCTCGAGCCGCTCGATCAGCTCGGTCACTTCGGGGCCGACCGTCACACCCTGGAGGGCGACCACGTCGTGTTCGCCCGAGCCCAGCGGGCGGAAGAAGTCGGCCAGGCAGATGCGGTCGTGCCTGGGCTGGCGCGGGAAGGCGAGGCGCTCCAGCTCGCGATCCGGGTCGGCGGGGTCGAAGACGACCAGCTCGTTGCCGTCGGCGTTGCAGGGGAAGTAGCCGAGCCTTGCGCGCGGGCGCAGGTAGTCCTGCTCGCGCCACATCCGCTCCAGGCGCGGCGCGAAGCCCTCCTCGCCGTCGGCGCCCTCGACCAGCCGCCGCCAGGCCTCGCCCTTGACGCCTTTGCCGCCCCAGTGCAGCTTGAACAGCACGTGGCGGTCGAGATAGGGGAAGACATCATCCAGGTCGATCGCGATGTCGCGAACGCCCCAGTAGGGCGGCGTCGGGATCGGCGCATCGGCACGGGCGCTGGAGCGGACGCTGTCATCC
>DATAOP010000032.1:0-25832 GCA_036265675.1 Solirubrobacterales bacterium
GCTTCGAGCTTCCCTACCAGGTGATCGGCGGCACCAAGTTCTACGAGCGGGCCGAGATCAAGGACGCGATCGCCTACCTCAGCCTGCTCGCCAACCCCTCTGATCAGGTCTCCTTCGCGCGCGTCGTCAACTCTCCGCGGCGGGGAATCGGCCACACCACGCAGGGGAGGCTCGCCTCGCACGCGAACACGACCGGCCTGCCGATCTGGGAGGTGGCGGGGAAGGTGAAGGACGTGCCGGGGCTCGGCCCCGCCGCGGTCAAGGCCATCTCCCGCTTCCACGAGACGATGCAGGGCCTGATCGAGCGCGCCACCTCCGGAGCGCCCGTCGCGGCTGTCCTCGAGGGGACCCTGCGCGAGAGCGGCTACATCGAAGCCCTGGAGGCCGAACGCACCGTCGAGGCGGAAGGGCGGATCGAGAACCTCGAGGAGCTGATCGGGGTGGCGGCGGAGTTCGACCTCAACCGCGAGGCGGAGGGCGATAGCGAAGTGACCCCGCTGGAGGAGTTTCTGCAGCAGATCTCCCTCTACACAGCGCAGGATGACATCGACTCCGAGGAGTCGCTGATCACGCTGATGACGCTCCACAACGCCAAGGGGCTCGAGTACGACACCGTCTTCATCGTTGGCTGCGAGGACGGTGCCTTCCCCCACATGCGCTCGCTGGAAGAGGGGGGAGAGGAGGAGGAGCGGCGCCTTTGTTACGTCGGAATCACCCGCGCCCGGCGTCGCCTCTACATGACCTGGGCACGGGAGCGGCGCCTCTTCGGACGCTCCGAACACAACTTCCCCTCGCGCTTCATCGACGAGCTGCCGGCTGAGCTGACCGAGCGCCAGGCCACGGTGCCGCCGGCGAGTACCACACCCTGGACCCCTTCCGTGGACGAGTCGGCCGCACCGATCGAGCCGCGGCCGGCACTGCAGCTGCGCACCGGCGACGACGTGGTTCACGCCAGCTTCGGAGACGGGGTGGTGACCGGCGTGGAGCCGGGTGGAGTGGTCGTGGTGCGCTTCGCGGGCGACGGTGCGGAGCGCAAGCTGATGGCGGACTACGCGCCGATCCGGAAGCGGTAGCCCTTGGCCGCCAGGCTGATCGACGGCAAGCAGGTAGCGGCGGCGGTACGGGAGCGCGTCGCGGCCGGGGTCGGCGACTTCGCGTCGGAGCGGGGCCGGGCTCCGGCGCTGGCGACTGTGCTGGTCGGCGAGGACCCGGCGTCGGAGATCTACGTTCGCAACAAGCATCGCGCCTGCGAGGAGGTCGGGATGCGGTCGGTCCACCACGGCCTTGCGACGGACACCTCGCAAGATGAGCTGCTTGCCCTGGTCGAGCGGCTCGGGGACGACGATGAGATCGACGGCGTCCTCGTCCAGCTGCCGGTGCCCGACCACATCGATCCCGACCGGGTCGTGGCGGCAATCGATCCCGCCAAGGACGTCGACGGTCTGACGCCGACCAACGCCGGGCTGCTGGCGCACGGGATGCCGGGGCTCGTGCCGTGCACTCCCGCCGGGGTGATGGAGCTGCTGCGCCACGAGGACGTCGAACTCGAGGGTGCCGAGGCGGTCGTCGTCGGGCGCTCGAAGCTGGTCGGGGTGCCGATCGCGCGGCTGCTGCTCGACGCCAACGCGACGGTCACCGTCTGCCACTCCCGGACCCGCGACCTGCCGGCGGTGTGCAGCCGGGCCGACGTCCTCGTCGCCGCGGTCGGCGTGCCGCGCCTGCTCGGCGCCGACGCGATCAAGCGCGGCGCGGTCGTCATCGACGTCGGCATGAACCGCGGCGACGACGGCCTCTGCGGCGACGTCGACTTCGAGGCCGCCGCGGAGGTCGCCTCGGCGATTACCCCGGTGCCCGGCGGGGTCGGTCCGATGACGATCGCGATGCTGCTCGTCAACACCGTGGCCGCCGCCCGAGCCCGGGTGTAGGGTCCGGCCGACGCCAAGTCTCTGCGGAGGGAGTGATCTGATGGAAGTCGACAGGCTGAGCACAGGGGAGAAGATCTCGGCGGTCTCCGCGATCCTCCTCTTCATCTTCATGTTCTTCGACTGGTTCGGAGTCAAGGCTTCAGGCGTTCCGGGCTTCAGCGGCTCCCTCGGCGGCGGTGGCAGCGCCTGGGACGCCCTCGACGTGATCCCGATCTTCCTGATGGCGGCGATCGTCGTCGCTCTCGCCGTCGCCGTGATCCGCCTCACCGACGCCGACGTCGAGCCGCCGTTCTCGCTCAACGCCCTAGTCGCCGGGCTCGGCGGCCTCGCGGTGCTGCTGATCCTCTACCGGATCATCAACCCGCCCGGCGAAAGCGGCAGCGTCGCCGGGGTTTCGGTGGACATCACCCTGAAGTTCTGGATCTTCGTCAGCCTCGCCGCGGCCGCCGGAATCGCCTACGGCGGGTACAGCGCGATGCGCGAGGAAGGGATGACCTTCGGCGACGCCGCCGACCGCCTCTCGGGCCGGACCGGCGGCGGCGCTGCGCCCGGCGGGGGACCGAGCGGCCAGGTCCCTCCGCCTCCACCCGGCGTCGGAGACCCGGGTCAGCAGGCTCCCCCTCCGCCGGCGCCGGAACAGCCTGCCCAGCAGCCGCCGCCACCTCCTCCCGCGCCGCCGCAGCAGGCCCCGCCTCCCCCCGAACAGCCAGGGCAGCAGGCCCCACCGCCGCCCGAACAGCCTGCTCAGCAACCCCCGCCGCCTCCGCCTCCAGGGCAGGCGCCGCCGCCCCCGCCGGGGCAGCCGCCGCCGCCCCCGCCCCCGCAGTAGCGGTCCCGGCACCTCGTTCCGGCAGTGCGCCTCAGGCAGCCGCGGCGCGGTCGGCGATGCCTGCCGCGATTCTCTTCGAGAGCGCGATGATGGTCATCATCGGGTTGACGCCGACGGCGGTCGGGAACAGCGAGCCGTCGGCGACGTAGAGGCCGCCGACCCCGTTGACCGAGCCGTCGGGGCCGCAGACGCCGGCGGCCGGGTCGGAGGAGATCCGAGCGGTCCCCATCGGGTGAAACGCCTCGAGCCGCAGCTCCGAGGGCCTGAACCTCGTCGTCTCGAACTCGGGCAGGTCCCCGGGGCGCAGCACCGGCACCCGGCCGATGTTCGGGTAGACCTCCGCCGCCCCGGCGGCGAAGTGGACCTCGGCGGCGCGGGCGATACCGAACGCGATCCGCCGCGCGTCGGCGTCGGTGAGGCTGTAGGTCATCCGCATTTCGCCGTCGGCGGCGAGCCCGACGCGACCGGCAGACTCGTCGGTGAGGTGGACCCCGATCGAGCCGATCCGGTCGTAGGCGCGTAGCGATTCCTGGTGCTCGCGGCCGATTCCCGGCAGCCACGGGCCGCCGAACGGGAGCGGGGTGAAGGTCGCCTCGAGCAGGACCCGCTCGCTCTCCCACTCGTCGACGTAGTAGCTCTGCATCACGCCCTCCCAGCCGCGCACGTCCTCCTCGTAGCGCGCGCCGACCCAGCAGGCGGGGTGGAGGTGGAGGTTGTGCCCGACCTGGTCGCCGCCGAGCCGCGAGCGCTTCAGCAGCTCCGGCGTGCCGAGGGCGCCGCCGGCGACGATCGTCGCCAGGCGCGCGCGAACCGAGTAGGGGCGCGGCTGCCCGTTCTCCGGCGCTCCGGCGAGGCTGGCGACCCCGACGGCGCGTCCGTCCTCGACCATGACCCGGCGCACGTCGACGCCGGCGCGGAGGCGGGCGCCGGCGGCGACCGCCCGCGGCAGGTAGCTGACGTGCATGCCGCGCTTGGCGTCGATCCGGCAGCCGTAGGGACAGGAGCTGCACTGAACGCAGGAGCCGGCGTTGCGTGAGATCGGCCCGCCGCTGACGCCGAGCGCTTCGGCCCCCTCCATCGCGAGCTGGCCGTTGCGGCCCATCCGCTCGGGGTCGAGCGGCTGCACCCGAAGGAACTCCTCGGCCTCGGCGAAGTCCGGGTCGAGGTCCGCGGCCCACTCGAGGCCGTGGGCCTCGAGCCAGTGCTGGAGGACCCGCTCTGGCGCCCGGAAGCAGGTCCCCGAGTTGATCACGGTGGTCCCGCCGACGGTCCGCGCAACCGGGACGGGAATCGCTGGCCGGCCCTCGGCGATGGTCAATCCCGCGTCGCGGTAGATCGAGGTGATCGCCTCGAGCTGATTGGTCGGGTAGGTGTCGCGGTCGTAGTGGGCGCCGGCCTCGAGCACGATCACGTCGAGGCCGGCCTCGGCGAGAACCGTCGCCGCCGCGGCGCCGCCGGCCCCGGAGCCGACGATCACGACGTCGCATTCCTCTCCGTCACCGGCGGGGACGAGGTCGCCGAGCGAGCCGGCCGGCTCCGGCAGGGTGCCGTCGGCGAGCGCGCAGCTGGTCTCGATCCCGAGCGAGCGCTCGACTCCAGGGTCGACGGCGTAGCCGAGCGTCCCGAACGTCTTCGCCATCAGCGCGAGCTCGTGGAAGAGGCCGAACCGGGAGACCTCCATCCGCCGCAGGAAGTCTTCGCGGGCCTCGGGGTCGAGGCGGCTGAAGCGCCACGGGAAGGGCAGCCACTCGAAGACCCTCAGCGCGAGCCTGATCCGGCCCAGCATCCGCGGCGAGAGGGCGCGGAAGAAGGTCGCGACCGGCCCGGAGACATCGACCTCGGCCTCGGCGGCGGGCAGGCCGTCGATCGCAGGCGCCATCGCCTCGCAGATCGCGCTCAGGGTGCGCTGCTCGGCGGACGAGAGCCCCGGCGCGCGCCTTCAGCCGGGCGCCGGCGAGCGTCCGACGCGCCCGGCGAGCGACCAGAGCCAGAGGGCGAGCAGCGCCAGGAATCCGTCGACGAGGAAGTTGAGGAGGTAGGCGAAGACGTCTTCGTCGAAAAGGTAGAAGCCGAGCGAGCTGAGCGAGGAGGCGGCCTTGCCGATCGCAAGAACCATGATCAGCGGCCGGAAGCGGACGACGTCGGCCTGGGCGACGACGCAGAGGGCGGCGATCACGACCATGTAGGCGAAGCCGAGCGAGAGCCAGAGCTGCTCGGTGGTTTCCGGCGCCCGCGTGAAGCTGCCGATGTCGTCGCCGAGGTCGGAGATGAAATCGAGGACGCCGTCAGGGGCGGCGATGAAGAGGATCCCGACGACCGCGAAGCTGACTGCGAGCAACCGCAGGTTGAGGACTACGAAACGCTCCGCGCTCTCTCCCCGCATGGTTGCGGCACTCTAACTGGCTGGGCAGCCAGTTGCCCGCCCGGGCGGTGGCGGCGGCCGGGCGGCGGTGTTACGGTCGCACGATGAGACGCGGAGCCCTGCTCGGAGCGGTGTTTCTGTTCGCCGCGGTGCCCCTGGCCACGTCGGCCCCCGGGGTCTCGGGCGAGACCACGCACGTCTACTCGGTGACCCTGACGATCTACGTCGACCGCGCCGAACACAAGGTCAAGGGGACGATCAGCTCCCCCGACGCCCCGTCGGAATTCTGCGACCAGGGGATGATCCGACTGATGCAGGTGCTGCCGGGCAAGGACAAGAAAGCGAACTTCGACAAGCCCACCGACGGGCGCTGGGGGTTCAGGACCGCTTCGAGGCTGCGCGGCGAGCGCGTCTACGCCGAAGTCCTCGAATACAAAATCCCCGGCCGGCCTGTCATCTGCCAGGGGGCGAAATCGCGGATCGTCACGGCTCCCTGAGCGCGCGGCCGGCCCTAGAATCACGCCGGTGATCGACCGCGAGCAGGTTCTGCACGTGGCGAGGTTGGCTCGCCTCCGCCTCTCCGACGAGGACGTCGAGCGCATGGCCGGAGAGCTATCCGGAATCCTCGAGCACGTCGACCGGATCGGCGAGCTCGACCTCGATGACGTTCCGCCGACCTCGCACGTCGTCGACCTCGTCAACGTGCTGCGAGCCGACGATCCGCGGCCGAGCTGGCCGAAGGACGTCGTACTCGAGCAGGCGCCCGACCCCGCCGAGGGCGCCTTCCGCGTCCCCTCGCCCCAGGCGGAATAGTGGGACCCGACCTGCTCGAGCTGACGGTGGCGGCCGCCGCCGCGGAGATGGCCTCAGGGGCGCTCTCCCAGGAGGAGTACTTCGACGCCTGGCGCGGCGCCGCCGCCGGCGACGAGCTCAACGCCTACCTGAGCCAGGTCGGGGACGCCGCCGACGGCGAAGCCGCCGACGGTCCGCTGCGGGGGATCCCGGTCGCGGTCAAGGACATCTTCTGCACCGAGGGGACGCCGACGACCGCGGGCTCGCGAATCCTCGACGGCTATATGCCGCCGTACACCGCCACCGCGGTTCGACGCCTCGACGCCGCCGGGGCCCGGCTCCTCGGCAAGACCAACATGGACGAGTTCGCGATGGGCTCCTCGAACGAGAACTCGGCCTACGGCCCGGTCCTCAACCCATGGGACACGGGCCGGGTGCCGGGCGGATCCTCCGGCGGCTCGGCGGCGGTCGTCGCCGGCGGTCTCGCGCCGTGCGCGATCGGCACCGACACCGGCGGCTCGATCCGCCAGCCAGCCGCCCTCTGCGGGATCGTCGGCATGAAGCCGACCTACGGCGCGATCTCCCGCTACGGGATGATCGCCTTCGCCTCCTCCCTCGACCAGTGCGGGCCCCTGACCCGCGACGTCACCGACGCGGCCCTGCTGCTCGCCGCGATGGAGGGTCGCGACCCGTGCGACTCGACCTCGGTCGGGATCGAGGGCGGGATTACCGCCCCCGGCCGCGAGGACCTGAAAGGGCTCCGGTTCGCGGTCCCGGCCGAGCTCGCCGGCGACTCGATCGAGTCCGGCGTCCGCGAGGTGTTCGAGGCGACGCTGGCGAGGATCGAGTCGCTGGGCGGAACAATCGCCGAGGCGCCGCTGCCCCATGCCGAGCACGGGATCTCGGCCTACTACGTCATCGCCCCCGCCGAGGCGTCGGCGAACCTCGCCCGCTACGACGGGGTCCGCTACGGGATGCGGCGCGAGGCCGACGACCTGATCGAGATGTACGAGGAGACGCGGGCGGCGGGGTTCGGCGAGGAGGTCAAGCGCCGGATCATGCTCGGAACCTACGCGCTCTCATCCGGCTACTACGACGCCTATTACGGCCGCGCCCAGAGGGTGCGGACCAAGATCGCCGAGGACTACAGGTCGGTCTTTGCCGATTTCGACTTCGTCGTCACCCCGACCTCGCCGACGGTCGCGTTCGAGCTGGGGGAGAAGACCGACGACCCGCTGGCGATGTACATGAACGACTTCTTCACGGTGCCGATGTCGCTGGCCGGGATCCCGGCGATCTCGATCCCGGCCGGCCTCGTCGAGCCCGAGGGCGGCGGCCGGCGGCTCCCGGTCGGGTTCCAGATCGCGGCACCGGCGTTCGCCGAGCAGAGGCTGCTCGAGGCGGCGTACGCGCTCGAGCAGGCGATCGGCTTCGAGGCGCGGCCGGGGGATGGGGACGATGCCTGAGCTCGAGGCCGTGATCGGGCTGGAGATCCACGTCCAGCTGGCGACGAGGACGAAGATGTTCTGCCGCTGCGAGCTCTCGTTCGGCGACGAGCCGAACGTCCACACCTGCCCGGTCTGCCTCGCCCATCCCGGTGTCCTCCCGGTCCCCAACGAGGAGGCGATCCGCCACGCGCTGAAGATCGCCGCCGCGCTGGAGTGCGAGGTTGCGCCGCGCTCGATCTTCCACCGCAAGAACTACTTCTATCCCGACAACCCGAAGGCGTACCAGATCAGCCAATACGACATTCCGCTCGCGAGCGCCGGCCGGCTCGGCGGCGTCCGGATCCACCGCGCCCACCTCGAGGAGGACGCGGCGAAGATGGTCCACCTCGGTGGCTCGGGGCGGATCCACGGCTCCGGCTCCTCCCTCGTCGACTTCAACCGCGGCGGGACGCCCCTGGTCGAGATCGTCACCGAGCCCGACCTGCGGGGCGCTGCCGAGGCGGCCGAGTGGGCGCGGCTGCTGCGGACCACGGTCCGCCAGCTCGACGTCTCCGACGTCAACATGGAGGAGGGGAGCCTGCGGGTCGACGCCAACGTCTCGGTGCGCCCCGCCGGAAGCGAGGAGCTCGGCACCAAGACCGAGCTCAAGAACATGAACAGCTTCCGCTTTCTCGAGCGCGGGATCGAGGCCGAGCTGGTGCGCCAGCGGCGGCTGATCGACGAGGGAGGGGCCGTGGTCCAGGAGACGCTCCACTTCGACCCTAGCGACGGCAGCCTGACCCCGCTGCGCTCGAAGGAGGAGGCCCACGACTACCGCTACTTCCCCGAGCCGGACCTGGTCCCGCTGGCGCCGACCGAGGAGATGCTGCGCGAGGCTCGTGAGGCGCTGCCCGAGCTGCCCGAGGCCCGCACCGAGCGCTACCGCGACGAGCTCGGGGTCGCGCCGGACACCGCGGCGCTTCTCGCCGGCGACCCCGAGACCGCCCGGTACTTCGAGCGCACAGCCGCGGAGGCGGGCGGGATCGAGCCGCGGGTCATCGCCAACTGGGTGACGGGCGAGCTGGCCGCGGCGCTGCGCCAAGCCGGTGACGGCGATGCCGCCGGGTCGCGGGTCGAGCCCGCGGCGCTCGCGGCGCTGGTGGCGATGGTCCAGGAGAAGCGAATCACCCACGGCAGCGCCAAGACGGTCCTCGCGCAGCTGGTCGCCGAGGGCGGCGACCCGGCGCCGATCGTCGAGCGCGAGGGTCTCGCTCAGGCTGACTCGAGCGAGCTCGAGGGGGTCGTCGCGGCGGCGGTCGAGGCCAACCCGGACGCGGTCGAGCAAATTCGCAGCGGCAACCGCAAGGCGATCGGTCAGATCGTCGGCGCCGTCATGCGCGAGACCCAGGGACGGGCAGACGGCGGCGAGGTCAACCGCCTGATCATGGAGAAGATCGGGGGCAGTTAGGCGACAATTGAGGGGTGGAGTACCTCGTCATCGCCGTCTCCTTCGGCCTCGCCACCGGGATCATCGGTCGCGGCAAGGGCAGCTCGTTCTGGCTCTGGTTCGCAATCGGCACGGTCCTGCCGCTGCTCGGCCTGATCGCGGTGATCCTCTACCGCACCGAGAAGAACGAACCCGAGCGCCGCTGTCCGACCTGCGGTAAGTCGGTGAAGCTCTATGTCCAGGTCTGCCCGCGGTGCGGCACCGACCTCTACCTGCCGGACCCGGCCGAGGTCAACCACCCAGGTGTGAAATAAACCGCCGCCTCCTCTGCTCCCGCTCGGGCCGGGAGAAGCAGAGATGGACCGGCCCTCGCTCCCGCGTCCGGGGGCGGCGGGCGAACCCTGCTACCGCAGCCAGGTCCTGACGATGGCGTTGGCGAATCCGACGCCGTAGCGGACGACCGCGGGCTTCTTCGAGTGGCCGTGGAGGCGCTGCTCGACCGTGACCGGGACCTCCTTCGCCGGCACCCCGCGCTTGATCGCCTCGATCATGAACTCCGATGTGTGGAACTGCTCCTGGCGCAGGACGAGCTGCGGGAGGACGCTGGTGCGGACCGCCCGGTAGCCGTTCGAGCAGTCGGTGACGTGGGTGCGGGTGATCAGCGAGACGAGCCTGTTGAAGAAGACGATCCCCATCTCGCGCGCGAAATGGTTGCGGTCGGCATCGCCGAGCACCCGCGAGCCGTGGGCGACGTCGACCTCTCCGTCGAGCACCGGCTGCACCAGCCGCTCCATCTGCGAGGGAAGGTGCTGGCCATCGGCGTCGAGCGTGACGACGACCTCGGCTCCCGACTCGACCATCAGCCTGTACCCGGTTCGCAGCGCCGCGCCGCCGCCGCGGTTGATGACGTGGCGGGCGACGAGTGCGCCGTGCTCGGCGGCCAAGTCCGCGGTTCCGTCGCGGGAGCCGTCGTCGACGACGAGCACCGCCGTCTCGACCCTGCAGACCTCGGTCGGGATCCGGTCGAGCACGTAGCCGATGCTCTCGGCCTCGTTGAAGGCGGGGACCACGACCGCGACCCGGCCCCGGAAGCGCACCGGGAGGCCCGCCTGGCGGAACTCCTCCCAGGCCAGCCCCTCGAGCACGGCCGACAGCTGGCGCGAGTTGCGGGCGCCCTGCGAGATCGCCCGCAGGATCAGCAGGAACAGGATGAAGATCGCGAACACGGCGAGGCCGAGAATCCGCCCGCCGTTGCCCTTTTCGAACGAGAAGGCGGAGAGCAGCGCATCGGTGATTTCGGTCCCGGAGACGATCGCCAGCCCGACCCCGGCGAGAAGCAGGATCAGGACGTCGGCGTTGCGGAGCGAGCGGCGGCGGACCAGCGCGTAGGCGACCAGCATTGCGGCCAGCGCGAGGCCGGCGACGCGTAGCGCCGTCAGTTCCGAGGGGAAGACGTCTGCCGCTGGGATCGCCATGGGCCGCTGGAGGATAGGGCGGCTCCGGCCCAGGCAAGGGTCACACCGGCAAGCGGAAACACGAGTGTCATCAGCACCTCGTTGCGCCGCGTCGCTGCCAGTGTCGCGGCGCCGACCAGCGTGACGATGACGATCGGGGTCGCCATCGCGGTCAGCTCCCACCAGCGCCGGCGCGCCCCGAGCACGACGAAGCCGCCGAGGCCGAGGGCGACGATCAGGACCTGGATCGCCCTCCCGGCTGTGCCGCTCATCGCTTCGCCGACGCCCCCGCTCCACATCCGCCAGATCTTGCGCACGGTCATTTCCGCATAGCCGCGGGGGTCTTCGGAGATGTAGTCGGAGAAGTTTTCCTTCCCGACCTTGCCGAGCGCCTGGTCGCGCGGCAGGTTCGGATGGCGGGCGGCGACGCGGTCGAAGAGCGGTGTCGGGTTGATCTTTTCGAGCGCCTCGGACCCGGGTTCGAGGTCGCGGTTCAGGTATCGCTTGGCGAGCAGCGCCTTGGCCCGCTGGTATTCGCCGTCGGCGGGGAGCAGGGTGCCGACGTAGAGCGCCTTGCCGCCGCCGGTGCTGATCGGCACCGCGCGGTCGAGGGTGACGATGTTGTGGATCGTCCAGGGCACGATCGGGACGACGATCGCGATCCCCATCGCCACCGCGCCGGCGAGCATCGCGGTCGGCCGCGAACCGCCCGCCTGCCAGAGCCGGATCGCCGCCAGCACGACGAACACCACCCCCACCGCCAGGTACTCGGGCCGTGCCAGGGCGGTCAGCCCGAACAAGAGACCGCTCATCGTGTACATCCACATAATTCCGCCACCTCCTCTGCTCTCGCTCGGGCCAGGGGAAACAGAGTGGGACTGGCCCTCGCTTCCGCGTCCGGGGGTGGCGGGTGGCCGTTGAGCCGGGGGAGGTGGAGGCTGGGCCGCGAGGAAGAGCAGGACGGCGAGCGGCAGGGTCAGCATCGCCGGGGGCTCGCTGTACAGCGCGCCGGTCGAGTGGATGAAGGGCGGGTAGACGGCGACGGCCAGCGCGGCAATGAGGCCGGCCGGGGCGCAGTTGATCCTCCGTCCGAGCAGGTAGACGACGATGATCGTCGCCAACGCGAGGAGGGTCTCGACGATCCGCGCCGTCCCTTCCCGCGGGCCTCCGGTGGCGTAGAAGGAGGCCGCGTAGAGGAGCGGGGCGCCCGGCGACCAGTCGCTCGCGTCGTCGAATTCCGGCCCACCATAGGTCCCTTCCTCATACAGCGCCTTGGCGAGTGCGTAGTAGGCGTGGGCGTCGTCGCCGGGCGTCGGCAACGGCTCGACCACACGGTAGGCGCGGAGCCCGAGCCCGAGCGCCAGGATCAGCGCCAGCAGGACCAGGGTTGTCCGTCCATGGCGGTCGGGCAGGGTGCGCGCCCAGCGGGTCAGGCGTTCCATCGTCGCGCCAGGCTATCCGCGCAGAGCATCACGACTGTTCGCGCTTCGCTCGCTTCGCGGAGAGCCAGATATGGACGCTTGCTCGCTCCGCACTCACGGCACCGGCTCCGGCCAGCGAGGCGACGAGCGGCATCATCACCAGCGCCCGGCGCGGTGTCGCGACGAGCAGCAGGCTGATCGCGGTGATCGCGACGAGGACGGTGAGGATCGGGATCGCCTCCCATCGCCGCCGGACCAGAAGGACGACGAGACCGATGAGCCCGAAGGCGAGCAGCCCCCACTGGAAGAGCTCCCAGCCCCGCTTCCGCATTACCACGCGCGGCCCGTGCCCCCAGACTCGCCAAAGCTTGGCGGCGAGAAATCCCGCGTAGTCGACCGGCCGCTCGGTGATGTCTTCCCAGAGCCGTTCGCGCCCCATCCGTCCGAGGGCCCGATCTGTTTCGAGCTCCGGATAGCGCTGCTCGGCGAGCACGGCGAGGATCTGCTCGAGCCGGACGTGTGCGAGGACCGACTCCAGACCGGCCCCCGGCTCGACGTATTCGGCCGCCAGCTGCTTCGCCAGTCCAGGGTGGCGTTCGAGCACCTCGCGGCCGACCCGTTCCGGATCGCCGCCGGACGGCATGTAGGAGCCGGCGAAGAGCACCTGGCCGCCGCCGGTCGAGATCGGGATCAGGCGGTCGAGGAGGACCGCGTTCCTCACCGTCCAGGGGAGGACGACGAGGGCGACCCCGAGCGCCAGCACCGCCGCCTGGCCCAGCGAACGCCGCCATTCAGCCCCGATCCCGCGGGCGAAGACGACCGCGGCGAGGACGATCGCGACGCCGAGGTACTCGGGGCGGGTGAGCGCGAGCGCGCCGAGAAGCGCGCCGGGCAGCGCCCATCGCCGCAGCCGCTCTCCGTCCCCGGCCCAGAGCATCGCGAGGATCGCAGCGGCGAGCAGCGTGGTCGCCAGCGGCTCCGACATCAGCATCCCGCCGTACTCGAGCAGGGCCGGGTATATCGCCACCGCGGCGGCCGCGATCAGGCCCGCGGTCGGACCGGCGAGGCGGCGGCCGATGAGGAACGTCAGCGGCACCGCGAGCCAGGCGATCAGCGCCAGGACGATTCGCGCCAGGCGCTCGTTGACCCCGCCGGAGATGCGATAGACGACCGATACGAGGAGCGGCAGGCCGGGGGAGTAGTTGGTCGACGGCTGCGTCGCGGTCCTGCCGACCGTGAATCCCTCGCCGCGATCGAGGTTGGCGGCGATCCGGGCGTAGGCGACCGCGTCGTAGACGGGCTCGCGGCCCTCCCAGGCGTAGTCGAGCCGCAACCCCAGCCCGAGCAACAGGATCGCCCCCAGTGCCAGTGCCCGCGCAGCGCCCACGGTGCGGATGCTATGTCGCCCAGGTCAGGTACCCTGCCGCGCCTATGCGCGTTCTCATCCTTGGGGGCGACGGCTACCTGGGCTGGCCGACAGCCCTGAGGTTCTCGGCCCGCGGGCACGAGGTGTCCGTCGTCGACAACTTCTCCCGCCGCCGCTGGCACCGTGAACACGGCACCGACACGCTGACCCCGATCCGCGACCTCGACGAGCGGGTCGAGGCCTGGCGCGAGATCACCGGCGAGTCGATCCGGCCCTACATCGGCGCCGTCGAGGACGGCGACTTCCTCGACGAGGTCGTCGCCGAGACCAGGCCCGAGGCGGTGATCCACTACGGCGAGCAGGCCTCTGCTCCCTACTCGATGATGTCGCGCGAGCGCGCGGCCGAGACCCAGCACACGAACGTGATCGGGACGCTCAACCTGTTGTTCTCGCTGCGCGACCACGTCCCCGATTGCCACCTGGTCAAGCTCGGGACGATGGGCGAGTACGGGACCCCCAACATCGACATCGAGGAGGGGTTCATCGACATCGAGCACAAGGGGCGGACCGACACCCTCCCGTTTCCGAAGCTGCCGGGGTCGCTCTACCACTGCTCGAAGGTCCACGACTCGACCAACCTCCACTTCGCATGCCGGATCTGGGGCCTGCGGGCGACCGACCTGAACCAGGGCGTCGTCTACGGGGTCGAGACCGAGGAGACCGCCCGCGACGAGCGCCTCGTGACCCGGTTCGACTACGACGAGATCTTCGGCACGGTCCTGAACCGGTTCTGCGTCCAGGCGGTGATCGGCCATCCGCTGACGGTCTACGGCTCGGGCGGCCAGACGCGCGGCTTCCTCAACATCCGCGACACGCTGCGCTGCGTCGAGCTGGCGGTCGAGAACCCGGCCGATCGCGGCGAGTTCCGTGTCTTCAACCAGTTCACCGAGCAGTTCTCGGTCGGCGAGCTGGCGGAGCTTGTGAAGGCGGCCGGCGAGCACCTCGGCCACTCGGTCGAGGTCCAGCACGTCGAGAACCCGCGGGTCGAGCTCGAAGAGCATTACTACAACGCGACCCACACCAAGCTGCTGGATCTCGGCCTCGAGCCGACCCTGCTCGGGGAGGAGCTGGTCGAGTCAATGTTGGGCATGCTCGAGCGCCACCGGGACCGCGTGATCGAGAGCTCGATCGACCCGCGGACGCGCTGGAACCCGCTGAAATCCCCTGCTGGCCGCGCATAGGCCCGCTGCTAGCATCGCTCTTTCCATGAGAGCCGCCGACGCGTTGATGCAAAGCCTCAAGGCCGAGGGCGTCACCGACATCTTCGGGATCCCCGGCGGCGCCAACCTGCCGACCTACGACGCGCTCGTCGACGCCGGCTTCCACCACATCCAGGTCCGCCACGAGCAGGGCGGCGGCCACGCCGCCGAGGGCTACGCCAAGGCCTCCGGCAAGGTCGGGGTCGCCTTCGCCACCTCCGGTCCCGGTGCCACCAACCTGGTCACCGCGATCGCCGACGCGATGATGGACTCGGTCCCGACCGTGTTCGTCACCGGCCAGGTCCGCACCGAGCTGATCGGGACCGACGGCTTTCAGGAGGCCGACATCCTCGGCGCGACGCTTCCCTTCGTCAAGCACTCCTTTCAGGTCACCGACCCGCGGCAGATCCCCGAGTACGTGCACGAGGCCTTCCACGTCGCCTCGACCGGGCGCCCGGGCCCGGTCCTGCTCGACATCCCGCAGGACCTCTCACGGGCCGAGATCGAATACGAGCCGCGAACCGAGCCGGTCGAGCTCCCCGGCTACCGGCCGATGAGCGCCGGCAACATCAAGCAGGTCCGGATCGCCGCCAAAGCGATCGCCAACGCGCGGCGGCCGATCCTCTACACCGGCGGCGGCGTCGTCAACGGCAACGCCTCCGAGGAGCTGCGCGAGTTCGCGACGTCTGACCGCTTTCCCGTCACCTCGACCCTGATGGGGCTCGGCGCCCTCCCGGCCTCGCACGAGCAGTGGCTGGGGATGCTCGGCATGCACGGCACCGTGACCGCCAACTGGGCGATGGACAACGCCGACCTGATCGTCGCGATCGGCGCCCGGTTCGACGATCGGATCACCGGCAAGCTCGCCGAGTTCGCGCCGAACGCGAAAGTGATCCACCTCGACATCGACCCCGCCGAGATCTCGAAGAACGTCGGCGCCCACATCCCGATCGTCGGCGACGTCAAGCTGGTGCTGCCGGAGCTGACCCGCGAGTATCGAGCCCTGCAGACCGACTCCTCGCGCCTCGACGAGTGGTGGGGGCAGCTCCGCGCCTGGCAGCAGGAGCACCCGCTCCGCTACGAGCCCGGCAAGGACGGCGAGATCAAGCCGCAGTTCATGATCGAGGCGATGCACCGGGCGACGAAAGGCGACGCGATCATCACCTCCGACGTCGGCCAGCACCAGATGTGGGCGGCGCAGTACTACGGGTTCGAGAAGCCGCGGCGCTGGATCAACTCCGGTGGCCTCGGGACGATGGGCTTCGGCCTTCCGGCGGCGATCGGCGCCAAGGTCGCGCAGCCCGACGAGGAGGTCGTCTGCCTCGCCGGCGACGGCAGCCTGATCATGACCTGCCAGGAGCTCGCGACCTGCGTCAACGAAGAGATCCCGGTCAAGGTCTTCCTGATGAACAACGGCTACATGGGGATGGTCCGCCAGTGGCAGGAGCTGTTCTGGGACCGCCGCTACAGCTCGGTCGAGATGGGGGCGAGCCCCGACTGGGTGAAGCTCGCCGAGGCGTTCGGCGCGACCGGGATGCGTTGTGACTCCGCCGACGACCTCGAGGCCACGATGGTGAAGGCGATCGAGACCGAGGGCCCCGTGCTGCTCGACGTCCGCGTCGTCCAGGAGGAGAACTGCTATCCGATGATCCCGCCCGGCCAGGCCGCGCGCGACATGGTCGAGGCTCCGGAGACGGTGGGCTGATGGAGGCCGGAACCCCACAGCTGGTCAAGCTCGAGGACCTGCACGTCCCCGGGCAGCTGAGCGGCCGCAAGCACATCCTCTCGATCCTGGTCGAGAACAAACCGGGCGTCCTGGCGCGGATCGCGGGCCTGTTCTCGCGTCGCGGCTTCAACATCGACACCCTCGCGGTCGGTCCGACAGACGACCCGAGCGTCTCGCGGATCACGCTGACGCTCGACGGCGCCGTCCACCCGATCGACCAGGTGACCAAGCAGCTCCACAAGCTCGTCAACGTCCTCAAAATCCGCGACATGGAGCCGGCCGAGACCGTCGCCCGCGAGATGGCGATGTTCAAAGTCTCGGCCGCGGTCGAGAACCGGGCCGAGATCATCCAGTTCGCCGAGATCTTCCGCGCGAAAATCGTCGACGTCTCGAAACGGGCGCTGACGATCGAGGTGACGGGCTCGGCCGACAAGATCGAGGCCTTCGAGCGGATGATCCGACCGCACGGGCTGATCGAGATGGTCCGCACCGGCGAGATCGCGATCGCCAGGGGCGCCGACTGAGATGTCGGCTCCAGGCGACGCCTGGGCCTCGTCACTCTCAGATTCCCTCCGCGCATCCCTGCGCGAGGCCGTCCAGAACGGCCACCGCACCCTGGCCAGCGTCACGGTCGCGGTCGACGGGATCGACCCCTGCGCCACGGTCTTCGCCTCGAGGCTGGCGTCGGACCGCTGGTTCTGCTGGGAGCAGCCCGACCGCGAGTTCGCGCTGGCGACGCTCGGCGTGGCGCACGAGTCGACCTCGCGGGGAGGGCCGCGGTTCGGCGACGTCGCCCGCGAGTGCCTCCGGGTCGCCGAGGAGGCGGTCGTCGAGGAGCCCGGCAATCTGCCGGCGGGCGCGGGCCCGGTCTGGACCGGCGGCTTCGCCTTCGACCCCGACGGCGCCGGCTCCTCGTCCTGGTCCTCGTTCAACCCGGCGACGATGCGGCTGCCCGAGGTTTCGATCTGCCGGATGGGCGACGAAACCTTCCTCACCGTCAACGTCCTCGTCGGTCCCGGTGACGACCTCGAGCAGGCCGCGGACCGCGCCGAAAGCCGGGTCTCGGGACTGAGGGCCGAGCCGCTGGCCCTGATCGACCCCCACCGGCTCGAACGACCGACGATCCGCAGCGCCCGTCCACCGGGTGATTTCGAGGACGCGGTCGAGGAGGCGACGGGACGGATCGGCGCCGGCTCGCTCGAGAAGGTCGTCCTCGCCCGCGAGGTGGTCGTCAGCGCTCCCGCGGCCCACGACCCGGCGGCGGTGTTCGGGGCCCTCCGCGAGCACTTCCCATCCTGTTTCTGCTTCTGCTGCGGGACGCCCGAGGCGGCCTTCGTCGGCGCCAGCCCCGAGCTGTTGATCCGACGTTCCGGCGCAGGCGCGTCGACAGTCGCCCTCGCGGGGTCGACCCGCCGCAGCTCCGACCCGGCGGTCGACGACCATCTCGGCGAGAAGCTGATGCGCAGCGACAAGGACCGCCGCGAGCACGCGATCGTCGCCGCCGAGATCGTCCGCCTGCTGCGGCCGCACTCGGTCTGGGTCGAGGCCGGCGAGGAACCGGAGGTGATCAGGGTCGCCAACATCCAACACCTGGCGACCCCGGTGATCGCCCAGCTCGCCGAACCGCTCTCGGCGATCTCGCTGGCCGGGCTCCTCCATCCGACGCCCGCGGTCGGGGGCGAGCCGGGCCGTGCCGCCGCCGAGACGATCCGCGAGCTCGAGGGTATGGACCGCGGCTGGTACGCGGGCCCGGTGGGGTGGATGGACGCGACCGAGGACGGTGAATTCTGCGTCGCCCTTCGCAGCGCCCTCCTCCGCGACCGCAAGGCGCACCTCTACGCGGGCGGCGGCATCGTCGCCGGCTCCGAGCCGGCCGCGGAGCTGGCGGAGACCGAAATCAAGCTGCAGGCGCTTCTTCCGTTGTTGGCGGAGTAGGGATCGGGGAACCTCTCCGGAGCAACAGCCGGGGAGGCTCCGGCGAAGGTCCCCCGATCCCCACCCAGCCGCAGCGACAGGCGCCTTATTGGAGATCGGCAAGCGCCTGGGAGACCCTGTCTCCGAGCCGGTTGTGGAGGTCGACGTTGGTCTGGCGGTCGGTGCGCACCTCGGTCAGGCCGGTGCCGGCGGCGAGGGCGTCGGGAAGCTCCGAGAGCGACTCGATCCGGTGGTGAGAGAGCTCGAATAGCTCCGCGGCACGGGAGACGCTGACCCCGCGCGGGGTTCCGAGCAGCGCCTCGAACTCGTCGCGGTCGAGCGCCTCCTCCTGGGGGAGGAAGTGGAAGATGCCGCCGCCGCCGTTGTCGATGACGACGATCCGGACCGGCGCAGCCGCCTCCCGCAGCGCCGCGAGGCCGCCGAGATCGTGGAGCAGGCCGAGGTCGCCGGTGAGGACCGTCGCCGGCTTGCCGGTCCCGTGGCCGGCGCCGATTCCGGAGGAGACGAGGCCGTCGAGACCATTGGCGCCGCGATTGCAGAGGAAGAGTGCGTCCGTCTCGACCGCGCCGAGGTATGCCTCCTGATCGCGGATCGGCATGCTCGATGCGGTGTAGACGACGTCGCCGTCGGCGTGGGCGGCGCCGAGCGCCGCATGCAGCCCCGGCTCGGTCGGGTCCTCGATCCCGTCGAGCTCCGCCTCGATCGCGCGCCGCGCCGCGGCCTCGGCCTCGATCCAGGCCGTCGGCGGCTCGCGGTTCTCGCCGAGGCGCGCCGCCCACCCGGCCGCGAGGTCGGTCGCGTCCGCCCGCAGCAGCGCCGCCGCGCGCCGGGTCGGCTCGTTCCAGCCCCCGGTCGGGTCGACCACTATCTGATCGGCGCCGGACCCCGCGAGCCATGCCCGCAGCGGCTTGCTGGTCGGCATCTCGCCGAACCTGAGCACGAGATCGGGCACGACCCGGGTGCCGAATCGCTCCTCGCGTAGGAGCAGGTCGTAGGAGGTGACGACGTGCGAGCGGTCGTGCGGGCCGCACCTGATCTGGGAGGTCGGCTCGGCGAGGATCGGGAAGCCCGCGGTCCGCGCGAGGTCGGCGAGCGGCTCGCGCAGGCCGGGGTTGAGCTGGCGGCCGGCGACGATCACCCCGGAGAGCGCTTCGCCGATGTGCTTCGCAACCTCCTCGAGCAGGAACTCGGACGGCTCGAGGTCGACCGGCGTCACCGCGGTCAGCGGCCGCTCACCGCGCCCCCTCGTCGCCAGCTCATCTGTTGCGGTGACGGCGCCGTCCACGGGCACCGGGGCCAGGGGCTCCCGCCACGGCAGGTTGAGGTGGACGGGGCCGGGCCGCGGCTCCCCGCGGGCGGCGGCGAAAGCCCGGCAGGCGGTCGAGCGGTAGTGGAGCAGCCCCTCGTCGTCGGCGGCATGGGTCCCGACCTCGCAGAACCAGCGCACCGAGGAGCCGTAGAGCTTCAGCTGGTCGATCGTCTGGCCTGCGCCGATCCCGCGCAGCTCCGGCGGGCGGTCCGCGGTGAGCACGATCAGCGGAACCGCGGACTGATCGGCCTCGCAGACCGCCGGGTGGAAGTTGGCCGCGGCCGTCCCCGAGGTGCAGAGGATCGCGACCGGTGCCCGGGTCGCCTGCGCGGCGCCTAGGGCGAAGTAGGCGGCGGAGCGCTCGTCGACGATCACCGTCACATCGATCTCAGGCCGGCGCCAGAGGGCGACCGCGAGCGGCGTCGAGCGCGAGCCGGGGGAGAGGACCGCCCGCCGAATCCCGCAGCGGGCGAGCTCCTCGACGAACGCGGAGGCGAGCGCGGTGTTGCCGTTGGTCGAGTCGATCACCAGCGTGAACCTATGCGCTCTCAGAGGCGGTGTGCTTCGAGCGCCGAGTCGTCGATCTCGACGCCGAGCCCCGGCCCTGTGGGCGGATGGAGCATCTCGCCCCTGAGCTCGCAGCCGACGGCGGCGACGGTCGAGGCGAACAGCCGCTGAGTGGCGAGCCCGTGTGCCAGGTCGAGGCCCCGCTCGTCACCGCAATTCGCGCTCAGCGTCGCGGCAACCTGGGCGGCGGCGGCGATCCCGACCGGCCCGTCGAGCGCGCTGGTCACGTAGGTGGGGATCACCTCGGCGATCTCGATCGCAGCCTCCGGCCCCCCGACCTTGGAGAGCTTCACCCCGGTCAGCGACCAGGCGCCCATCGCGACCGCCCGCTCGGCCTCGGCCCGGCTAGCGACGCTCTCGTCGGCGGCGATCGGTATCGAGGTCGACCCGGCGACCGCGACGGCCTCCTCGGAGCTCGCAACCGGCTGCTCGGCGAGCTCGACGTCGAGCTCCTCGAGGTCCGAAAGCGTCCGCTTGGCGGTCTCGACGTCCCAGGCGCCGTTGGCGTCGACCCGGATCCGGGCGCCGGGCCCGATCGCGTCGCGAACCGCCCGGACCTGGCCGAGGTCGTCGCCGCTCCCGAGCTTGAGCTTGAACGAGGAGAAGCCGTCCTCCGCCCAGGCGAGCGCCTCGGTCGCGACCTCGCCGGGGTCTCCGGCCGAGAGGGTGGCATTGCAGCGGATCGGCGCCGGGGAATCGCCCGCGGCAGCACCGTGCTCGGCCTCCGCCCGCCGGCCGCGCAGGTCGGCGAGGGCTGTCAGCGCCGCGCAGCGCGCCGGCGGGGACAGCGCCAGGGCGTCGCCGGCGAGCGTCTGCTCATCGAGGCTGTCGCGCTCGCCGAGCCTTTCGAGTTCGTTGACCACCTGGGCGAGGTCGGTCCCGCCGCGGAGCGAGAGCGGCACCGCTTCTCCGAGGCCGACGATCCCCTCCTCGCTGGTCAGCCGCAGAAGCGCCATCTCGCGCTGCCGCAGGCTTCCGGCCGCGGTCACATACGGCTCGCGAAACGGGAGCGCGTAGGGCACGACCTCGACCGCGGCGATGCGCATGCCCGAAGCATTGCACCCGGACAGGGCTCAGGCGCAGACGTGACTGACCGACCTGTTGGCCCGGCGGAGGTTGGACCTCATGTTCCTGGCCCGCCGCCGGCCGCGGTTGGCCGATTCGTTGAGCCTGTCCTTGGCGGCCTCCGAGGTCACGAAGGTCGCCTTGCGGGCCTTGCGCTTGTTTTCACGCGAGAGGTTCTTCAGCCGCCTGGCGATCTTGTGCGCCCTGGCGCGAGCGCTGAGGCAGGCGGCGCTGACCGGCGGCGGGGCGGGTGGTGGGGCGGCTGCAGGCGGGGGCGGGGCGGGAGTGGGAACGACGTCGAAGCTGGCGATGCCGCCGAAGCGGGCCGAGGTATAGGCATACCTGCTGTCGGCGCTGGTGACCACTCCGTCGGCCGAGAGCAGGGCGCGGCCGTCCTCGCAGTCCCCTTCGGTCCAGGGCAGGTCGGTGTCTTCGAACCCGGTCTCGGTGATGCAGCCGGCGCTTCCGGGCCGCTGGGCGAGCGTCCCGTCGCCGGCGCGCTCGAAGACGACCACACCATCGGATTCGTCTGTCGTCGCATACAGCGCGCTGCCGTCCGGCAGCACCGCGACCGAGTCGATCCCGTCCATCGCGACCCCGTTGACGCACTGACCCAGGGTGCCGGCCTGCATCGGGTCCGAGTAGCCGCTGTTGCTGACGCAGCCCGCGGTGCCGGGCTTCTGGGCCAGCGCCCCGGTGGCGCCGTTGCGGTCGAAGGTGAGGATCGCGTCGCGCCGTTCCGAGGCCAGATAGGCGTTTTCGCCCTGACCGACGGAGGAGAAGGCGAGCGCCCTCGGCTCGCCGAGCCCGATCACGACCGTGCAGTTGTCCGCGGCGGCGCTGACGATGCATCCGTCCGGCGCCGGCTGCGGTTCCAGGGCCCCGCTGCCGGAGGCGCGCGAGTAGAGGGTCACCGCGTCGCGGGCCGGCGACAGCGCGTAGAGCGTGTTCCCGTCGGGGCTGATCTCGAGCGTCTGCACCCCGACCATCTGGGTCAGCCCGTCTTCGCAGTTGGTGCCGGTCTCGTTGACGCAGCCCGCGTCGCCGGAGTCCTGGCTGAGATCACCCGTTTCCGGATCGCGCTCGAAAACCGCGATGCCGCCGCCGAGTCCCTTGGAGCCGACGTAGACGTTCTCGCCGTCTGGGCTGACGACGACCGTGGTCGGCACGTCGATCGCTCGGCCTTCCTCGCAGCCGTTGACGCCGCCGGGCGCGACGCAGCCGTCGTCGCCGGTCGACTGGGTCAGCTGACCGTCTCCGGGATCGCGATCGAGGATCGCGATCCCGTTGCTCTCGGGCGCGGCCACGTACACGTTCCTGCCGTCGGGGCTGATCGCAAGGTCACTCGCCCCACCGAGCATCCGGGCTTTGGCGCAGCCTTCGTAGTTTTTGGTTTCCGAGACGCAGCCCGCCGGCCGCAGCGTCCCGTCGGCCGAGTCGCGGCTGAGGGTGGCGACGCTGTCCCACGACTGATCAGTCGAGTAGACGTTCCTGCCGTCGGGGCTGATCACCAACGCCGAGGGCCCGACGAGGCCGGCGCCGTCCTGGCACTGCCCCGAGAGCGAGGTCTCGGTCACGCACCCGATCGGTCCGGCCTTCTGAGTCAGGTTGGTCGCAGCCGTTGCCGCGGCGGCGAAGACGAGGACCGCTAGCGCCACGGCGAGGGCGCCGAGTGCAGGTGGCTTCGAGAACATATAGGTACCCCTCCGCGGCCAAGACTAGCCGAGAAACGGGTCGAATTCGAGCGCTAGCTGCCCAGTAGGAGTCCGGCCGAGACGAGCAGGCTGAAGACGCCGAGGAGGGCGCCGGTCCCCGCCAGCGCCTCGTTCAACGCCGCGCCGGTCCGGTTCGACATCGTCCGCAGGGGCGGCACCGCGAGCGGCAGAGAGACGAGCCCGATCAGCGGCCAGGGGCTGGTGTCGGCACCGATCAGCGAGATCGGGAGAACGAGGTAGGCGCCGAGGAGCAGGAGCCGGTACAGGACGACGGCGTTCTGCCGGCCCATCCGCACCGCCATCGTGGTCTTCCCGGCCCGCCGGTCGGTGTCGATGTCGCGGACGTTGTTGACGACGAGGATCGCGGTCGCGAGGAACCCGATCGCGATCGAGAGCCCGAGCGGCAGGGCGTCGAGCCTCTCGACCTGGACGTAGTAGGAGCCGTTGACCGCGACGAGGCCGAAGAAGAGGAAGACGAAGACCTCGCCGAGGCCGGCGTAGCCGTAGGGGCGCGGGCCGCCGGTGTAGAGGACGCCGGCGGCGATCGAGAAGGCGCCGATGACGAGGATCACGGCCCCGGCGACCGTCGCCAGGTAGAGGCCGCAGGCGACGGCGATCGCGAATGCGATCCAGGTCGCGGTCAGCACCCGCTGCGGTGCGACGAGCCCGGCGGAGGTGACCCGCACCGGCCCGAGGCGGTCGGCGGTGTCCGCTCCCCGCTTGGCGTCGGAGTAGTCGTTGGCGAGGTTGGTCCCGATCTGGATGAAGACGCTGCCGAACAGCGCCGCGACGAAGGCGCCGACGCGGGGCAGGTGCCCGACCCATTCGACCGCGGCCGCGGTGCCGACGAGGACCGGGGCGATTGCCGCGGGCAGCGTCCGCGGCCGCGCCGCCATCAACCAGATCCTCATGGTCGACGCGGGAACTGCGAGAAGTCGGGGGTTCGCTTCTCCTTGTAGGCCTCGCGCCCCTCGCGGGCCTCGTCGCTGCCGTAGAAGAGCAGGTTGGCGTCGTGGGCGAGCTGCTGGATCCCGGCGTAGCCGTCCTCGTGGGCGTTGAAGCCGGCCTTGACCAAGCGCAGGGCGAAGGGGGAGAGGGCGAGCATCTCCCGGCACCAGGCGACGGTCTCGGCCTCGAGTCGGTCGAGCGGCACGACGGTGTTGACCAGCCCCATCTCGCGCGCCTCCTCGGCGTCGTAGGAGCGGCAGAGCATCCAGATCTCCTTCGCCCTCTTGGTCCCGACCAGGTCACGCAGCAGCGAGGCGCCGAAGCCGCCGTCCCAGGACCCCACTTTCGGCCCCGTCTGGCCGAAGCGGGCGTTGTCGGCGGCGATCGTCAGGTCGCAGCAGACGTGGAGGACATGGCCGCCTCCGGCCGCCCAGCCGGCGACCATTGCCACCACCGGCTTCGGCAGCCGCCGCATCTGCACCTGGAGGTCGGTGACGTGGAAGCGGCCGACGCTCTCGCCCTCGGCGAGGTAGCCGGTGTCGCCGCGAACGTTCTGGTCACCGCCGGAGCAGAACGCCCTGTCGCCCTCGCCGGTGAGAATGACGACGCCGACGTCGGGGTCCTCACGCGCCAGCTCGAGCGCAGCCGACACCTCGACCAGCGTCTGCGGCCGGAACGCGTTGCGGACCTCCGGCCGGTTGATCGTGATCTTCGCGATCCCGTCGGCGGTCTCGTAGCGGATGTCCACGTACTCACCGGCCGAGCTCCACTCGATCGGCGCGTACAGTCGCTCCTCCGGTGGGGCATCCTTGTGGCGTTTCGGCATGATGGCAACGATATCCCGGCCCAGATGAAGCTCGACGACTGGCTCGCCCAGAGATCGCAGAGTTGCCCCGACCGCACCGCCCTCGTCGCGGACGGCTCGGAGGTCAGCTATGCCGAGCTCGAGGCGGAGGCGACCTGGGTCGCCCGGCGCCTCGCCGCCCACGGCGTGCGGCGCGGCTCGACCGTCGCGCTCAGCATGCAGCCCGGACACGAGCAGGTCGTGCTCGTCCACGCCCTGATGAAGGTCGGCGCCGTGCTGCTGCCGCTCGCGCCGAGGATCGGCCGCGAGGAGCGCGCCGCAGTGATCGAGGTGACCGAACCGGCGATCGTGCTCGACGACCCGGGCGAGCTGACCCAGACCGAGGCCGACCTGCCGCTGCTCGGGGAGCACGACATGGACGCGGTCTGCTGCCGGGTCCTCACCTCCGGCAGCACCGGCGTCCCGGACCCCGTCGGCCTCACCTACGGGAACTTCCTCTGGAGCGCGGTCGGGTCCGCGTTCAACATCGGGGTCGAGCCCGAGGACCGCTGGCTCTGCTGCCTGCCGCTGAGCCACATCTCCGGACTCGGGATCGTCGTCCGCTCTGTCATCTACGGCACCACCGCGGTGCTCCACGACGGGTTCGACGTCGATCGCGTCGCGGCCTCGCTGGAGGAGGGCGGAATCTCGGTCGTCTCGGTGGTCGCGACGATGCTGACCAGGCTGCTCGAGGCGGATGCTGACCTCTCCGGTCCGCGAGCGATCCTGATCGGCGGCGGGCCGGTGCCCCGCGAGCCGCTCGAAGAGGCGATCGGCAGAGGCGCGACGGTGGTTCAGACCTACGGCCTGACCGAGGCCTGCTCGCAGGTGACGACGCTGGCGCTGGCCGATGCCAGGCGCAAGCTCGGCTCCGCCGGCCGGCCGCTGCTGACCACACACCTCCGGATCCAGGACGGCGAGATCCTGGTCCAGGGCCCGACCGTCGCCCCGGGGCGCTCCGACCCCGACGGTTGGCTCCACACCAGCGACCTCGGCAGGATCGACGACGAGGGCTTCCTC
The DNA here is from genome assembly GCA_036265675.1 of Solirubrobacterales bacterium. GTDB lineage: Bacteria > Actinomycetota > Thermoleophilia > Solirubrobacterales > 70-9 > VRUE01. The sequence continues at coordinate 25,412 of DATAOP010000032.1, forward strand.
TACGTCGAGGACCGGATCGACGACATGATCGTCAGCGGCGGCGAGAACATCGTCCCGGCCGAGGTCGAGCAGGTGCTCCTCCGCCACCCCGAGGTCGCCGACGCCGCCGTCGTCGGCCGCGACGACCCCGAGTGGCAGCAGGCGGTGACAGCCGTCGTCGTCCTCGAGGACGGCTCGCAGGCGACGCCCGACGACCTGCGCCGGCACTGCGCCGGGTCGTTGGCCGGCTTCAAGGTCCCGAAGCGGGTCGAGCTGGCTTCGGCGCTGCCGCGGACCCCGTCGGGCAAGTTGCTGAGGCGGGCCCTCCGTTAGAGTCGCGCCCCGCATGTCCGACGACATCTTTTATGACAAGGACGCCGACCTCTCGAAGCTGCAGGGGAAGACCGTCGCGATTCTCGGCTACGGGTCCCAGGGCCACGCC